>JAHEYQ010000099.1 GCA_023251515.1 Bacteroidales bacterium
TTATTTGTGATTACAAGTTCAGCAGTTCTTTCTTTGATCTTTTGCTCTACTTCATCATATGCTTTCTTAAGTTCGGCTTGAGTATATAAAAGTTTATCTTTTTCTTTTTGCAATTCATTGTTTAATATTTTGAGTTGTGCCGGACTAGGAATAGAAAGTATTTTGGGAAGATATGGCCATACAACAATAGCCGTTGCTAAAGAAATAATTGCACAAAAGGTATCAGCAGCGGCCTGCCACCAATTTACAGGCACCCATAAACCAATAACATGAAAAACATGAGTGGTTCCGCAAGCCAATATAAATAAACCAAAAAGGAAGATTATCCACGAAAAAGGCATATCTTTTCTCTTTCTGATAAATACAATCAGAAAAAATGGAATGGAAGCATAACTAATTGCAATTAAAGCATTAGATATTGCCATAAACATCATTAATATAGGAGTCATTTCTTTTTGAACTACACCCTGTATCTCCATTTTAGAGTCGGGCATAAAAAGCAATGGACCAACAATTAAAACGATAATTGCAAGTGCCGGAGCAATTATACGGGGAAGAAGTTCAACAGTTTGTTTTAGTAAAGATTTTCTTGGTGCAAATGTTTCAACTTTATATGCTTTTAGGCGAAGGCTGTTGGTTACAACAAACAACGAACTAAATGCCATAGCTCCAGCTGCAAACATCGGACTTAATAAACCATATGCAGCTATTGGTATTAAAGCAACATTATAAAATAAAGCCCAAACCAAATTCTGAACAATTGTTTCTGAAGTACCCCGAGATAAAGAAATAGCCCGACCTATACCTGAGAGTTCTCCGCTTATAAGAGTAATTCCGGCAGCTGCCATAGCAATATCTGTGCCAGTTCCTATTGCAATACCAACATCAGCCTGAGCAAGTGCAGGAGCATCATTTATTCCATCTCCTACCATTGCTACAATAGGGTTAGCATAATTCCCTAATAAATTATTTGCCTGAAGTTTTTTTATAGCTTCAGCTTTTTCGCCCGGCAATACTTCAGCCAAAACCCTATCAATTCCAATTTGTTTTGCAATTGCATCAGCAGTATATTGATTATCGCCTGTTATCATTATAATATCAAGACCAAGTTTTTTAAGGTCATCTATTGTTTCTTTTGCTCCGGGTTTTAAAGTATCTGCAACTGCAATTATTCCAATTGGAATAAAATTCTCATTTACTTCGTTCTTACAAATTGCAACGATAATAGCGGTTTTTCCTTCTTTCTGAAGTTTAATATTAGTTTCTGCAATTGCGTCAATGGATATGCCTTCATTTTGCATCATCCTTAAATTTCCAACAATTACATTTTTATCATTAACAATTGCCTTAATACCTAATCCGCCGAATGATCTAAATTGCTCCGGATTAGTAAGAAGCAAACCTTTTTCTTTTGCATGATTTAAAACAGCTTGCCCTATCGGATGCTCTGAACCCAATTCTGCACTTGCGGCTAAAGTTAGTAACTCATTTTCATTAAAGTGATTTATTGGAATTATATCAGTAATAATTGGTTTGCCCTGAGTAATAGTCCCTGTTTTATCTAGAACTACAAAATTAATCTTACCAGCCTTTTCAAGTATTTCACTGTTTTTAAACAAAATTCCATTTTCGGCACCTTTAGATGTTCCAACTATAATTGCTGTGGGTGTGGCTAAACCAATTGCACATGGGCAAGCAATTACCAGAACTGCAATTGCATTTATCATTGCTATTGTCCAGCTTATTTGAGCAATATACAGCCAACCCAAAAAAGTAAACAATGCGATTCCAATAATAATCGGAACAAAATATTTACCTATCTCATCAGTTAGTTTTTGAATTGGGGCTTTACTTCCCTGTGCCTCCTGAACTAATTTAATGATTTGAGATAATGCAGTGTTTTTCCCAACTTTGGTTACTTCATATTTTATTAAACCTTCTCTATTAATAGTAGCACCAATTACTTCATCTCCCGGCCCTTTATTAACAGGCATTGATTCTCCTGTTATCATAGATTCTTCTATGGCTGATCTGCCTTCAATTATGATACCATCTAAAGGTATTTTGCAACCGGGACGAACAATAATTATATCACCAACAACAACTTGATCAATATCAATTTCAACTTCAATATTATTTTTAATAACATTAGCTGTTTTAGCTTTCAGGTTCAATAAAGCTTTTAAAGCTTCGGAAGTTTTGCCTTTTGCTTTTGTTTCAAGATATTTGCCAAGTTTTACTAAAGTTATAATTGCTGCACCTGTTTCAAAATATACATTTGGACTGTTGATGATCCCAAATGTAACTAAAAGACTGGAGAAATATGCAACAGATGATCCCATTACTATTAACACATCCATATTAGCACTTCCAAAGCGTAAACTTTTAAAAGCTCCAATATAGAATTGCCATCCTACAACAAATTGAACTATTGTTGCAACAAAAAGCATAGCAAACTGGTCGTAATTGAATTCGACAATTCTAAAATCTTTTGACATGCTGTAAATAACAAGAGGAATTGTAAAGATTAGTCCTGTAATCAGTAGTTTTTTTTGTTTTTGAAGTTCAGTGTCTTTTATATTTGGTTTGGTATCATCAATTATTGCTTCTTCATTTTCCTTATTTAAATCAAATCCGCATTCTTTTATAATCCCGGTCAGTTCATTTATACTAATCATTCCAGGTATATATTCAATATTTATTTCGTTGGTGGCAAAGTTTATTTTTGAAGACAAAACTCCATTTTGATTCATTAATTTTTCTTCAAGAGTAATTGAATCATTTGGTTTATTATTCTGTTGAAAAACAAGATTAATTTTACTAATGGAAACGCCGTATCCCAACTTCTGAATATAATCAATAATTTTCTTTTCACTAATTATAGCAGTATCAAAACTTACATTTAATATTTCGTTTGCAAAATCAACATTAGCTATAGAAACACCCTCAAGTTTACTTATTCTTGATTCGATATTTGCAGCACAATTTGTGCACGACATACCGCTTAGAGGCATTATAGAATGTTTGATATTCTCCATTTGCTAGTTTTATGTATTTTAAGCAATTTCTTTTTATTAACGTTACTTTTCAAAAACTCATTCTAACTATTTAAATTCATTTTAATGACAATGACATCCTGTTTTAATATCAGCTCTCGAATTTAATCTTTCAATTCCTTTATTTATCATAATCAAACCCAAAGATAATAAAATTATTCCTGAAACGTATATGAAATTTTTAATTATTTTGCCTGAAAGTAATCTAGTTAGCATTCCAAAAGCAAAAAGAGCAGGTAAAGTCCCAATTGCAAATATGGCTAAAATCTTTGCACCTTCCAATATATTTCCATTGCCTGCAACCATTACATACATTAATTGTAATGGTCCACAACCTAATATAAAACCGGAGAAAAGTCCAATTAACAAAGGGTTTTTCGATTTTGATTTTTTAATATTTACTGTACTGTTAAAAGATTTTGGCAGTTTAATTCTGATAAATCTTAAGAATGAAAATAAATTTAGCATATTAAGACCGTAAATTAAAAGAAAAACACCAGCAATTATTATACTTATTCCACTTATAAAAGGCGTAATTTGAATAAGAGAACCTACAAAACCAAAGAAAGCTCCAAGTATGGTGTAAGATATTATTTTACCTAAACCATATTGGATGTGAGAACTAAAAACCGAACGTTTTTTAGCTGTATCATAAGCTGTATATCCAATAATAAAACTACCGCACATACCTATACAATGAATACCCGTTAGTAATCCTACCAAAAATATCATTCCATTTCCTGAATCGGAATTTAGCTCTGGAAGTTTTATGATTTGTGCGTAATTACGTGCGGCATATATTACAAATACTAACAACATAATTGCTAATACAGAGAATATTGCATCTTTATATTTATGTTTATTATCCGCAGCAAAAATTTGCAAACTATAGCCCGCTTTTTCGCATGCTTCGGTTAAAGCCTTATAATCAAGAATTTCATCATCATACTTAATAATAATTCTTGCTCTTTTATAATTTGCTTTTACAGAATATATGCCCGAAAAATTATTAATAATTTCTTCTATAACAGATTCGCATTTATTGCAATGCATACCATTTATTAAGTATTCTTTTACAACAATCATGATAAGCAATTATTTATTTTTGTAATCTTTAACTAAATTTATCCCCGAAATAATTTAGTATCATCATTTTTAAATTTGCCTGATTAATTGGTTTTGATATATATTCATTGCATCCAGCTTCAATTGCCTTTTCTCTGTCTCCGGCCAACCCATAGGCTGTTTGTGCAATAATAATTACATCCTGGTTAAACTGACGGATTTGACGGCATGCTTCGTACCCGTTTATTCCGGGCAACTGAATATCCATCAAAACCAAATCTAAATCTTTATTATTCCGACATATTTCAATTGCTTCTGTTCCATTGCTTACTTTTAATATTTCTTTACAAAACTGCTTAATTTCTAAATTCAATAACAATCCTGATATTTCGTCATCTTCAACAATTAAAATTTTTAAACCGGGAATTTGAGGATTATTATAGTTCAAATCTTTTTCGGTCTGAAATATATTTACTTCAGCAGATTCCTCTTTGGTTTCAATATTAAAAGGTAAGGTGAAATAAAAGCAAGAGCCAATACCTTCCTGACTATCTACCCACATTTTGCCGCCAATCATTTCAATATAGGCTTTAGAAATTGCCAGACCCAAGCCTGCTCCCTGACGTACTTTTCTGTCTTCTATATCAACTTGAATAAAACGCTCAAAGATAGCTTGCTGTTGATCTTTTGGTATCCCAATACCTGTATCTTTTACATAAATTTCAAAATTTTCGCTTTTTTTATAACACCCTATTTCTATTTTCCCTTTTTCAGTGTATTTAATGGCATTTTTAACCAAATTAGTAAGTATAGCATAAACTTTTTCACGGTCAGTATAAAAAATTGTGTCTTTAGCCGTTAGCGTATTGTTATATATTAAATTTATTGATTTTGCTTCAGCTTCGGGTTTAAAGAATGTATAGACATAATCGATTTGTTCGTTAATATTCGATTCATTAATATCAAGTTTCATAAGACCTGCTTCTATTTTCGAAATATCAACAATATCATTGATTATGTTTAGCATACGTTTTCCACTCTTTTCAATAATGCTGATGTAATTATTTTGCACTTCGACAGAAAGGTTTGGTTCTCTTAACAAATCGGCAAAACCAAGTATGCCATTCATGGGTGT
>JAHEYQ010000068.1 GCA_023251515.1 Bacteroidales bacterium
CACCTGCAGTTCTTGCTAAAGCACCAGTAAACGCATCACCTACAACTAATGCGGGTGTAAATGTATAGGCTAAAGTTGGATCTGTTGAGCCATATACTTTAGACTGTCCTGCTGTTGCTGTTACAGTTATAGTTTTTTTAGTAATTGCAAAGTTTGCACTATTATAAACCAAAGTATAATTAGTACTTAATGCTAATGTTCCTTGATTGATAGCGTAAGCATTTCCTACATTTTCACCTGCAGTTCTTGCTAATGAACCTGTAAAGGCATCACTTCCGATTAATGCTGGTGTAAATGTATAGGCAAATGTTGGATCTGTTGAACCATATACTTTAGACTGTCCTGCTGTTGCTGTTACATTAATTGTTAAAGGATTAACTATTACAGTTACTGGAGTTCTTGCACTTTCACAACCTGTTGTACTATTTTTAAATACTGCATAAGTTGTTTGAGAGCCAACATTCGTAATTGATGGAGCAGCTGCAAGAGTATTCCCTGTTGCATTAGCATACCAAACTAAAGTATGACCAACTGGAGTAGAATTTACACTTCCTATTGCAGGAGTTCCATCATAATTTTTAGTTATATTAGTTGCAATTGGAGCAGTAATTTCAGCATATTTAGTTAAAGTAACATTACTCGCAAGTTGTAAATTACAAGCTGAACCAAGATTAATTGCATAAACATAGAAAGTAGAACTTTCCTCAGATGAGGAATTATGATTATAAACTTTAACATTAGGAAAACTAAGATTAGAACCATTAGCATTACTTGTTATTGGTGAACCAATCTGTGAATTATCATCAAACCTGAATAAAGAATAAGTAATATCTTTTTGAGAATTTAATAAAGTTAATGTTACACCATCAGATGCATGACAATATGAAGCTGTAGATGGATCTGGCATATTTGTCGATAATGATCTTTCTTGTGGTGTAGGATTTACCATTACATAATAAGGATCAGAAATTGTTGATAATGCTGTGCCTGCATCATAAGCAGTAGCTTTTACCCACGCAATAGAAGCGTTAGGCGTTGGAATATTCCATTTTACAGAAACTAAAGCAAACCCAGCATTTGTTGATGTTGTGGTTATTATTCCGTATGCAGAATTAACTGTCCATGCATAAGTGAGCGTGCCTATTACAGGAGTACTGTAAGTTACTACTGATGTAACACAAACATTATTATTTCCAGAAACAACTGGCTTTGCTGGAGCTTGCGCATTTACGTTTATAAAAAACGTAAAAAGGAGGATTAGCGTAGCCAATGGCTTTAGCAAACCTCCGAATCGATTTGATTTGTAAAAAATTTTCATTTTTAAAATATATTAATTAATATTGAATGAATTTAAAATATTTAAACTCTTGCACCTCTTCATTATGAAAAAGTTACAATAGTTAATTGAAAAATAAAAAATCTATCTTGAAATTTTTTAATAGGCGATGATTTGTTTCTTGTATTCATAAAATTTTTTTTTGTTTAATTGCTTCTAAAATATTATTTATATGTTTATTATGTAATAAAATAAAAGATCAAAATGAGAAAATTCTCTTTAAAAAATACTTTTTTTTAATTTATTAAACTTTTTTTTCCTTAAACTAAATTAACTAAAAAAGTTTTTTTCCAACTACAAAATTAATTATTTTCAACTTAATTATACAAAAAAAAACAAAATAAATTGTTAAATTTTTAATTCTTTTATTAATTTTAACAAAATCAAACACTTATCTTTCTGGTTTAACGAAATTTAGAATAAAAAGTTAAACAAAAAAATCATCTAAAAAACAACAAATTTAGTATAATCAGTACTTAATTCTACATAATTAATTATTTTTGGCAATAATTATATATAACACTGAAATCCAATAAAGAACAAAAAATCAATTTTAAATTTATAGACTTTCCTTAAATTCGAAAATTATACTATTTTCCAATAATTCAGATAACTCAGAATAGTTCATTTCTGGAGACATGTTACACGAAAACAAACTACCCAGAGTCAATTGGTTGGGAATTTACCCCGAGTGATTAAAAAACATTTAGTGGTCAATACTTCAAATAAAAAACTATTTTATTTATTTTAAAAATCTTAATATCTAATTATATAAAAATAACTACAAAATCTAAGACAAACACTGATTTTCTTCATTTGCTTTTTCAATAACTTCTTCGTATTCAGCAGGACTTAAATCGTTGTAAAAGAAGTAAACCGGATTAACTTTTTGACCATTTAGGATAACTTCGTAATGCACATGCGGAGCTTTTGATAAACCTGTACTCCCAACAAAACCTATAATTTCACCGCGTTTCACTTTTTGTCCCGGTCTTACGTTCAGTTTAGACAAATGTCCGTATAAGGTCTGATAGCCATAACCATGATTAATCTGACAGGTAATTCCGTATCCACTTTCCCGACCAGCATCTATCACGACACCATCGCCTGTTGCATAAATCGGAGTGCCTTTTGGTGCTGCAATATCAATGCCGGTATGCATACGACGATACTTTAAAATTGGATGAAAACGCATTCCAAAACCAGAAATAATCTGACCTCTGTTTTTAGGCATAGGCATAACAGCAGGCAAATGTATCATCATATCTTCCTTACTCTTAGCCATACGAAATACATCATCAAAAGATTTGGATTGAACATACAGTTGTCGCGAAATTTTATCAATTTTCTTGGCAGTTTCTATTACACGTTCAGAGTTACTGAGTCCTTCAAGTTCTTCGTAACGATTTGCACCGCCAATTCCTGCATTTCTGACAGTTCCCGCAATAGGTTCTGCTTCAAATATTACACGGTAAATATTATCATCACGGTTTTCAATATCTTTTAAAACTGCTGAAATATTGTTCAGCTTATCATTCATTACATCATATTGATACTTATATTGCTCAATTTCACGCATTAACATTTTTTCCTTAGGCGAATTGAAAAAATTATAAGCAATCAATAATACAACAGCCGAAAACACAGATCCAAAAGCCGCTATTGAAAATAGCTTTTTAAATCTATCATTAAATGTAACTCTCACTTTTTCAATAGAAAGTGAATGTACATTAAAGTGGTATCTGATTTTTTTTGGCATGTGTAAATAAAAGTTTTATGCTTTTTTAAAAAATAAATGACATATTGTCTTCGCAAAATTAATCAATAAAAGCTATTTTTGCAAAATGTTTTAATCATAAAAAAACTTAAAATCACAAATATACATTACATTATATATGAATTCAATCACTGTTCGTAAGACTTTTCTGGATTTTTTTCAATCCAAACTGCACCAGATAGTGCCTTCAGCTCCAATGGTTATTAAGAACGACCCAACCCTGATGTTTACCAATGCCGGTATGAATCAGTTTAAAGATATCTTTCTGGGAAATTCACCGGCAAAGTATAATCGTGTGGCTGATACCCAAAAATGTTTGAGAGTTTCGGGCAAACACAATGATTTGGAAGAAGTAGGGCACGATACTTATCATCATACCATGTTCGAAATGTTAGGAAACTGGTCGTTTGGCGATTATTTTAAAAAAGAAGCCATAGCTTGGGCCTGGGAATTGCTTACCGAAGTTTATAAGATTGAAAAAAACAATTTGTATGTAACTGTTTTTGGGGGAGATGAAAAAGATGGCATTCCTAAAGATATGGAAGCCTATGACATATGGAAACAATATATTGCCGAAGATAGAATTTTGTTTGGTTCCAAAAAAGATAATTTTTGGGAAATGGGCGATACCGGTCCATGTGGTCCTTGTTCCGAAATTCATATCGATTTGCGTGATGAAGCCGAAAAACAAATTATTGCAGGTAAGGATCTGGTAAATAACGACCATCATCTGGTAATCGAAATCTGGAACAATGTATTTATTGAGTTCAATCGTATGGCTGACGGCAAACTTGTGAGTTTACCAGCCAAACATGTGGATACAGGTATGGGATTTGAGCGTTTGTGTATGGTTTTGCAAAACAAAAAATCAAATTACGATACCGATGTTTTTCAGCCGCTGATTCAGGAACTTGCCAGACTTTCGGGTAAGGAATATGGTAAAGACAATAAAGCAGATATTGCGATGCGGGTAATTGCCGATCATTTGCGTGCTGTGAGCTTTGCAATTGCCGATGGACAATTGCCTTCAAACAACAAAGCAGGCTATGTAATCCGCCGCATTTTACGCCGTGCAGTTCGCTATGGTTATACATTCCTCGAATTCAGAGAGCCATTTATAAATGAGGTATTAGCAGTTCTGGTAGGCCAAATGGGTGAATACTTCCCTGAATTGAAAGCTCAGCAGGAATTAATCCGCAAAGTAATTGCTGAAGAAGAAATTTCATTCCTGAAAACCTTAGCTCACGGTATTCAGAAATTTGAACAATATTGTCAGCAAAATAGCGATAAAAATGTTATTGGTGGTCAGTTTGCATTTGAATTATTCGATACTTTTGGTTTCCCTATCGACTTAACCCAGTTGATGGCAAAAGAAATGAGTCTGGATGTTGATATGGAGGGTTTTGCAAAAGCAATGGAAGAACAGAAAATGCGTTCGCGTCAGGCTGCTGCCGTTGATACTGATGATTGGGTTATACTTAAAAACAAAACTGATGAAACTGCTTTTATCGGTTACGATCATATTTATGCTGATATAGAAATACTTAAATACCGTAAAGTAAAAACCAAGGATAAAACATTTTACCAATTGGTTTTTGACAAGACCCCGTTTTATGCCGAAAGTGGCGGACAAGTAGGTGATAAAGGATTGATTTACAATGATAATGAAAAATTAATTATCAGAGATACCAAAAAGGAAAATAATCTGATAATTCATATTGCTGATAAGCTGCCCGGAGATGTAAGTGCAGGATTTGTTGCTCAGGTTGATGAAATAAAACGCCAGCAAACGGATAATAATCATAGTGCTACACATTTATTGCATGAGGCTTTGCGTTTGGTTTTAGGAACTCATGTTGAGCAAAAGGGTTCAATGGTTGATGATGAACGTTTGCGTTTCGACTTTTCGCATTTTTCAAAATTAACTGATGAAGAGATTGAAAAAGTGGAAACAATGGTTAATCAGAAAATCAGAGAGAACCTGATTTTAGATGAAAAACGCAGTATAGCCATCGAAGAAGCTCAGAAAATGGGTGCTATGGCATTGTTTGGCGAAAAATACGGAGATCAGGTTCGTGTAATCCGTTTTGGCGATTCTGTAGAATTATGCGGAGGTACTCACGTAAAAGCTACAGGAAACATCGGTTTATTTAAAATTGTTTCTGAAAGTGCTATTGCTGCCGGCGTTCGACGTATCGAGGCTATTTCTTCGGCAAAAGCATTGGAATTTTATAAAACACAGGAAAATACCATTGCAGAAATTCAGGAACTTTTGAAAGGAAGCAAAGATATTGTAAGAAGTATCAGGACTTTACAGGAAGAAAATGCTGAACTTCGCCGTCAGATTGCTGTATTCAGCAAAGAAAAAGCAAAAGTATTGCAAAGCAGTTTGTTACAAAAAACCGAATTGATAAATGGTGTAAACTTTATTGCAGCCAAAGTTGATCTGGATGGAGCAACTGTAAAAGATATGGCTTTTGCAATGAAGGCTGAAATAGAGAATCTTTTCCTTGTATTAGGTTTTGAATCTGATGGAAAAGTAAATCTGAGTGTGATGGTTGCCGAAAATCTGGTTTCAGAGAAAGCAATGGATGCTGGTAAAATTGTTCGTGAAATTGCCAAAGAAATTCAGGGCGGCGGCGGCGGACAAGCTTTCTTTGCAACTGCTGGTGGCAAAAATCCCGCAGGATTGGAAAACGCTTTTGCCAAAGCAAAAACTTTTATACCGTAAATCATAATCTTCTAAATAAAAAAAGCAGTAAACTTTAGAGAAAGGTTACTGCTTTTTTATTTTTTAGACTAAGCCTAGTATCCGAAAATATCTTCCTGGCTTAATTTTTTTATAGTTCCGAATTTACTTAAAGCATCAAATTTCATATCAGCTTCCTTACCCAAAACAACATAAGTTTTGTTTTTATTTTTAATAAAACTTTCATTAAACCTTTTTACATCACTTAATGTCATTGTAAGTGTTTTATTATAAATATCTTTACGGATATCGTATGTCTGATTAAATTTTTGTGCATTCAGATAATTCCAGATTACACCCATTTTGGTAATTCTCTCGGTATTGATACGGCTGATGATAGCTTCTTTAGATAAACTGAACGCATTTTCGGCAAGTGGCATATTGTTAAACAAATCGTTATATGCATCAAAAGCATCAATTATTTTATCGTTCTGAGTAGCTATAAATCCGGTATTTGTATAATACTTATCAGGATCGGCGGGAGAATTGTAAGCTGAACGAGCAGTGTATGCCAACGAACGTTTTTCTCTTAATTCCTGAAAAACGATAGAATTCATACTTCCGCCAAAATAAGAATTATATAGACTTACGTCAGAAGTTAATTTTTCGTCATACAATCCACCAAGTGAAATGGTTTGCAAATATGACTGTTTGGAATCATAGTTGCTGAAAAACACTTTATTTTCATTGGTCTCAAGCGGTGTAAATTTAACCGGCAATGAAAATGGGATAAATTGAGTAGGAACCTTATGATATTTGGCAAGAATTGCTTCAATATTTTCAGCTTTAGCGTTTCCATAATATAATATTTCGTGGGCATAATTCAGTAAACTTTTTACTTTTTGCACCAATTGTTCAGCTTTTAATGATTTAAGTTCAGCTTCACTAAGCATATATTTGCCCGGAGATTTTTCACCATAAGTTGCATAATCTACTACTGCTCTGAAATTACTCTGTTGATTTGCTTTGGCATCTTTACGAGATTTCAGGATATCAACAACCAGATTATCTAATGATTTTTGATCAGCCTTTGCATTTGCCAGAATATGTTCCAGTAGAGCAACTGCTTTCTCCATATTTTCGGTTAGACCGCTTATTGAAACATAAGTTTCATCACTACCAGTAGAAACACTGAAACTACAAGCCAGATTATAAAACTCACGATTGATTTGTTCTAAAGTATATTTATCAGTTCCTAAATAACTTAAATAAGAAACTGCCATATCCATATACAAATCATTATAGCTTCCCATTTTAAAATAATAATACAGGTTAAAAGTATTGTTTTCATTATTTTCTTTATAAAGCAATCGCATATTTCCAACTTTTCGTATAGTCAAATCTTTTGAATAATCAAGAAAAACAGGTTTTATTTCTTTTACCTGATTGGTTTTTATCTTTTTCAGAAAATCTGATTCGGCATTTCTGTTTATGAAAATAGGTGTTATGGCTGGCTTGTTCACTTTTGCAATTTCTTCAGGTTTTCCCTGACGTTTGTAAACCAACACATAATTATTATTCAGGTTTTTATTTGCGAAATCAACCAATTCTTTTTTGCTAACTTTGCTTAAATCGTTAATATAAGCCACTGATTTTGCCCAGGATGTACCATTAAGAAATGCGGATGACATAGCTCTAACACGGCTTGCATTTGATTCATATCTTTTCAGTTCGCTTAATTTCAAATTATTGATTGCTGCTGTAAGTAATGAATTTGGGAATTTGCCTTTTTTCAAACTATCTATTTGTTGTAACAAAAGTTCTTTTACTTCATCTAAAGTTTGCTTTGTTTTTGGGCTGCCATAAAGTACCAATGATCCGTAATCAGTTAATTGATAAGGATATGCTCCTGCACTCATGGTTTTTTGTTTTTGTTCCAGATTAATATCAATGATTCCTGCTTTGCCGTTCGATAACATTTTAGTAATCATGTCAATAAGCATAGCATCGCGTGAGTTTACATTGCCAAAACGCCAAGCCAGTCGAACATTTTCAGCTTCCAAACCTACAACTTCTTTAACTACTGGGGATAAAATCGGTTTTTCTGGTGTAAATACCAATGGCTGAGGATTTCCGCGTTTAAGTTTGCCAAAATATTTGTCTATAGTTTTAATTGCTTCATCAGGGTCAAAATCTCCTGACATTACCACTGCCATATTGTTTGGTACATAATATTTTGCAAAAAACTCACGAATATTTTTCATTGATGGATTTTTCAGATGTTCGGCTTCACCTAAAGTGGTTTGTGTGCCATAAGGATGATTTGGATATAAACCAGCCATCATGGCTTCGTTTGCTTTACGTCCATCATTGGTCAACGACATGTTTTTTTCTTCGTAAACAGTTTCCAATTCGGTATGAAACAAACGCAAAACAGGATGATTAAATCTATCGGATTGAATTGCAGCCCAATTTTCCAACTGATTTGAAGGAATATCCTCAATATAAACCGTATAATCGTTAGATGTACCAGCATTAGTTCCTTGCGAACCAATTGCTTTCATCAGTTTATCATATTCGTTAGGAATTGCAATTTTTGAAGCTTCATAAGAAATGCTGTCGATCTGATGATAAATAGCAGCACGTTTACTCATATCTTTCTCAACTCTGTATTTTTCAAACAAAGCTTCAATCTGAGCAATCATTGGCTCTTCTTTTGTCCAATCGGAAGTTCCGAAATTAGGCGTACCTTTAAACATCATATGTTCAAAATAATGAGCCAGTCCGGTTGTTTCTTTCGGATCGTTTTTGCTACCCACTTTTACCGAAACATAAGCCTGAATTCGGGGTGCATTTTTATAAACTGATAAATAAACCTTTAAACCATTATCTAAGGTGTAGATTCTGGCTTTTAACGGATCGTTTGCTGCCGATTCGTATTTGTAAACTTTTTGAGCCTGAGTGGCAAAGCTAACTAATAAAATCAGCATGAGCAATAGGCATTTCTTTGTTTTTTGCATTTTGAATTGTTTTAATAATTGTGAACAAAAATACTATTTTTATATCGTTTAGAAAATTTTTTCGATGAAACTATCGTTTTAGTCGGCTAAATCAATTTAGTAAAGGGCTAAAAAAAAGTGAACCAAAGAAAACTCTGATTCACTTTTAATATTTACAAATTTAAAATACTACAATTCAACACTCTCGATTAATTCTTTAATCACCTGAGTCATCTTTGGTTCAGCAGCTTTTGCAGCCTCTATCACTTCCTGATGCGAAATTTCAACTATCATGCCTTCAACACCTAAATCAGTAATTACAGAAACAGCAAAACATGGAATATCCATATGACGGGCAACAATAACTTCGGGTACGGTTGACATCCCAACGGCATCTCCGCCTATTACTCTGAACATTTTATATTCAGCAGGGGTTTCGTAGGTAGGACCTGTAACAGCCACATAAACTCCAACCTGATAATTTACATTGTTCTTTTTGGCAATTTCAATACCTTTTTCTAATAATATTCTATCGTAAGGAATGTGCATATCCGGAAAACGTGGTCCTAAGCGGTCATCGTTTTTACCTAATAAAGGATTATCGCCCATCATATTTATATGGTCGCGGATAATCATCATATCGCCAACTTTAAAATCAGGATTTACACCACCACTGGCATTTGATAATACCAACATTTTAATACCCAGCATTTTCAGTACTCTGATAGGAAATGTTACCTCTTTCATGGTATAACCTTCGTAATAATGAAAACGACCTTGCATAGCAACAACCTTTTTATTGCCAAGAATTCCAAAGATTAATTGCCCGCTATGTCCTTCAACAGTAGAAATAGGGAAATTAGGAATTTCAGCATAAGGTATTTTAAATTTAACATCAATTTCGTTGGTTAAATTTCCAAGTCCGGTTCCTAAAATAATTCCGATTTCGGGCTTAAAATCTATCTGCTTTTGAATAAATTCAGTGGTTTGCTTTATTTTTTCTAACATATTCTATTATTTGTTTGTCAAACATTTCTTTGTCTTTCTTATGAAATTTTACCTCTATCGGTAAAAAAAAGAATGGCAAATTTACAAAAAAACTCATTAACTCAGTATCTTTTATTCGCATGGCATCTTTTTCTGTCGTTACAATTATTTTATTTTTAGAGAATATGGCTTCAAAATAATTTTTAATTTTCTTCATATCCTTTTCCTGAAACTGATAATGGTCATTAAAAATTATAGATTCCACTGTATCAGCCATTGTTTTGAGTTGTTCTTCAAATGGATATGGATTTGCAATTCCTGCAATCATCAGAATACAAGAAACTTTATCCGGTTTTAGGTTTTCTGAAAAAGTATTCATGGGCTGTAAACCACCATAATCGATATAAGAATAATATACTTGTTGAAAAGGTTTTAGTTTCATTTCCTCTTCCATCGATTTTCTGATTATAGGCGACAAAATTTTTGGACTTTTAGTAACTACAATAATATCTGCACGTTTCATTCCTTTTTTTGATTCCCGAAGTGTTCCTGATGGAAAAATAAAATCTTGAAAAAAAGGTTTATAAAAATCAGTTAATAAAACAGATAAACCGGGTTTTATGTATCGGTGCTGAAAAGCATCATCAAGCAAAATAACTTCAGTTTCTGGTTTATCTGAAATAATTTTAGATACGCCATGCACCCTTTTTTCGTCTAATGCTACTGTAATTTCAGGAAATTTACGACAATATTGCAAAGCTTCGTCTCCTGCTTTGGCAGAATCAGCATGTTTATCAACCCATAAAAAGCCTTTGGTTTTGCGGCCATAGCCACGACTTAAAGTTGTTATTTTATAATTTTTTTGCAATAATCTGATTAAGTATTCTATATGAGGAGTCTTTCCGGTTCCGCCCATACTCAGATTACCTACTGAGATTATTGGAATATTGAATGATTTTGATTTCAATACGCTAAAATCAAATAGCTTGTTTCTGCAAAATACAATAAAACCGTATATTACAGCAAATGGAAACAAAAACAAACCAGTAATATTCATCCGATATTGATATCATTTAATTACAATTTATTCTATACGAATATCTTAAAAAAAAGTTCCGAAAAATGATTTCAGAACTTTTTCTTTGAATATTAATATTATTGCAAATTAAAAAATCAGTTTACACTTAATCTGCTATACATCTTATTGATCTACCCTGACGTTTTTCGTAATGGCTGGCTGTAGTTACTGAATTTTCATAATAGCTCAGAGACCATGCCCATGCAGTGTTTGTATTTGATTCGGTACCACTCCAGAAGCAACTATAACCATTGATACTCCAGTAAGCTCCGGTTTCGCTGCGGTAACCTCCGGGCAGTGCTGTAAAACCAAATTCATCAGTTGCACTTGCATTTGGAGCAGACCAATGTGAAATTCCTGTTTCTTTTAGTTTCTTACCCGCAACAGTTTCGCCACCGGCATAATTGCTTAAGGTATTCCATTCTGCGATTGAAGGAACATGCCAACCCAACGGACATATATGACGAGGATCATTTACAACAAAATAGTTATAGAGTTTTCCATATATATCTGAATTTGCAGTTAAATTATTATAATCACAATATTGACTACTGGTTTGAGCACTCCAGTAATAATTATCAGTAGTAGAGCCAATGAGATCACCATTACGAAATTTGCTGGTATTGAGGTTTTGTTTCATCCAGGTTTGAGTGCCAATAACTACGATATCATAAATATTGCCATCAATATCGCCAACTGTAGTGATAGGTACTGCTGTGGTTGTAAAACTTAATTCATTACCATAAGATGTTTTTGATCCGTTTGAGGCATAAGATCTGTAATAATAGGTTGTGCCCGGCAACAAAGCAGTAAGATTGCTGCTAAAGCTGCCAATTCCGCTTCCGTTGGTAGTTTTAAAATTTAATTTGGTAGGATTTGGGCTGGTGTTCCAGCAAACGCCACGTTCGGTAATAATTGCACCACCATCACTTACCACATTACCACCGCTAATTGCTGAATTAGATGCTATAGCTGATGCTATAACAGTTGTAATTCCCTGTGGATTTACAATCCAGTTTGGTATGCCTCCACTAAAATCGAGAGTTTGACCAGGCGAGCCAATAACTGTAATGTCTGTCCAACCGCTACCATTCCAATAGCTGATTTGTCCGTTAGTTGCAATTTTGATTTTTGAACCTAAAGGTTGTGCTGTAAGCGTAAATTGAAAAAAACACAACATTAATGCAATAAGTGTAAATTTGTTAAATAGATTTCTCATTTTAAAAAGTTTAAATATGTCTGTTTCCCTTAGACAATAATTGAAAAGATAAAAGTGCAGGAACTTAGCATTTTGGGCTAACACTTTTTTATAAACCTATATTTTGAATTTTGTTTTAACAGCTTGTAAAATTATAAAGTTTTCTTTAACAAATTATGATTTTTGAAGTATTATTTCATTATTTAACATTCTCAACAATCATTTTTGGGGTAAAAAAAAGTATAATTTCAATGAAATTCAGTTTTTTTATTTGCAAGCATTGTTTAATTTACAACGAAATAAATACATGTTGATTAAAATAGTGATAGATTCACAAGTTGTGAGCCTATCACTATACTTTTTTTTGATTCTATTTATTTAAAGAAATTATTTGTTATTCAGGTTCATCATCACACCCTGACCATTTCCCATCATATAGTTTGGCAATTTGCCATCCCATTTATTAATCCATTCAAGTTCGATAATTTTAGGATTTTGAGCTATGGAAGTTCCTTTAATCTGCAATGATTTTGCTTCACCTTCAGCTTGTTGTATGGCAATATCTTTGTTGATTGAAGCCTGTTTGAGTTGCTCTTCTTTTTGACGGGTAACTTCTACCAAACGTAAAACTTCCTGTTCGGCTAATTTTTTCGCATTAATAGCTGTTTCATATTCCGGATTATAAAAAACCTCTCTCATATCTACTTGTTCGATAATAAGCTTGTAACCTTTTACTTCCTCTCTCATTTTTTGAATAATATGATCCTGTATTTGTTGTCTTTTGGTTGAGTAAGCTTCTATGGGTGTATATTCGCTAACAGTTAAAGCCATTGCCGATTTCAATTTAGGACGGATTACATTTTCTTCGAGCCATAGATATCTGCCTGAAGTTCCGCCATCGTTTTCCGAAATATTGGCATATATCCAACTGGCTTCGTTTGCTATAATTCTCCAGCTTACCGAAACATCAAATCCCATTTTTATACCGTCTTTGGTAGGAGCCCAAATTGCATCCGCATCAGGTTTGTTCCCTTCTTTTGCCGAATGGGCACAGGTATATACCCAAACCGTTTTATCCATAATATAAACGTTATTCCATGGCATTACAATATGCCAACCGGTATGCAGTTCTTCATCATTTACTCCTCCTGGAGTTACCACAACACCAGCATCCTGAGCGCCTATCCGAACTATAATCATTGTTATAAAAAACGTAAATCCTCCAATGCCCAACGCTAAATTGTGCATTGGTAATTTAAGTTTGTTTTTTAAATTATTTTCTTTTTCAGATGATTTGTTTACCAATGAAAAAATTAATCCTATTACTCCATAAAGTAAAATAAGAAACGATAAAATTTTTAAAAGTGTCATTTTTTGTTTATTTAAATTGTTTAATAATATGCTTGAAAATGTATGAGTAGAAATAAATTTCGATTCACAAATTTAGGATTTAAAATTCATTTGAGGGTAAAAATTTACATTTATTTTACATTTAGGTGTTATTTTTATATGCTTCTGATCTTCAGTATTTTTATTAGTTGCAAATTTCACGATTAGCACTAAAAAAGTGATAGTTTCATTTAAATTGAAGCTATCACTTTTTGCAAATCAGCAATTTAATCTGATTTGGGTTTTATCTGTTTGCTTTTATTATTTTCTAAATCCTTTGCATTTAATGGGCTAATGATACTATCCCCAAGTTTTTCTTCTAAATCTTTTCGGGCACTTCCGGCTACTCCGCCTCCTTTTCTGGCAACTTTTTTGTTTTCCAGAAATGTTTCAGGTTTTTCTTTTTTTGATAATTCTGTTGTTGACGTTTCAGCTAACATATTAAGAACCAATTCCAGATTAGTCATATTATCACGTAAATTTTCTTTTTTTAGTTGCTTAAGATTTTTGTATTCTTTTGTTGTCATACCTGCCCAAGCCTTTGTTATTTCATCAGTTAGAATTGCATATTCCTGCCCTTTTTTCGCTCCTCTCAATTCCCATTCATCAGTTAATTCTTTTCTGACTTCTATGCTTTTAATACGTTGATTTATCCAATTTGTTGAATACCCTTTTTTCAAATAAGTTTCCATAGCTCTGTCGAAAGCTAATTCAGGATTTTCTGTTTCTTCTATTCTTTCATAACCAACTTTAGCAAGCCATATTTTAAAGGGTTCAGCATTGGGAGATGGTATTGATTGGATTAATCGTAATATTTGTTCAGTATCAGCAGCATCTGTGGCTCTCATTTTACCGTCTGTAGCTTTCATTTTCAACTGTACGATTTTCTCGTACAGTTGGCTACCTTCTTGTTTTAATTTTATTTTTAAATCGCTCCAATATCTTCGGGAATTATTGCTTTCAGTTAATATTTCTATAATATCAATTACTGAAAAATACCATTTTTCTGCTTTATCATCCCAATATACTCTAACTTGTTTTGATTCAAAAAGTTTTATTGTATTTTCTTTTGTCATTCTGATCAAATTTTGCTGATTCATTTTTACAAATTTACAACAAAATTTGTTTTATAGTTTTAATGTTTGCCAATAATTTCACCTAATAAGCACTAAAAAACTAAGGGTGAGGCTTGAAGTTGTGCATCGACTTATAAAAAGATACCCGAAATTATCATTCCGACCGGGGTCGGAACGCCAGATGGGGGGTCGGAACGTTCCTGATGGCAGTCGGAGCGTTCCGAGTGGCATCCGGAGTACTCCAAGTGGCATTCCGACCAGTCCGAATGGCATCCGGAGTATTCCGAAAGGCAAATCTGATAGCGGGAGGGGGGTGGAAATACATTTTTATAATTTATAAATCTTTCTCATTAATTATAGTTTTATGTTATAATTACTTAAAGCCTTTAAAAAAATCCGCTAACTTTCCGAAACAATTCTTATTTTTGCATACTTAATAATCATTGTACTAATATATTTTACAATTTTACATAACAATGCAGATATCTCCTAAGTATAATCCTCAGGAAACCGAAAATAAGTGGTATGCACACTGGATGGAAAAAGGATATTTCCACTCCGAACCAAACGAAAAGCCACCCTATACCATCGTAATACCTCCGCCTAATGTTACGGGTGTATTGCACATGGGTCACATGTTAAACAATACAGGATGTAATCATACGCCGTGCCCGGATGAAAGGTTTTAATGCCTGCTGGGTACCCGGCACCGATCATGCTTCCATTGCTACCGAAGCCAAAGTAGTTGCCAAACTTCGCGACGAAGGCATACAAAAAGCCGATTTAAGTCGTGAGGAATTCCTGCAGCATGCCTGGGAATGGAAAGAAAAACACGGAGGCATCATACTCGAACAGTTAAAAAAACTGGGAGCCAGCTGCGACTGGAACCGCACCAAATTTACCATGGACGAAGATATGTACGAATCCGTTATACAGGTTTTTGTTGATTTATTCGACAAAGGACTGATTTATCGAGGTGTTCGTATGGTAAACTGGGATCCTAAGGCATTAACTGCTGTTTCTGATGAAGAAGTTATCTACAAGGAAGTAAATTCAAAACTATACTACCTGAAATATTTTATCGAAGGCAGCAACGATTTTATTACCATAGCCACTACCCGACCCGAAACCATTCTGGGCGATACAGCCGTTTGCGTTCATCCCGAAGACGAACGTTATGCTTACCTCAAAGGTAAAAAGGTATTGGTTCCGCTAATCAATCGTGCTGTTCCTGTAATTTTCGACGAATATGTAGATCGCGAATTTGGTACAGGATGTTTGAAAATTACTCCGGCTCACGATATCAATGACTACAACCTGGGTAATAAGTATAAGTTGGAAACCATTGATATTTTCAACGATAACGGAACATTAAACGAAAAAGCTCAGCTTTATGTTGGCGAAGACCGTTTTGCAGTTCGTAAGAAAATAAGCAAAGAGCTCGAAGAAAAAGGACATTTGGCAAAGATTGAAGAATATGCCAATAAAGTGGGCTATTCCGAAAGAACCGATGAAGTTATAGAACCCAAGCTTTCGATGCAATGGTTTATGCGCATGGGCGAAATGGCAAAACCTGCTCTGGATGTGGTGATGAATGACGATATTAAGTTTCATCCCGTTAAGTTCAAAAACACCTATCGCCATTGGATGGAAAACGTAAAGGATTGGTGTATTTCCCGTCAGTTGTGGTGGGGACAACGCATTCCGGCATGGTATCTGCCCAATCGTGAAATCGTAGTTGCCATGAATGCCGAAGATGCATTGAAAACTGCTCAGGCAAAATTTCCTGAGTTAAACCTAACATCTGCTGATTTAATTCAGGACGAAGATGTATTGGATACCTGGTTTTCATCGTGGTTGTGGCCTATCTCGGTTTTCGATGGCATCCGCAATCCTGATAATGAAGACATCAAATATTATTATCCAACCAAAGATTTGATTACTGCACCCGAAATTCTGTTTTTCTGGGTTGCCCGTATGATAATGGCTGGTCTGGAATACCGCAAGGAAATACCTTTTAAAAATGTATATCTTACCGGTATTGTTCGCGACAAATTGGGCAGAAAGATGTCGAAATCTTTGGGCAACTCTCCCGATCCTATCATGCTTATGGAAAAATACGGAGCAGATGGTGTAAGAGTTGGCATGTTGCTAACTTCTCCTGCTGGTAACGATTTGCCTTTCGATGAAAGCTTATGCGAACAGGGACGTAATTTCAATAATAAAATCTGGAATGCTTTACGCCTAGTTACAGGATGGGAAGTTGATGCAACTCTACCTCAACCGGAATATGCCAAAGTTGCCATTGAATGGTTTAATGCCAAGTTTAATGAAACTTTATTACAGATAGAAGATCATTACGAAAAATACCGTTTAAGCGATGCTTTAATGACTGCTTACAAATTGGTTTGGGACGATTTCTGTTCATGGTATCTGGAAATGATAAAGCCTGCATATCAGCATCCTATCGACAAACTTACTTTTGAAGCAACAATTGCAATCTTTGACAAACTGATGAAAGTTCTGCATCCGTTTATGCCATTCATTACAGAAGAAATCTGGCATTTACTGGACGAAAAAAATGAAGGTAACAGCATTATGGTTTCTGAAATGCCGGAAGCTTCAGCGATAAATCAGGAAATACTGCAACAGTTCAGTTTTGCACTGGAAATCATTATTGCCATTCGTACTTTCCGCAAAGATAAAAACATACTAAACAAGGAAAGTATTTCGTTGTATATCCGCAAAAATAACAACGAAAGTGCTGATACAACATTTGATAGTCTTGTTGCCAAGCTTTGCAATATCGACAAAATTGAGTATATAACCGAAAAGATGGAAAATGCACAGTCGTTTATTGTAAAAACTACTGAATGTTATATTCCGCTATTACAAAATATAGATGTAGAAGCTGAACTGGCAAAACTTCAGATTGAATTGGATTATGCCAATAAATTCCTGAATTCAGTTAAACAAAAGCTAAGTAACGAACGATTTGTAAATAGTGCTCCGGCTCAGGTTGTTGATCTGGAAAAGAAAAAACAATCGGATGCTGAACAAAAAATAAAAGTTTTGGAAGAACAAATAAATAAATTACAAAAATAAAAACCATGAAGCAATATCAAAAAATAAACAATGTATTGGGTTGGTTCACATTTCTGATTGCATCAGCAGTGTATCTGATGACAGCCGAGCCAACAGCCAGTTGGTGGGATTGCGGTGAATACATCGCTACGGCATTCAAATTACAGGTTGGTCACCCACCGGGAGCACCTGCATTTCAATTATTCGGAAGAATTTTCACTTTATTTGCAGGCGATGATGTAACTAAAGTTGCTTATATGGTCAATGCCATGTCGGCGATAGCAAGTGCTTTTACCATTTTATTCTTATTTTGGTCTATTACATTATTGGGTAAAAAACTTGTATTAGCCAATAATGCAGAAATGACTATGCCTAAAATGATTTCCATTTTCGGCAGTGGTTTTGTAGGAGCTTTGGCCTATACATTTTCCGATTCTTTCTGGTTTTCAGCCGTTGAAGGCGAAGTTTATGCTATGTCGTCATTCTTTACGGCTTTGGTATTTTGGGTAATTCTGAAATGGGAAAGTGTAGCTGATGAAAAACATTCATTCCGTTGGATTGTATTGATTTCCTTCCTTATAGGTATTTCTATCGGAGTCCACTTATTGAACTTGTTGGCAATTCCAGCCATCGTTTTTGTTTATTATTTTAAAAACTTCAAAACCACACGCAAAGGAAATATTGTTTCATTTCTGATTGCATTTGTGATGTTAGCAACTATACTATGGGGAATAATTCCCTGGATTGTTGACTTCGCAGGCAAATCCGAATTGCTGTTTATCAATGGTTTTGGTATGCCTTTCAATTCAGGAACTATCATTTATTTTGTAGTTTTATTAGGTGGAATAATTTGGGGAATCCGTTACACTGTTAAGAAAAAGAAAGTTATATTTAATACCTTATTGGTTGCATTGGTTTTTATTTTGGTTGGATATTCATCATTTTTCATTTTGGTAATCCGTGCCAATTCAAATACACCTATCAACGAAAATAATCCGAGAGATGCCATAGGTTTGTTATCATATCTGAATCGTGAACAATATGGTGACAATCCATTGGTTTACGGACAGTATTACAATGCCAAACCTACAGGGACCAAAGAAGGTTCAACAAAATATATTAAAGGAAAAGACAAATACGAATCTGTTGGGGCAAACCTGAGCTATACTTATGATGCCAAAGAAAGCACCATTTTCCCGCGTATGTACAGCAGCGACGACAGCCGTCAACATCCGGCAATGTATAAAGTTTGGGCTGGTATAAACGGTGACAGAATTCCAAGTTTTGGCGAAAACTTTAAATTCTTCTTTAAATATCAGTTAGGACATATGTATTTCCGCTATTTTATGTGGAATTTTGCAGGTCGTCAGAACGACATACAAGGCCATGGCTATGATGTAAATGGCAATAAAGAAATCATGAACGGCAACTGGATAAGTGGTATTACGGCAATTGATGCCATGCGTCTGGGAAATCAGGATAAATTACCCGAAAGTTTAAAAAACAACAAAGCTCGCAATGCTTTCTATTTCCTTCCTTTGATTTTGGGATTAATCGGTATGTATTATCATTATAAGAAAGACGCCAAAGATATGTTTGTGGTCTTCTTGCTGTTTTTCTTTACTGGTTTGGCAATTGCTATTTATCTGAATATGCCTCCGATGCAACCTCGTGAGCGTGATTATGCTTTTGCAGGTTCATTCTATGCCTTTGCCATCTGGATTGGCTTGGGAGTAATGGCCATCTTCGATTTCTTATCAAAAAGGAAAGTGCCGGCTATGGCAAGTGTAATATTGGCTACTTTACTTTCACTGGTATTGGTACCCGGAATTATGGCTAAAGAAGGTTGGGACGACCACGATCGCTCAAACAAATTTGCTGCCCGCGATTTTGCTATTAATCATCTGAATTCCTGTGCTCCTAATGCGATTCTGATTACCAACGGCGATAACGATACTTTCCCTTTGTGGTATGCTCAGGAAGTAGAAGGCGTAAGAACAGATGTAAGAGTTCTGAACTATACGCTGGCTTCGGGAGCATGGTATGTTGAACAATTGTTCAATAAGATATATAAGTCAGATAAACTGCCGTTTACATTGCCTGTAGAAAAATATAAACAAGGTACTAATGAGTACATTCCTATAAAAGAATCAACCGCAACTGAATTTATAGATTTAAAACAGGTTATAGATTTTGTAAACAGCGAAAGTATGGATGCAAAAGTAATGGCTCAGGATGGTCAATATATCAATTATGCACCTACCAATAAAGTAAAACTGATGATTGATTCAGCATATTTGGTTAAAAAAGGAATTGTAAGTCAGAAAGATGCTACCAGACTTTTCCCCGGAATAGAATGGGCATTTGGCAAAAACAGTTTGTATAAAAATGAAATTATGCTGCTCGATTTTCTGGCTACCAATAATTGGGAACGCCCAATTTATTTTGTAAATCCGTCATCGGTTCGCAACGTTGCCAATATTGCAGATTATTGTCAGATGGAAGGAATAATTTATCGCTTATTACCTTATGCTTCTACTAACAGAGCCGATGGTTTTGCCGGTGTTTCTACCGATGCAAGCTATGATCTGTTTATGAACAAAAGCAAATGGGGAAATCTGAATAATCCGAAAGTTTACGTTGATCCGGAAAGTATGCGAAGTGCTCAGGTAGCACGCAGTCAGTTTGCACGTTTGGCTCAGGCTTTGATTATTGAAAACAAGAAAGATTCAGCTGTTAAAATTTTGGATAAAGCCGTTGAGTTTTTCCCAAATAATAAAGTTCCATTTGATATGTATATGATTTCGCATGTACAGCTTTATTATAATGTGGGCGCCAATGCCAAAGGCAACGATATGGCTAAGATTATTTTAAACCGTTATCAGAACGATCTGGAGTATTTCGATTCGCTGGAACCACGATACAAACGCAGTGTGGCTCAGGATCGTGCACAAGCGCTGTATGCTGTAAGAAGCATTGCTCAGGTTTGCAGCTCTTATCAGCAAAAAGAATTGATAAAACTTGCCGAAGATATTATGCAAAAGCATCCGGAAATGCAATAATAAATATTATAAAATAAAAAAAGCCCGTTAAGCAATTTGTTTAACGGTTTTTTTTTGTTCTGTAACGAAGGTTTGAGATAAAATATGTTTTTATTTACTTTTTTCAACCTAGGTTAGAAATGACAAACCCTATCTAATTTCTTCCCGAAAAAACGGGACAGGCTCTGAAAGGAGACCTTGCCTACCGGCAGCAGTGCTAATTTCTTTTTTATGTGCATTTTAGCTCATTTTTAATATCTTGTTTTGTAGCGTAAATTCTTTGAGGGCAGTCCTTCATTCAGAGCCGACCCGCATTCCGCAATTTTGCGTTAAGAAAATTAAAACTATTGAATATTGGGTGGGATTGTGAGCGTTACACGAGTAACGACGAAGTTATTTCAATAAAAGAGATAAAAAATATTTCGTTACGGCTTGTAACGCGGCAAGGATTCAATAGTTTTAATTTTTAGCAAAATGGTGGTAAGCGTTGATCTTTTGTTACTTTTCCATTAAGGGAAAAGTAAATCAATAAAATATTCAAAAATATAATTTTAATTGTTCTTTTTTCTCTTAAGTAACTAACTCTCATATACAACAAAACCAAGTCTTTGCGCCTGACGTTTTAACTTCTTTATTTGGTTCTCTTTAAATACTTCATTGTATTTTTCAAGTGGAAT
>JAHEYQ010000069.1 GCA_023251515.1 Bacteroidales bacterium
GAAATCTTTTTATTCCTTAACGGAGCTTTGGGAACTATTTTAATTGGAACTGCGGTTGCTACTTTTTTTACAGGTGCCGAATTTAAAGTTGACAAAATGAATCTGGTAGATATTACCAGTAACAAATTACCTGTAATTTCTACCTGGGAAGGTCCTGCCCATGGTTTGGAAGCTGTTTTGAATTTTCAGAATGTTGCTTTGGGACTGGCAGTTTTCTTTCTGGCACGTATTCTGGGTGTTCTGTATTTTATGAATAACATTGATGAAAAAGAAATATTTGCCCGTTCAAAAAAACAATTACTAATAAACACTGTCCCATTTTTGGTGTTTTTCTTATTTTTTGTTGGCAGATTAATGTTTATTGATGGTTTTGCCGTTAATCCGCAAAGCAAAGAAGTTTTTATGGAAAGCAATAAATATCTGAACAATCTTTTACAAATGCCAATAGCTTTAGTAATGTTCTTAGTAGGAGTAGTTCTGGTTTTATTCGGTATATTAAAATCTTTGTTTAAAGACAGCACAAATGGAATTTGGTTTGCTGGTTTGGGAACTGTAATTACTGTTTTTACCTTATTTATAATTGCTGGTTTCAATAATACAGCTTATTATCCTTCATCTGCCGACTTACAGAGTTCATTAACTATCGAAAACAGTTCGTCAAGCCGTTTTACATTAACGGCTATGAGCTATGTTTCGCTTATGGTTCCTTTTGTTTTGGCTTATATTTTTTATGCTTGGAAATCAATTAACAACAAAAAAATTGATGCCCTCGAAATGGATGAAGAAACACATTTGTATTAATTCATTAAAACTGAACATTATGTATATTAAAGAAATATTATGGTTGGTAAGTTGGCCCGTACTGATTTATTTAAGTTATAAATTGGCTTTTATTGCCATTAAAAGTTTTGAAAAAAATCAGGAAAAAATTTAATCGTTTATTCGGGATTTTCTTATAATTTTGATGAGGTTATCGTATTTAAACAGGATAACCTCATTTTTTATATATAAACTATGAAGAAATTATTCAAGTTACAATTGCATTGGCAAATTTTAATTGCCTTAATATTAGCCATTTCATTCGGAATTTTCTTTCCTGAGCATGTAAATTATGTGAGCTGGATGGGCGAATTGTTTCTGAGAGCACTCAAAATGATTATTATTCCATTAATTGTGAGTTCGATGATAATGGGTGTAGCCAATATTGGAAATGCCGAAAGTTTGGGGAGAATTGGCATTAAAACCATTGGTTTTTATCTTTTTACCAGCCTTATTGCCATACTTACCGGTTTACTTCTGGTTAATCTGATAAAGCCCGGTATTGGTATTGATATTGGTTTTACACAAAATGTAAATAAGGAAACATTTGGGAATCAATCATTGGGGAATATACTGCTTCGCATAATTCCCGAAAATATATTTGATGCTATGGCAAAGGCTGACATCCTCTCTATCATCTTCTTTTCCTTACTTTTTGGGTTTTTTATGACCAAACTGGAAGACAAACA
Organism: Bacteroidales bacterium; assembly: GCA_023251515.1. Lineage (GTDB taxonomy): Bacteria > Bacteroidota > Bacteroidia > Bacteroidales > JACABE01 > JACABE01. The sequence continues at coordinate 1,509 of JAHEYQ010000069.1, forward strand.
CAGCCAGCCACTAAAAAAGTTTTTTGATGCATTGTTCGAGATTATGATGAAAATCACTATGTTTGTCATCAGATTTACACCTCTCGGAATATTTGGAATTGTAGCAGGTGTAATTGCAAAACAAGCTGGTGATACTGCTTCTTTACTTTCTATATTCCAAAGAATGTCGGTTTATATGCTTTGTGTTTTGGGTGGAATTTTATTTCATACTTTTATTACGATGTCTATTGTGTTGAAGATAGGCAAAATAAACCCGATAAAACACCTGAAAAATATGAGTACGGTAATGTTAACTGCATTTTCGACTTCTTCATCAAATGCAACTTTACCGGTAACAATGGATGCTGTGGAAAACAAATGCGGTGTTTCAAACAAAATAAGCAGTTTTACATTACCTTTAGGTGCAACGGTAAATATGAATGGTACAGCACTTTACGAATGTGTAGCGGTTATTTTTATAGCTCAGGTTTATGGCATCGACTTATCGTTTTATCAGCAATTTGTAATTGTAATGACCTCATTACTGGCTGCAATCGGCTCAGCCGGAATTCCAATGGCCGGACTGGTAATGATGACGGTAATTTTAAATGCTGTAGGTTTGCCTTTAGAAGGAATAGGATTGATTTTAACAGTTGACCGAATTCTGGATATGTTCCGCACTTCGTTAAATGTTTACGGTGATACTTGCGGAGCTGTAGTAATTGCCAGATCGGAAGGCGAAACGCTTAACGTATGAAGAAACAACTGATTACGTCACAAATATTTCTGCTAATTGTAAGTTTGATTTTCGGGGCTAACTATTGGATAAGCAAAAGCTTAATGCCCGATTATTTGAATCCATTTCAATTGCTGATTATTCGGACGGGAGGTGCTGCAGCTATTATATGGATTATACAGATTTTTGCAAAGAAAGAAAAAGTAGTTTTTAATGATTTGGTCTTATTAGCTGTTTGTGCTTTGTTTGGAATTGCTTTCAATCAAGGTTTTTTATACATCGGTTTAAACAAAACCTCCCCTTTTGATGCATCAATAATTCACACAGCCAACCCGCTGATAGTTATGCTTATAGCCGCAGTTGCAATCAAAGAAAAAATAACTTTATTAAAATCATTTGGGATTTTACTGGGTTTATCAGGAGCTTTATTTCTGATACTTACCAGCAATCATTCTTCCAATAATATGAGTTCGCTTATCGGCAATCTCTTTATTTTTGCCAATGGAGCATCCTATGCCATTTATTTGGTTTTGGTAAAACCTTTGATGAAAAAATATACTACCATGACAGTTTTGAAATGGGTTTTTCTATTTGGTTTTTTGTTTTCACTTCCATTTACCAAAGGAAGTAATCTGGTGGTAAATTGGAGTGTATTTTCATCATTTCAGTGGTTTTCGTTGTTTTATATTATAATTCTCAATAGTATTGTTGCTTATTTTCTGATTGTATATGCGCTAAAACATGTTACGGCAAGCATTGTAGGATATTACACCTATCTTCAACCACTTATAGTAGCAATAATTGGAATTATCAGCGGAACCGAATTTCCAAGCTGGATTAAAGTTTTTTCTGCTATGTTGATTTTTGCAGGAGTTTATCTGATAAATAAAAAATCAGATTATAGCATTCCTCAAAAAAAATAGAATCTGATGATTAATACCGAAATGAAATATATAATTGTCCAATTCGCTTCGCTCTTGAAACTATAACATATTTCTGATCGCATTATACCATTAAGGAGTGAACTGGTTTATAAATCACTTTGACAAAAAACAAACAAAAAATCCTGCCAAATTGGCAGGATTTTTATTAAGTTTAAAACATAAACTTATAGGTTATATATGATTTTTAGTACATTCCGCCCATACCGCCCGGCATACCACCACCCATTGGAGGTGCAGGATTTTCTTCTTTAATTTCTGAAAGTACACATTCGGTTGTTAATAACATTCCTGAAATTGAAGCAGCATTTTCTAATGCAATTCTTGCAACTTTGGTAGGATCAATAACTCCAGTTGATAATAAGTTTTCGTAAACATCTGTTCTGGCATTAAAACCAAAATCATCTTTGCCTTCTTTTACTTTCTGAACAACAACAGAACCTTCCAACCCAGCGTTTTCTACAATCTGACGTAATGGTTCTTCCAAAGCTCTGCGAATAATAGAAATACCGGTGTTTTCATCTTCATTATCTCCTTTTAAACTTGCAATTGCTTCAATAGCTCTGATGTAGCCGATTCCACCACCAGGAATAATACCTTCTTCAATAGCAGCGCGTGTTGCATGTAATGCGTCATCAAAACGATCTTTCTTTTCTTTCATTTCAATTTCGCTTGCAGCACCAACATAAATTACGGCAACTCCACCAGCTAATTTAGCCAAACGTTCCTGTAATTTTTCACGATCATAATCAGATGTTGTTTTTTCAATCTGAACTTTAATCTGATTGATTCTTGCATCAATATTAGATTTTTCGCCTTTACCGCTTACAATAGTTGTATTATCTTTGTCAACAGTAATTTTTTCTGCTTGACCTAAATAAGAAAGGTCAGCATCTTCCAGTTTGTAACCTTTTTCTTCAGAAATAACAGTTCCGCCAGTTAAAATTGCAATGTCTTCCAACATTTCTTTACGTCTGTCGCCAAAACCAGGAGCTTTTACTGCAGCAATTTTTAAACTGCCTCTTAAACGGTTAACAACTAAAGTAGCTAAAGCTTCACCTTCAACATCTTCGGCAACAATTAATAAAGGACGACCGGTTTGGACAACTTTTTCTAAGATAGGTAAGAAATCTTTCATTACAGAAATTTTCTTATCATAAATTAAGATAAACGGAGTTTCATAAACAGTTTCCATTTTATCTGTATCGGTAACAAAATAAGGTGAAATATAACCTCTGTCGAATTGCATACCTTCAACAACTTTTACAGTTGTTTCAATGCCTTTAGCTTCTTCAATAGTAATAACACCTTCTTTTTTTACTTTTCCCATTGCTTCAGCAATCATTTTTCCGATAAAACTATCGTTATTTGCTGAAATGGTAGCAACCTGTTCTATCTTTTCATTGCTATCGCCAATTTCTTTTGATTGTAATTTCAAATTAGCAATTACAGCTTCAACAGCTTTGTCGATACCGCGTTTCAAATCCATAGGATTTGCTCCAGCCGTTACATTTTTTAATCCGGTTGTAATAATTGATTGAGCAAGAACAGTTGCTGTAGTTGTACCATCACCAGCCAAATCAGCGGTTTTTGAAGCAACCTCTTTAACCATTTGAGCTCCCATATTCTGTACAGGATCTTTCAGTTCTATTTCTTTTGCAACACTTACACCATCTTTTGTAATAGCAGGAGAACCGAATTTTTTATCTATAATTACATTTCTTCCTTTAGGACCTAATGTAACTTTTACTGCATTTGATAATGCATCCACGCCTTTTTTTAATGATTCGCGTGCTTCCCAGTTGAAAATTATATCTTTTGCCATAATTCTTTTTTTATTTTTTTAAATTAAACAATTGCGTAAATATCAGATTCTTTCATGATTAAATATTCTTTACCTTCGAAAGAAATTTCTGTTCCAGCATATTTACCATATAAAACGTTATCCCCAACTTTAACAGTCATTGGTTCATCTTTTTTCCCGTTGCCAACAGCAACAATTACCCCTTTTTGTGGTTTTTCTTTGGCTGTATCAGGAATAATAATTCCTCCAGATGTTTTTTGCTCTGCAGCAGCTGGTTCAACCAAAACTCTATCTGCTAATGGTTTAATGTTTAAACTTGACATAATTTAAATGATTTAATTATACAATATTATTGATTTATTATTTTTAATTTATACCCTATGCCTCTATCATTTTTCGTGCCAAAGTAAAATACTGACAAAATGTCAGTCAGAATGTCAGTAATTATTGCAATTTTGGCAAAAAAAAAGTCAGTATTTTTACAAAATACTGACTTTTTATATAAATGTTTTTCAGTTATTTAGCAGGATTTTCTGCTGGTTGCTGTTGTTGTGCAGGCTGAGCTGGTTGAGCAGCTGGTTTTGCAGCATTTATTGGTGTTTGATTTGCATTGTCAGTGGCTAATTCTGTTTTAACTGCACTTTCTGTATTGCTTCTTGGTATTGCAAATACAGATGCCAAGCTTAAGAATAAAAGCACAATTGCCAACGACCATGTAGCTTTTTCAAGGAAATCTGCTGTTTTTCTAACTCCCATTATCTGGTTTGAAGATGCAAAATTTGATGCCAATCCACCACCTTTAGAATTTTGAACTAATACTATTAAACCTATTAATACACAGGTAATTAATATTAAAACTGATATAAATACGTAAAATCCCATTTGTATATTTTTTTATTGTTGATTACTAATATTTTTCAATTTTTCAATTTGGTTTGCAAAGAAACTACTTTTTTCGGGATTTTCCAAACTTAATTTTTCATAAATTTTAATTGCCTTAGTAAAATAGCCTTGTTTTTCATATACTAATGCAAGCGTTTCACTAACAAAATCCTCATTTTCTACCAAACTATTCTTGTCAATTTCTTTTTCCGGATATTCTTTATCTGCTAAAGGTGTTTGAATTTTTGGCTGCTCTTTTATAAATTTCTCTATTATTTCTTCTTTTTCAATTTGCGTTGGTTTTTCTTTAACATGAATAAATTCAGGTTTTATTTCATTTTTTTCTACTTTTACAAGTTCTTCTTTAGTTGTACTTGCAATTTCTTGTTTCGCATATACTTCTATAATCTGTTCATCTTTAATTATTTCTTTAGGAAGCTCTGTTATAATCTGTTTTTTTTCAATTATATGAACTTCATCTTTAATTTCTTTTTTTGCAATATCATTTTTTTCATCAGTATCCTGAATAATCTCTAATGGTTTTACTACTTCTGCTTCTATTTCAACTGACAATTCAATTGATGTCGTTTTATCTTCAATTTGTTTGTTTACACCTGGAGCTGCAATTTCTTCAACTTGAACTTTCTCACGATGAAAATTTAATATTTCATCTGTTTTTATCTTAAGTATTTTTCTATCAATACAATAAGTCGCAGCTACAGACAATTGCCGTTTGTGCTCTTCATTGCTGTTTTTTAACAAATTTAAGTATAGTAAAATTTGGGTTGTTTGCGAAAATGGATATTTTACGGCTAAGGCCAATAATTCACTTTCGGTTTTTGAATCTAAAAGCGTTGGATTGTTTAAATATTGAATGTAACTTTCTTTATTCATACTTATAAATATTGGATTACCAATTTACTACTGCTTTATTAAAAATATCTTCAACCAAATCGGTATTAATTTCTTTTATCAAATCATTTTCTACAGCAGACAAATTACTTTGGCTGCTATAATCGCGATAACGAGTAAACGTTGACTCAAAATCCTGTTTATTGTTTTTCTTATTAGTAAAACGAACTTTAACCGTAATTGTCAGTCTATTTAACGCAGCTTGCTGATTTCCCTGAATGGCAACCGGTTGATTTGTATATCCGGTAATTTCACCCTCAATATTTAAATCACCGTTATTCAGAAGAATATTCAAATTGGTTTGAGATGCAAATTTATCTCTTAATGCCATTGTAAACGACTGACTTAATGTTGGCTGAACCAACATAGCCAAATTTGGAAATTGTTGAATTGAAATCGACTTAATATCGGGAGAAATGGAAGCTCCTGTAAATGAATAAACGCCACAGCCATTCAGTAGCAGTAGCGTAATTGAGAATATAAAAAATTTAATCTTTTTAATCATTATTGTGTTTTACAATAAGTTTCTGAATTTTATTTGATATTTTGACAAAGTAAATACCTTCCTTAAAATCTGAAGTATTTATTTTAAATTGAGAAGTAGCAAATGTATTGTTATAAACAATCTGACCTGTAATATTATAAATCAATACCTGATTATTGTTTGAGTTTTTGCAATTAATATTTACAAAATCCTGAGCAGGATTTGGGAATATCTTATAATCAATCATTTGATTTTCCTTGATTTCAGTTGAATAATCAAAAACCAAATCATCAACAAATAAAGTACTACCAACTCCTAAAGGCAATGCAGCAGATGAAAGTAATATAACATTAACTGTATCAGGATTTCCGACAACATTTTGATTATAATAAATTGGCAAAGTAAATTGAGTATAACTGTTTACGGCTGTTTTTACAGAAAAAAAGCCACCACCTATTGTATCTTTAACTCCGCCACTATTTCTGGTTAATAATACAGCAATCAGCATGCTATCATTTCCAACGGGTGAATATTTAAAATAACCTTTCATACTGACAGGTTTTGATGTAAATCCTATTCCACCTGAAACACTCTGATTAATAATATCAATCACACCTAATGACGCAATTCCCGGAATTACCTGACCAAGTAACGATTGTGTTTGTAATTTTGCGGCATAAGTTCCACCATGCAAATCAGTTGTTCTTTGCAAACTGTGAATTGTGAGAAAATTAACCGAATTCCAGCTATTAGCTGTATTAGCGTCAGTCCATGTTTCAAATCCTCCATTAGGAACAACCTGACTAAATAATTGGACTGTGAAAGTCAATGTGATTACTAAAAGTGTAAATATCTTTTTCATTTTTTTATATTGTATTAATTGATATTTTTGAAAATTTAGGATTTAAAAGTTCTGAAAATTTTACTTGTTTCGTTTTTTTTAACGTTCATATTATTTTCAATTCCTAATTCCTTACATTTTCTATACAAAGTTCGTTCCGAAATACCCAATTCATCAGCAGTTTTTTTCTTATTTCCTTTGTTTTTTTTTATGCTTTTTTTAATTACCTCTGTTTCAATTTCTTGAAGTGTTCGTGAATCGTATTTATCTTTTTTATTTTTACTTTTTTTTTCTGTTGGAATATTAATAATTTGTTTGTCATCAATATTTTGATTGTCATTTACAATATTTGCCTCATTTTGGTTAAATGTTGTAACATTTTCAGCTTCAACCAAATCATCTGTAAGATTTTCTAAATGGTCAATATTTTTGATGTAATTATTGCTATGAGTATTGAAATTTAAGTTTAACTCATTATTTTTATTGAGTTTTGCCAATGCACTTTTCAGTTCATTAATATCATTTTTCATATCGAAAAGGACTTTGTATAAGATTTCTCTTTCCGAAATTCCTTGAGTATTTTCAAAAGTATTGTCAAACAAAACCGGCAGTTTTCTGGAATGAATTTCAGGTAAATATTTCATAATTACCGATTTATCTATCTCTCGTTCAGTTTCGATAATTGAAATTTGTTCAACAATATTTTTCAATTGTCTGATATTTCCCTGCCATTCATAATTAGTGATATAATATCTTGCATCCTCATCAAGTTGGACGAAAGGGATATGATATTTTTCGCCAAAATCAACAGCAAATTTCTTGAATAACAGCTCAATATCTTCTTTTCTCTGTTTAAGTGAAGGCACGTAAATCGGAACAGAATTCAATCGATAATACAAATCTTCTCTGAATTTTCCTTTTTGAATGGCTTCCGGTATATTTACATTAGTAGCAGCTACGACTCTGACATTGGTTTTGATAACTTTAGATGAGCCAACTTTAATAAATTCTCCGGTTTCCAGCACTCTTAAAAGGCGAACCTGTGTTGAAAGTGGCAATTCAGCTACTTCATCCAAAAAAATAGTACCTCCGTTAGCCACTTCAAAATAACCTTTTCTGGCTTCATGAGCATCAGTAAATGAGCCCTTTTCGTGCCCAAAAAGTTCTGAATCTATAGTGCCCTCAGGTATAGCCCCGCAGTTTATTGCAATATAAGAACCATGTTTGCGTGAACTCAAATGATGGAGTATTTTTGGAAAAAATTCCTTTCCAACTCCACTTTCACCAGTAATAAGAACTGACATATCAGTAGGTGCAACCTGACAGGCAATTTCAATTGCCCGGTTTAATAAGGGTGAATTCCCGATGATTCCAAATCGTTGTTTTACTGATTGTAAATTCATTTTTTTGCCTTAAATCTAATTGATTATTAACTAAATCTGACAACAAATATAATAAATTTTACTGACAAAATGTCAGTCTTTTTTTAATAAAAAAAGCTTGAGTCAACGAAATTGACACAAGCTTTTGAAAATGATTATCTTAGCAAAATAATGCTAAAAGTTAATTTTTTTTAAAAGATAACTTTAAATTCAACTCTACGGTTTTTAGCTTTTCCGGCAGCTGTTTTGTTATCTTCAACAGGTTTGGTTTCACCAAATCCGGTTGCAGTCATTCTTGAAGTTTCAATTCCTTTTTTAACCAAATAAGCTTTAACTGCATCAGCACGTTTTTGTGATAAAGCTAAGTTTCTGGCATCATTTCCAACATTATCTGTATGACCATTGATTTCAAGATTATATTCTTTATTTTCAGTCATAACTTTAACAACCTGATCTAAAATAGGATATGAACCTTTGATAATAACATCCTTACCGGTTTCAAACTGAATACCTTGTAATGCCTGATCAAATACTTTTTTTACTTCTGCTTTTACTTCAGGACAGCCTTTGTTTTCCTTAATACCTTTAACATCAGGACATTTATCGTCTATATCTGCAACACCATCACCATCTCTATCAGGGCAACCTTTTAATTCTTTGCTGCCTTTTACGTTAGGACATCTATCTTCTGAATCCTGAATTCCGTCTCCATCAGTATCAGGACAACCATTAAATGCTGCTAAACCTTTTACTGTAGGACATTTATCTTCTGAATCCTGAATTCCGTCTCCATCAGTATCAGGACAGCCTTTAAATGCGGCAATACCTTTTACTGTAGGACATTTATCTTCCGAATCCTGAATTCCGTCTCCGTCAGTATCAGGACAACCATTAAATGCGGCAACACCTTTTATTGAAGGACATTTATCCAGATAATCAGCAATACCATCATTATCAGCATCAACAGGACAGCCATTAATATCAACTTTTACGCCAGCAGGAGTATTTGGACAGTTGTCTAATTTATCAGGTACGCCGTCTTTGTCAGAATCTTTCGGAGCACCAAAACAAAAAACAAAACCCAATGAATGAGCAATGAAATTATCGTTATTTTTAGCTTCCCAGTAATCTCTTTCATCTTTATTAGTGAAATTATATAACAATTGATATTGAAGTGCAAAATCCTCCAATATGTTGTAATTCAATCCACCGCCTAAAGAGAAAAGCATGTCATAGCCACCTTTGATTTTGCTTCCAGAATAACTCCAGTTGTTTGCATAGCCTATACCTGCTAATGCAAAAGGTGCTAATTTTGCTTTTTCTTTAAAAATGTATCCATTATTTAATTTATAAACCAAAAGTAAGTTTCCATCTAATTTTTTTCCTTTAAAATTTTTAGATGCATCTTTAAAATAGCCATAAAGGCCATAAGTAGATTGTAACTTTAAATCGAATGATTTACAGAGGTATCTGTTTATCGAAGCACCTCCAAAAGCAAAGGTATTGTCTCCGAATTCCAGAAATCCATTACCGAAATCACCATTATATTCGGTTTTGCCACCAAAAATTCCAATTGCCCATTTTTTGTCAGCATTTTGGGCATTAACTACCACTAGTCCAAATACTAATAGCATAAATAAAGTAAGTGTTTTTCTCATATTAATTATTTTTAAAATTTACACAAAGATAACAAATTTATTTTGAAATAGTTTACCACAAAAAAAAAGAGAGATTTTTATAAAAATCTCTCTTTTTTTAGTGGTATATCTTTAATTCAAGTTAATCACATAAGGTATCCTAGCCTGAACTCCTTTCATGGAAGTAATTGATTTTAAGGTTTTGTAGAAAGTATAATTTTCTCCAAGTTCCTTTTGTAAAATTTTTGCAGAAGTCTCATTTCCAGATAAGCTTTGGATAAGTTGTTGGAAAAAATCTTTTTGAGCTGGATATTCAACAATTTTATATTCAGTCAATTTAGCGAGTTTTACAGCTTCATCAACCGCTTTATCCAAGCCTCCAAAATCATCAACTAAACCAACTCGTTTAGCATCGAATCCACTCCAAACTCTGCCTTGACCTATGCTATCAACCTGAGCTGTAGTCATTTTTCTGCCTTCAGCCACATGACCAATAAAAGTTGCATAAATTCTTTCAATTTGATTTTGAATTACTTTTTCCTGATATGAACTCATCGGACGATTTCCTGATAATGGAATAGCATTCTGATTAGTCATCACTGTATCAATTGTGATACCCAGTTTGTTATTAAAAAGTTTCTGCAAATTGGGTATCATTCCAAATACACCTATGGAACCTGTAATTGTTGTTGGACTTGCAATAATTTTATTGGCAGCACATGAAATATAATATCCACCTGAAGCAGCATAATCTCCCATAGAAACCACAACCGGTTTTACTTTTTTTGCCAATACAATTTCTCTCCAAATGATTTCGGATGCCAACGCATCGCCTCCTGGCGAATTTACCCTAAGAACAATTGCTTTCACATTGCTATCAGATCTTGCCTGACGAATGGCTTCAGAGATTCTTTCGGAACCTATGGTAAGATCATCGCCCTCACCACCTTCAATTGCGCCAACTGCATAAACAACTGCTACTTTATTTTTTGAGAATTTTATTTTTGAATCTGCAGTATTTACGTCTTTATATTTTGATAAAGTTACATATTTTATATCATCTTTGGCTTTAAGTCCTAATTTTGATTTTAAAATATCAATCATTTCATCTTTATAAACCAATTGGTCAATAAATTTGTATTTTATTGCATCGTCAGCTGTCTGAATAAGCATACCATCTGCTATGGTTTGTAATTGAGATGCATCTATTTTTCTTGATTCTGCTATGCCTTTTACGATATGATTCCAGATACTATTTACAAACATTCTGGTTTGTTGGCGATTGGCATCACTCATTTTGTCGAGCAAAAAAGGTTCTACAGCACTTTTGAATTTGCCATGACGAATGATTTGCATATCAACATCCAGTTTTTGCAACAAACCTTTGTAAAACATAATTTCAACACCCAAACCGTGAAAATCGATTCCGCCTTCTTTATTCAAAAAAACTTTATCAGAAACTGACGCCAGATAATAGGCTTTTTGTGAATACATTTCGCTATAACTATAAATAAATTTACCTGATTTTTTGAAATCTATCATTGCATTTCTGATTTCATCCAATATGGTTATTCCCACAGGAATATCACTCAAATCAAGATATATACCTTTAACATTATCATCGGTTTTGGCTTTTTTTAAAGTTGCCAGAATTTCGTTTAAACCCGGTTCATATTTATTTTCCATTTTATTAAAATCGAATCCTTGTATCGGATTATCAAAAGAACGGTCGTTAACCATACCTTCAAGTTTAATATGCAAAACTGTATTTTCAGATATTTTTACTTCTTCTTTGCTGGAAAAAGAAACAGCCGAAACGATAATCCCTATTAATAAGAAGAAAACCAATGCCATAGTAATAATTGTACCCAGCATGGAAGCAAACATTATTTTAAAAAATTGTTTCATTTGAATGTGTATTTATTTGATTAATTAAAATTAAAATATTCAGCAAGTTTACAATATTTTAAGCGTATTCTCAAAATTATTTCGATGAAAGTAGTTATTTTTATGGCAAATACCAATAAATAGTATTTGAAGTAAACTTTAATAAAACAAAAAAGGCTGTCAACAAAAGACAGCCTTTTTAATAGAATAAGTTTTATTTAGTCTTATTTTTCCATTTTTACATTGAATGTAATGGTAGCAGTACTTGTATTGCCAGAAATAGCAACAACTTTCAACACTCCGTTTTTATTTGGATTTGCTGAGGTACTTGCAGTTCTAAAACAAATAACATCACCTACAGCTACATTACTAACTTTTGCAGCACCAGTTGCATTTACATTAGGGATAGCAGTTCCATCAGTAATTCCTTCAAAATTTAAACTATTGTTTTTTAATAGTTTTGTTGCATTTTTAGTAGCCCACGTGCTTGGGTTACTTACAGTTGTAAATATCTGATTTAGGTCAGTTAAGTTAGAAGGAGCAGATAAAGTAGCCATATTAGTTTGTCCATAGAAGAAAATAATGTCAACTTTTGAAGAATTTGCTTTTGCATCAGGTAAGTTATAAACCGTACCGTCAAAAGAAGCAAAAGAGCCTCCAATAAGTGAATTGACTTGAGCTCCTAAAACAATATTGTTGTATGAATTAATGGTAGTAACATAAACTTTAATAGTAAAATTCAATGAAGATGTTTGATTCTTCTTGTCTGTTGCCATAATTTTTATAACAGTTTGTTCTGCAATATCAGTTACGTTTAATTTAAAATCATAAGAATTAGCATTTGTAAAAGAAGTAACTGCTTGTCCTATCTGAGTTTCGCCAACATTTGTTACTTTGAAGTATTTTACTTCTGATAATCCTTCTTCGGAAATAATGTTTCCATTAATTTCATAACTTGAGCCTTGATTAACAGAAGCTTCATTAATTCCATTAGTAAAAGTAATTACGGGTGGTGCATTATTAGGCTTAGTAATTATTGTATAATTGAAAATTGTAGAAATATTATTTTTGTCTGTAGCAATAATTTTAATAGTTGTTTTTTCCGTTATGTTAGTAATAGGAATTTGAAAATTATAACTATTTACATTACTAAATGAAACAATTGTTTGTCCAATTTGAGACTCTGATGATTGAGTAATTCTAAAAATTTTTACCTCAAATAAGTCCTCTTGAGAAGTTATTGAACCTATTAATGTATAATCAGATCCAATATATACTGTGTCTTGAATAGTATTGTTAGAAATTGTTATTATTGGTCCTTTTTGAGTATTTGATAATTCATCTTTTTTACATCCTGATATTAGAATAATTGCTAATATCAAAAATAATAGATTCTTCATTGTTTTATTTTTAAATTAATATTTATACAAAAGTAATAAAAAAACTTTCTATTATATATTTTTTTATATTTATTAAAAAAATCAAATCAAATCTTTATATAAAATTTACTGTATAAAGTTTGCAGTATAAAAAAAGGCTGCCAGTATTTACCGACAGCCTTTTTTTAATTATGATTTGCTTTATTAGTTTGCAATTTTTACATTGAAAGTAATAGTTGATGTACCTGATGTACCTGATAATGCAATTACTTTTAAAACGCCATTTTTATTTGGAAATGCTGATGTAGCAGCAGTTCTAAATAAAATTACATCACCAACTGCAATACTACTAACATGTGAAGTTCCTGTAGTTTCAACACTTGGAATTTGAGTTCCTGTTGTAATTGTTGTAAAGTCTAAAGCGTTTCTTTTTTCCAATTTAGTTCCGTTCTGAACTGTCCAAGTACTTGGTTTACTTGCTGTAGTGAACACCTGATCTAAAAGAGTTGAATTTGATGGAGCTGATAAAGTTGCAAGATTAGTAGTTCCATAGAAGAAAACAACATCAATTTTATCAGAATTAGTTTTTGCATCAGTTAAGTTGTAAACCAAACCGTTTAATGAAGCAAATGAACTACCAATAGTTGCATTGGTTTGAGCACCTAAAGTAATATTGTTGTATGAAGAAATTGAAGCTCCATTAACTTTAATAGTGAAATTTAATGCAGATGTCTGATTCTTTTTGTCTGTTGCCATAACTTTGATACCTGTTTCTTCAGTAACATCCTGGATATTAACCTTAAAGTCATAAGCATTTGCATTTGTAAAAGAAGTAACTGCCTGGCCAATTTGAGTTTCACCAGTAGTTGTAACTTTAAAATACTTTACTTCAGATAAACCTTCTTCAGAAACAATATTTCCGTTGATTTCATGATCATCACCTGCATTAACGTTTGCAGTATTAATTCCATTTGCAAAACTAATTACAGGTGCTGGTAATGTGGTTTCGTCTTTTTTACAGCTTGTGAAAGCTACTGCTACAAGAGCTACTAATACTAAACTTTTTAAAATTTTCATAGTTTTTAATGATTTAAATTGATAAAATATTATTTAATTTTTAAAATTCGACAATTCTTTACTCAAATTTTGTGCCAAACTAATTTTTGGTTTTTAAACATACAAAATTAAATATTGTTTAACTTATAAGCAAATTTATTTAAGCTTTTTAAATAAATCGCCAAGCAAATATCCGATGACACCTCCCCAAAGCATGCTCATAAATGGATTGGAAGTAATTGGACAACTACCTGAAGTACATCCTACTTTCAGATAATAAATATAACCTCCAATAACTCCAATTACAATACCAAATATCGAAAATATTGAAAAGTGAGATTTAATTTTTTCTAGAATTTTGTTTGACTTTTCGCTATCCATTCAGATAAAATTTATTTAATTGCGTTTAATTCATTCAATAAAGTTTGTTTATCCTGCAAACCTACCAAACGTTTTACTTCTTTTCCATCTTTAAAAATAATTAAAGTGGGAATGTTTCTGACATTATAAGTGTTTGATGTCACTTTATTGTTGTCAACATCTAATTTGCCGATTTTGATTTTTTTGCCCACTTCATTTGCAATTTCTTCAACTATAGGACCTTGACGACGGCAAGGGCCACACCATACTGCCCAAAAATCAACCATGGTGATTCCTTTTTTGATGGTTTTGTCAAAATCATTATCGGTAACGGTTAATACTTTAGAGGCAGCCGGTTTATCGGCTTTTTGTGCATAAGAATTTGTGTTGTAAGCTACTAATGATACTAAAATCACTAAACTTGCAAAAATTGTTTTCTTCATAAAATATAATGTGTTTTAATTTATATTGTGCATTAATAACAAATACGATACCAAAAAGTTTATACGGCAGGTTCTTGCTGGCTCAAACAATGAAAACTTCCCAAACCCCAGATAATATCGCTTGAATCTAAGCCTATTACGGTTCGGTCGTGAAAACATTCGGAAATTATATCTAAAGCCAAATCATCATTCTGACAATGAAAAATTGGAACGATGACTGAATTGTTTGCAATGTAAAAATTAGCATAAGATGAAGGAACCCGCTGATCGTCAATAAACATTGGTTCAGGCATTGGTAACTCAACAATATTTAATTGTTTGCCATTCAGTAAACGGACTTTTTTCAACTCATTTAAATTTTCGAGTAGTGGCTCGTAATTAGCATCATTTTTATTGGTTTCAGTAACAGCAATTACCGTATCTTCATTCACAAAACGAACCGTATCGTCAATATGTCCATTGGTATCATCACCATCTATACCATCATTCATCCAGATAATTTGTTCAACACCATAATATTCATACAAATAGCTTTCAATCTGCGACTGATTAAGATGTGGATTGCGGTTTTCGTTGAGCAAACAGGCTTTTGAAGTTATCAAACTTCCTTTGCCATTGAAATCAACACTTCCGCCTTCCATCACAATGCCGGGGCTGATATATGGCAATTTAAGTTTTTCTGCAATCAACTGAGGAATATTATTATCCAGTTCGAAAGGATATTTATTTCCCCATGCATTGTATTCCCAATTGACAATAATCTTTGGGATATCAGCTTTTGGATTTATCATAAAAGCAGGACCATGATCGCGGCACCAGGCATCATTGGTTGGATGAATATAGAAATTAATCTTATTCATTTCAACACCTAGTTCTATCAATTGCATCTTAACTTTTTGCAACATGATATCATCCACCACATTGATATTAACAATTTCACCTCTGCTTAATTCTTTGATAAATTGATTGTAAGCAGGAAAAATACTGTGAATTCGGTCGGGCCATGAGTTTTCGTTATGCGGATAACTTAACCAGGTTGCTTTATGCTTTTCCCACTCAGCAGGAAAACGATATCCCATTGAACGTGGGCTTTTTGTTGGATCAAATATCATAAGATTCTGTTTATTCGTCAATAAAACGTTTTGTAATAGGCTGATACGTATCAATACGGCGATCTCTTAAGAAGGGCCAATGGATACGGTATTCGTTGCTTTTTGTTAAATCAAGTTCCTGTACATGAATTTCTTCTTCCTGATGACTGGCTTTGTAAAGCAAAGTTCCGAAAGGATTGGAAATAAAAGAACCTCCCCAGAATATCATATCGCCTTCGTTGCCAGTACGATTAACACTAACTACGTGAACTCCATTGGCTACAGCATGGCTACGTTGTATGCATTGCCAGGCATTGTATTGTTCATCGTTAACTTCCAAAGGCTGGCCTGAAGCCCAACCAATGGCTGTGGGAAAAAACAGAATTTCGGCACCCATTAGGGATGTAATTCTTGCAGCTTCCGGATACCATTGATCCCAGCAGATTAATGTACCAATTGTTGCATATTTGGTTTTGAATACCTTATAGCCCAGATCTCCGGGAGTAAAATAAAATTTTTCATAATATGCCGGATCGTCAGGAATATGATTTTTGCGATATTTCCCCAAATATGTGCCATCAGCATCCAAAACTGCAACGGTATTATGATAAAGACCTTCAGCCCTCTTTTCGAAAAGCGATGCAATAATTACTACATTTAGTTCTTTAGCAAGATTACTGAATAAATCGGTAGTTGAGCCGGGTATTGCTTCAGCCAATTTAAAATTTTCGTAATCTTCTACATCACAAAAATATAGAGATGCGAATAATTCCTGCAAACAGATAATTTGTGCACCTTGCTGTGCTGATTTTCTAATATTTTCTGTGGCTTTACTAATATTTTCCTGCTTGTTTTTTACACAACGCATTTGAATTAAGCCCACTTTTACTTTTCTGTTTTCCATTTTTTTATTTCTGTTGAGTTTAAAACTTCACTAAATAAATGTTTTGCAAAGATAAAAAAAATGTTTTGAAGAAGGAAAAGATACAATATCTTATTGTTGTTGATGATTATTATGTTTTTATTTGATTTAATAATACAATTAATGCAATTATTTTATATTTTTGTTTGCAAAATTAAAAACCACATTTTATGGAAAATTTAAGTAATAATAATTATTATCGTAAAGATGAAGATACGATACTGGATGCAAATGAGGATGTCATATATGAAGATGCTTCAAACGGGAAAAGATTTGCCAATTATATTATTGATTCTATTGCGATGTATTTGTTAGCAGTAATTTTGCTAATAATATATATATTTACTGGTAATGAATACCAAGAGAACAGATTAAATGATTATTTATTAGGTGGAATTGTAGTAATTATTTATTATTTGGCAACAGAAGGACTTACCGGACGTTCGCTTGGAAAACTTATTACCAAAACCAAAGTAATAAATATGGAAAATGAAAAACCTTCAATCTTAAGTATCATGGGCAGATCATTAGCCAGATTAATCCCTTTTGAAGCTTTTTCATTTCTGGGCGATGGAAATGGCTGGCATGACAGGGTTTCAAAAACAAGAGTTGTAAATATCAAAAGAAAAAATTCTGAGACTATTCTTGAGAATTAATCACTATTGTCCGATAAACTTTTATTACAATAATATTATTGGGATTTCTCACTTCATTCGAAATGACAATCAATTTTTTATATTTGGGGGTGGGGGTCAGAAAGCGGCGAAGCCGCTTTCTGACCCCCACCCCAACAAAAATACACTTAATAACATGTCATTCAGAGCGAAGCGATGAATCTACATATTTTTATGGGACACTAGTGATAATTAATATCTTTCTGTGAATTTGGATATTAGTTATTTTAATATACAAAGAAGAAAACAAATTCTTATACAAACTGTTTTTTTAGTCTTTTCTAAGAAAACTTTGTTTAAATTAATGTATAGCTTAAATGGCATTGCATCAATAAATAATAATACGAATGAAGAAAATCTTTTTTATAATAGCATTTTTACTTTTCACAAAGCTTTATGCTGCTGATACGTTAAGAGTTATGCAATATAATATACTTGCTTACGGCAATTATACCTCATATTGTACTACTAATAACAATAATATCAATATGAAAAATGCAGCTTTGCGCAGCATTACCCAATATGCCAAACCCGATATTTTTACTGTGAACGAAATTTCGCAATGGCAGCCATTTCATCAACAATTGCTTGATTCGGTGCTTAATGTGAGTGGAGTTACAAAATATAAAAAAGTTCCATATTCAAACAATGCGGGTTCTGATATTATTAATATGTGCTATTATAATTCAGAAAAACTTGTTTATCATTCAATGATTGTAGCACAATCTTATGTGAGAGATATTGATATTTACAGGTTTTACTACAAATCTCCTTCGCTTGCCAATGGCGATACAGCTTTTATCAGTTGTATTCAGGCTCATTTAAAAGCAGGTGATGCTTCTTCCAATTCGCAAAATCCGATTGACCGCGACACCATGACCACACGCTTGATGCGTTATCTGAATACCCTTAATAAAGCTGATAATTACATGATGATGGGTGATTTTAATGTTTATACTTCTTCCGAAAAATGTTTTCAGAATCTGGTAAGTCATCCAAATCTGAATATCAGATTTTATGACCCCATCAATAAAATGGGAAACTGGAATAATAATTCTTCTTTTGCTAATTATCATACTCAATCTACTCATACCGCGTCGGGTTGTGCTGCCAGTGGCGGAATGGACGACCGTTTCGATTTTATTTTGCTCTCAAATATGATTTTGAATGGTATGGGTAATTACAAATATATTACAAATTCATATAAAGCTTTGGGAAACGACGGACAGCATTACAACAGTGCAATAAATGCCTCGCCGCAAAACAATAGTGTTCCGGCAAACGTACTAAATGCAATTTACAATAATTCGGATCATTTGCCTATTATTATTGATTTGTTGGTAAATACTGCCGTTTCGGTTTCAGAAACCGAAAAAAAATCGCCATTTATAAATCTTATTTTCCAAAACCCGGCAAAAGATGAATTGAATTTGTTTTTACCGCTCGAAAAAGAACTCAACTGCCGTATAAATATCATAAATGTTCAAGGTCAGATATTATTTACCACTGTGAAACATCTTATAAATGGAGACAATCAGATTAATTTAAAAATAGCTGAAATGCCCAAAGGCTTATATTTCCTGCAATTGAATTCGGGCGAATATCAAATTACAAAAAAGCTGATAATTGAATAAAATACACTCAAGAAAATGAAACAAATATAGAATGATGTAAAGTTAAAATCTAAACTGTTATTTTGTGTTTACACAAAATAATTTACACTCTCTTATAATATACTCACCACTCATGACTACCTTGTCGAAAAGTTTCGGAGGCATACATGCAGCTTGCATATACCTTGTCGAAAGGTTTCGGAAGCGTACTCACCACTCATGACTATGATGAAAACAAATGTATATTAGGTACTCACCACTCATGACTATGATAAAAACAAATGTATATTAGATACTCACCACTCATGACTATGATAAATACAAATGTATATTAGGTACTCACTACTCATGACTATGATAAAGACAAATGTATATTAGGTACTCACCACTCATGACTATGATGAAAACAAATGTATATTGGATACTCACCACTCATGACTATTATAAAGACAAATGTATATTAGGTACTCACTACTCATGACTACCTCTCTAAAAGATTTCAAAAGCATAAATGTAAACAGTGAGTGAAATATTTTTAGATTTTAACAAATATTTTTTTTAAAATGTATTTTTAAAAGAATATTTTTCTAATTTTACCGCAAATTATCTAATATAAATTTTTAACAGTTTTAATTATGAGGAGTCTCAAAAACTTTATCCAAAAACCGTTCAACAACATCA
>JAHEYQ010000010.1:0-48089 GCA_023251515.1 Bacteroidales bacterium
CTAAGCACACAGGACTATTGCCATAGAGCATGAAGATGAAAATTTAACTTTCTTGGCGTCAAACAACTTTTTTAAAACACTGAATATGAACAAAAATAAATAAAATAAACAGATGAAAAAAGCAATCAGAATTTTTACAGTTGTATCTTTCTTTGCCTTAATTCCAGTGTTAACAATGGCGCAACCACCACATCCAAATAGCCCTGTAAATTACGGAGGTGGTAATGCTCCAGGTCCTGGTAGTATTCCTGTTGGTGGTGGTGCTCCTATAGATGGTGGCCTTAGCATTTTAATGTTAATGGGTGCTGCTTATGGTGCTAAAAAATTAATTAAGGCTAAATAAGAGGAAAATAAATAATAATCACTCAATAGAGTATAAAAGCTTCATTTCTTTAAAGATTAATCATATAGAGTAATGTCTTTAGTTAAGGAAATATTGTTTTGTTTATGATTAAAAATCAGAATATGGCGGATTTTTTATTCGTTTTGGTGATATAAATTTTCCGATAACCAACTCTTATGTATTAGTTTTTGAAAATAATAATGAGCTGAATTACATTGCCAAAACTGGTGTCAAAATCGAACAGTTGGAGGTTACATTATTAGTGGAAGTTGTGTGTTCAAGGTAGCAAGCAACTGCAATATATAAATAAGCTAACTGAATTTTTCACAAGTCATGTGTCTGATCAGAGTTAAAACTTCAATAGAAACTCAAAATCTGAAATTTAATTGGAAATAAAACAAAATCAAATAAATAAAAGAAAGCCTGTATTTGAAGATGCAGGCTTTTTTAATGACTTCCATTATCATTAATGACTTTTATACCAATGTGATTTATAAATTTGTATGATACGAATAATAGTATTAGACTGAGTTTAATAATATTATTTTTTCATGAACGTAAATGAATTGGACAATTACATTTTTCACTTCGATGTAATTGCTATATATTCATGACTGATTGGAGATATAAACATGCTTTACTTCATAATATTTATTCAATAAAAAAGGCTGCCTCTAAAGGTACAAATCAAATCTTTAAAGACAGCCTAAAATACTAAACAATTTATTTATTCATTAATTTGGTTTATAATTCGGGAAATATTTTAATCTGAAATCTTCAAAACTCAAAATATTGATATCAGGATTTGTATAAACAAACATCAACGTATCTGTTTCTTTATAAATAAAATCTGTAATTTTTCTATATATATTTCTTGTTTTATCAATAATTTCAGATGAATGTTTTATTAAAAGCATATCGCACAAATAAACACCATATTGTCGTCGTATCTGCCAGATACAAATATGATTATATTCAATTTTTTTACTGTTTTTTATCATAAAATATGGCTATTGTCCGATAAACTTTTATTACAGTAATATTATTGGGATTTCTCACTTCGTTACCAATGACAATCAATTGTTTATATTTGGGGTGGGGGTCAGAAAGCGGCGAAGCCGCTTTCTGACCCCCACCCCAACAAAAATACACTTAATGACATGTCATTCAGAGCGAAGCGATGAATCTACATATTTTTGTCGGACACTAGTGTTTTTTTTATATAATAGAGACAGGCATGAGTAATGCCTGCCTCTAATCAAATTAATCATGCTTTAATCAAATAGTTCATTTAACCAGTTTTTCTTCTTATGGTTTTTGTAATAATCATGGTCATAACTTCCTCCATGCGAATGATGTTTGTCTGAATAATCTTTTGGATGGAAATTCTGATTATTTCCAACCGTTGCGGATCTTTCAATAATTTTATCGAGTTCGCCTCTGTCGAGCCATATACCACGGCAGTTAGGACAATAATCGATTTCGATTCCCTGTCGTTCCGACAGTACTAATGTTACATTACAACTAGGACAATTCATGTTTTTTAGATTTAATTGTGAATATTAATTATTTATTTTTTAGTAGTTTATGATGTTAATTCTTTTTTTCTTCTTTATAGATAATTGAAGCTAAAACCGAAATGACTAAAATGCTAAGTATTATCAATAATGAAATAACAACAGGAAATTTAAAGAATCCTGAAATACACATTTTTACACCAACAAATACCAATATTGCCGATAAACCATATTTAAGATACCGGAAATATTGAGTGATACCAGCCAATGCAAAATACAAAGCTCTTAAACCCAAAATTGCAAATACATTGGATGTAAATATAATAAATGGATCGTTGGAAATTGCAAGAATAGCTGGAATTGAATCAACTGCAAAAATCAAGTCGGTAAATTCGATAATAATTAGCACTATAAATAGAGGAGTGGCAAAAAGTTTATGATTAATTCTTACAAAGAATTTATCTTCATGTGGTTTGGATGTTACAGGCATAAAAAACTTAAATAATCTTACCAGGATGTTTTTTGAAGGATTAAATTTTTCATCTTTCTGTTTTAGCATTTTAAACCCGGTAAAAATCAAGAAAGCACCAAAAACATAAATAATCCAATGAAAACTATTTATTAATGCAACTCCTGCGAAAATAAATATAGCTCTCATTATCAATGCTCCTATTATACCCCAAAATAAAATTTTATGCTGGTATTTTGCTTCAACATTAAAGAATGAAAATACCATAATGAATACAAACAAATTGTCAACACTCAATGATTTTTCAATCAGGTATCCGGTCAAAAATTCTAAAGCTTTGGTTTTACCCAAATATAAGTAAATGATATAATTAAAAATTAAAGCCAAACTTATCCATATAGCACTCCAAATCAGTGCTTCTTTTATTTTTACTTCGTGGGTTTTTTTATGAAAAACACCTAAATCTAATGCTAGCATTGCTATTACAAAAAGCAAAAAGCCAGCCCATACATATGCATTTATTTCCATATTATATAAGATATTTAATTAATACAAAACCACCAATCAATAAAACCGTAAAGCCCATTGCAACCCAATTGAAATATTTATCAATAAAGTTTTTGATGGAAGGACCAAATTTCCAGATAAGATATGCAACCAGAAAAAACCTTGCTCCACGGCTTATAACAGATGCGATAATAAACATGCCGATATTCATATCGAAAGCACCAGAGGTAATAGTGAAAACTTTATAAGGTATTGGAGTGAAGCCTGCTGTGAAAATAATCCAAAAATCCCATTCACTGAATAAATACTTAATATTATTATATAGTTCATGGGTAAATCCGGGAATATTATTGAAAAACACATTTGCCAGTCCGGTAAAATCACCATTAGCCTCTAACCAAGCAAAATGACCTATATAATATCCAACTACAGCACCAGTTACTGAACCTAAAGTGCAGATAAATGCAAACTTAAATGATTTTGCTACCGCACCCATTGCCATAGCAATAAGTAAAATATCGGGTGGTATCGGAAAAAATATAGATTCGATAAACGCCAAAATGAATAATGCAATTAATGCGTTTGAACTCTCAGCCCATGATAACACCCAGTTATAAAGATTTTTTATAAGATTCATTTAAACAAAATTAAAAATAAAAATAATAATGATAATTAATAATAATATATAAGATACTGATTTCAAGTGTGAATTTATAAAAGGTAATATTTTATATCCCAATTTTATAGTCAGAAATGAGGTGAGGTAAAATTTAATACTTTGCCCGACAGCTGTAGCAATAATAAATGTAAAGATATTAATCTCAAATATCCCCGAACTTATAGAGAATATTTTGTATGGCAAAGGCACAAAAGGTGCAGCTAATAAAACTCCTGTTCCCCAAATATCGTACAAATCTTTTACTCTTTGATGAAATGCAATGTCGAAACCTGGTATATATTTGAACATAAAGTTTGCTAATTGGGTAAATTCACCTTCAGGAGTATTCCAAAGATAATATCCAATCGCATACCCTAAAAGCGAACCTGCAATTGTGCCGATACTACCATAAAAAGCAAACCAATATGCTTTTTTCAGGTTAAGTAACATCATGGCAATAAATATAAATGGAGTGGGCAATGGTAAGAATGAAGCATCAGCAAATGCTACAAAAAATAATATTACAAAGCTATTTCGTGAAGCTGCATATTTTAAACAATAGTTATAAATCCTGTTATTCTGTATATCTATGCTCTTCCCTGCTGTAAAATTGGTTTTTAAATTACTCATACACTTTTTATCTTATCAGTTGTATTGCCGAAAAAGTAAGTAAGGGTATTTGTAATGTTTTGTAATCCGTTTTCTTTGAAATAATTAATCAATTCAGAGAAATAAGGGATGAAAAATATTAGCAAAGCAGAAATCAGGATTAAAAGTAAAAAGCTACTAATAATGAAAAAATATTTTAACTGCCTGTTTTCGTTTAAGATATAAAAAAAGTAAATCCATTTATTGAATTTATAAAAGGATTGATTCGAATATTTGTTAAAAACATATTGTTTCTGACAATTATAATTTTTTATATATAGTTGAATGTTTTTTATGAATTTATCAAATTTCATAATAATAAAAATTAAATTATAAATGGCTCATAAATTGAGCATTAAATGTAATCTTTTATGAATAAAATAAATTCATAAAAGGGATTATAAAACAATAATTACTAAGAAATTTTTGGCGGTTGCCAGATTGATACAGAGAATGTAGATAATATCTGTTCGTTTAAAAGAATAAATTCTTTTGCTGAAGAATTCCTACAAAAAAAAGGGAATAAAGTATCTATTTTCTTATCAAAATGATTTTCTTCATCATCAAAGCTGAATGAATTCTGATGAGCATCTTTATCTGATGATGATTGTTGATTCTCAATATCATATTTAGTAAACAGTGAGTGCTGTTTATTAAAATAATTATCGGACATACCGAACCAAAAGGCTATACCGATAACTATTAAAAATGATATTTTAAATACTTTTTTCATCAACTGCAAAATTATAAAAATCAAAAAGATAAATGTATTAATAAATCATAAATTTTAGATTTATCAATTTTTAATTATAAACTGAAAAATCAATAAATTGTTTTCTGATTTTATCATATTTTTTAATGATTCAGAAATTATCTTTTTTGATACTTAAAAAGTGCAAAAAAATAAGCAAATATTTGATGAAAAGCCTTTTAAGCTAATTTTATTAAAACAATTAACGTTTTTTATAATCTGCCACAAAGTCTTTCAGATAAGTACATTGTCCGATTGCTTGTTTATAAAAGGCGGTTTTGCGGTATTCTTTATATAAACTTTCAAAGTATGGATTATTTACAAAATATTCCTCCATTTTTAATGGTTTTTCTGACCAGTATTCTCTGAAACCAAGTGTTTGCACCTGATAAGCTTTGGCTGCCAGCATGGTACAACGTGCTTTAAATTCCTTGTTATCAGAACTCTTAATTGCTTTTATAAAGTAAGATAAGGCTTTTTTAGCAGTATAATAATCATTTGTGGTAGCACATTTATCCATATTATAAGTTTCAGATGAACTGCGATTATATTGTACAATAGCCCAGGAATTTCCATTATAGCAAATATTGTAATATGCATTTGCCAACTGATAATAATATGAAGCTGAATTTGCCGGATCTGATTTTAGTAAATTCTTGAGTTCAAACATACGGCGGGCGAAACTGAGTTTGGTGTAAATTACTGTATCTGCAGATGTTTTGGAATGCGATTCGCTTATGGTATCGCCAAACGGGTTAGAATCAATATATGCACCGATATCATCTTTACGTTCTTCGGGGTTTATCATCAAAATAGAAACTGCATTACCGAAATCTGATAACCTGATATATTTGGTTCCGATAAGTTCAACCAGCGAAGGTATTTCGATGCCAGTATGATTGCAGATAAAATTATTAAATTCTGTAGTTCGCGGATTGCTCATAAAATGTAATATGGCTCTTAAGTCATCTATGCCGGTAAATTTATCCATCAAATTAAAAGTTGTAGAATTGATAAAACCGCCACTGTAATAGGTGTATGGGTAAAACGAAGCATCTGATTCTCCTACACTCATGCAAATCAAAGCTTTTACTTTATCGCCCTGTCTGGCATAGGCCCGGCTAAGGATTTCAGTCATTAAAGTTGCATAAGCTCTATCTGCAAATATGTGATTTTTATGTGATTCGTCATATAAATCTTCGTCCTGAAAAATTTCTTTTTTATAATCAAATGCTGCCCTCAACTTTTGAATATAAGGAATTATTGCAGTTTCGGTTTCTGTTGTAATTCTGTCGGTTCTTATTAATTCTACCAAAACCTTTAACACATTATACTGATTACTTAGCTTGGTATTAAGTGCTTTTTGATTGATTTTTGCCATATATAAATCGGCAGTTTTTACATCTTTTTGCAAATAGTTTATGTATGCAAGAGCCATATTCCAAAGTGCCGGATTGGCTGTATTTCCGGCGTCAGCAATCTGAGCAATCCTTTGTTTTAGTAATCCGGCAGCATTTATAATTTCTGCGGTGTAGAGCACATTGTTGCTAATGTCGTTTTCACTTCCGTAAATACTTCGTAGCTGATATTCAATTTTGCTGATTTCGCGGCATAGCAATACTTCTAACTCTAAAGAATTGGGCTCGAGTTGATATATTTTATTGATATACATGGTGTCGGGCAGTTCAGTATAATAAGCCATAATGGTGTAAAATACCGCTTTTTCATGATTGTTTTTACATAATGCAATCACAGAATTTTCTTCAGTTTTAAAGAATTTGAAACTTTTAAATGCTTCAAGCCTGTAACGTGGGCAAAGGTCGAAAACTTTTGAAAATAAATATGCTGCCTTAGATTGATCTCCTGATTTGAGCAATGATGCAGCATAAAGCGACATACACCAGTATTTTACATCCGATTTTAATGTTAGCGGATTCACCAGCGAATCGTAAATATTTTTGTTTTTTTCTATTTGAGATGAATATTGAGCCAATCGCTGTGCCTGAAATGCATAGCGGAGTTTCAGAAATTGATTTGTTGTTTGTTTGTAAGCCAATAATCCCAAATCTATTAACGAATCTGCTGTACTTGTTTTCAATGGCTGATAATTCCACATATCGTCATAAGATACATATACGTATGGTTCACAGTTTTTAGCATAAATCAGATAATTAAGGCAGGAAATATCTTTTTTAGTTATTAAATACTGAAGGAAACTATTGTTTTTCAATGAATCTGTTATAAACGGAATTTTGTTCGATATCAAACTGTTTTTGATTTCATCAAGTTGATTTGCTGTTAATTTGTAAACTACCAGACTTATATCCGGTTCTTTTGCAAAACCGGATGTATAGGATTTCCATTCATTCAGATTGGTTTTATTATCAGCTTCAAACGAATTGTCATCGTAAAGTGAAAAGTATGAATAATAAAACGGACGGGTATTCGGAGCATCAGATAATGCTTTATCGAAAAGTGAAACATATTCGCTGTCAGGATCGTACCAAACGCCACAAGCTATTGAATATATGCTTACAGCGAAAGTAAAAGCAATTGCAATACTAATTAAAACTTTTGTAAATTTTTTCTGCTTCATTGTTTTTCATATTATTAATGGTTTTCTCATCCAGATGAAATAAGGATACCGTAAAATTCTTACTGTTTAGTTTTATTTTTTCCGAAAATTTTATAACATCCTCCATAGCTGAATTTTCAAATCGGATTATTTCGTTTTTATCTATCTGATAACCATTTATTTTTATTCGTTTTACAGCTTTATAATAATTGTAATTTACTTGTTCAAAGTTTTCTGTGTTTTCAAGTTCTTTCAGACTGATATTGTTGATTATCATTTTAAACTTCTGAGCACCAAAAACAACACCCCAGCTATAAACAGGCAAGGCAATATCGAGTGGAATTTTGTAATCGCTCAAATTATCGGTGTATTTTTCGGCTTCACGAATGTCGAAAATTGAATTTCTAACATTGAAATCTTTGATATTGCTGATGTTGTAACACATAAGCAATCCTCTGTCAACGGGAGGAATACCGGTTTCGTCCATATATTTAACCTGGTGCAGGCGGATGGTTGCACTCAGGATTTTATCTTCCAAGTAATTGTTTTTCCTGATGTTTTGCAGGAGTAAAAAATATTTTTTCTGAGTAGTAGCAGTCCAATCGCAATCTATTTGAATTTCAATTATATCTTCAATTCCGAAATGGGAGTTCATATCAATAATTCGCTGGCAAATTTTATTTGCAAGTTCTTCAATATCTGGTTTATTTAGTTTTTGTAAACTTCGGTTGGTAATAAAAACCGTAGGGATAATTTGGTAAGCCTTTGTAGGTTTTTCGTTGAAAGAAAGGGTGGCTAAAGGTATTGGTTTGCCAATATTTGCATCAATGTCCACATCAAAGTATTTTATGTAGATTTTTGTAATATTGTGTTTGCTAACAAAATCTTTTTCAATATCACTAAGTTTGAAGTTTGATTTCCAGAAGTATATACCTCTATCTATTTCATTATGTGTGCATGAAATTAATAGAAACAAAGAAAATATAAGTGAAATCCGACGCATGAAATATTTGTTTTTTCGGTATAACAAAAGTAGTAAAAATAATAATGTGATAACTTTATTTTAAAGACACTATTAGTTTGTCAGCGAACTCACGTTATTGTGAGAAAATGTGATTGTTTTGATTATTTATAATATGCCAAAAGCTTTTGGATGCGTCTGCAAGACTTTTGGATGCGAAAGGTAGGTTTTTGGGAGCGAAAGGTAGGTAATTGGTAAAGAAATGAAAAAGCCCGACAACGTAAACTACACTGTCGAAATTAAATACTTACTTCACTAATCTCGTTGGTCGAAAGTTGTTTATAAGCTTTTTCGGAAGCAAGTTGTTCGGCAGCTTTTATCGAATAATCCTGCCCGCGGGTAATCGGATTTCCATCAATAATTAATTCAACCAGATATTGTTTATTGTAGCCATTGCCAATTACATCAACTACATTGTACCCTATAGAGCGTTTTTCTTTCTGAGCCCAATCTATCAGTTTACTTTTGTAATTCCATGGTTTGTGTTCAATTTCATCAATGTCAATATGAACCTGTATTATTCGTTTGATAATAATTTTGCGGGTAAAATTAAAACCTTTGTCCAGATAAATGGCACCAATCAATGCCTCGAAAGTATCACCCTCAATAGAACGATACAGGTTGTTTGATTCTTTATCACGCTGAATCAATTTACTTAATCCCATTTTTTGGGATAATTTATTCAGATTGGCTCTACTTACCAGCTTCGAACGCATTTCGGTTAAAAAACCTTCGTCGTTAAAGGGATATTTTTTGAAAAGATAATCTGCTATAACGCTACTCATAATAGTATCGCCGAGATATTCAAGTCTTTCATTACTAACTTTAATGCCCTTACGTGTATCCTGCGAAGCCGATTTATGTAAAAAGGCAAGCTTATAAATAGAAATATTCCCGGGATAGAACCCGAGAATATTTTTTATAGATTGGAACAAAAATTTGTCCTCTGAAAAATACGCTTTAATTATCGGTAAAAAAATCAAAACTTTAGCGATTGAATTTTTTAAAGATAAGAGAAACATTGTGACCACCAAAACCGAAAGTATTGCTCAAAGCAACATTAACCGTACGTTTAACAGCAGTGCCAAAAGTAAAGTTTAATTTTGGATCAATTTCCGGATCATCAGTAAAGTGATTGATGGTAGGAGGGACAATATCATTCTGAACAGCCAAAACAGCAGAAATAGCTTCTACCGCACCGGCAGCACCTAAAAGATGACCAGTCATCGATTTGGTAGAATTAATATTAATTTTGTAAGCATGTTCGCCAAATAATCTGGCAATAGCTAAAGGTTCTACTATATCACCTAACGGCGTAGAGGTACCATGAGTATTGATATGATCAACATCCTCAGGTTTTAAACCTGCATCTTCCAATGCAGTTTTCATTGACATATATGCACCACGACCTTCGGGATGAGGTGCTGTCATATGATATGCATCAGCAGATAAACCTGCTCCTACAACTTCACAATAAATTTTTGCACCTCTTGCCAAAGCATGCTCCATTTCTTCAAAAATCAAAGCAGCACCACCTTCACCTAAAACAAAACCATCACGATCTTTATCAAAAGGACGTGAAGCAGTTTTTGGATCATCGTTGCGGGTTGATAATGCTTGCATCGCATTAAAACCACCTACACCAGGTTGTGAACAAGCAGCTTCAGAACCACCGCAAACAAATAAATCAGCTTTGCCTAAACGAATATAGTTTAAGGCATCAGCCAAAGCATTTGCTGAAGAAGCACATGCAGAAACCGTTGCAAAATTTGGTCCTCTAAAACCATTTATGATAGAAATATGACCAGCTGTGATATCGGCGATCATTTTAGGAATGAAAAAAGGATTATACCTGGGTGTTCCATCACCTTTGGCAAAATCACTTACTTCATTATAAAATGTAATTAAACCACCAATACCTGATGCCCAAACAACACCAGCGCGGTCAAGATCGATTTTTTCAATGTCTATTCCTGAATCTTTAATTGCTTCATTGGATGAAACAATTCCAAATTGTGCATAAAGATCATACTTTCTGGCTTCTTTTCTGTCAAAAAACTGATTAGCATCGTAGTTTTTAACTTCGCATGCAAACTGAGTTTTAAATTTAGAAGCATCAAAACGAGTAATCACATCAGCACCACTTACTCCATTAAGTAATGAGTTCCAGTACTCCGGAACTGTATTACCTATTGGAGTAAGCGATCCAAGACCTGTAACAACAACTCTTTTTAACTCCATTAAATTAAAATGAAATTTATTACTTAGTATTGTTTTCTATGTAAGCAATAGCGTCACCAACTGTGTTGATTTTTTCTGCTTGATCATCTGGAATTGCAATGTTGAATTCTTTTTCTAATTCCATGATTAATTCAACTGTGTCAAGTGAATCAGCACCTAAATCATTTGTGAAACTTGCTTCTGGTGTAACTTCGTTTTCGTCAACGCCTAGCTTATCAATAATGATAGCTTTTACTTTTGTTGAAATTTCAGACATTTTTTTTTCTATTTTAATTAAACGTGAGTGCAAAAGTATAAAATTTATTGTAATAGATGAATAAAAATTATTATTTTTTAATAACATTTTTTGTTAATTAACATAAAAACAAAGAATTAAGCTTTTTTCATATTTTTTATTTGTCTTTAAATCTGCTTTTTTTATTAAATTTGCATCAGAAAAAAACACTGAAATGCTCTTGTACTTGAATGATCAATACCTTTTGATATTATTATAATTATTTTAGATCATTTCTTTGTTATATTATATAAATACAAACATGAAAAACAAATATTGTCAGAGTTGTGGAATGCCTATGAAAAAAGATCCCAAGGGTGGCAGCACAAATATTGATGGAAGTATAAATATGGACTATTGCAGCTATTGCTTTGAAAATGGGAAATTTACCAGAGAAAATATAAGCGCTGAAGAGATGCAGTTATTTGTAACCGCTAAAATGAAAGAAATGGGATTTCCAGGATTTCTTGCCAAATTTTTCGCAAAAGGAATTCCAAAACTACAACGCTGGAACACTAAAAAATAATTTTACTTTATGATTAATATTGCAATTTTTGCATCTGGTAGTGGTAGTAATGCTGAACGCATTATTACCTATTTCAGAAACAATTCAAATGTGAATTTTAAATTTATTATTACCAATAAAGAAGATGCTTATGTAAGAAAACGTGCAGAACTTCACGATATACCTTCGTTATATTATAATAGTAAACAATTGAAATCAGGTGATTTTCTTCTAAAAATACTTCACGAAACCCATATTGATTGGATTATTCTTGCTGGCTATCTTTTACTAATTCCTAATGAAATAATTAAAACATATCCAAACAGAATTATAAATATCCATCCTGCATTGCTTCCAAATTACGGAGGTAAAGGTATGTATGGTATGAATGTTCATAAAGCAGTCATTTCTAACAGGGAAACCGAAAGTGGAATAAGTATTCATTATGTAAATGAAAAATATGACGAAGGAAATATCATTTTTCAGGCAAAATGCAAAATAGCAGAAACTGATGATGCTGAATCACTTGCCGGAAAAATTCACCTGCTGGAACATGAACATTTTCCTAAAGTTATTGAAAGCTTAATTTTTAATTAGAAAATCAAAGATTTTGCTTTACAGCTTTTTTGCTTCCCTGATAAATTTCAAATTTAGCTAGTTTACATTCTAATGGACCATTAAATAAAGCAATCTTACGAGTTGGCTTCAAGCCTATGAACTTTAATGCATTAAAATCGGAAGTTATTATCCATGCATTGTAACCGCTATAATTTTTTTTCAATGAATTCCCTATTTCCTGATAAAGTTTTACGATATCTTCTGGAACAATTCTTTCGCCATAAGGCGGATTGCAAATCATAATGCCACCATCTTCAGGAGGTATTTGTTCTTCGAAAGACTTTATTTCAAACACAATATCTTTATGCAATCTGGCAGAACGGGCATTTTCCAACGCAATTTGAATTGCTTCTTCTGAAATATCAGAACCTACTATGTCATATTCAAATTCGGTTTGTAAATCTAGAGCCTCTGTTTTAATCTTTTCCCATAAAACGCTATCAAAATCTTTCCACTTTTCAAAACCAAAACTCTTTCGATAATAACCAGGAGGAATATTATTTGCAATCATAGCAGCTTCACAAACTATGGTGCCAGAGCCACACATGGGGTCAATAAAATTTGATTGTTTATCCCATCCACTCAAAAGAATAATTCCAGCTGCCAATACTTCACTTATCGGAGCAGCACCGGTTTTTATTCTGTAACCTCTTTTATGTAATGAATATCCAGAACTATCGATAGAAACTGTACAATAATTTTTAAATAGATGAATATTAACCCTTACATCCGGATTATCTGTATCTATAGAAGGGCGTTTGGCATGAAAATCTCGGAATCTGTCAACGATAGCATCTTTGGTTTTTAATGAAACATAATGAGAATGAGTCATAATAGAAGCATTTACAACTGCATCAACAGCTAAAGTTCCGCTTACACTGAGGTATTCTTCCCATTTTATTTCATATATTTTTTTATATAAATCCTCTTCTCTCCTGATATAAAATCCAGCAATTGGCTTTAAAATATGCAAAGCAGTACGACACCAATAGTTTGATTTATACATAATTTCGTTATCTCCAACAAAACTAACGGCTCTATTTGAAATTTCTATCTGAGTTGCTCCAATTTCATTGAGTTCATTTGCAAGAATTTCTTCCAAACCAGTCATGGTTTTTGCAAGCATCTGAAAATTATTTTCTTCAATCATCTTACTTTAATTTTCCCATAAATTTTTCAGCATCAACAATATATCTTGAATGAGTTCCATTGCCAATCATTGCAATTTCATCAAAAGCAGATACTTCAAAAACCAATTTCTTACCATCAATTGAAATCAGTTTTGTTACACATTTTACTTTCATTCCTACTGGAGTAGCTTTCAAATGTTTAATATTCACCTCTGTACCAAGTGTAATTAATCCATTATCTAAAAAAGATTGGATACTAAGCTGAGCAGTACTTTCCATTAAACCAATCATAGCAGGTGTAGCAAAAACTTCAATTAAACCTGAGCCATATCTGGCAGCAGTATCTTCAGCTTTTACGATAATTTCAGAATTTCCTTCAATTCCAACGTGTAACATATCAAAATTTATGTGTTTAAAAATTAAAAAATAAAGTTTGTTTCAAATCTGGATGTAAGCTTTTAGCAACAGGGCATGTTTCTGCAGCTGATTTAATAAGCATTTGTTCTTTTAAAGAATAATTATTCTTTGGGAAATAAAAATTTATAATAATTTCTCCAATTCTTCTTGGATTAGATTCCATTATCTTGGTAATTTCCAACTGAGTACCATCAATATCAAAATTGTGAGTTTGAGCAGCAATACCAATAATTGTAAGCATACAACTGCCTAAAGCAGTGGCAACCAAATCGGTAGGAGAAAATGCTTCGCCTTTCCCTTTATTGTCAACAGGAGCGTCTGTAAATAAAACATTTCCTGAAGCAAGATGCTCAGAATGAACTCTTAAATCTCCTTTATAAATCGTTTGAATAGTAATCATTTTGAATATATAAATTTTTAAAAAAAATGTATAAAAAAAGCCTCCGTTGCCGGAGGCCTTTCCCCAAAACTAAATTAATTATGAAACGTACATGTAACCCTCAGGACGAGAGCAAACATGTTTTTTACTACTTTGTTTTGGTTTCAGTTTTTTTATCTGTGCATTTTTTTGAACATTCTTTTGAAGGAGTGCATTTTGCATCAGATTTAGATTTATCAGCTTTTTTATCGCAACATTTTGCATCGGCTTTTTTATCGCTGCAACATTTGTGATCTGCTGTTTTTGAATCTTTCTTTTCAACAGTTACTTTTTGTTTATCTTGTTTTACAATTGAAGCTTCAGCATTGAAAGCAAATAAAACAAAAGCTATAAGAGATATACCTAAAAATATTTTTTTCATTTTGATTATGTATTAAATTTCTGATGACAAAATTACAACATTTTTTGATTCCTGTGTGTTAACGCAATGTTAAATGTGTTAATCCTGCGTTAAGCCTTTTTTTGATTGAATTTTTTTATCTAATTTTGATAAAGAATTTTAGTAAAAATTGTCAACAAAAACGTTTGCAAAGATACTAACTTTTTTAAATAAAACAAGTAATTTTATCATTTTTTGATGAATAAAAAAATAACAATATTAATATCAGTAATTAGTAGTTTTGCTTTAATTGGAATTGTTGTAGTTCAGTTACTTTGGGTAAATTATGCTTTGGAATTACGCACAGAAATATTTGATAAAAGAGTTCAGATTTTTTTAAAAGATATTGTTTCATTTATCGTTGAAAATGAAAGCATTTCTTCAGATTCAACTGATTGCCCTTATAGCGAATCCTGTTCAAAATCGCAATCTTGTACCGAAAACTTCATAAAAGTACATAATATTGATACTAAGAGATTAGATTCAATAATGTATGGAGAGTTTTGCAACCGAATGAAAGTAAATGAAGATTATGTGTATGGGATAATTGATAAAGATAGTGATACCTTGCTAACTTGTTCAAATAATAAATATTACAACGAACTATACTATACTTATCATACTTTTCCAATCCCTTGTCATTATAAAAAAGATTCAAAGCTGTTAGGAATTTATTTCCCCAATCAAAAAAATTATATTCTGAACAGAATGATTGTTTTACTTATAATTTCATCGCTTTTTTTAGTTGTTGTAATTGCAAGTTTTATATGGACAATTCTGATTTTACTCCGGCAAAAGAAATTATCAGAAGTAAAATCAGACTTTGTGAATAATATGACACACGAATTTAAAACTCCGATTGCTACAATTTCGCTTGCGAGCGAAATGCTGAGCAAACCATCGGTTATGGAATCGAAGGATAAACTAATGCAATATGCCAATATTATTTTCGATGAAAACAACAGATTAAAATCTCAGGTTGAACAAGTTCTGCAAATATCTGTTTTAGATAAAAAGGAATTCAAGTTGCTTAAAAAAGATATTGATTTGCATGAAATCATTGAAAATGCTGCTGAAAATTTCCAATTGGTAATTCAACAACAAAATGGAATAATAAATCTGGAACTGAATGCAGAACCTTTTCATATATTTGCAGATCCAATACATGTTTATAACATTATTTCAAATCTGATCGATAATGCTATTAAGTATTCTGTTGATATTGTTGATGTTACAATAGCAACCAAGAGTACAAATAGTGGTGTATTAATATCGGTAGAAGATAAAGGTATTGGTATAAGTGCTGAACATTTAAAACAAGTATTTAAAAAATTATATAGAATTCCCACAGGTAATTTACACGACGTAAAAGGCTTTGGACTAGGACTTTACTATGTAAAGACTATGGTTGAAGCACATGGTGGGAAAATAAAATTGAAGAGTGAATTAAAAAAAGGTAGTACCTTTGAAATATTTTTCCCGTATAATCATAACATAAATATACATTAAAGCATGAAAAAATACAAAGCCAAAATACTGCTTGTAGAAGACGATCCAAATCTGAGTTTGGTTCTTGTTGATTATTTAGAAATGTTAACTTACGAAACTTTACTATGTAAAGACGGTGTACATGGGTTTAATACTTTTAAATCAACACATTTCGATTTGTGCATTTTAGATGTAATGATGCCTAAAAAAGATGGTTTTTCTTTAGCTGAGGACATCAGAAAAATTAATCAGGATGTGCCAATCATCTTTTTGACAGCCAAATCGCTTAAAGAAGACAGAATAAGAGGTTTTAAAGTTGGTGCTGACGATTATATCACAAAACCATTCAGCACTGAAGAATTAAGTCTTCGTATTGATGCTATCTTGAAAAGATGCATGATTAAAAGTAAACTTTCTGCTATTGAAAAACAAGAAGTTTTTAAACTTGGAATTTTTACATTTGATTATTCAAACATGACTTTGGTTTCGCCAACCACCAAGCAAAATTTAACCAGAAAAGAAGCAGATTTATTAAAACTTCTTTCTGATAACAAGAATGTTATCTTAAAAAGAGAAACTGCGTTAAAAACAATTTGGGGAGATGACGATTATTTTATTGGCAGAAGTATGGATGTTTTCATTACAAAACTCCGTAAATATCTAAGAGAAGATCCGAATATTGCCATTACAAATGTACATGGCACAGGTTTTAAATTAGAAGTAGAAGAAGAAAACTAATTTTCAACAAAATTACAAAATAAAAAAGCAATGTTATATTTTATGGCGTTGCTTTTATGTATTTATATTAAGTCAATCCACTGGTATTTATAATAATACATAAAACGTTTACAATTACTAATAATTGCAAACGTTTTATGTATTATTAACCTATTTTAATTAAACATCATATGACTATAAATTCTGATTGTTTTGATTTTGCTCTTCTCTATGCCTTACTTTTGTATTAAAGATCTTCTGAGAATCTACACTGAAATTGTGATTTGAAGGTCCACAAACACATCCACCTTCACATGCCATAACTTCTAAAAAGTTAAAGGATGATTCTTGTTTTTGAGCAATTCCTTTTAAACTTTTGATATTCTTTCTGTTTAATCCATTGATAACTTCTGATTTTACTAAAGGGAAATATTGCTTAATGGCTTCGCTTACGCCACCGGAAATTGCAAATTTTTCAAATTCAACATGCTCAGTTTTATAATTATCATCATTATCTACTTCTTCCTGAGATATATTCCAGCCATTTAACCAACAACCCAATTCTTCAAATGTAATTACATAATCAACATTGGGATTAAAAAAACCTTCTCTCCTTTTGGCAATACAAGGTCCAATAAAAACGGTTTTACTATCAGGCCAGCGTTCTTTACATAGTTCTGCTGTATAAGCCATGGGTGATTTTGCGGAAGACAAATTTGGTTTCATTTCATTAATTTGATTTTCAATTGTATAAACCCATGCAGCACAACATGAATTGGTAACAAATGATTGTCCTTCATTAATTTTCTCTTCAATTTCCAGAGCTTCATGCTTAGCCGTTTTTAGAGCACCAATTGAGACATTTATGGCATGCTTAAAGCCTAATGATTTAATAGCATTAGAAATTTTTTCATCTGAGGCAACATATTGTCCTGAAATTGATGGTGCTACCATAGCTACAAAAGATTTTCCCTGCTGCATTTCATTCATAATCTGCAAAATATTCGAAACCTCCATAACAGAACCAAAAGGACAAGCATTTACACATTTTCCACATAATATACATCTCTCTTTATCAATCTGTTCAATTCCTTTTTCGTCTTTGCTGATTGCATTTACCGGACAAGCTTCTTCGCAAGGAATTGGCATGTAAATAATTGCATGATAAGGACATAATTCTTTGCATTTACCGCAATTTACACATTTATCAGAATCAATTTCCGCCTGACCATTGCTTTTTCTGTTAACAGCATTTTTCGGACAATTCAACACACAAGGCTGTGCGATACAACCTCTGCAAAGATTTGATACAATATAACTTGATTTATGGCAAGAAGTACATGCTTCGTCAACAACCGTTAGAAAATGCAATGAATCATTTTCCCTAAGTAAAGCAATGCTTACATACTCTTTTAACATCGTTAATTCATCTTCTTCATCTGATTTGCCAAATCCCAACAAAGCCATTAGTTTGTATTTAGCTACAGCTCTGAGT
The DNA here is from genome assembly GCA_023251515.1 of Bacteroidales bacterium. Taxonomy (GTDB): domain Bacteria; phylum Bacteroidota; class Bacteroidia; order Bacteroidales; family JACABE01; genus JACABE01. The sequence continues at coordinate 18,193 of JAHEYQ010000010.1, forward strand.
TTGTGAACACAGCATCTGTCGGAAGCTTCATTTATTCTTTTACTTATTTCAATAGGAATACGATCTATCTGAGAAAAAAGCTCTCCTTTTTGATATAAACTTGCCATTCGGGTAAGTAATTCCCTCCTGATTATCTGTGTATTATTAACGATTGCCATGATATTTTTTTTAAAGCCACGATAAGTTGATCCTTATCGTGGCAATTTTTAAATTATTTTCCTTCAAAAGCCTGCAAATACATTTCCTTTATTTCTTCAATAGAAGGATATCTGGGATTTGCACCTGTACATTGATCATCAAAAGCTAATTCTGATAAATTATCCAGTGATTCCTTGAATTTCTTTTCATTAACACCAGCTTCATGTAAGGATTTTGGAATGTCCAGATCTTCTTTCAGTTTTCTGATGGCTTTAATAAGATTTTCAAGCTTTTCTTCATTTGTTTTACCACCCAGTTGAAGATAATCAGACAGTCTTGCATACCTTTCGATAGCAACAGGGTATTCATATTGAGGGAATGTGGCTTGTTTACGTGGAACATCGGTTGCATTAAAGCGAATACAAGGTTCTATCATTAAAGCATTAGCCAAACCGTGAGGAATATGGAATTCACTTCCCAACTTATGAGCCATTGAGTGACAAACGCCTAAAAAAGCATTAGCGAAAGCCATACCTGCCAGATTAGCAGCGTAATGAATTTTTTCGCGTGCAATCGGATTATTAGCACCTTCACGATAAGAAGCCGGTAGATATTGGAATATCAATCTTGCGGACTCTAAAGCATAAGGAATTGTATATTCACTTGCAAAAACAGACACCAAAGCTTCAAGGGCATGTGTAAGTGCATCAATTCCAGACCAGGCAGCTAATTTTGCAGGCATTGTCATTACCAATTCAGGATCGATAATAGCCATATTAGGAGTGAGTTGATAATCAGCAATAGGGTATTTGATGCCTGTTTTTTCATCAGTAACCACAGCGAAAGGTGTAACTTCTGAGCCCGTACCAGATGTAGTTGGTATTGCTACCAATATGGCTTTTTTGCCTAATTGTGGAAATCTGTAAATTCTTTTGCGGATATCCATAAAACGTAAAGCCATACCTTCAAATTCAACTTCAGGATGTTCGTACATCAACCAGATGATTTTTGCAGCATCCATAGGCGAACCGCCACCTAAAGCAATGATAACGTCAGGATTATAACTTCTGATGGATTCTAAACCTTTTTCAATATTTGCCATTGTAGGATCTGGATCTACTCCATAAAAAATTTTACTTTCGATACCCATTTTGTCTAAATGCAGGGTAATTTTATCGGTATATGCCAGATCGTAAAGTGGTTTATCTGTAATGATAAAAGCTTTTTTCTTTCCTTCTAAATCGGAAAGTGCAACAGGCAAACAACCGAATTTAAAGAATATTTTTGGAGGTAATTGAAGCCATAACATATTTTCACGTTTTTCGGCATTGGTTTTTATATTGATTAAATGTTTAATACCCACATTTTCACTAACTGAATTGCCGCCCCATGAGCCACAACCCAGCGTTAAAGATGGATCAAGTTTGAAATTGTAAATATCGCCTATGGCCCCTTGTGAAGCCGGCATATTCACTAATAATCTACCGGTTTTCAACAATGAACTGAATGATTCGATTCTGTCGGTATTGCGTGGATCGGTATATAAAACCGATGTATGTCCTATGCCGCCAAATTGCACCAGACGAATAGCTTTAAGTTCTGCTTCTCTGAATTCTGCTGCTTTAAATAATGCTAAAACAGGAGAAAGTTTTTCGTAGGCAAAAGGTTCATTTTCATTAATATCACTTGCTTCACCAATTAAAACCTTGGTGTTTTTTGGAACTGTAACTCCTGCCATCTCGGCAATTTTCCAGGCAGATTGTCCTACAACTTTGGAATTTATATGTTTGTCAACTATAACTAAATTACCAACTTTTATTTTTTCTTCAGGATTTAATATGTAAGCTCCTGATTTACGGAATTCTTCCTTTACTTCATTGTAAATTGCATCTACTACAACTACTGATTGTTCCGAAGCACAAATCATTCCATTGTCAAAAGTTTTGCTCATTAATATAGAATTTACAGCCATTTTGATATTAGCTGTTTCGTCAATTACAGCAGGGGTATTACCTGCTCCAACACCAATCGCAGGAATACCTGACGAATATGCTGCTTTAACCATACCTGGTCCGCCAGTAGCCAGGATTAGATTTATATCTTTGTGATGCATCAGATATTGCGATTGTTCTACTGTTGGTTCTTCTATCCATCCGATTATATTTTCGGGGGCTCCTGCAGCAACAGCTGCTTCGAGAACAATACGGGCAGCTTCTATAGTGCTTTTCTTAGCACGTGGATGTGGTGAAAAAACAATTCCATTACGCGTTTTCAAGCTGATTAGGGCTTTGAAAATGGTTGTGGAAGTCGGATTGGTTGTTGGCACAACTCCGGCAATAATGCCGATAGGTTCTGCATATTTTCTTACACCGTAAGTTTTGTCTTCATCTATTAAACCACAGGTTTTTTCGTCACGATATTTGTTATAAATATATTCTGAAGCAAAATGGTTTTTAATTACCTTATCTTCAACAATTCCCATATCGGTTTCTTCCACAGCCAGTTTTGCAAGGTATATTCTTTGTCCGGCAGCAGCAAAAGCAGCTTTGGCAAAAATTTCATCTACCTGAGCCTGTGAAAATGTTCTATAAACTTTTTGAGCCTGAACAACTTTTTGTATTACTTTTTCAAGTTTATCGTGGTTACTTACTGTTATTTCAACTTCTTTATCAATACTGATTATTTTATTTGTATCAATAGCGCCTTCTTTTATTTTATTTGTTGTCATAATTTTTTTTTAACGGATTAATGATTCAATTTTTTTAGTAATTTTCTCGATACTAGCTGCTTCCATAAGTTCGCCATCAATTTCGGCATAAGGTGGTATGGGTTTAGCCGATTTATCGCAACCTAAACAAACAGAAGCTTCAACTTTTACTTTGTCAACCAGATGTGATGGTAGTTTTGATTTCAAGTCTTTAAGTTCGTAGCCACCCATTACATAGCAATAGGTTCCTACACAAATTTTTACGATGATTTTTTTGTCCATTTTTATTTGTTTTTAAATGAATTTTAGTTCAACTTTTTTTAAGTATTTCTCTTCTAGTATATCAGCAATTTTCTTAATAACATTTCTTCTGATTTCTAATTCCACAGGCAGATTTGGATCCTGATGAGCTACATTAATTCTGGTACCTACCATAATATCAATCACATCTGATTCCTGTATCAATTTAATTATCAAATCTTCGGGTGATTTTGATTTATTATCAATGATAATTGATTTATCTAATGATTGAGCAACAGCCCCAAGAGTAAGTATTCCCTCTGTAATTAAATCAACACCTTCCATTTCTGAAACCGGAGGCAAATCAACCATAGGTACATCTATATCCATAGAAATCTCTCTGTTTAATTCGCGGGAAATTATCATTGAAGTTGTTCCTCCACAAATTATTTTTTTACCGGGATAACTCGCAACAATATCAGCTAAATATTTATCTTTCTGTTCATTATAAGGTGGACCCGAACATATTAGTAATTTTCGTGGTTCGCGCATATAAATAACCGCACAGCTTGTATCGTCTTTGGCTTTATATTGATCATTTAAATAGGCTCTTCTAATAATTGTTTTTGACAGATCACGAGCTGAAATTTCCGGGTTTTCGGCAATTGTTTCTTCAACAAATTCAATAAGACCTTCGCGTTCCCATCCGAAGGGATATTGATTGAGTCCGATTCCGGATTGATTTACGCCATCACTATAAATTATTAAACGGTCACCTTTAAACATTTTTAATTTTGAAAGGCGTATTTTTTTTGGTTTGTCAGGGCTTTTTATTTCAATAACTTCTTTTGTTATTTCACAATTTTTATTGTTTCTGATAAAAACAAAATCTGGATTATCATATTCCATAACAGCTGTATCACCTTCATTTTCAATATCAACAATAGAAAAAGTTGAATAACTTATATTTCTGACACTATCTGTAGGTAGCGTATTCATTATAGTAATAGCAGTACGTTCGATAGGTTCGTGCCTTAGTCTGAAATTCAATGCCATAGAAGCAGTCATGGTGCTTAAAACATTTGCTTTTACTCCACTTCCCAAGCCATCAGACAGAACTGCAACATAGCGATTTTCGCCATCTATCATTCGTGAAAGAAATGCATCTCCACACACGATATGCCCATGCTTGTTTTCCTGACTACAGCTTATTTCGACAAACATTTTTTCTGCTTTTTCGATAGATAACATGGCTTTAATAATTAGAATTGTTATTTAAGTTGTTTTGTTTCTATTATAGAATTTAACATAGATTCAGTATAAGAAGCATTTTCACCCAAAAGATAGGCAATTCGCTGAACAGCTTCCATATTTTGGCGAATTACATCCTGTATTCGGTTTCCTATTATATCATGTTGAATATCCGGATCTTTGAAATTTTCAATGATGCCGCATATAATCTTGAATTTTTGAATACTGATTATTGAAACGTGATAATAATTATCTCCATCACGAACATCCTGCTCAATTATTTCTTCACCTGAAGCAAGTAAAGTGGAAAAAAGTTTATGAAAAGAAACTAATTTTGTTAAATCAGCATTAGGCAAACCCGGATTGTTTTCAAAAATCATCAGGGTTTCTCCACCAATCATTTCGGCGAATTTTTTATTACAATCTATAACTGTAAGATTTTCATCAACCATCACAACGCCATAAGGTATTTTTTGCAATAAAATTGAAGCTTTATCTTGTGCCACTTTTCTCATATAAGAAATACACATTGTTCTTTCAGCTTTACCATCAAGCATAGCTTTTGCAAATTCACGACAGTTTTCATAGCCACATCCGGTACAATTCAGTTCGTCCTTTTCTGTCCATTTTCCCATCGAAAAAAGCACGTTCTGAATCTCATCCTCTGAATGTATGCATGATATATATGTTTTAAGCTGACTAAATTCTCTTTTGGTATTTATACCTTCTTTAGCAATAGCTGTTATATTTTCAAACTCATTTGAAACGGAACTGCTGAATAATATTTTCTCTCTTTTTGTAATCAAACCCTCTCTGTTATTCATACCAGGCCCTTTTACGCAACCGCCTTCACAAGCCATTAACTCTAAAAATATTTTTTTATCAGGTTTCCAATCGGGAATTTCATTGATAATATCTTTTATGATTTTCATACCCGAAAATGTCATATAACCAAAGTCTATTACAGAGGTATTTGTTTTCATATTGGTCAACATTCCTCCATCAATAGGAAATAAATTTCCAATACTTGGTTTACCAAGAATAAAATTTTCAGGCAAAACTTGAGATATCTTTCTTTTCTGAAGCATTTCATCATCAAACCATTTCTTTAATTCCTTAAAAGTGATGGCTACATCAATACTGTTACTAAAAATATCAGCCTCCTGTTTTTTAGCAATGCAAGGTCCGATAAAGACAGTCTTTACATCCTTTCCCAGGCTTTTTTTAACCTGATTTCCATGAGCTACCATTGGAGAAACAATAGGCGCAATATTTTTTATAAGCATTGGAAAGTAAATACTTATATAATTTACAATAGAAGGACAACAACTTGAAATATAAACCCCATTTGGTTGATCTTCTAGCCATTTTTGTGATTCTTGTGCAACAATTTCAGCTCCGTTAGCAGTTTCGGAAACTCCATTAAAACCCAATTCTTTAAGGTATGAATAAAATTCAGGAATACTAATTTCTTTAAAATCAGTAATTATAGACGGTGCTATACATGCCACAACTTTTTCGCCTGAATCTATCATCCATTGTACTTTTTTATAATCTTCTCTGTAATTTTTTGCATGAACAGGACAACTCAAAACGCACTGCCCGCAATAGATACATAAATCACTGATTACCGAAGCACTATTATCTTCAATTTTAATTGATTTCACAGGACATTTGGTAATGCATTTGTAACAATCCTGACAATTGTTTTTTTCGGTGTAAATTACAGCGGTGTTCATATCAGATGATTTTAAGTATTTTTAGACTGTTTTTTTAAAATGATTATCTAAAATACTAATAATATTATCTTTAGAAACATTCGTATAAGTTTGATCATTAATTTTTACCACAGGTCCTTTATTGCATAATTCAATGCATAAATGACCTTTAAAAAAGATAGATTCCTTCAAACTGTTTTCCCGTAGATAATCTTTGATTATTTCTAAGGTTACATCATTCCCTCTCGAATAACATGAACTGCCTAAGCAAATTGTTATTTCATTTTTAGAATTCATGATCATTGTATTTTTATTGGTTTTGAAAACTTAATTTTCCTGAAATTAAACTTAGTTGTTTTTATCTTTTAAAAGATATTTTTGAAATTCTTCGATTAAATAATCTGTTTTATGAATCGCTAATTTTCCATTAGGAATATTTAAATCTGTAAAATCATTTTCAACTTCACTGAGTGTAAGATTTAAATGTTCTGCTATATAATCACATGATACAAATTCTCTATCATTTGTTTTTAAAATTTGCATAAGATGCAAATAATTTTGAATATGTTTTATTGTATTTATGCTAAATTCTGCTTTTTTGGAATTATTGACTTTCATGACTATTTGTTTTTTTAAGAAGCAAGGAGCTGTTACAACTCCTTGCTATTGTTTATATTAAAATGTTATTTTTGTGCCATAGTAAGCGGCAGTAAATATTTTTTTAAAATCTTCGACACCGGTCAAACGAGGATTGCTTCCTGTACAAGCATCTTTTTCAGCATTTTCTGAAATTCTTTGAAGATTCTTTAAAAACAACTTTTCACTTATTCCATATTCCTTCAAGGATGATGGAATTCCAAGTTTTTTATTTAAATCTGCAATCAAGCTAAGATAAGCATCACATAATTCTTTATTATTGTTACCTTTCAATCCAATACATGAAGCAATTTCAGCATATTTTTCTTCTGCTTTTTCTTCTTTTCTATTAAACCCAATTACATAAGGTAAATAGATTCCGTTAGCACATCCATGAGGAATGTCGAAAATTGCACCAGTTTTATGTGCCATGCTATGACAAATTCCGAGTAAAGCATTTGAAAATGCCATACCTGCCAAACATTGAGCAATATGCATTTTGTTACGTGCAGTTTCTGAACCATTATAAGATTCAATCAAGTTTTCTTTAATCATTTTAATGGCTTTTAAAGCCAAAGGATCGGTAAAATCAGAAGACAAACAAGCTGTCATGGCTTCGGTTGCATGTGTAAGTGCATCAATACCAGTATGAGCGGTTAATTGTTTTGGCATAGTATATGCCAATGCAGGATCAAGAATGGCGATATCGGGCGTAATTTCAAAATCGGCAAGTGGATATTTAATGCCACAACTATAATCAGTAATTACTGAAAAAGCAGTAACTTCTGTAGCAGTACCACTGGTGGAAGGAATTGCAACAAAACGGGCTTTATTTCTTAACTGAGGAATATTGAAAGGTTTGGCAATATCTTCAAATTTGGCATCAGGATGTTCGTAAAAAACCCACATTGCTTTTGCTGCATCAATTGGAGAACCACCTCCAATTGAAATTATCCAATCGGGTTTAAATTCCAACATCATTTCAGCACCTTTCATTACAGTTTCGATAGATGGATCGGGTTCAACACCTTCAATTATCTGAATCTGAAACCCAGCTTCTTTTAAATGATTTTCAACAATGTCAAGAAAACCAAATTTTCGCATTGAATTTCCTCCAATCACAATTGATGCTCTTTGACCTTTTAAACTCTTTAAAATTTCAATACTTCCTTCTCCAAAGTATAAATCGCGTGGTAATGTGAATCTGTTCATTTTATTTAAATTTTTAAAGTTTTACAGAATCTCCTTTGCAATCATCGTGCCAAAGTTCATATATATATGTATATTAAGTATATACATATATTTCAAAAACAAACACTATAAATCAATGTTAGATTATCGAACACTACGAGTCCAAATGAATGTATCGTTTACGATCACCTGATCAAATATTGAACACTTTAAATTAAAAAAGGAAAGAATAAAGAGAAAACTAAGAAAGTATAATATTATATTTTTTTATTTTGTCATAAAGAGTATTTCTTCCAATTCCTAAATATTTGGCTGCCAACGACATGTTTTTTTTAGAAATTTTTATTGCTTCTATAATTGCATCCTTTTCTAAATCTTTGAGGGTTTTTATATTATAAATATCATGACTAACATTTGAGACATTTATCTGATTATTTTTCAATTCATTAAACTCAGAAAGGCTGATATTTCCATCAAGATTAACTATTTTTTCAATATAGTTTTCAAGTTCACGAACATTTCCAGGCCAATTATAAGAAGTAATATAATTAGTGACTTCTGAATTTAACTTCAGCATCGGTTTATTAAGTTTGACAGCTTTAAGTGCCAAAAAGTGATTTGCAAGAGGCAAAATATCTTCTTTTCTTTCAGATAATGAAGGTATTCTGATAGGTATTACATTTAAGCGATAAAATAAATCAAGTCTGAAATTTCCTTTTTCAATTTCAGAAAGAAGATTTTTATTTGTAGCTGCAATAATCCTAACATCAATTTTTATATTTTCTTGGCCACCCACACGTGTGATACATCCTTCCTGCAATACTCTAAGCAATTTAACCTGCATATCCAAAGGCATATCACCAATTTCGTCAAGAAAAATTGTACCCCCATCTGCAATTTCAAACTTGCCTGGTTTTCCTCCTTTACGTGCACCGGTAAAAGCACCTTCTTCATATCCAAACAATTCACTTTCGATAAGAGAAGGAGAAATAGCACCACAATTTATCGCAACAAAGACAGAGTCGTTTCGCAAACTTTCATTATGAATTGCTTGTGCAAAAACTTCTTTACCTGTTCCACTTTCGCCACTTATAAGAATTGTTGAAGGGCTTTTGGCAACACTTTTGGCAAAAATAACTAATTGTTTCATTACAATGCTATTAGCAATTATATCTTCAAAACAAAAGAAAGCCTGTAATCCTGAATATTTTTTTACAAGATTCATAGCACGACTCATTGGCCTAAATGTAAGCAAATAACCCAAAAGCTCCTTATTATCTTTTTTTATCAACAAAGCATTAAAAATATATTTTTCATTTAAGGCTTCAAGAGAGAATTTCCCTTCCTGATCATAATATTGCAAATCGTTAAGAATGATACGCAATACTTTTAACCATTGAGGGAAAAATTCAGTTATTTTTTTATTTATCAGCAATCTTCTGCGAATATTGATCAAACGACATGCAGTATCGTTAACCCAAATAATTTCATCATTTAAATTGATAGCAAAAGTACCATAACTTAAATTATTCATCATTGCAAAAGCAAATTGATTAGATGATTTTAAATCATCTTGAATTTTTATGTTTTTAAGGTTAAATTCAATGGCATCAACAGCAGCAATTATTAAGCCAAGTGTATGAGGATGAATATTTTCAGCAACACCAGTAAGATTTAATGTTCCGATAATTTCATTTTCAAAATGAATTGGGGCTGCGGAACAAGTCCAATTATGATAAGCAGATATATAATGCTCATTTGCAGTAATTTGAACCGATAAATTTTCGGCTATGGCAGTTCCCATTGCATTTGTACCAATGCTTTCTTCATTCATAAAAGCACCTGGTTTCATTTGAAGATCTGCTGCAAGCTTTATGGTGTCATCATCACCAAAAACTAACAGAATCAGGCCTTTAGAATCAGTTAATACAATTATAAATCCCGATTCTTTAATTGCATTAAGCAATTGTTTGATTATAGGTGCCGTTACCTCAATCAAGTCTTTGTTTAGGTTAATTTGATAATTAAAATCATTGCCTTTCAAGACTTTAGATGGATATGTTTGTGTTGTTTCAATACCATAACCTTTGCTCCTTTTGTGTGAACGTTTTATGATTTCCTGAAAGCCATCTTGAATATCCATATAAATATTTTAGTTTGTAAAATTACAAAGAACTGTAATTTTTTATTTAAAAATAAGATTCAAACCACTGTTTTAAATTATTTATTTTCCCCTATATATTTATAATTCTGCATCTTATATATATTCACAAAAGTATTTTCAAACCCATTGTTATCAGATAACTTTTCGAAATTATAATTGGTTTGCAATGTTTTAACCTTAATTTCACTCAAATGATTTTTAAAATCAGATCCATATTGAAATAAAGCAGATAAGAAAAATAATGCAATATCATGACCCGTAAAAGCCATTTCGTTAGGTTCAACTGTAAATTTCTCTCGAAAATTCAATATGAACGATTTAGTAGCATCATCCTGATAATCAACAAAAGATGGTTCAAAAAAATGAGTATTTAAATTCAGAAAATATTCTGATTCTATTTTATCAAACGATTTCCATTGAATAGGAGCAATTAAGGTTAAATTTTGATCGCTCATATTTCGTAATTTGCTGACAAAGCCTGTTACAAAAATTTCATTTTCGATTAGTGTAATAAGAATATTGTCCCTGTTTTTAGAAATTTTGCTTTGCAAACCCGCAAAACCAACCTGATTATAAATAATTTCCTTTACAGAACCTTCGTTTGTAATATTTTGTTTATATTGTTCATTAACAGCTTTTTTAATTGTTTCAGCTTTTTTCTTTTCTACATCCTTATTATTATGAATCAACAAAACATTTGAATTAGGAAAACTATCAACCAAGTATTTAGCTATGCAATTTGCCTGATTTTGATATGATGGAATCAATTTAAATACATTTGGGAAATTGTCAATTATATTTCTTCGTTCTGAAAAAGGATTTATAATCGGAATATCCTGTGATTTTGCAAATTCTGCAACTTGCTTAAAAGCTTTGTAAAAGAATGGACCAATAATTAAATCCATTTTTGCCAATTCATTTTTTTTCAGAAAATTTAAATTTATAGCACTGTCTTCAGGAACATCAAAAGTATAAATTTTAATTTTTAAACCCAATTTTGACAAAGAATCAGCTACCAACATAAATCCTTCATAAAATTGTATGTATTTGAATGACTTAAAATTATCTGCAGTTTTTCTTTCAACTTGCAAATTTTCAATAATAATTTCTTTGCTACTTGACAAATACAAAGGAATTAATAATGCAATATTGAAAGTATCAACTGTTTTTTGTTTTAAAACTTTTTTTTCTTCAGGCTTAACAGTTTTATCGATATCTTTGATTTTTGGAAGTTGAGATTTTCCAACAGATTTCACATTATTTTGAGAAGGAATTCTGATTGACATTCCTATCTTTAATCCTTCTTTTAATTCAGGGTTTAATGAAATAAGATCCTCTTCATCAACATTATACTTTTTGCTTATACCATAAAGAGTTTCTTTACTTAACACAATATGAGTCTTATTAATACTGTCTTCTATTGTATTATATTTTGCCTCATTTTCCTGTTTATACGGAATATACAAAATCTGGCCAATTTTAAGATTTAAATTATGAGTATCTGTTTCAAGTATTTTAACATCAACTTGATATGTCTTTGAAATAGAATATAAAGTTTGACCTTTTTCAACTTTATGCAGATAAAATTTTTGTCCGTTAACTGTCTCAAAACTTTTTGAAATTATGATACTCACATCTTCTTGGGAGAATGATATTATGTTCATTCCCAAAACGATAACTAACGTAAAAAATATTTTTTTCATAAAAGATTTTATTAAATATAATTTATTCCCATTCGATAGTAGCAGGAGGTTTCGAACTAATGTCATAAACCACTCTGTTAACACCTTTTACTTTATTAATAATATCACTTGAAACTTTAGCCAAAAATTCATAGGGCAAATGTGACCAATCAGCTGTCATTCCGTCAGTTGAGCTTACTGCACGCAAAGCAACGACTTGCTCATATGTACGTTCGTCTCCCATAACTCCAACAGATTGAACAGGTAAGAGAATAGCACCTGCCTGCCAAACTTTTGTATAAAGATTTTGTGCTTTTAATTCTTCAATATATATATGATCAACCTCTTGCAGGATTCTAACTTTTTCAGGTGTAATGTCACCTAAAATCCTGATTCCCAATCCAGGACCAGGAAAGGGATGTCGGTTTAACAACTCATCTTTTAACCCCAAAGCTTTACCAACTCTTCTTACTTCGTCTTTAAACAAAGTATTTAAGGGTTCGACAATTTTAAGCTTCATATAATCAGGTAATCCCCCAACATTATGATGAGATTTAATGGTAGCAGAAGGACCATTAACTGACATTGATTCAATAACATCAGGATAAATTGTCCCTTGACCTAACCACTTAACATCTTCAATACGATGTGATTCAATATCAAAAACATCGATAAAAGTTTTGCCGATAGCTTTACGTTTTGCCTCAGGCTCAGATATACCTTTTAAAGCATTGTAAAACAATTCTTTGGCATCAACTCCTTTTACATTCAAACCCATATTTTCATACGAATGCAAAACGTCTTCAAATTCATTCTTACGCAACAAACCATTGTCAACAAAAATGCAATGCAAATTGCTACCAATAGCTTTATGAAGTAAAATTGCAGCTACAGAAGAATCAACACCACCTGATAAACCTAAGACCACTTTGTCATTTCCTAGTTTTTGTTTAAGTTCACTTATAGTTGATTCAACAAAAGAAACAGGAGTCCATGATTGTTCACATTTACAAATATTTACAACAAAATTCTGCAATAAATTCATACCCTCTGTTGAATGATAAACTTCTGGATGAAATTGAATTCCATAAGTTTGCTCATTAGCAATTTTAAAAGCACTTACTCTCACATTGGATGTACTAGCAATAATATCAAAATCAGTAGGAACAGTCAAAATGGTATCACCATGCGACATCCAAACCTGAGAACCATCTGTCATTCCTTTCATTAAATCACTTTCGTGATTAATAAATGAAAGATTGGCACGACCATATTCGCGAATGGTTGAAGGGAGAACTTCGCCACCATTAGTATGAGAAAGAAACTGAGCACCATAACAAACTCCAAGTAAAGGAAATTTACCCTTAATTTTACTCAGATCGGGATATGGAGCATTAATATCGCGTACCGAAAATGGACTTCCCGACAATATAACTCCTTTAATATCTGATGTTAATTCAGGTATTTTATTGAAAGGATGAATCTCGCAATAAACGTTTAATTCTCTAACCCTACGAGCAATCAATTGGGTGTATTGTGAACCGAAATCAAGAATAAGAATGGTCTGATGCATTTCCGTTGTTTTATTTATTAATTAAAAGATTCAATTCGCTACTGTTTTTTTTGTTGTCTTCAACAGTTATTTTCAATTGATTGCTTCCAACACAAAGCTGATTATCTATAACATAAGTAAGCCGATTGTTTTTAGAATCAAATTCCATCAAAACCCATTTCCCATTTAGTGTTGCCCTATAATTTGCAATACCTGATAACTCATCCGTAATTTTGAAATCAAGAGATTTCTGGCGTTTATCTAATGTTTTCTGACTATAATTCAATGCTTTAATCACCGGAGCAATTGTATCAATTGAAACGGCAAAATTACCAAAATTATTGATATTTGTCATTACAAATCCATCTTTAAATTTCCCTCCGACTGAAACAATTTTATTGTCATTTTTTATCCTGATTATTAATAACTTCGAAAGTAATGAATCAACAATACTATCGTTTTTTAATAACATAGTAATACTTTTATTAATTGGGACATTTGCATCATGAATTTCAAATATGTCAGAAAAAAACTTTTGGGCATCATTCGATTTATATGATTTTATTTTCAAAAATATATTTTCGTACAAGGAATTTTGAGTAAAAAACAATTTAATTTTTTCACTTGAAAACATATTTGAGTTCAGACAATCAATAAAATAAGTGCTATCAACTAAATTTGTGTCTGTATTAAATATTTCATTTATGTCTTTTTTTACCGCAAAATTTAATTCACTGAAATTTCCAGCAAAATCTTCTGTTTTATATTTTATTTGATGGGTATTATCGTCTGAAATATTAATGATTCCATTATTATAAATTGTATCAAAAATATTAAGTTTATTTCCAGGTAATAACTTTGATTGAATAAATTTTTTATTAGTTTCTACAAATAACTTATAGTTAATCAATGCATTAACATATCTGGTTTCATCAAATGAAAATTTATTAAAGATAAGTTTCTGAATAAGAATCGAATCAAAGTATAAAGCTAATTTATAAATTCCATTTTTAGAAAAACTTCTTTCACTTTTATCATAGCAAGATATACCCAATGAAAATTCGGAAGGAAACAACAATGTATCTTTTTGAGAAATAAAAAAACGATTATCTATATTGTTGACATTAAAAATATTATAATTCTTCGAGCGTTCATTAACGCATAAAATTTTATCAATAACAGGAGGAATTGAGTCCTTAATTTCAAAACCAAATAACTGAGGATTAATTGGAATTTCTTTTTTGGCTTCTCTGATTTCAAAATGAAGATGAGGACCATCGGAACTTCCACTATTACCAGACAAAGCTATGGTATCGCCTTTTTTAATCCGAATTTCATTGGGATGTAAAGATAGATCTATTTCGAAACTCTCCTTTTGATATTGTTTTTTGCGTAAGTATTTGGTTATTTTCAGATTAAATTGTTTTAAATGACCATAAACACTAACATATCCATTTGGATGGGTTAAGTACAATGCATTTCCATATCCTGTCGAAGAAACCTTAATTCTTGACACATAAGCATCTGCAATGGCATAAACATTAAAACCTTCCATTTCATTCGTCTTCAAATCTAAACCAGAATGCAAATGATTAGTTCTCAATTCACCAAAATTACCTGCTAATTCTAATGGTATATCCAGAGGCGATGAAAAATAATTGACCGGAAATTGTTGTTGAGAAAAAACGGATTGTAAACCAAAGGAAACAAAATATAAAATCAACACAATGAGTTGCTTTAATGGTATGCCAAAAAAGACATTGTTCTTCCTTCTTTTCATCAGAAAAAGTCTACAAAATATATAGCTCGTTGTTATTGAATATTTTATCATAGCTATATTTATTTTTCGTTTATTTTAATCATTAGAAAATAAATAGCAACAAAAGCTACACCAATTCCCGAAAAGACAAACATATATCTGGGATCTATCATAAATAAAACGCCGGCAATACTACTAGCTATCATTGTAAAAATGCTGAGAAAACTAGTGTAAAATCCAATCGCTGTAGCGGTGTTAGACTTGTCTGTAATGTTTGTTATCAGTGCTTTGGAAACACCTTCGGTAGATGCAGCATAAATTCCATAAACAAAGAACAATAAAGCAAAGTGCCATATTTCATAAGAAAATGTCATTCCTAAATATACAATTGCAAAGCTGATTAATCCAAAAACCAATATTTTCTTCATCCCGATTTTATCTGCAAGAATGCCAATAGGCATTGATAATAAAGCATATACGAGATTGTAAAAAATATAAACCCCAATCATTTGTATATCACTCAAACCTTTCGACTTAAGTAAAAGCAACAAAAATGCATCAGAACTATTGAAAAAAGCGAATGCCAATAGACCGATTAAGAGCATTTTATAATTTTTTCCAGCAATTTTCCAATAAGATAAATATGAAAAAAAGCCAGGTTTTTTAATTGGTTTGTGAATGGACTTTTTTTCTTTAATAAAAAAAGTAATAATTATTGAAAACAACCCAGGAGCAAAAGCAATGACAAACAACCATTTATATTGTTCAGGATAAAAATAAAGATAAATTAAAGCCAAAACCGGACCAACAGAAGCACCCAAAGTATCAAATGCACGATGAAAGCCAAAAACTCTTGCTTTATATTCAGCTGTAGTTTCATCGCTTAAAATGGCATCTCTTGCACTGGTTCTTACTCCTTTGCCAAGTCTATCAAAAGTTCGGGCAGCAAAAATCCACAAAGGAGCCGTAAAAAATGCCATTAATGGTTTAGATATAGCACTTAATAAATATCCAATCTGAACAAAAGGCAATCGTTTACCGGTTTTGTCCGATAAATTACCGAAATATCCTTTGCTAATTCCTGCTGTAGCCTCTGCAATTCCCTCAAGAATACCAATTAAAGCAATTGAAAACCCAATGGATTTTAAGTAAACCGGCATAATAGGATATAGCATTTCACTGGCTATGTCGTTAAAAAAACTAACCAAAGAAATCAAAAGTATTGTTCTTGTTATTATTTTATTCCTGCCCATTAATTAGCATTAAAATATTATTAACACATCAGTACAAAATTAAAAAAAATACGATTACAAATCTTTCATTTTTCGTGCATTTAATAACAATCTGATGTTAATAACCAATATTTAATCTTTACAGTATTCAACAACATTGTGTTATATCCATGTTAATTTAAAAATATTTCAGAATCAAAACAAAGACAGCAATTTAGAAATTATTTTAATACTTGATAATACAGTTCAGTTTTGTTCAAATAAAATAATGTAATTTTGCATTTTTAGTTCACTTATCAATATATCTTGATTCTAAGCGAGATTATAAATTGTATTAATTTATAAATGAAATGATTGGATTCGATTTAACGATTAACCTATCTTTGGGAATAACGCTTTTTGCTATTATTGCCATGTTTTTCGCACCATTAAAGCTGAAATCAAATCTGGCTGCTTTTTCTATACAGATAAATGCTGCTCTTTATAGCTGGTTATGTTTTCCGGCACTTTATGGCAATGTGGTGGAATATTCGTTGAATGCTGGAAACTTTATGGGAAATATCCCACTTCGGATTGATGCATTATCTGCTTGGTTTATTATCATTATCAGTTTTACTACACTAACAGGTGTAATTTATGGAGGCGGTTATCTTAAAGCCTATCAGTCAACTAAACCCGAACTTAATCTGCATTGGATATTATTTATTTTGTTTCAGCTTTCGATGATTTGGGTTTGTATGTTGCAACACGGATTGGCATTTCTTATTGCATGGGAAATCATGTCGTTGTCCTCCATGATGTTGGTTATTTTCGAACATAATAATTCGAAAACCATAAAAGCAGGCATTAACTATATGGTTCAGATGCATATAGGTGTGGTTTTGCTTACCGTTGGCTTTATCTGGGTTTATTTCCAGACAGGCAGTTTTGATTTCAATGCTCTCCATACTTTTTTCAATGGCAATTCAAATATCTGGTTATTTCTGATTTTCTTTCTTGGTTTTGGTTTCAAAGCCGGATTTATTCCATTACATACTTGGTTACCTCATGCCCATCCGGCAGCACCATCGCATGTTTCGGGAGTAATGTCGGGAGTTATCGTAAAATTAGGTATTTACGGAATTTTCAGAATAATTACGTTTTTAAAAACTGATTTTCTGTTACTTGGCGAAATTATTGTTTCCGTTTCTGTTATTACCGGATTATATGGAATACTCAATGCTGCTGTACATCGCGATTTTAAGCGGATGCTGGCTTATTGTACCATCGAAAATATTGGGATAATCGGAATCGGAATCGGAATTGGTATGATGGGATTGGGGAATAATAATCCGATGCTTTATTATCTGGGCTTTGGAGGTGCTTTGCTACATGTACTTAATCATTCATTGTTCAAATCCTTGCTTTTCTATTCAGCAGGTTCGGTTTATCAGCAAACCCACACCCGAAACATGGAACGTTTGGGTGGTTTGATAAAAACTATGCCCAAAACTGCAATAATTTTTCTGATCGGGGCAATAGCTATTGGCGGAATTCCTCCATTTAATGGTTTTGTTTCAGAATTTATTATTTATAGCGGATTACTGGAAGGAATGAAGTCATGCAGCTTAAACCAACTTAGTTTACTGATACTTACTTTTGCCGGACTTAGTGTAATTGGAGGAATTTCCATTCTTGCTTTTACCAAAGCTTTCGGAACTATTTTTCTGGGAACAGAACGTGAAAAATTAGTTCACAAGCCTGTTGAAGTTTCCTTAAGAATGCTTTTTCCTCAATATCTGATAATTGCAGTAATGCTTACTGTATCGTTTTTTCCACAAATTTACTTAAAAGCTATAAGCAACATATTGGTTTATAATGATATTCATAATTTTCAACATTATGGTTTTAATCATTCTGTTTCGATTATTTCAAATATTAGTATTTATTCCTTTGCTTTTATAATTATTATTGCAATAATCTGGGGAATCCGTTTGTGGGTTACAAAAAGGAAAACCCTTAAATATGATGCAACCTGGGGCTGTGGCTATGTGGGGGTTATTCCCAAAGCCCAATATAGCGGCAAATCTTTTTCAAAACCGCTTAGTAAAATATTGAGTTTTATTATTATAGAAAAGAAGAAGTATAATGAAATTAAATCGGGTGAGATATTTCCAAATGAAAGAAAATATGCATCAAATTATCACGATTTTTTTGAATTTTTCTTTATCAAAACATTAAGTAAAAGATTGATTTATTCAACGAATTATTTCAAATTTATACAAAACGGCAGAATACAATCCTATGTAATTTATGGAGTAGTATTTGTTGTTATTATATTCATTATTACTGCTTTAAAAATTATATAATGAGAATAATTGAAGCATTTGTAATATTACCACTGGTTTTTGCATTTCTTATCCCTTTTGTAAAAGAAAAAGGGAAGGGAATAATAGTGATTATGGTAATACTGATTAATGCTCTGCTTTCATCATATTTTGCTGTTAATTCGCTTTTAGGAAAATCATATGAATTCTTTCTGCCCGGAAGTTTAATTTCAGGTTTAATACCGATTCGTATCGATAGTTTATCCGGCTGGTTTATACTGATAATCAATTTTGTATTTATTACCGGATGCTTTTATGGACTTTTCTATATGAAGGCTTATAAAAAACAGAAAAACAGCATCAGTCTTCATGCAATTTCATTTATCATATTACATTCAACTCTTATAAGCCTGTGTGTAATTCAAAACAGTCTGGTTTTTCTGGTTGTATGGGAAATAATGGCACTATCTGCTTTTCTGGTAATAATTTTTGAAAACGAAAAATCTGCAACAGTAAAAGCAGGTATCAATTATCTGATTCAATCTCATGTATGCATTTTATTTCTGATGTTTGGATTTATATGGGCAGCAATAGATCAGAACAGTTTCGATTTTAAAAATATAAGCTTATTTACTTCGGGTAATGATGGGAAAGCTATTATTTTATTTCTGATTTTTTTTATCGGATTTGCCATCAAATCAGGTTTTGTTCCATTTCACACCTGGTTACCTTATGCACATCCGGCAGCTCCTGCTCATATTTCGGGAATAATGTCGGGCGTAATTATTAAAATCGGAATTTTTGGCATTCTTCGTATGATATTGCTAATAAAGCCTGATTATACACTTATCGGATATATAATTCTGACGGTATCTGTTATTTCAGGTTTATATGGTGTAATGCAGGCAATTATTCAGCATAATTTAAAGAAACTGCTTGCTTATCACAGTATTGAAAATATTGGTATAATAGGCATTGGTATCGGGATTGGATGTATAGGAATGGGTTCTGGTAATCAAACGCTTACAACCCTCGGATTTGCCGGAGCATTATTACATACCTTAAATCATGGACTATTCAAATCCTTATTGTTTTATACTGCCGGAAATGTGTATCAGGCAACACATACCCTTAATATTGAAAACTTAGGTGGATTAGTGAAAAAGATGCCACAAACCACTTTTTTATTTTTAATTGCCGCTATTGCTATTTCAGGGATTCCTCCTTTTAATGGATTTGTATCAGAGTTCCTGATTTACAATGGTCTATATAGCTGGTTGCACAATGCAACACTTGCTGCTTTAATTACCATAGTGTTTTCAATTTTAGCTCTGGTTTTAATCGGAGGTTTGGCAATGCTATGTTTTACCAAAGCATTTGGCATCGTATTTCTGGGAAATCCCCGGCAGCAGTTTAATCATGAAGTAAAGGAAGTTTCTTTATTTCAGCTTATTCCACTTTATCTGATTGCATTTTTTATAGTTTTTATTGGTTTATTCCCTGATTTATTTTTAAATGTTCTGAATTATCCTGTTTCGTTGTTTACAGGAATTTTAGACAAGAATTTTAAACCTTTTAATACTGTAGTTGCAATTCGGTCTATTAGCCAGACAATGTGGGTTTTGATTTTAGTAGTAATCCTTGTATTTTCAATAAGAAGATTTATTACCAGAAAAAAAAGCATAGTAACACTTACCACCTGGGGATGCGGATATGTTGGTATAGCAACCAAAACCCAATATACAGCCAATTCATTTATCAGACCTTACAGAAAACTTTTCAAACCATTTTTGCTTATTTTTAAACATAAAAAAAATATAGAAGGAATTTTTCCGGATAGTGCTCATTATGAATCACATTCTTATGATAAAATTGAAAAAATGCTGATTGACAATCCGATAAGAGCTTATAAGTCTTTTTTGGGAAAATTTGTATTCCTTCAAAATGGGAAATTGCAGTTTTACATAATATATGGAATTACATTTATATTAGCAGTTATTTGTATTCCGATTATTTACAAAATATTTTTTATATTTATTGAATTTTTAAAACAATTATAATATGCTGAGTTTTATATTGATATTAATAGCAGCAGCTTTTTTTACGGGTATTATTATTCGTACAAAAAGTATTTTTTCAGGTCGAAAAGGACCCGGAATATTGCAACCTGTTAAGGATGTAATACGGCTTTTCAGGAAAGGAGCTGTGTATAGCCAAACTACCAGCTTTGTATTTCAGATTGCACCTAGTATTTATTTTGCTTCAGTTTTTATGGCAATGTTGGTTGTGCCATTTGGCCAATACAAAGGTTTAATCAGTTTTAACGGCGATTTTATTTTCTTTGCCTATATTTTGGCTTTGGGTAAGTTTTTCAGCATTATTTCGGCTATGGATACCGGAAGTAGTTTTGAAGGTATGGGTGCCAGCCGCGAAGCACTTTACTCAATGTTGGCTGAACCAGCTTTTTTTATCTTAATGGGTTCACTGGCTTTGCTTACCGGACATCTGTCGTTTCAGGAAATATTTGCTACACTTCATATTGGCTCTTATATAACTTATGCACTAGCTATTCTGGCAACATTTGTAATATTAATGATTGCCATGATAGAGAATAGCCGCATGCCGATAGATGATCCGAAAACACATCTGGAATTAACGATGATTCACGAAGTTATGATATTGGATAACAGTGGTTTCGATTTGGGATTGATTTTAACTGCCGGTTATCTGAAATTTGCAGTTTACGGAGCTTTGATTGTTAACTTATTTGTAGGTGTAATTCCTTACGAATATACCATACCTATGTTTTTTATCATTCAATTTCTTGTTGCTGTGGCTATTGGAACTATTGAATCTTTTATGGCTCGATTTAGAATGGGTCATAATGCACAGTTTATATTTGCTTTAACATCAGTAAGTTTATTGATTTTTTTCGGAGCATTATTGATATTAGGAAAATTTATTTAAGTTTATAACGACAAATATAAAATGAAACCAATTACAGTAAAAGAAACAGAAGTTTCTATTATAATTATCAACGAAAAGGATTACATTTCGCTTACCGATATGGTAAGAAATATTCAAAATGGATTGTCGTTAATTGAAAAATGGTTAAGAAACAAAAACACAATTGAATTTCTTGGGATTTGGGAAGAAATGTATAATTCAGATTTTAATTCCCTCGAATTCGAGGGAATTAAAAGTGAAGCCGGATTAAATCGTTTTATTTTATCTGTTAAGCAATGGACTGAAAAAACCAATTCAAAAGGGATAATTGCAAAAGCTGGTCGTTATGGTGGCACTTATGCTCACAAAGATATTGCCTTTGAGTTTGCTTCCTGGGTTAGTCCTGAATTCAAACTCTATTTGCTAAAAGAATTCCAACGACTTAAGGAAGAAGAACACAAACAAATTGGTTGGTCAGCAAAAAGAGAACTTGCAAACATAAATTATCACATTCATACTGATGCAATTAAACAAAATCTCATTCCGTTAGAATTAAAGCCTGAACAAATATCAATTGTATATGCCAACGAAGCTGATGTTTTAAATATGGCACTTTTTGGAATAACGGCAAAATATTGGAGAGATGAAAATCCTCAGTTAAAATGGAATATCCGCGATTATGCAACTATAAATGAGCTGATTTGCTTATCAAATATGGAAAACATTAATGCACTTCTAATTAATGAAGGTATTCCTCAAAAGGAAAGGTTGATAAAATTAAATCAAATTGCAATTCAACAAATGAGAATTTTACAAAATGTTGAGAATCGTAAACTTTTAAACTAATTAGCAAAAAAAATAAATCATGATAAATGTATTGCTTATAACATTTCTTATTACACTGTTTTACATGGCTATAGCAAACAGGATGCTTACATACATTAATGTACTTGCATTGCAGGGTGTTTTGCTTTTTTTCGTTGTGTTTTTACAACTTAACGAAATAAGTACTTTAAATCTGGTGCTTATTCTTCTGGAAACCATTGTATTTAAATCAATTGCAGTCCCTGTATTTCTGGCTTATGTTTTAAAGCGTAATAAAATTACCCGTGAAGCCGAACCTTTTTTACCCAATTTTGTATCGCTGATTATAACAACAGTTATTGTGGTGGTTACTATATTATTAGCAAATATTATCAAAGATACGCATCTGGATAAAATATTTTTTGTGGTGGCTTTGTCAACCTTATTTTTTGGTTTATACATTATTGCAACACGCCGGAAAATTATTACCCATGTTATGGGTTATCTGGTAATTGAAAACGGTGTTTTTGTATTGTCACTTGCTGTAGGAAACGAAATGCCAATGCTTGTAAATCTGGGTATTATGCTCGATATTTTTGCCAGTGTGCTGATTTTGGGTATCTTCCTGAATAAAATTGGTGATGTGTTTAAAAACATAGATGTCAATCAGTTAAGTAATTTAAAAGATTATTAAATCAACTAATTTTAAAAAAATGACACTCATATATCTTATAGTTGCCTTATTAATAGTAGTTTCACTTTTTGTAAATAAAAATAAATTAATCAATATAAGTCTGATAAGTTTATTTGTATTTCTTCAGTGGTCTTACACCATTTATGCCTGTTTTCATTTCAGAAGTACTGAATTTGAATTTTTTACATTCGATTCGCTGGGAGTATTACTACTTATTGTATTAAGTGTTATCAGCATTCCTGCTATGATTCACAGTTTAATATATTTAAAAAACAACAACGAAGAAACACCACAATCAAGAGGCATTTATTTTGCAGCTATAGTAGGATTAATTACAGCAATCGGAGCTGGATATTTATCCAATCATATTGCAGTTATCTGGATTTTTACTGAACTGACTACGCTTTGTGCATCCGCACTTATCTATCACCATCGCAATAAGTTAGCTTTAGAAGGAACCTGGAAATATATTTTTATTTGTGCAATAAGTATAACATTTATCTTTATCGGGATTTTGTTTTTAAGTCTTTCATTACAACATGCCGGTTCCGATGATCTTTCTTTCAAAAATTTATTAGCCAACGCAAGTAAACTCAATCCATTCTGGCTTCAACTGGCTTTCTTATTTATCTTTACAGGCTTTACAGCAAAATTAGGTTTAGTTCCTATGTTTACTGCCGGAATTGATGCCAAAGATAATGCTCCCGGACCCGCAGCAGCTTTACTTTCAAGTGTTCTGGTTAATCTGGGATTTGTGGGTATATTCAGGTTTTATATTATAGTGGCAAACACATCTTTACATCAATGGGCAAATATGATTATCGGTATTGCTGCTGTATTATCTATTTTTGTAGCAACGGTTTATATGATTAAAGTTAAGAATATCAAGCGGATGTTTGCATATTCGGGTATCGAACATATGGGTTTGGTTATGCTGGGTATTGCAGCAGGAGGTATAGGCTATTATGCTGCTGTTCTGCATATTGTGCTGCATGCTTTAACAAAATCGAGTTTGTTTTTTCAATACAGTCAGTTAAAAAAAGTATTCCATACAAAAAATATTTATCATATAGGTAACTACTTCAAATACAATGCTACGGGTGCAATGGTTCTTTTGTTTGGTTTTATTTGTGCTACTGCTATGCCACCTTCAGGTTTATTTGTGAGTGAATTTCTGATTTTCAAATCGCTGTTTGCTGCAAATCAAGTTATTGTATTAATTCTTGTTTTATTACTTCTTACAATGATTATCTGGGCTTTTGGCAAAAATATGTTTAAAATGCTTTTTATTCCTGTAATCGGGATGGATGAACAAAATGTCCCTTCAATTAGTCCATGGGAATCTGCAACACAGCTGATTTTACTTACAGCTTCTGTTTATCTGGGGTTAAATCCACCACAAGAATTTGTTCAGCTGATTAATGAAAGCATAATGCTTTTACCAATTTAAAAAATATTTAAAATGAATTATATTTCGGTTTTTAATAATCAACGTATTGACATACAGCAAATTCCTGAAATAACTTATGAGTTGTTTTTTGAGTTAAATACAGGATTTATTGACGAACATTCTGAAAGACATTGTGTAAATTATTTCGGGTATAAAATTTCGGATAAAATCAAGCTAATATGCTGTATTGCTGATGATAATACGCATGAAATATTTGTTTCTTCCTGTATAGTCGAATCTTCAGCCACATTAAAAGCTTTTACTTCAAAACTTTTATGTTTTGAAAAATTTGAAAGAGAAATTCACGAGAACTTTGGAATTCAATTTATTGGACATCCTTGGCTAAAACCGCTCCGTTATCCGTTTAATCGCTTCGATAAAACGCAAACCATTTCAAATTATCCTTTCTATTCTATTGATAGTGAGGAGTTACATGAAGTAGGTGTAGGTCCGATTCATGCCGGAGTTATTGAACCCGGGCATTTTCGCTTTATTTGTAATGGTGAGCAAATTTTGCATCTCGAAATCCAGTTAGGCTATCAACATAGAGGAATTGAGCAATTGTTTCTTGAGAAGAAAAATTTACTTCAAAAGACTATATTGGCCGAAAGCATTGCAGGAGATACAGTTGCGGGACATACCACTGCATTTTCTCATATCTGGGAAAGCCTGTGCGGGTATAAATCGTCAAGAGATATAGAGTTTTCCCGCACTTTGGCATTGGAGTTAGAACGAATAGCAATACATACGGGAGATTTAAGTGCTGTTTGCACCGATATTGCCTATCAGTTAGGCAGTTCAGTTTTTGGAAGGCTAAGAACACCAATCGTGAATTTTATGCAGGAATGGTGTGGCAATCGTTTGTCGAAAGGTTTGATACGACCCGGAAAAAATCTGTTTCCGTTTACAAAAGAATTAGCAAACCGATTGTATGCAGTTTTAAATACATTTGAGACCGATTTTGACGAAATGTGTAATCAATTATTCAAATTGCCAAGTGCTTTATCCCGTTTCGAAAGAACCGGTGTGGTTTCATATAACGATGTTTTATCAGTTGGAACGGTCGGATTATCAGCTCGTATGAGCAATCTGAACAGAGATATCCGTTTATCTCATCCGTATAGTCTTTATAATGAGTTGATTCACGAGCCAATTACAAAACGGCATGGAGATGTTTATTCACGGGTCCAGATACGAAAACTTGAAGTTAAACAATCTATTGAACACATTCGCAAATTGTTGGAAAATGTTCCTGAATTTGAAGTTGGGAATACTATGAAAACACCTGAGCCGAGTTCTTTTACAATATCGCTTGTTGAAGGCTGGCGTGGAGAAATCTGTCATTGTGCAATAACTGATGAAAATGGTGATTTACTGCATTATAAAGTAAAAGATCCTTCATTTCACAACTGGATGGCTTTGGCTTTATCGGTTAGAAACAATGAAATATCTGATTTTCCGATTTGTAACAAGAGTTTTAATTTATCCTATTGCGGGCACGATTTGTAAAAAGAAGAGGAATTTTATGATTAACAATTTAAAAATTTTATACCATCAAGGTAAACAATATATTCCGGATGTATGCACAGCAAAAGTTCCCGGAATATTCAGAGGGCGACCAGTAATCAGTAGTGAAAATGTGGATGAGGAAAAAATAGTGGATGTTTGTCCGATGCAGGCAATTTCTAAAAATCCGTTGGCAATTGATTTAGGCAAATGTAATTTTTGCGGTGAGTGTGCCATGCAATTCCCCGAAAAAATTAGTTTTACAAAAGACTATAAATTAGCTACTAACGAACGTAAAAGATTGATTGTAAAAGAAGGTGATGAAAAACCGATTGAAGTAAATACGGAAAGTGTTCGTAATGAAATTCACAAATTATTTGGCAAGTCATTAAAATTAAGACAGATAAGTGCCGGTGGTGATAATAGCTGCGAATGGGAACTCAATGCTGCCAATAATGTTCAGTTTGACATGAGTCGATTTGGGATTGAGTTTGTTGCTTCGCCACGACATGCTGATGGGATAGCCATTACCGGACCTATTTCTGAAAATATGGCTGAAGCCGTTCAGATTTGTTATGATGCAGTTCCTGAACCCAAAATAATTGTTTTGGTTGGAACCGATGCAATTAGCGGAGGTGTTTTTGCTGATAGTAAAGCGATTAACAGAAGTTTTCTGAATAAATATCATATCGATCTTTATATTCCCGGAAATCCGGCTCATCCTTTAACTATTATAAATGGATTATTGGATTTGACCAGAAAACTCTAAAAAATTAAGGATGAAAAAATTAAAAAAACGCATAAAATGAAAATTATCAACAAATTTCTGTTGGTAAATTTTGTTATATAAAAAAATAATACTAATTTTGCACTCCCTTTTTGGGAAGGGTATATATTAGCGAAAAAGAAATATTTATACAAACAAATGGATACATTAAGTTATAAAACAGTGTCAGCAAACAAGGAAACCGTAAAAAAAGAGTGGATTCTGATAGATGCTGAAAATGAAGTTCTGGGACGTTTGGCATCAAAAGTTGCTAACGTATTGAGAGGAAAAAACAAACCCAGCTTTACACCTCATGTTGACTGTGGTGATAATGTAGTTATCATAAACGCTGAAAAAGTCAGATTAACCGGCAACAAGATGAACGATAAAGTTTATGTTCGCCATACAGGTTTTCCTGGAGGACAACGTTTTGCTACACCTAAAGTATTACTTGCACATAAACCTATTACCGTAATAGAAAAAGCAGTAAAAGGTATGTTACCAAAAAACACTTTAGGAAGTGCATTATACAAAAATTTACATGTTTATGCCGGTACCGAACATCCACATCAGGCACAAACTCCAAAAGCAACAAATTTAAATACAATAAAGTAACATGGAAGTAATCAATACAATAGGAAGAAGAAAAACTGCTGTTGCACGTATTTACATGAAACCTGGAAGTGGTATTATCACTATCAATAATAGAGATTACAAAGAGTACTTCTGCACCGGAACTTTGCAATATATCGTTACACAACCTTTCGAAATCTTAGGAATTCAAGGAACTTATGATGTAAAAGCAAATCTTGATGGTGGTGGAATTACCGGACAAGCTGAAGCATTACGCTTAGCTATATCTCGTGCATTATGCGAAATTGATAATGAAGCTAATCGCCCACCTCTGAAATCTAAAGGATTAATGAAAAGAGATCCAAGAATGGTTGAACGTAAAAAACCGGGTCAGAAAAAAGCACGTAAAAAATTCCAATTCAGTAAACGTTAATGACTTCATACTACGTTTAGTATCTAAATTATCAAGACTCTTAAACATCAGACTACTTGGTAATTGTCTTTAATGGAAAGTAAACAATCAAAAAAAATTATTTAAATGTCAAGAGTAAATTTCGATCAATTATTAGATGCAGGTGTACATTTTGGTCACTTGAAAAGAAAATGGAATCCTAAAATGGCTCCATACATCTTTATGGAACGTAATGGTATCCATATCATTGATTTACATAAAACTGTTGCAAAAGTTGACGAAGCTGCAGCAGCACTAAAACAAATAGCAAAATCAGGAAAAAAAATTCTTTTTGTTGCAACAAAAAAACAAGCTAAAGAAATTGTTGCTGAACAAGTTAAAAGAGTAAACATGCCTTATGTAACTGAGCGTTGGCCAGGAGGTATGTTAACTAATTTTGCAACTATTCGTAAAGCAGTTAAAAAAATGTCATCAATCGACAGAATGATGACAGACAAATCATATACTGATATTTCTAAAAGAGAAAGACTTCAAATTAGCCGTGAAAGAGCTAAATTAGAAAAAAACTTAGGTAGTATTTCTGATTTAAATCGCTTACCATCAGCTATTTTTATTATCGATATCAATAAAGAACACATTGCTGTTGCTGAAGCCAGAAGATTAAACATCCCTACATTTGCATTGGTTGATACCAATACAAATCCTGATTTAATCGACTTCCCGATTCCTGCAAATGATGATGCTTCAAAATCAATTAATGTAATTTTAGAGGCTGTTGTTAATGCTATCGATGAAGGATTAAGCGAAAGAAAATTCGACAAAGACAAAAAAGCTAACGATGATGCAGACGATTCAGATGATTTTGATGCAAACAATCGTAGTGGAGCTGATCTTGACGAAGATGAAGAAGCTGAAGAACTCAGAAGAAAAAATGCAAAAAAATTGAAGGAAGAAGAAGATGGTATGGCTGATGGTTCTAAAAGACCTCGCAAACCAATGGCTGCTAAACCTTCAGGTTTAAAGAAAAAACCATTAGGCAAATAAATTAAAAAACCTTTTTAAATCATTATAAAATGGCTATTACTGCTGCTGAAGTAAACAAACTAAGACAAATGACCGGTGCTGGCATGATGGATTGCAAAAATGCATTGGTTGAAAATGATGGCGATTTCGATAAAGCTATCGATTTTTTAAGAAAAAAAGGTCAGAAATTAGCTAGTAAAAGAGCTGACAGAGATGCTAA
Organism: Bacteroidales bacterium; assembly: GCA_023251515.1. GTDB lineage: Bacteria > Bacteroidota > Bacteroidia > Bacteroidales > JACABE01 > JACABE01. The sequence continues at coordinate 47,163 of JAHEYQ010000010.1, forward strand.
CGAAGGTGTTGTTTTGGCTAAAGCCAATGAAGCAAGAACTTTTGCTGCTATCATTATGATAAATTGCGAAACTGACTTCGTTGCTAAAAACGAAGATTTCGTAAATTTCTGCCAATCTGTACTTGATTTGGCTATCGAAAAAATGCCAAAAACAGACGAAGAACTTAAATCATTAAGCATAAATGGTATTACTGTTGCTGAATTATTAACTGATCAGGTTGGTAAAATTGGTGAAAAAATAGATTTAACTCACTATAGTATTATTGAAGGTCCAATGAATTTTGCTTACAACCACCATGGTAATCGTTTGGCAACTATCGTTGGTTTCAACAAAGCTTGTGATGAAAATCTAGGTAAAGATATCGCTATGCAGATTGCATCTATGTCTCCTGTAGCTATTGATAAAGAAGCTGTATCTCAAGAAACTATTGAAAAAGAACTTGAAATCTACAGAGACTTAATCCGTCAGGAAGGAAAACCAGAAAATATGGTTGAACAAATTGCTCAAGGAAAATTAAATAAATTTTTCAAAGAAAGCACTTTGTTAAATCAGGATTTTATTAAAGATGGCAAAAAAAGTGTAGGTCAATATATCAAAGAAAATGATAAAGATCTTACCGTTAATGCATTCTATAGATTAATGTTAGGTGCTTAATTAAAACACTAAAATATAAAAAGCTGTTCAGAAATGAGCAGCTTTTTTTTATTCTTTACCCAACGCTTTAAAAACATTTACGTCATAAGGATGTAATTATCAAAATTATGAAGAATTTTTATTTTTTTTATTTACTGCTTTTAATCTTTATAATAGGGATAAGTTGTTCAAAACTTGAAGATTATTCAAATAATCAGAAAGTAGTTATCAAATTAGACCAATTAACAGATGAACTAATAGAGAAAAAAAAAATACCGGGCTTAATCATTTCA
>JAHEYQ010000010.1:48099-93075 GCA_023251515.1 Bacteroidales bacterium
AATTTCAGCCCCACAAAAAGGCTTATATTATCAAAGAGCTAAAGGTTTTGCAGATTTATCAACATTAAAACCAATGACCTACAACTGCTTGTACAGAACAGGTAGTTTCACAAAAACTTTTACAGGAGCAATCATGCTGCAATTAGTTTCTGAAGGAAAAATAAAACTTAATGACAAAATAAGTAAATATTTTCCGGAATTACGCCATTCTTCGCTAATAAATATTCGACAATTATTAAATATGAGCAGTGGAATTTACGAATATTCAAAAGATATAAATTATGCGAACGAATTGACCAAAAACCCACAAAAAGAATGGCAAACAATTGATATTATAAATATTGCATTATCACACCCTTTAAATTTTTTACCTGGAAGCAAATGGGAATATTCAAATACAAATACACTGATTGCAGGTTTGATAATTGAAAAAATAACAGGTGAATCATTTAAAACAAATATTGAAAACAGAATAATTAAAAAATTAGGACTTCAAAATACATTTTTTCAAACCGATTGCAATATGCCAGAAAAAAAGTATTGTAAAGGATATAACCTGAATTATGATGGAGTACATGATGTTACAGAAACTTACCATCAATCAAATTTTGGGGCTGCAGGAAGTTTAGTAACAAACGTAAAGGATGCTTCTTTATGGCTAAGAATGCAAATGGGTGATTTTTTGATTTCAAACCCAATTTTATTATTCGAAAAATACAATTACATTCCAATGAATGACAATAATGAAGGATATGGTTTGGCTGTTATGAAGATCGGCAAAGGATTTATTGGCCATTCAGGCGGGATACCAGGTTATTCCAGTATTTCACTTTATCACCCACAAAGTCATGCTACAGTAGTAATTATGTTTAATATGATATCAAACATCAAAAGTTCGGATATACCAAGAGCTATTGACTTTTTTTATAAAATTCAGGATATTGCATTTCAGGAACTATAAACTTATTTAAAAATGACTATTAATACTTTTTATGTAAAACCCGTTGTCTGCCACTGTTGTGTTAGAATTATCAAAGAAGAAATGGAAAAAAATAAAATCAATCTTGTGCATATTGCTGCAGGTGATGTAACATTAGCTTATGATGAAAATGCTTTTAATGAAACTGAAATAGAAAATCTATTTAACAAAAACGGGTTTCAAGTAATTAAAAATCAAGAAAAAATATTTGTTGACAAAATAAAAAAAACTGTTACGGATTTAATCCAATACGCTGAAAATAAAAATGCTGGCTTTATTGAGAATCTGGTAGAAAAATTGGATTGTTCTTTTTCTTACTTATCTTCAATTTTTGCAAAATATGAAGATTTATCATTGGATGAGTTTATTGAAAAGCATAAAATTGAGAAAGCAAAATATTATTTAAAATCCGGTGAATTAAGTGTTTGTGAAATTGCACATACTTTAGAATATCCATATTCAACTGATTTTGAAAAGATTTTTTATAAATACTCAGGAACTAAAGTAAGTGATTTTATAAAAAATCCAAAAATAAGTAATCAATTATTAGTTGATATTTAATTAGTTTCAGAATTAAAATAAATTATCCAATTAACAATATTGGTACTTTTAAAAAAAAATCATACTTTTACACCTTTAAAAAAGTGAATAAGAAAACTTGGAATCAAATAATTTGGAAAAACTTATTGCATTGTGCAAAAAAGGTGACAGACAAGGTCAGAACTTGCTCTATAAAAACCTGTATGGTATGATGTTCGCTACTTGCAGAAGGTATATTCCTGATTATGATAAAGCTGCTGAAATTATGAATTCGGCTTTTTTTAAAGTATTGACAAAGATTGGCAATTTTACAGGTAAAGGATCTTTTGAAGGATGGGTAAAAAAAATAACAGTAAATACCGCCATTGATTACATCAGATCTGATAAAAAATATAAGGAACAGATTATTTTAGACGAAAAAATTGAAGAAAAGAACTATTACATTGATGAAGAAGATTTTAATGAAATAAGCCTAGAAGAAATTTACAAAATGATAAATCAGCTGCCATTAATGAGCAGAACTGTGTTTAATTTGTATGTGATTGAAGGTTACAAACATATGGAAATAGGTGAGGAATTACAAATAAGTGAAGGAACATCAAAATGGCATTTATCATTTGCTCGTCAGAAGCTTAGAGATTTAATTAATAATAAAGAAATACAGAATAAAAAATAATGAGTAGTAACAAAAAAAGCATAGACGATTTGTTTAAAGATCGATTGCTAAATGAGCAAACCGGTTTTAATCCCGCTCATTGGGATAAAATGGCTGGTTTGTTAGATAAGCAATTCGTACCACCCAGCATTTCTTCAGGTGCAGCTACTACCATCTCTTCTGCAGTTAAAATATTAATTATCAGTGTTTCAATAAGCGTGCCTGCTCTCCTTTATGTTATTATCGGAACTGACATATTTAAAAAAGAACAGTTAAATATTGAAAAAATAACAAATTCGGTACAGAATGATATTGAAAATGATACAGCAATTTATTCTATTCATTCAACATCTTCAACAATTGAAAAAGTAAATGAAGTTAAAACCAGTTCTTCAAAAAACGAAACCATTAAAATAGAGGAACATACAAATAATATTTTAGCAAAAAGCAGCTATATTCATACCCAAAAAGCACTTTATTCTAATGATGTTAATAAGCCCGAAGAGATAAAGGAATCATCAAATAATACTTCATTTACTAAAGTAACAAATAATAAAACAGATATTGTTTCAAACAATGAGGTAAACAATACATTAGCTGATAATAAACAAAAAGAACCGATAGAATCTAATAAAGAAGTAATACAGGAAACTTCAAATAATCAGAATAATAAGGATGCTGAAATAGAAACAAATATTACAGATAATAAAAGTCCGGTAAGCATGAGTAAAAATGACAGCATGTCAATACCGGAAATAGAAAGTTCTTATTTCCCTCTGCAAAAATATCGTGGTTTATATGCTTATTTGGGAGTTAATTATGGTAAATCATTTTCAGATTTAACCGAAAATAATAATTCCGATTATTTTTCTCCAATATTTGGTATTGGATTTGAGAAATCATTAAAGAAGGACAAATATGCTTTAATGATTGAATTATTATATATGAAAAGTATTAATCATTCTTTTGTAAAAACATTAATTTCAAAATCATATTTTCTGGATGAGGAAACTACAATTAGAAGTTTAAATAGCTATGAACTTGAATATTTCCGAATGCCGGTCATTTTTAAATACAATTTAAATAAACATCATATTTTAGCTGGATTCTATGCATCTTATTTATTAAATACAAAAAGTATATTAAGTGAAAATATTATCAGCCAAAGTGTTAACAAGAATACTTCAAATATTGTAACTGGTTATAGAGATGGATTTAATGATTTTTCATACGGACTAATTTTGGGGTATAACTATAGTTTGTCAAAAATGTTTGATTTAGGATTCAGGTTTAATTTTAGTCCTGCCGATTTAAGCAAGAATGCGTATTATCAAAATTCAAACATAGATCATTTATCTGAATTTCAGTTCAATATTTTATGGAAACTTTATTAAAATCAGTGAAAATGAAAACAAAAAGCAATAGTCTTCTTATCCTTATTTTTGTTCTGATTTGCATCACTTTTGGATGTAAAAAAGAAAGTTTAAAACCGGAAACAAATAATGGTCCGACGCTTTATTTAAGAGGGAATTTAGATGGAGATACTTTGTTTTTTGTTGCTGGACTCAATTCAATTACTTCTTCCACATACAATATTGAAGTTGACACATTCAGATATTTCAATTTTCAATTTGAGAAAAAGGACAATTGGGGAATTCCAAGTATAGAAATCAGGTTTAATAATTATAAATCACCATATTCTGATTTAAAAACCGATTTGGAAAATACATTTAAAGTTAAAAGTTATTTATTTACAGATCCTGGTTTTCAAGGATCTGATCCTTACCAATTTTCAAGAGTTACGATAACATATATTGATTCACTAAGTTACATATATAACTCAAGAAATTCTTATCACGATTTGGGTAATTTTCAGATTTACAAAATTGAAAATATAACTACTTGCGACAAAAAGAACTATTTAAAATTATTCATTCATTTTGAATGTATTTTAAATAGCTCTAAAACCTTTGTAGAATTAAAAAATGCAGAAGCAGTTATAGCTTTTGAGTATTAATTATTTATCTGCAAATTTCACAAACATTCTGATATCTTCTTTTGGGCGATTGTTTTGATCGGTTGCAACAACTGCAATTTTATCAACAACATCCCAACCACTGATAACTTCACCAAAAACAGTATAGCTTCCATCTAAATGAGGTGTCCCTCCAATAGTTGTATATGTTTTTATTTGTTCGGGTGTAAAAGTTTTTCCCATTTTTTTCGATAACATATCCAATTCATCTGTTGTAAAAATCTTACCCTGAACAATATAAAATTGTGAGCCGGAAGAAGCTTTTTGTGGATTTACCATATCACCTTCTCGAGCAGCAGCCAAAACTCCTTTTTTATGTATTAATGATGGAACAAATTCAGCTGGAATAGTATAACTTGGTCCACCATTTCCTAACATTGCTCCTGAAACTGCATTTTTCGAATCAGGATCACCGCCTTGTATCATAAAATTATTTATAACTCTATGAAAAAGAGTACTATCAAAATAATGTTCGGTAACTAATTTTATAAAATTATCACGATGCAATGGGGTTTCGTCATATAATTTCAACTTTATATCACCCATTTGTGTACTGATAATTATTATTTTGTTGGATGTTTTACTTTTTTCCTGAGCGAAAACTGATAGATTTGTGAAAATGATAAACAAAGTAAAAATTGAAGTAAGAAGTGTTATTTTTTTCATTTTTTTTGTGATTATTATTAAAAATTTATGTAGGTTTGCTAAAAATTTAAAGCAATTGCAATATTAATAAAATATCAGCTAAAAAATGAAAAAAATCTTGACAAATTTATTCTTTTTATTTGTTGTTATAACAATGATTTCGATAAGTTTTTCTTCATGTAAAGAGGATACAGAATGTAAATTGGAAATAATCACCAAATTATACGATGATACCATGATGGTTGTACCAAATGCAGTAGTCACACTTGACCAAGGTGATATTTTAGTTGAAGGAAGCTCAGATCTGTTAGGCAGATTTTATTATAGTTTCCCATTAGAAGCCATCTTAAATGTAACTTCTAAAGATACAACAGTTCTTCCTCCATTAAAAGGTGAAGGCACCATCCGATTAGTTCCCGGTGAAACAGTTAAAAAAACAATTTTTATTAAATAGTTTTCTGATATTCACATAATTTCAGCCTCACAGAAATTATTATTATTTTTCTGTTTATTTGCTATTTCTTGTAAATTTGAAAGTATATTTGTATTTCAAACAAATCAATTCACTTTTTATGAAAAAACGCTATTTATTACTTTGTTTTATATTGGTTACTAACAATTTACTATTTTCTCAAATTATTATAAATAATGCAGATATGCCTGCTTCAGGCGATAAAATTAATGTAAGTACTGCACTTACTGCCGGAAATATTGATTATACTCTAACCGGAACTGATTATACTTGGGATTTTTCTTCTTTAGTTCCGCTAAGTCAGACTGTAGATACTTTTGTAACAGTGCTTTCTACGCCTATTTATTATTATCCTACGTTTTTATTAAGTGCTAATCATGCTTTAAAACAGCCCAATATCAACTTAGGATTATTACAAATGAGCAATGTATATAATTTTTACAATGCCACAAATTCAGCATATTCTTTAGTTGGTTATGCAGCTCAAATCAGCGGAATACCTGTTCCGTTGAAATACAATACAGCTGACAGAATATTCAAATTTCCGCTGAATTATGGAAATATTGATTCAACTACCTCATCTGCAACGCTTAATATTCCTTCATTGGGTTACTTTAATGAAGTAAAAAAACGTAAAAATACAGTTGATGGTTGGGGTACGCTGAAAACACCTTATGGCAGTTTTCCGGTAATGAGAATAAAATCTGTTATTTACCAAAAAGATACTCTGCATTTGGATACAATTCCATTACCCTTTCCTGCAATTGAAAGAAATATTACAGAATACAAATGGGTTGGAAAAAATTTTGGAATACCATTGTTAGAAATTGTTGAAACATCTTTTGGAATTCTGCCTGCTTTTACAACTACAATAACTTATATTGATTCTGTACGAAATTTAAATCCATTTGGTATTGAAAAAGTGATTAATAATGAGAATATTTCAATTTATCCTAATCCTGCAAATACAGATTTTACAATTACTTACAATCTTAGCAAAGCTGCTGAAACTGACATCAGAATTTGTGATATTACGGGCAATGAGATTAAAATACTGGAACAGGGAAACAGTAACAGAGGATTAAATCAAAAGACTTATTCCATTGCAAATGAGAAAATAAGAAAAGGGATTTATTTTGTAAAAATGAAATTCAATCAGATTACATATACCAGAAAATTGGTAGTTTCATAATATTATTTAAAAACATAAAAAAGGGGGCTGAAAAATGTTTTTCAGCCCCCTTTTTTTATTTTATTATTGTCCTGCATTTTGAGATGGAATATGCAGCAAAATAACCAATTGCACCATTACTTACATTCCCTTTAATATTTGAAGGTGGTCCACTGAAAAGTGGATTCTGTTTTCTTACAGCATCTTTAAACTCGGTAACAAATTTAAAAAAAGATTTATCTATTCGCCAGGTTTCCAATCTGATACTATCGCCTAATACGGCTCTTTCACCCGATTTTTCATCTCTTAAATATCCAACACCTATACCGTTGGTATAATTGCCGTTGTATAATTTATCATCTACAACCAATGGTTCTGTGAGAGTGTCAGTCATTAAGGTGTTGTTTTTGTAAACATTAAACATATAATAATCTTCTGTAGGCGGATCCTGTACATAGCATTTTACTTCCCATGATTCAAAATCTGTATAATACTTCATGGCTATTGAATCAACTTGATTTACGGGATATATAGTTGATGTTGCTTCATATTCTTCCATGATACCATCGTTATTGATATCAACATTTTTTATAAGCAATTTGTAGGTATTTCCGATTTTGCCAAAAGTATTGGCTGGTGTTTCATATACTCCCTTTTTTGAAGGGTTTTCGGTTAGATTAATTACTGAGCTCCCATCACTTATGGTAACAATGGCATTGCTTACTGCCGGTGGTGCCTGATTATAGAAATAACTTGTAGATGAAGTCAATCGGACTGTATGAATAGTGGTATCTGTAGATAAGCGCCCTTCTACAACCAATCTTGTGTAAGTATTATCAAGTTGAATATCTATTTTTTCGGTACAACTTGCAGCAAATATTGCTAAAACTATCAGGTAAATATATTTAAGTCTGCTCATTTTATTAAAATTTAAAGTTATATGTAACTGCCGGAATGATACTGAATAAATATGTTTTTTCGGCATAAGTAACTGATGGATTATTTTCATCCTGAACAAAGTTTATTGTCCATGCATTTTTTCTTCCATAGGCGTTATATACGGTAAAATTCCATTCGTGACTCCATTTTTTATTTGGTTTTTGTTTTCCTTTAATGGTTAACGATAAATCCAAACGATGATAATCAGGCATACGATATGCATTTCTATCGGAATAAATAGGCACAATTTTCCCACCTATTTCGGCTCTGCCGGTAGGGAACGTTACAGGTGCTCCGGTGTAATAAATCCATGTTGAAGATAATGTTGTTCTTTTGCTTATTTCGTAATTTAATACAATTGACATATTATGAGGTTTGTCATAATAAGCCAGATAGGTATTTCCATTATTGATGTCAGCAAATTTTCTGTCGGTTTTTGATAGTGTATAACTTATCCAACCATTAAGTTTGCCTTCGGGTATTTTTACCATTACTTCCAATCCTTTTGATGAAGATTCGCCAAAACGGAGTTCTCCTTCTATTTTTTCGTTCAGCAATAATTCGGCATGATCTTTAAAATCAATTGAGTTCTGCATATTTTTATAATAAACCTCAACTGATGTTTCTAAATAATTTCCCAGAAAATTTCGGAAATATCCAATTGCAAGTTGATCGGAAATCTGAGGTTTTACATTGGGGCTTGAGGGAAACCAAACATCCAATGGCGTTCCTGAAGTAGAGTTTTGTGCCAGTTGAATGTATTGATTTGTTCTGGAATAACTTGCCTTAACCGATGATTTATCATTTATGGTATAGCTGATTCCTAAGCGTGGTTCAAGGCCGGCATAAGTCTTATAAAAATCGCCCGATTTATAAGTTGTTGAATCTGTTGATTCAAAATTTTTATTATAATTATAAATAGTAGCTGGTCCTACATTATTGAACATCGAAAGACGTAAACCGTATTTTAACGTAAGTTTGTCGTTTACTTTCTGGTCGTTACCAATATAGATTCCGTTTTCGAGTGCATATGAAGAAGGAACTGTAAATTCGTTGAAAAAACTTTGAGAACCGGTGCCTTTAGCTGAGCCCGGCTCAAAAATATGATATATGCTGCTTATACCAAATTTTACAGTATTGTTAGGATTGGCATATAATGTAAAATCGCTTTTAAAACCATAATCACGCATTTTTGACCTCCAATCGAAAGAGTAGGCTTCGCCATCGGGAGTTCCCAGATAATAATCGTATTTGCTGTAAACAAACATAAAGTTTGAAAATATCTTTTTGGAAAACAAATGATTCCAGCGCAAGGTAAATGTCTGATTTCCGGAATTTAACTTTGAGAAATTATTTATAAACACATCTCTGCCAAAATATCCTGATAAGTAAATACGGTTATTTTCATTGATTGTATGAGCAATTTTAGCATTAAAATCATAAAAATAAAGTGTATTATCTCTGATTTTTTTGTCGGAAGATAGAGGTAAAAATAAATCGAAATATGTTCGGCGACCCGACAGAATAAAAGATGTTTTCTCTTTTAACAGTGGACCCTCGAGTGTTAAACGACTGGAAATATTACCTATACCGCCTGTGCCTTCAATGCGTTTGTCGTTTCCATCATTCATTCTTACATCGAGTACCGAAGATAAACGACCGCCATAATTCATCGGTATATCGCCTTTATAAATCTTTACATCTTTAATGGCATCATTATTAAAAACAGAGAAAAATCCAAGCAAATGAGAAGCATTATATACTGTTGCTTCATCCAATAAAATGAGATTTTGATCGGGACTACCTCCTCTTACGCTAAAGCCCGAAGATCCTTCGCTGGTGGTTTGCACACCGGGTAGCAACTGCATGGCTTTGATAATATCAACTTCACCCATAAAAGCAGGAATCTGCCTGATGGTTTTTGCATCCATTCTTATGGCACTCATTTCGCTTTTGGTAACATTCTCGTTTGTGCGTTTTTCGGTAATTACAACTTCTTTCAGTTCGTTTTGAGATGGTTGTAATTCAATGTTTATATTGATATTCGATTTGAGTTCAATGCTTTTTTCTAAAGATTGATAACCTATATACGAATACACCAATGTATATTTTCCGGGGCTTAAGCTTATTGAATAAAACCCGTACATATTGGTAGCTGTTCCGGTTTTAAGTTCTTTTATAAAAACTGTAGCTCCCAAAAGCTGCTCGCCATTGCTGGCATCTTTTATTATTCCGCTTATTATTATTCTTTTTTCTGAACCAACAATTGGCGTACTCGCTCGTAATACATTGTTGAAGAATATTAATAATAAAGCTATTATAATTTGTTTACTAAATCGCATGTGTAATTTTCTGATATTTTATTGTATTTTTAAATATTGTAGATTTTTATTATCGTCCGAAACCACCAAACAAAAAGCTGATGCTTGCTTGTGGCGAATTGTAATCGGATGAATTGTAATAATTAACTACCTGATTATTTGTATTGGTGTAAGTTTTATCGACACCGCTAACCATTTGATAACCCGCACCAATATTTATTTTAAACCAACGATTGATGTTCATTTCCATTTCTATTTGCGGAATAAACACAAAAACACCATCCAAACCAATACCTTTGTGCATATTTTCATCAAATTCAGGGTCTGTAAGATTGATAGCTCCGCCTCCGATTTTGGCACTTACTCCCCAGTGTATGGCATCTTTGCGATGATGAATATATCCTAACCACAAGCCTCCATGACCAAAATTTGTTCTCAGTTTCGAATACGAAATTGAACTTCCGCTACTTTGCATTACTTTCAGATTTTCAACATCATGTTCGGTAGCCAGGCCCATACCATAGCCACCAATAAAAAATGTTTGATTTATCAGCACGGCGCCACCTCCACCTGAGGAAACTGCCAAATCGCCGCCCTTTGACCAAAACTGAATAATGGGTGCTCCAAATCCGGTTACAGATGTTCCATTATTACCAAACAAATACTGTGTTGGTTTATCATCTTGTGCCATTGCTAAATTCGACAAAATGATTGCTGCTATTACAAAAATTATTTTCTTCATTTTCTAAAATTTTATTGTTAAACAATTAAAGTACTAAATATATTGTGCAAAAGTAAATTATATAATTTTCACGCTAAAAACTTTTTAGATGAATGCCCTAAAACAGGGATTGAATCGGATTATTAAAAGGTTAACAGAATATATAATTGAATAAAAAAACGATTATAAAAGCTAATTATTTAGCTTTTATAAATATCTGATAGCAGCAAAGCTTTTAGTGAACTCAAACTCCTTAAGATTGAAAAGGAATTGGTGAAATAGAGGAGAGGCTTTTAATAGTTTAAAGCTGCTGATTTAAAGTTTTGTTAATGGCTCTTACTGCATAGCTAATTACTGGTAGGGCAGTCTACTCGATTGGTGGTAGGTGTTCTATCTATCTTTATTATTTATTAAAGTATGTTTTGTCTGTCCACCGATTTAGTTATTAGAAGTTAAACCCAAAATCAAACCCTGGTTGAATAAAGTAGTTAGGCCATTTTTGTTCTACAGCATTAAAAGATTCTGGAACATTGCTTCTTATAGGCCAAGTACTAATTCCAATAGCAGGTTCAAAAAAGAATCTGTTTTTAAAAAACTTAAATTGATAACCCACATAAAAATCCAAATATAATGTATAACCGTTTCCAATCTTGTTTTTGTTTGAGTCAAAATATTTTTCAAAAGCATTCAATGCTTGAACAGATGTGTAAGCCCCTTTCCACCAAAAACGTTGGTATCCTAATGTGGGTGCAAGTATACGTGCGTGTCCTGAATAACCCTGTCCTGTTGCGTCAAATGATGGCGACCCAAAAGGAATGCCTAATGGCCAAGCATAAATTGACCTTTTGAACCTAAATGAAACAACATCTTTAGGTGTTATTCTATAACCCACATTCAATTGAATATACTCAGGATTATTTGTTTGGTCAAGATTACCTAGCAAATAGAGCGTACTCCCTACAAACCATTTTTTGTAGGTACTATCTTGTTTGGCATTTTGTGCTTTAACCTGTTGTGTGCTTGCTACCATTAAGGTTAGTGCGACGAATAATAAAATCTTCTTTTGCATAATTTCTTTAAATTAAGTTAAATGATGCTGCAAAGGTAGATTGGCAGTAGACTTAAAATCGTTCACTTAAGTTAAGTAATGAGATTACTCTTTACTTTTTTCCAAAATTCTTGCTCTTAGTCTGCTTAATGATTGAGGTTTGATACCTAAATAGCTCGCTAGTTGGTGTTGAGGAACACGCTGAATAAGGTCTGGTCTTTTTTGTAGTAAGTTCAAATATCGTTGTTCAGGTGAAGAAGTTTTAAACTCGTCAAAATCTATTTGTTGTTTGGCTAACAATTCTTCCGACAATATTCTACACATTTTTTCAAACTTTGGAAATTTACTGTTTATTTCTATTTCCATATCAGCATTTGAAATTAGAAGAATACAGTCTTCAACACAACTAATGAAATATTCGGAAGGAGCTTTATTAACACAATGAGGTGTTAAGGCGTCCAGTTCTGTGTAGAAAGCTGTTGTTTTTTCTTCTCCGTCTATGATGTAATAAACCCGAATACAGCCTTTTAGAACAAAATAGCTCACTTGTGATTTTTGTCCTTCTTTGAGTAAAACCGTCCCTTTCTTTACCGAGTGAAACAAGTCTAAACCAAGTATTGCGTTTTTCTCATCTTCTGTCAGCGAAATGTATTTTGATATAAAGTCAAACAGTATATTTTCCATTGTTTTGTTGTTGTTATTGTTCTGTTACACTTGCCACCAACGCCCGAGGCTTGCTTTTCGGCGGGGATTAAGTCCCACTTTCTTTTCGCTTACCGCTGATGTTTATTAATTTGTTTGTTGTTTCAAGTTCCAATTCACCCCCGCTGAAAGCAAGGCTTTGTGTGTGCCCTGCATGAGCTGAGCACACCCTGCCGAAAGCTCTATAAATATTTCAAAATTACAAATATTTATCAAATGAGCAACAAGTTGGGTGAATTTATTTTTCCAGAGGGTGAAAATCCCTTATGTGCGGGAGTAACGACCCGAAACATTAGCAAGTCGCAAGGTGGTTTACTGTGAAGTATGCACTGAAGGAAGCGAGACTGCAAAATCTGGTACTGACGAACAGAAACGGTATATGAGGCTATTATACGAGGATAAGCAAGCACAGCATTGTAAAGTCCAAAGAATACAAACATCGTATTTTAGTAGATACCGCAGCGATTGGATGAAGGAAAAGGCTCTTACCAGGGGAGGTCTTGGAATAGATTAGGTTTCTATGAGCCAAGAAGTCAGCAGAAGTCATAGTAATTGTAGTAAACGAGCTGCCAAAAGAAACCTCAGAAGTCTCACTGAACAATGAAGGACTGAACATTAAGATGTTCCAAATGCAGTGTGGAGGCTTGCCAGCCACATTATAAGCGGAACAGAGCAAAACATTAAACAGAATGATTGAACAAGTATTAAACCGTAACAACATTATGAAAGCTTATCGTCAGGTGGTGTCGAACAAAGGTTCGGCAGGTGTTGATGGTATGCCAGTAAAGGAACTATATGATTATCTGACTAAAAACAGGAAACAAATAGAATCCGAATTGCGTGAAGGTAAATACTTGCCACAAGCCATTCGTGGGGTAGAAATACCCAAAAGCAATGGTAAAATGCGACTGTTAGGAATTCCAACAGTCATTGACCGACTTTTACAACAAGCAGTTGGACAAGTAATAGCCATAAAATTCGAGATGGAATTTGAAGATTACAGTTATGGTTTCCGTCCCAATCGAAACGCCCAATTAGCGGTATTAAAAGCACAGGAATACATCAATGATGGTTATCAGCATATTGTTGATATAGACCTTAAAAGCTTCTTTGATGAAGTTGACCATTGTATATTACTGCAACTATTGTATCGCAAAATTAAATGCCCTTTAACCTTACGCCTTATCCGCAAATGGTTGAGAATACCCATTTTAATAAATGGAAAACTTACCAAACGCAGAAAAGGAGTACCTCAGGGAAGTCCGATAAGTCCTTTATTATCCAATATCATGCTGAATGAACTGGATAAAGAAATGGAAAAGCAAGGATTACGTTATGTTCGCTATGCTGATGATTTTAGTATTTATACCAAAAGCAATCATGCAGCCCGAAAGACTGGCAATATGATTTATTTGTTTCTAAAAGACAAACTAAAATTACCCATTAATAGGGAGAAAAGCGGTATTCGTAAACCTGTAAACTTTGTCATCCTTGGCTTTGGATTTGTTCCTACTTACAAGAAAGGCGACAAAGGCAAATATCAATTGGTAGTAGGCGAAAAACGATGGGAATCACTTAAACAGAAACTCAAAACCATCACCAGAAAAACTACACCATGTACTTTCGACGAACGGATTTACAAGTTAAAAGAGGTTCAAAGAGGCTGGATACAATACTTTCGTATTGCCAGTATTCATGCCAAACTTAAATCTCTTGACAGTTGGTTGCGTAATCGTTTGAGATATTGTATCTGGCATCATTGGAAGAAACCCGAACGGAAAAGGAAAAACCTGATACGCTTAGGTGTTGACCATGAACACGCTTACTCATGGAGTAGAACCAGAATGGGAGGATGGGCAGTTGCTCAAAGCCCAATTATGGTTACAACTATTACTTTAGAACGCTTACGAAAAAGAGGTTATGAAGCCATGCTTGACCTTTACGAAAAAGTTGCTCCACATCTTAATGAACCGCTGTATACGTGACCCGTACGTACAGTGGTGTGAGAGGCTCTCCCTGTCAGCTAATTACTGGCAGGGCAGTCTACTCGATGTGTGCCCTGCATGAGCTGAGCACACCCTGCCGAAAGCTCTATAAATATTTCAAAATTACAAATATTTATCAAATGAGCAACAAGTTGGGTGAATTTATTTTTCCAGAGGGTGAAAATCCCTTATGTGCGGGAGTAACGACCCGAAACATTAGCAAGTCGCAAGGTGGTTTACTGTGAAGTATGCACTGAAGGAAGCGAGACTGCAAAATCTGGTACTGACGAACAGAAACGGTATATGAGGCTATTATACGAGGATAAGCAAGCACAGCATTGTAAAGTCCAAAGAATACAAACATCGTATTTTAGTAGATACCGCAGCGATTGGATGAAGGAAAAGGCTCTTACCAGGGGAGGTCTTGGAATAGATTAGGTTTCTATGAGCCAAGAAGTCAGCAGAAGTCATAGTAATTGTAGTAAACGAGCTGCCAAAAGAAACCTCAGAAGTCTCACTGAACAATGAAGGACTGAACATTAAGATGTTCCAAATGCAGTGTGGAGGCTTGCCAGCCACATTATAAGCGGAACAGAGCAAAACATTAAACAGAATGATTGAACAAGTATTAAACCGTAACAACATTATGAAAGCTTATCGTCAGGTGGTGTCGAACAAAGGTTCGGCAGGTGTTGATGGTATGCCAGTAAAGGAACTATATGATTATCTGACTAAAAACAGGAAACAAATAGAATCCGAATTGCGTGAAGGTAAATACTTGCCACAAGCCATTCGTGGGGTAGAAATACCCAAAAGCAATGGTAAAATGCGACTGTTAGGAATTCCAACAGTCATTGACCGACTTTTACAACAAGCAGTTGGACAAGTAATAGCCATAAAATTCGAGATGGAATTTGAAGATTACAGTTATGGTTTCCGTCCCAATCGAAACGCCCAATTAGCGGTATTAAAAGCACAGGAATACATCAATGATGGTTATCAGCATATTGTTGATATAGACCTTAAAAGCTTCTTTGATGAAGTTGACCATTGTATATTACTGCAACTATTGTATCGCAAAATTAAATGCCCTTTAACCTTACGCCTTATCCGCAAATGGTTGAGAATACCCATTTTAATAAATGGAAAACTTACCAAACGCAGAAAAGGAGTACCTCAGGGAAGTCCGATAAGTCCTTTATTATCCAATATCATGCTGAATGAACTGGATAAAGAAATGGAAAAGCAAGGATTACGTTATGTTCGCTATGCTGATGATTTTAGTATTTATACCAAAAGCAATCATGCAGCCCGAAAGACTGGCAATATGATTTATTTGTTTCTAAAAGACAAACTAAAATTACCCATTAATAGGGAGAAAAGCGGTATTCGTAAACCTGTAAACTTTGTCATCCTTGGCTTTGGATTTGTTCCTACTTACAAGAAAGGCGACAAAGGCAAATATCAATTGGTAGTAGGCGAAAAACGATGGGAATCACTTAAACAGAAACTCAAAACCATCACCAGAAAAACTACACCATGTACTTTCGACGAACGGATTTACAAGTTAAAAGAGGTTCAAAGAGGCTGGATACAATACTTTCGTATTGCCAGTATTCATGCCAAACTTAAATCTCTTGACAGTTGGTTGCGTAATCGTTTGAGATATTGTATCTGGCATCATTGGAAGAAACCCGAACGGAAAAGGAAAAACCTGATACGCTTAGGTGTTGACCATGAACACGCTTACTCATGGAGTAGAACCAGAATGGGAGGATGGGCAGTTGCTCAAAGCCCAATTATGGTTACAACTATTACTTTAGAACGCTTACGAAAAAGAGGTTATGAAGCCATGCTTGACCTTTACGAAAAAGTTGCTCCACATCTTAATGAACCGCTGTATACGTGACCCGTACGTACAGTGGTGTGAGAGGCTCTCCCTGTCAGCTAATTACTGGCAGGGCAGTCTACTCGATTAGCGGTTCGTGCTTCACTCGTCAGTGTTATTGTTTCGTCAGTGTTTAACCTCATTTGTCCGTTAATTTAAACCTTTACAATAACCAAGATAAAACGGAACAAAATATTGTGAACTATCTTTCTTGAACTTGTTTATTGTTATCAAACTCTCTCCGTTATTTACAATAGTGTCACCGAAGCGAAATGGCTTTTCTGTTTCATAATGTAAATAGAAAGTGTCTGCTTTCTGTGTGTAAGTTCCGATGAACCATTCGTCATATCCAAAAACACCAGTCCAATTAAGTTCAAATGATTTGTCTTGTCGTAGTTTAATATAGGCTTGGTTTTGTGTTCCCTCAAAGCAAGCTCTCAACAAAACTTTGCTTTCCAAACTTTCAGAGTCAAGTCGCCAAGGACTAAACACAGTATAAGTTAAAGTTGTCAGTGCGATTATTGTCGGCAAGCAAAACTTGAAAGATAGATTTTGTCGATTGCGATAAATTTGAATAAGCCCTTTAATGCCATAAACAAGCATCATTATAAAAACTGTCGGAATAAGGAGTGTCAATGTAATAAATACAGCACCAATCAAATACTTGTCGATGTGATGATAGAAAATTGTCAGCAAGAGATATACAACACAAACTGTCGTTACGATTATTGTCCGTCTGGTTGTTTTAATTTCGTTCATTTCTTGCACTTACTTTAATTTTTGCACTGTCGTCATAGCATGACCGCTAACTTATTTCTCGCTTCACCTTTGTGGTGAGCTATTTATTATTTTGGTATAGACTGCTACACCTTTTGTTTATTTTTTTCTTGCAAATATAACTAATATTTTCAATTTAAAAACCCGTCAGGAGCTTTCGCACCCAACGGGTTAAATTTTTTGTGGCTTACATTTCCGGATCTACCTCATCGGCTTCTTCATCGGTGATGGTTTCTTCTGCCGGAAGCATGGCGCGGTACTTTACGCGAAGCTCATCCATCTGATTAAACAGACTTTTAAGTTCCTGATTGGGTAGAAAGTGCTGCGACAGCTCAATTATTTCACAAAACAATTTATAACCCTCCTGTGCCTGCGGACGAAGATTTGTGCTGGATTCTTCACGGGAGCTTACTTCGAGCAAGCGCTCTTTGTAAAGCTTGGTTAAGGTAATGTTTTTGGTTTCGAGCTCAGTTAAAATAGTATCTATTTTAATTTCAGCAGCAGCAGCCTGAAGTTCGGGCGAATTGTTTATTTTACTTATCATTTCACCGGTTTTTTCAAACTGAATTGTAATAGATTTACGCGATAGATCCCAATATGGTTTCAACTCAAACTTAAGCATATTGGCGGCATCCTTTTTTGTGTTTACACGAGACTTAGACTCGAATGTAATAACTCTGTTTATTTCCGACGACAAGTCGTTACAAACAATTCTAACCGAAGTAATTTGCTCGGTAAGCTCACTTTTTTGTATCTGACTTACTTGTGCATAAAAAGGAAGCATAAATTGGCTGCCGGCAGTGTATGCTGCCAGTCCCAATTCGCCAATTGAACCCGAAACAGGCTCTGTAATTTCGTAAGTTAACTTAAACAGTGTAGCGGCTTCTTCATTTGGAAGCCTGAAAACACTTAATTGTGATAAATTTTTCATTTTGTTTGTTAATTAATGATTAAATAGATTATGTTTGTTATAAATGAATAACCAAATTAAATGATTTTTTGTGTTTTTGATTAAATTTAAGCGCAAATATGCCTCTAAAATAATTGCGAGGATGTTTCTTGCATGCAAGATTCCTTCTCGTAAGCTGTCGGGAAGCTTTCTTGCACCTAAAGTTCCTTCTCGTAAGTTGTCGGGAACGTTTCTTGCATCTAAAGTTCCTTCTCGTAAGCTGTCGGGAAGGTTTCTTGCACCTAAAGTTCCTTCTCGTAAACTGTCGAGGAGGTTTCTTGCATCTAAAGTTCCTTCTCGTAAACTGTCGGGAAGCTTTCTTGCATGTAAAGTTCCTTCTCGTAAGTTGTCGGGAAGCTTTCTTGCATGCAAGATACTATCTCGTAAACTTACAAACAGCATGCAATGTTTTATAAAACACCAATACTATCGCAGAAAACGCTTAATTGAAAAAATGTATGTTTAAAAAGAGAGTGTAAAATATTTTGTGTAAACACAAAATAATAGTTTAGATTTTAACTTTACATCTATCTGCAAAGTTAATTAAAAATTGGTGACATATTAACCCCCAATTAGGAATTGGTCTAGTCCAATTTTTCTCTAATTTCATAATAGCCAGATAAACAGATTTTAAGCAAGATGTTTCATCTGGGAATTGCACTTTTGTTTTTGTATATTTCCGAATTCCTCTGTTTAGATTTTCGATAGTGTTTGTTGTGTATATTATAGTTCTGATTTCCAGCGGATAGTCAAAATATGCTGTTAGATTAGCCCAGTTGTCTTTCCATGATTTTATGGCATAATAGTATTTTTTTGACCATTTGTTATCGAGTTCAACTAACGCATCCTGAGCTGTTTCAAGATTTATAGCGGCATATACTTTTTTAAGATCTGCACAAAATTCTTTTCTGTCTTTAAAAACAATGTATTTGCATGAATTTCTGATTTGATGTACAATACATAATTGCGTGATACATCGCGGGTAAACGCCTTTAATGGCGTCTGTGAAGCCTTTGAGATTGTCGGTGCAAGCAATCAGAATATCTTCAACGCCACGGGCTTTTAAATCGGTAAGAACTTTCATCCAGAATGAAGCTGATTCATTTTCTTCTATCCACATACCCAAAACTTCTTTATATCCGGTGTTTTTGAGCCCTATAACGATAAAAACGCACATGTTGATATATTTTCCGTTATGCCTCACTTTCATTATAATGCCGTCCATCCAAACGGTAAGATATACACTTTCTAAAGCTCGCTGCTGCCAGTTCTTTACGAGCTCGTTAATTCGTTCTGTTACGTTTGAAATGGTCGTTTCTGAAACATTTACCCCATAAATTTCTTTAACTTGAGAACAAATGTCTGAAGTCGTCATACCATGGCTATACATGCTTATAATTGCTTCTTCCAGCTTATCTGTCATGGTTTGTCCTTTGGGTAATATTTGAGGTTCAAACTCTCCATTTCGATCTCTGGGGATGTTTAAAACGATATCGCCCAGATTTTCTGTTTTAACAGTTTTGGAGGAGAATCCATTTCGGCTATTACCTGTGTTATAACCTTTTTTGTCGTGTTTTTCATAGCCTAAATGATCGTCTAATTCGCCTTGTAACATCTGCTCTACGCCATGTTTATAAAGGTCGTTGAAAAAACTTCCGAACTCTTCTTTATCTTTAAATTGCTTGAAGAAGTCCTTTGGTAAATTAAATTTGTTTGTTCCCATACTCTGTGGTATTAAGTTGTAAAATTAATAAATTCAGGGACAGCCTTCGTCGTCTCACTTCGGCTCGGCTACGCCTTCGCCTTCGTTCAACGACGAAGGCTGTCCCTGGTTCTCCGAATATAGTGTTTACACAAACTTATTTAGACTCCCTTTAAAAAAAATGAAAAAGGCATTATCTTCGAAGTAATAGCTATCCAAAACACAAAATTATAAATATTTCAAAGAACGTTCATTTCCGGAATCAATGCCTTATTGCTTTTTCATTGCATTGTTATTCCAAAAACAGTTACAAAGATAATATGAAATTTGAAAAAAAGATGAGAAAAGTGAAGATTTTTTATGTTTTTTTGGTCATTTTAAAAAAATCTGCCAGATTTGCTTCTAATTTATTTCTCTTAAATTGCAATTTTTTACAGTTTAAATTGCTTTATATCTGGCAGATTTGTTCTACGTAGCAATATCTTCTCAAATATTCAATTGTTAATCACAAATCACCTAGTATCCGGCAGTTAAACATTTTCCATTATCCATCATCAATTTTACCTAAAATCCTATATTCGGACTTCGATCTCCCTACCTCTTCAGCACTGCCTTTATCGGATTAACAAACCTTTCTATCAAACGAATATCTTCGGTAATTATTTCAGCTTGTCCTGTCATTCCGCTTTTGAAGCTTAATTCTTTTTTATAGGTAGTTTTTAGCTCTTTGGGCATTTTTACCTGCAAAGCCCAACTTTTGTCTTTGACCCAATATTTTTGAATTGAGGTTGTCTGATAATTAAGAAAAAGGCTCGTTTCCTATGAAACGAGCCTTTTTCTTCTAATAGCCTAATAGGCTAAACAACTAATAGCCTTTTATTGTAAAGGACTTACTACTTCTAATAATTCAGGAAGATCCATTCCCAAATTTTTTAGATGCTCAATAGTTGGAACTCCGTTTTTGTTCCATCCGCGACGTTTGTAAACAGCATCCAATAGTTGTTCGTAACGATCTTCGCGATAAGCACGGGTAATAGCTACTTTTTCTTCGCTGGTTTTTCCTTCAGGATCCACACCTATCAATTCGTTCATCTGTTTGTCGTAACGTTCCTGACGTGATTCATATTCTTCCACAGTTACAGGGCCTGCTGCACGATAAGGTTGTGCATCATCTTTACGAACACCATGTCCTTTGCGGATATTAAAAATACGTTGGAAATTATATACTCTTTCTGATTGACGTATCAGTTCATGTTTGTCAATATTATTACCTGTAACTGCATTGAAAATGTTAACATAATTGTCAACATGTTCAGGAACTTTTGCAGGTTCGTCAGTTTCTTTATTATTTTCAGGTTCTACATCGTTCCAAGGCAATTTGCATAATCCCATCAAACCAAACCATGTACGGAACATCGGGAAATAATGTAAAGCTTCAGCTTTTTTCTCAAATGTAGGTATTTGATTATTAACCATATCCATAAATATCAACCAAGCTTCATCGTGCTGAGGACCTTTGTTGGTCATCGCATAACCACCTTGTTGTGCCAATGATTCTTTTGATACATACTCAGAATATTCAAGGCCTTTGTTTTCCATTCCGAAATCATTCATTGTAGCATAATCACTCCAACCTTGTTCTTCAAAATAGTATTTCATCTTACGAACACCCATACCGGCAATCTTACCAAAACCTTCGCCTCGAGCCAGCTGATGTAAACATTCCATTGCATCATCAGCATTACCCCAATTGAATTTTAATCCACAGGTACGTTCTTCATTCAGGATACCTCTTTCCCAGCATTCCATGATGAATCCCATAAGTGTACCCCACGAAATAGTACATACACCGTAAGTATCGCAATAGAAATTAGATTCAATAATATAATCAGGATTGAAAATACCGCAGTTTGAACCCAAGC
Organism: Bacteroidales bacterium; assembly: GCA_023251515.1. Lineage (GTDB taxonomy): Bacteria > Bacteroidota > Bacteroidia > Bacteroidales > JACABE01 > JACABE01. The sequence goes on from JAHEYQ010000010.1 coordinate 69,551, forward strand.
CTCCTACGTTTTCGTATTCAGGACCGTCAACAATAACTTTGCTTCCTTTGTAAGGGCCGGTTCTTAATTCGTAATTATCAACACCTTTGGCACAAGCCATATTACAACCAATCCAGCAACCATCAGGCACACCTTGGGTAAAATAGCTTTTCCATACTTCCGAATTGATTTTGTAAGCATCAGGATGTTTTCCAAATTTGAAATTATGAGTTGGCAATAAATCGTAAGCATCCATAATTTCAACTAAGTGTGCAGTACCTTTTGAACGCATTTCGCATTGTGAATCATCAAGTTCGCGCATTTCTTTATTGAATTTGCGACCACGTTCCATGATAGCTTCAAGGTTAACAACATTGTTTAAGTTTCCTTTTACGCCACCAACTTTACAAACCATTGCCAGTACTTTCTTTTGACGGAAGATGGTACCCAAACCACCACGACCAGCTTGTTTCAAACGAACTACTTTACGTTTCATATCATAAAAAGTAAAGTTTAGCATACCGATTAATGAATTTTCGGCTGCTTTACCGCTTGATACTACGGCAACATTGTATTTATCCTTTTCGGTATCGGCAAACATTTCGTGTAATTCTTCACCTAACAAATGACTATCATAAGATAAGCCTTCAGGAGCTTCAAAAATTTCTACAACTCCATCTATACCATTGATGTAAACTATAACTTCTTTTTCTGCAATACCTTGTAATTCAACAGCATCAAAGCCGGAGAATTTAGAATAAGGGCCAAAGAAACCACCCACATTGCTATCCATAATAGAATCAGTTTGTGGTGAAATACCCACAACGATAGATTTTCCTGTCCCTGAATATTGGGTAATACCACAAATAGGACCACCAGCAATTACTACTTCATTTTCAGGATCATTCCATTTGGTTTCAGGACGAGTAGCATCCCATAATAATCTTAAACCAAAACCTTTGCCACCGATGAATTTTTCTTTCATTTCCTGGCTAACAGCTTTTTCTTTTATTTCATTGCTACCGACATTTACATACAATGTACGGTTGTTATAGCCCTTTTCTACGGGAGCCAACTGATAATTGTAATTGGCTATAATCTTGCGATTAGCCTTAATTTCGTGAAGATTCATAAAGTGTATATTGTTTTTGTTTGTTTTACTTAAAAAAGTGTACAAACCTACTAAATTTTTCTGAATTAATAAAATGAATGTTGCAAAAAAAAGCAAATTAAATTTTTCTTTAAAATTTCAGATATTATCTTTTAAAAACTTTCTTATTAATTGTATGGTTGAACGATAAATATTTTATACCTTCGCTTTTCAAATTTTTAAAACATGGCAATTAAGAAAACTACGATGTCTTTTACTGAAAATTCTGAATATACAATTATCGGAATTTCATGCCATTTAGCTGATTTTAGGTTCGTTCATTATCTCAATAAAATCAAATATTTTAATTTTATAAGATATGGCGAATTTGATTATCAGTTTAAAAATGTTGAAGAAATTTTTTATTTCCCATTATATTATTTTGATGATAAAGAGAACTATATGTCGTATTATTTTATTTCCAACAGAAGCGAAGATGGCGTTTTGATGAATGAATGGAAAAACTTTGATTATTTATTGATAACAAAAAGCAAACTTTCAGATACTAAACAAAAAACCATTTTCATTGATATTAAGAAAATTACAGGGGTTTTGGCAGTTTCGCAATTGCAAACTATCAATAAAAATGAAGTTGGTGTTTTGCTTTCTGAAATAGAACTTTACGTAATGGAATATTTAAAACAATCAAAAAAAGAACAAAATAAATTACCTTTAAATTAATATTATGGGTAGAAACCGACATTATAAAAAAAAGAAACCAAAAATCACACTCAGTGTGTTTTTATACAAACTGGATGTAATATTATTTCGTTTTTTGTCAAAATTTTCGTTCAAGAACCGCGAAAAGGAAAAGAAGCGACGAAAAGAATCTGTCAATTTGTTTTTGCTTAAACTAGATGCTCATTTATTTCGGTTTTTGGCTTGGTTTAGTTTCGAAAACAGAATTTCGAGAAGCAAAAAACGGAAAGAATCTTTAAGGTATTTTTCTTTTAAATTTAAAACCCAAATTGAAAAACTTCTTTATTGGAATAGCACAGAAATAAGGGAAATAAGGAGAAAAAACCGAAAACGGTATTGGAAATTTATTTTGGAAAAAAACAAATTCTTTTTCGAAATGTATGTTTTTCGGGTATATAAATCGTTTTTTGATATTAAAAACTGGTTAAGTGAGAGCGAAAATCGCAAAAGTTTCACATATAATGCAGTTACCTCAAGCATTATGTTTATTATGGCTTACCTTTTCACCTATTTTTTATATCAATTAGCTACTGCTTTTATGGCAAAAGCATACCATATTCCATCTGTTATCTACTTTTTTAAAACAGATTTTCTGGTAAGATCTTATTCAAACTTATGGACAAGAAATAATGTAATATTGGTTTCATCAATCGGTCCAATAGTATCTTTGGTTATAGGTTTTATTTTATTTAGAGTTTTCCATTATTTTAGAAAAAGACCCGGTTTAACTAAATTGTTTTTCCTTTGGTGTACTTTACATGCTTTTAATATGTTTTTCGGCGCCTATATTGCAGGTGTAATCACCAATAAAGGTTTTGGTTTGGTTATGCTTTGGCTTTTCTTCCAGTTATTGCTTAATATTTCATTTACATTTATTTGTATTATCATGCTGGTTGTAATTGGTTCAATTGCATCAAAACATTTTTTGCAAACGGCATATCATTCATCAATGATATCTGAGTCGAATCGAACTTATTTCCTTATTGGTCAAGCTTTTGTTCCATATATCATTGGGAATATCATTATCTTTTGTATAAGCTTACCCGATGTAAAACCATATCAGGCTTTTATACTTGCAATTATGGGCTTTATGATTATTCCGATTATTATAAAGCCCAATTACGAAAAATTTAAAATTGTAAAAGAAGAAAACCCATTGCAAATGAATAAAAAATTGATAATTGCATTTGTTGTTTTGTTGATATTGTTCAGATTTGGATTGGGATACGGATTAAAATTTTAATGAAATGCAGGAAATAACACTAAAACAAGCACAGCAGCTTATAGATAATTGGATTACAACTACCGGAGTACGTTATTTTAACGAATTAACCAATATGGCAATTTTAACCGAAGAAGTAGGTGAAGTTGCTCGCATCATAGCCCGCAAATATGGTGAACAATCTTTCAAAAAAGAGGACGAAGGTAAAGAACTCGCTGATGAACTGGCAGATGTTCTTTTTGTTTTAATTTGTATAGCTAATCAAACGGGTATAGATTTAACAGAAGCCTTGCATAAGAATCTGGAAAAGAAAAGTATCAGAGATGCTGAACGGCATAAAGAAAACGAAAAACTTAAAGCTTAAATATCAAGACATAAACTATTGTTCTAAAGTATAAATATCAGATTTAAAGTAAATTTTTAATCAGATTTACACTTTCATTCAAACAATGCTTAATATATTTTTTATGTTATTTTTATGAAAAACAAAGATTTAAGAATTAAACTTATAAAACAACAAAGATATTTTTGTGTTTATAATATCAAAAATCATTAATTTTGCAGCATCATGCAAATAGAAGTACTAAAATCAAAAATTCATAGAGCTATAATTACAGTAGCCGATATCAATTATATTGGGAGTATTACCATAGATGAAGCTATGATGGATGCCGTAAATTTAATTGAGAATGAAAGAGTTCATATTTATAATATAAATAATGGCGAACGCTTTGATACTTATGTAATAAAAGGAGAAAGAGGTTCTGGTGTAATTGGTATAAATGGTGCCGCCGCACGTAAAGTTGCTGTTGGCGATTTGGTTATCATTGTTTCTTATGCTACAATGGATTTTGAGGAAGCAAAACAGTTTTCGCCAAATATCATTTTTCCACAAAACAATAAACTTGCTTAACAAGTCATGTTGTTATAAGCCTATTTTACAGCATATTACACAAATATAAATGAATGAAACCAACCATAGAAAGATCTGTTTTAATGGTGTTTCTCATCCAAACTTTTCGCAAATAAATAATAAAAAAAATTACGAATGAAAAAAAAGATATTATTAATTCTGAAATTTGTTTTTTTTCTGAGTTTAGGTTTTTTTTTCATTTGGTGGTTTCAACGTAAATTATCTGTTACTGAAAAACTTGAAATTTCTCAATCATTCCAGTCGGCTAACTATTTATGGGTTGTATTAGCAATTATTCCTGGTATTTTTAGTCATTTAAGCAGAGCCGTTAGATGGCGAATGCTGCTTAAACCTATGGGATATAAACCCAAAGTAAGCACTACTTTTGCAGCTGTTATGATCGGATATTTTGCAAATCTGGCTTTCCCCCGTTTGGGCGAAGTAATGCGTTGCGGCATTTTGCATAAATACGAAAAAATTCCTGTCAGCAAATCATTTGGTACTGTAATTACCGAACGAACTATAGATATGATTATCTTTTTTCTGCTCTTTCTGTTTACTTTTATTCTGGAATTCAATAATCTGAAAGATTATTTATATGATAACTTACTTTTGAAATTTTCAGACAAATTTACAAATATAAATTTTACAGGATTTTTATCGTTTACTCTGCTTTCTATTTTATTAATATTGGCAGTATTATTTCTTATTTTTAAGCCAAAAATAATAAAATCAAATATTTACATAAAGACAATGGTGTTTGTGTTGGGTTTTGTTGAAGGTATAAAATCCTTATCAAAAATTGACAAACCTTATTGGTTTGTATTTCATTCATTGTTTATCTGGCTCAATTATTTTTTGATGACCTGGCTGATTTTCTTTTGTTTCGATCAAACTGCTACTCTAGGTTTAAATGTAGCTTTATCGGCATTGGTGCTTGGTTCTGTAGGAATTATGCTTGTGCCTGGCGGAATTGGGATTTATCCTGTAATAATATCTCAAACATTATTGATATTTTCAATTGCAAAAACCACAGGCTATGCCTTGGGCTGGATAGCATGGTCGTCTCAAACTGCACTAATTATTATATCAGGATTAATATCATTGGCAGTTTTACCTTTAATCAAAAAGCAAAATCATGACTCAATTTGAAATAGTAAAAAGCAAAATACTTCAGGGTGAAGAATTTGCACGAAAATTGGCTTATTGGCGTTTCAAAGGATATAAAATCGTTTTTACAAATGGCTGTTTTGATATTTTACATGCAGGTCATGTTGAATATCTTTCAAAAGCAGCTTCCGAAGGTGATATTCTGATAATTGGTTTAAATTCTGATGATTCTGTCAGACGATTAAAGGGAGCTAGTCGCCCAATTAACAATCAGGATGCCCGTGCTTTACTGATAGCTTCACTGGGTTTTGTGAGTGCTGTTGTAATTTTTGGAGAAGATACTCCTTATGAATTAATTAAAACTGTTCAGCCTGATATTCTGATAAAGGGAAGCGATTACAAACCCAAAGAAATTGTTGGTTATGATATACTTACAGCCAAAGGCGGTTTGGTAAAAACTGTCGATTTGGTCGAAGGTTTTTCAACCACTTCCATCGAACAGAAAATATTAGAAAAAAAATCTTTATAAAGATATTTTTTTTATTGCTATTTATTATTTTATTTATATTTTTGAACAAAAATTCACATAAGTGGATTTTAAAAAATATTTATTAAAATAAAACAAAGTCAAATGAAAAAAATTATTATTGTAGTATTGATTTCAATTGTATTTATTACGAATGCATTTTCACAAAAAAAATCAAAAAATGTAGATATTGTTTATGGTGAAGAAATTAAAGAAGCCAGAAGCAGTAATCTTGAAGAAATTATTGGGCATGATGAAACAGGGATTTATGTTCTAAAAACAGAAGGTGGTGCATTTTCATCAGAATCGAGTTTTATTGAACATTTTGATAATAATATGAACCAAACCAAATCAGAAGAAGTAATTATTGAAGATGGGAAAGGAGATGAAAGGGATTTTGAATTTTTTGCTTTCATGAATAATACAATTTATCTGTTTTCATCAATTGAAGATAAAAAGAGCGATATTATTCAATTATATGCTCAAACAATAAACAAAAAAACGTTAAAACCAAATAAAGATTCACGTAAAATAGCAAGAATTGATTATAGTAATAAGAAATCAGATAATGATTTCGGTAATTTTGATTATGAAATTTCGCCAGATCAAACTAAAATATTGATTCATTATTTGTTACCAACTAAGAAAAAAGAAAAAGAAAAAATTGCTCTAATTGTAATGGATAAAGATCTTAACTTAGTTTGGGAAAAAAAGTGTACCTTAAATTATTCAGAAGAATTATTTGATGGAGAAATATATAGGCTTGATAATAACAGCAATGCATATATTTTAGGAGTCGTGTATAAAGAAAAAGCTGTTTCAAAACGTCGTGGAAAACCAAATTACAAATTTCAATTAATATCATACAAATCAAAAGGGGAAGTTGTTAATGAATACCCAATTGAATTAAAAGACAAGTTTATTACTGATATGCAAATTGCCATAAACAAAAATAGTGATATAGTTTGTGCAGGTTTTTATTCAAATTTAGGAACTTTTAGTGTTGATGGAAGTTATTATATGTATATAAATGGCGAAAATGGTGATATAACCAATAAGAAATTCAAGGAATTTGATATTGATTTTATTACACAAAATATGACCGAAAGAGAAGCTGATAGGACAAAGAAAAAAGAGAAAAAAGGAAAAGAAATTGAACTTTATGATTATGATCTCGATGATTTAGTCCTTCGCGAAGATGGTGGAGTTATACTAGTTGGTGAACAATATTTTGTAGAAGTTCACACAACAACTTATACCAACTCAAATGGCTCTATGTCATCTTCTACCAGCTACCATTATAATTACAACGATATAATTGTAATTAACATTGATTCTGAAGGCCAGATTGATTGGGCTAAAAAAATACCTAAATGTCAGGAATCAATAGATGATGGAGGCACATATTCTTCATATACAATGGGATATCTCGAAGATAAATTATTCTTTATATTCAATGATAATCCTAAAAACTTATTAAATAAAGGTAACGGAAAATTATCTAATTATAGTCCAAACAGAGAATCTGTGGTTGTTTTGGTTGCATTAGATAATGAAGGAAATCAAAGCAAAGAAGCTTTATACAAAATGAAAAGATCTGACATTTTAATTCGTCCAAAATTGAGTGAGCAAATTTCAGACTCTGAAATGATTTTATATGGTAAAAAAGGAAAGATGCAGCAGTTTACAAAACTGTTATATAAATAATTAATATAATTTAAAAAGAAGAGGCCTGTATTCATTTTTGTTTTACAGGCTTTTTTTATTGGAAAATGTTTAATTTTGAAAAAATATTTTTTAAATATGTCTAAAACAAAAACTGTATTTTTTTGCCGAAATTGTGGTGCACAATCACTTAAATGGATTGGAAAATGCCCTTCATGTGGTGAATGGAATACTTATGACGAAGAAATTGTAGAACGCGATAAAGACCAGAAATGGAATCGACAAGCAGAAAAAAGACAAAGCAAACCAAAACTAATCAGTGAAATCGACTATAATCAGGATTTACGGATTGATACTCAGAATAATGAATTAAACAGAGTATTGGGAGGAGGTTTGGTTCCCGGATCATTAATTTTAGTTGGTGGTGAACCCGGTATTGGGAAATCTACACTAATGCTTCAGGTGGCTTTAGATATAAAAAACCGCAAAGTATTGTATGTGAGCGGTGAAGAAAGTGAGCAACAAATAAAAATGCGTGCCGAAAGAATTTCTGCCAAAAGCAATCAGTGCTATATTCTTACAGAAACTTCTACCCAGAATATTTTCCAGCAAATAGCTGAAATTACACCAGATTTATTAATTATTGATTCCATTCAGACCTTGCAGACTAATCTGATTGATTCATCGGCTGGTAGTATATCTCAAATAAAAGAATGTGCCGCCGAACTTCAGAAATTTGCAAAACAAAGTGGAACTCCGGTTTTTTTAATCGGTCATATTACCAAAGATGGAAATCTGGCGGGTCCAAAACTGCTTGAACACATGGTTGATACTGTTTTACAGTTTGAAGGTGACCGAAACTATGGTTACCGTATTTTACGTTCGGTAAAAAATCGTTTTGGCTCAACCTCAGAGTTAGGAATTTATGAAATGCAAGGTACTGGTTTAAGAGAAGTTTCCAATCCATCAGAAATTTTACTATCACAAAGAGACGAAAATCTGAGCGGTACAGCTATTTCTGCAACAATTGAAGGATTAAGGCCGATGTTGATAGAAACTCAGGCTTTGGTAAGTTCAGCTGCCTACGGTACGCCACAGCGCTCTGCAACAGGTTTTGAGACCAAAAGGTTGGGTATGTTGTTGGCTGTTTTAGAAAAACGCCATGGTTTTCGGTTGGGCGTTAAAGATGTTTTTTTGAATATTGCCGGAGGTATTAGGGTAGATGACCCTGCAATTGATCTGGCAGTAGTATGTGCTATCCTTTCTTCAAACGAAGATATTGCAATTGATCCGAAAGATTGTTTTGCTGCTGAGGTTGGTTTGTCGGGCGAAATAAGACCTGTTAACCGTATTGAACAACGTATTGCTGAAGCAGATAAACTTGGATTTGGACGAATATTTATTTCTAAATACAATACCAAAGGACTTGAGAAAATGAAATTCAATATCGAAATAATATCGGTATCAAATGTAGAACAGGTATTTACAAAATTATTTGGCTAAATTACCTGATAATAATTTAATTAAAAAATATTTTATTGTATAACGTCAACAATATCAAACCTTTATTCTTTTTTAACAAAAAACGATTAACAATTCTTTGTTGATAACAATATAATTTGTAATTTTGCCCCCTTGAAAAAAAACTATCAGATTTGGACATATTAAAGCATTACATATTGCACTTCAGTGGTTTAGGTTTAGGGCTGCATAATTATCAATACAAAATCAGTAGTGATTTTTTTGCATCTTTTGGTAATACAGAAATTGAGCAAGGCACAATAGATGTAGAACTTAGCCTGGACAAACAGGAAAGAATGATGGTACTTGACTTTGAATTAAAAGGCAGCATCAATGTAATGTGCGACAGATGTCTCGATAATTTCGACTTTCCAATAGACGGAAACGAAAGACTGATAGTAAAATTTGGGGAAGCATTTGAAGAGGAAAATGAAGATGTGGTTGTTCTTCCCGAACACGAACATCAGATTGATTTATCTTCTTATCTCTATGAATTTATTATTCTGTTGTTACCTATAAGAATGGTGCATCCGGAAGACGAAAACGGAAATAGTGATTGCAATCCTGAAATAATACAGAAAATAAAAAACCTTTCAGAACCAGAACCCGACCCACGTTGGGGTAGTTTGAAAGATTTAATATCAGACAATTAAGTAATAACATTTAAAAAAATAATGCTATATGCCACATCCTAAACATAGATTTTCAAAACAGAGAACAGCAACAAGAAGAACTCATGACAAAGCTGTAGCTCCAACAACAGCAGTTTGCTCAAATTGCGGACAACCAGTATTATATCACAGAGTATGTCCTGAGTGCGGATACTATAAAGGTAAACTTGCTATTGAAAAACAAGCAAACGCATAATATTTTTACTAACTGTTTCTTTAACTAAAAAAAAAGTTAATGAGAATCGGATTAGACATTATGGGTGGGGATTATGCTCCTGATGCAACAATTGCAGGAGCTATCTTAGCCCTTAAGGAAATTGACAAATCAGATAGAATTGTTTTAATTGGTGATGAACAGATTATTCATTCCAAATTAAAAGAATTTAATGCTGATTTAGAAGATTTTGAAATTGTTCACGCTCCCGACACAATCGGGATGGGTGAAAAACCTATTAAAGCATTTACTCAAAAACCAAATTCAAGCATAAGTATTGGGTTTAAATTGCTTAAGGCAAAAAAAATTGATGCTTTTTCAAGTGCCGGAAATACAGGTGCTGTTTTGGTTGGTGCAATGTATAGTGTAAATACCATTCCTGGTGTTATCCGACCCAGTATTGCAGGTTTAATCCCCAAGGAAAACGGAGGATTAAGTCTGTTACTTGATATTGGAGCCAATCCCGACAGCAAACCGGATGTTTTATACCAATTTGCTATTTTGGGGTCTATTTATGCAAAAAGTGTTATGGGTATAAAAAATCCAAGAGTTGGTCTATTAAACATTGGGGAAGAAGAAGAAAAAGGTAACCTGCAATGTCAGGCTACTTTTCAGTTGATGAAGGATACAAATGATTTTAATTTTGTTGGAAATGTTGAAAGCCGTGAATTGTTCAAAGACAGTGTTGATATTTTTGTCTGTGATGGTTTTATCGGAAATATCATTCTCAAACAAATAGAAGCTATGTACACTTTATTGGTTAAAAGAAATCTTACTGATGACTATTTCAAACGTTTTAATTATGAAAACTTTGGAGGTAGTCCTATTTTAGGTATAAATTCTTCTGTGTTAATAGGTCATGGGATTTCAAATGATATTGCCATCAAAAACATGTTGCTGCTTTCGAAAGAAATTACTGTTAATAAACTTTCGTCTAAAATAAAAGCTGCAATGACAAAATATGCTCAACCTGATTAATAAAATCAAAAAAGACAATTAATGACAAAATTTAGAGCCGCCATTACGGGTGTTGGTGCATGCCTTCCCGAATATATCCTTAATAATGAGGAATTAAGTAAAATGGTAGATACTACTGATGAATGGATAATGACCCGCATTGGTATTAAAGAAAGAAGAATTTTAAAAGGAGAAGGTCTGGGATCTAGTGATTTAGGTGTTGGTGCAGTTAATGAACTATTAAAAAAAACCAATACATCACCTGAAGATATTGATTTATTGATTTGTGCAACCGTTACTCCAGATATGCAGTTTCCTGCTACTGCTAATATTATCTGTGATAAAGCAGGAATAAAAAAAGCTTTTGCCTACGACCTGAATGCAGGTTGTTCAGGTTTTTTATTTGCATTGGCAACCGCTTCAAAATTTGTTGAAACGGGTCAATACAAGAAAGTTATTGTGGTTGGTGCCGAAAAAATGTCTTCAATAGTTGATTATACAGACAGAGCTACTTGTCCTATTTTTGGAGATGGTTCCGGAGCTGTTATGCTAGAACCTGTTGAAGAAGAAGTAGGTATTATGGATATGATACTTCGTTCGGACGGTGCCGGCAGAATTCATTTGCATCAAAAAGCCGGTGGCTCTTGCAAACCAGCTTCCCACTCTACTGTTGATGCCCGCGAACATTATATTTACCAAGAGGGTCAACCTGTTTTTAAAGCGGCTGTTTCTAATATGGCTGATACTGCAGTTGAATTAATGGAAAAAAATAATCTGACTGCCGATGATATCGCTTATCTTGCTCCACATCAGGCAAATATGCGTATAATTGACGCAACAGGCAAAAGAATGGAATTACCCGCTGAAAAAGTGATGATCAACATCCAGAAATATGGGAATACTACTGCTGCTACTTTGCCACTTTTGCTTTGGGAGTATGAAAATAAACTTAAAAAAGGAGATAATATTATTTTAGCAACTTTTGGTGCAGGTTTTACCTGGGGTGCCATTTGGCTTAAATGGGCTTATAATCCCAAATAATATTTCTGAAAAAACATTTAAGCTCGCTCAATTGCGGGCTTTTTTTTTAACCAATTGGCAATTTATGTGTTTATTACTTTATTAAAGAAAACAGATGAATTTCATTAAGAAAATTTTACACGATTTTAAAAGCCGAGATCATAAACCTCAATTAGGTGGTTTGGAAATTCTTAAATATATTGGCCCTGGTCTATTGGTAACTGTTGGCTTTATTGATCCGGGAAACTGGGCCTCTAATATTGCTGCAGGCTCATCTTATGGCTACACCCTATTGTGGATGGTTACATTATCAACCATTATGTTGATTATTCTTCAACATAATGTTGCCCATCTGGGTATTGCAAGTGGATTGTGCTTATCAGAAGCTGCCAGCCTTTATACTCCCAAATGGATTTCAAAACCGATACTTACAACAGCAATGTTTGCCTCAATTTCTACCTCATTGGCCGAAATTTTAGGGGGTGCCATTGCTCTGAATATGCTTTTTAAAATCCCAATTTCATTAGGTGCAATCATGGTTTTTGTATTTGTAATAATAATGCTTTTTACAAATTCCTACAAAAGAATTGAAAAATGGATTATTGCTTTTGTTTCAATTATCGGGATTTCATTTATTTATGAACTAACCTTGGTTGATATTAATTGGACTGATGCGGCTATAGGCTGGGTAAAACCTCAAATTCCTGATGGAAGTATGATTATTGTAATGAGTGTTTTGGGTGCAGTAGTGATGCCTCATAATCTGTTTTTACATTCCGAAATTATTCAAAGCAGAAAATGGAATCTGGAAAATGATCAGATTATCAAAAAACAACTTGATTATGAGTTGTTTGATACTTTGCTTTCTATGATTGTTGGTTGGGCCATCAATAGTGCAATGATTCTGTTAGCAGCAGCAGTTTTTTTTAAGCACGGTACAATTGTTGATGAATTACAACAAGCTAAGCATATCCTAACTCCTCTACTTGGCGATAATGCCTCCAATATTTTTGCTGTTGCTCTATTATTTGCTGGAATCGCTTCAACCATTACTTCGGGTATGGCAGGTGGCTCTATTTTTGCAGGTATTTTCAATGAACCTTATGATATTAAAGATATACATTCAAAAATAGGCGTGGCTATTTCATTGGTTATTGCTTTGATAATCATTTTTTTAATTGGTAATCCTTTTAAAGGATTAATAATTTCACAAATGGTTTTGAGCATTCAACTGCCATTTACTATTTTTCTACAGGTATATCTTACTTCATCAAAAAAAGTTATGGGAAAATACGCCAATGAAAAGGCTACAACTGCAATTCTTTTATTAATTGGCGGAATTGTTACATATTTGAATATTCGTTTGCTGATTAGTTTGTTTTAATTACAAAAAAATGCATTCATAATTTGTTAATATTCTTTTGATTAAATGAAAAAATATTATTTTTGTAAAAATAATTATTTGTTTGATTAAACTATTTAATATATCAGACATCTTAGTACTATTAATTTAAAAAATTGAAAAAAATGAAAACAGTTAAATTTTTAAGCCTGATAATGGCAGTTACATTTATTAGTTTTATAGTTACAAGTTGTGATAAAGATAAACTTGATAAAGATTTTGACTCATCCTCTATGCAACAATTAGCTCAGGATGAAATAAATATGGAAACAAGTTCAAATGAAGCATTAGATGATGCAAATGAAGTATTGTCAAAAGGAGGAAGTTTAAAAGCTACAGATGCTTTACCTTGTAATTGTGTAATCGACTCAGTATTAGTTGGTGATACAATGACTTATACTATGACATTTAATGGCAACAATTGTAATAATACCAAACTCAAATCTGGTCAAATAAAGATAAAAAGAGTGATAACTGCCGCATGGTCAGCTGCAGGAACTACTGTAAGTTTACAATTTATAAATTATAAAGTTACAAAATTATCTAATCAAAAATGGGTTATGTTGAATGGGGCAAAAGTTTGGACAAATTTAAGTGGAGGTTTAATTAAAAATCTTGGAAATGGCACAACCACTTCAGTTGCACATACCATAACTGGCACATTACAAGCATCATTTAGTGATACAACAACACGCACCTGGAATATTGCCCGTAAAAAGACTTTCACAGGAATTCATCCAAATGCATTGATCTTATCAATTGAAGGTTTAGGAACTTCAGGTGGTTTCAATAATCTTGCAACATGGGGAACTAATCGACATAATGAAAATTTTTATACTCAAATTAATCAGGCTATTGTTTTAAAACAAAGCTGCAATTGGGATCCAGTTTCAGGTGTTAAAGTTCATCAGATACCAGCTGATACTAAAACTGCAACTGCAACTTTTGGTTATGATGCAAACAACCAATTAATTACAAATGGAAATTGCCCTGAAAAATATAAAGTAGAATGGGTAAAAGGTAGTTTTTCTGGTTCAACATTTTTGGATTTACACTAAAATTTGATTAATCAATATATTTAAGGGCTGTCCCAATCAGGACAGCCTTTTTTTTGTAAATTTGCAAAAAAAAACATAATGTCGCTTACTATAAATATACCTGATACTTCTAAAAAACGAATAGTTATCGTTGGTTGTGGTTTTGCTGGATTAAGCTTTGCAAAAGAATTATCAAAATCAGATTTTCAGGTTGTTATAATTGATAAAAACAATTTTCATCAGTTTCAACCTTTATTCTATCAGGTTGCCACTGCTGGTTTGGAACCACGGGATATTACCTTCCCAATAAGAAAAATATTTCAGAATTTTAATGATTATTTCATTCGCATTGCAGATGTTACAAAAGTTAATTCTGAGATTAATCAAATAGAAACATCATTGGGTAATTTATATTATGATTATTTGGTTTTGGCAAATGGTGCTGATACTAGTTTTTTTGGAATGCACAATATTCAGAAACATGCAAAACCCATGAAAAATGTTTATGAATCAGTAGGTTTGTTATGGGATATTTTACAAAATATGGAAGATGCTTTAACTTCTGATGTTGTTGAGGAATTGATGAATATAGTTGTAGTTGGTGGTGGTCCAACCGGTGTGGAAATTTCAGGTGCTTTAGCAGAAATGAAAAAATTTGTATTTCCAAAAGATTATCCTGAAATTGATTGCAGTAAAATCAATATATACCTTATTGAAGCATCTACGAAATTATTGGGTAGCATGTCTGAAAAATCATCAGCAAAAGCAAAGAATTTTCTCGAAAGAATGGGGGTAAATGTTCTTACATCTACAGCTGTAAAAGATTACGACGGTCATTTAGTAAGTCTTGGCGATGGTAAAATTATTAAATCAAAAACACTGATTTGGGCTGCCGGCATTCAGGGAAATATCATAAGTGGCATTAATGCAAATAATTTTACTCGTTCAAACAGAATTCTTGTTGATAAATTTAATAATGTAAAAAATTATCAGAATATATTTGCTTTGGGTGATATCGCCTGCATGAATACTGAAATTTATCCCAATGGACATCCTCAGGTAGCTCAGGTAGCTATTCAACAAGCTAAAAATCTGGCCTCCAATCTTAGAAAAAATACCTGGAAAGAATTTAAGTACAAAGATTTGGGTTCGATGGCAACAATCGGTCGTAATAAAGCCGTTGTCGATTTAAAGTATATCCATTTTGATGGTTTTATAGCTTGGTTGGTTTGGATGTTAATTCATCTGCGTTCCATTTTTGGAGTTAAAAATAAAATTCTGATTTTCATTAATTGGGTTTGGAGTTATTTAACATACGATCAATCACTTAGATTGTTGTTTAAACCTTTTAAAAAATAATATAATGGACATTCAATTAAAAAATAGTTTTATAGAAAAATGGGAGAAATATTTCGGAAATTCGCCCCTTCCGATTACTTTTTACTACTCTGATAATAAAGTTGATAGAGCAACAGAAGTTATACCTAAAAATGGATGGAGTTGTCTGATTGCAGAATTGACAAAAGTAAGAAATGGAGAATCATTAAGTTATAATGCCGATGCTGTATTGTGTGGAGGAGGAAAACGATATCTGGGTTTTTCTCAGAAAATGAGACCAAATTTTGATTATTTTTTGTCATGTGGCATACCCGGCGAAATGGAAGGTGAACGCTACAAACAATCTCCTGAGATAGTTAACAAAACACAAGAGCTATTGGTTACAACTAATGCAGAAGGAAAAAATATTGTTTTTAAACGCTGGGATAAACTTACAGAAAATGACAATCCTGAAGTTGTAATATTTTTTGCAACTCCTGATATTTTATCAGGTTTATTTACGCTTTGTAATTTCGATACAATTGAACCAAATGCCGTAATTGCGCCATTTTCATCTGGTTGTGGGTCAATAATTCATTATCCTTATATGGAAATTGAGAAAGAAAATCCCAAAGCTATTTTAGGAATGTATGATGTTTCTGCCAGACCTTATGTTCAAAAAAATACAAATTCAATCGCAATCCCAATGAATCGCTTTGAAAAAATAATCGGTTTTATGGACGAAAGTTTTTTAATTACCCATTCTTGGGAAATTGTAAAAAAACGCATTGATAAAGAAAATGCTTAAAAATCTTATTCGATTATTCTGAATTCATCTTTTCCTTCTACTCTTTCGAGTTCAGAACCAAAAGGAAAATTTAAATATGGAATAATTGCAGGATCAAAATCGGCTATCGTTTCTACTTCATAAACTTTGCTGTTTGCTTCATTGTCAACATATTCCTGATCTTCGGTGCCTGCCAGAAATCTCCATCCACTATCATTTTCGGAATCTTCTTCCAGTTCTTCTCTATACATATAGCCTACTTTTTTTCCTTCAAGGCTTATTAAATTTGAAACCAAACAAAATCCGATTGATTCTTTCTCTTGATTATTCATATTCATTTGTTTATGATATTTTGTTTTTGCTTTTTATTATTTTTTTTATATAATTAGGTGGTATTTTGGTTGTTGGTATTTTAAATTCAAACCAATCCTCCAACTGAAAATCAAACCCATTTTCGTGAATAAAATTATATAATGCTGTTTTTAAGCCATTTTCAAATTTTTCATGCTGGCATCCTGATTTATCAATATGATTACACCCATTTTTATTGAATGTTTCTGACTTTAAGTCTATCTTTTCAACACCAAAATCATTTGGATTTAATCCCACAGGACTATGAACCGTCATTGCAAAACGATGCCAGAATGCACTATTAATCAATTTATTGACAAATAATTGCCGTACAATTTCCAATGAATCAATGGTTTCCTGTTCTGTTTGTGTTGGAAAACCATACATCAGGTAGGCATGAATCATAATTCCTGTTTTTTTGAAATTACTTGCTGTTATTGCAACTTGCTCAATACTAACTCCTTTATTCATTTTACGCAACAATCGGTCAGAAGCAACTTCCAAACCGCCCGAAACCGCAATACATCCTGATTTTGCCAAAAGTATGCATAATTCTTCGTCGAAAGAACTCTCAAAGCGGATATTTGTCCACCAACTGATACTTATATTTCTATTAACTAACTCATTCGCAAGTTTTCTTAGCAAAGCAGGAGGAGCAGCTTCATCTACAAAATGAAAACCTCTGTAATTAGTTTGTTTGATTATATCTTGAATCTTATCGCATAAAATGCCAGCATCTGCCTGATTAAATCTTTTTATATAATCAAGAGAGGTATCGCAAAAAGAGCATTTATGCCAATAGCACCCATGTGCCAGCGCTATTTTATTCCATCTTCCGTTACTCCACATATTATGCATCGGATTTGTGGTTTCTGTAACCGAAATGTAGTTATTTAGTGGCAATCCTTCATAATCCGGAATACCGATTTCATTATGCAAAAAATCAACTTCTATTGCATTGTTTATAAAAACAACGTCATTATTTTTTCTGATAAAGGTTCTTTTTAAATCTTCCGATTGATATAAAATATGATTCAAAATTTTCAATAATGGCAACTCACCATCATCCAGACAAACATAATCAACCAGGTCAAATAGCCTGATTTCATTTAAGTTGCGCAGTTCAGTATTTACATAACCACCACCTATTGCAATTTGTATATCTGCGTAATTTTTTTTTATATATTGTGCAGATTTTAATGCCATTAGTAAATTCCCCGGAAAAGGGATAGTAAATGCAATAATTTTAGGTTGATGTTTTTTTATTGAATCATCTAAAATCTTAAGCATTAAATCAGTTATTAATGTATTCTTCTCAATTTCACTTAAAATCAAATCAAAGTTATTTGATTCAAGGCAAATTTGTTCGGCATATCTGCTGAAACCAAATCTATTATCAATACATTCAGTTATAAAATCTGCAATATCTTCGAGAAAAAGTGTAGCATAAAATCTGGCTTTATCCTGAATTCCATCTACTCCGAAATGCCATTCCAAATCTTGTTGAATTTCAAATTTGGAAGCTTTTGGCAAAATTTTATTATTAATCGCATAAGCAAATGAAAGATCTTTTGATTGTAAAAAAGAGATAACTGTATCAATATGATTAAGATATGATTTTTTTTGTTTGATAATTTCAAAAGCATTCAGTGAAAATTTCTTTTTTTGTTTTTCGGCAAAATCAAAAAAGATGCTCAGATTTTCAGAAGTAAAGATCTGAATAATACATTCAATACTCAAATCGAGTTGAGCAATTTGAAAACCTTTGCTTTGTAAAAATCCTTTCAAACCGGGTGTTGCCGGATATACGGTGTTTATTTGTATGAAAGGTGGTGTTATCAGTAATAAATCTTTTCGACTCAAAATTTGTTGATTATTATTTCATAGCAAAATTATAAAAAAGAAATGAATCTTTTGTTTTTAATAAAATATATGATTTTTTTCTTCGTTGTATTCAAAAATTTATGTAGGTTTGTCAAAAATAAGAATGATGAGATTTTTTTATTTTATAATTGGATTAATAATATTTATATTTATCAGTACGACAGATGGTTTGATAGCACAAACTAAAAAACCAATCAGAGCTGAAATAGAAACTAAGAATGATGCTGATCCATTTTATATTGCCAATATAAGCAATGGTGGTGTAATTGTTATCAATCGTTTAAATGAGTTTTTGGACAGAAAAACTCAAAATTGGGCTTTTACCAATTTTGATAATAATTTACAGAAAAAATGGATAAAAAAGATTCCGTTAAATAATGATTTATCTTATCAAGGTTTTGATTTTGATGAAGATACGATATATTTCTTTTTTCATAAAGAAAACAAAAAATCCAACGATAACAATCTTACAATCATAGCTTTTGATAGAGTCAAAAATGGGAATAGTATAAGCAATATACAAATTTCTGAGAAAACAAGACTTACTACATTAAAAGTATTTAATCACACTGCTTTTTTTACATCTGCAAATAAAGATAAAATTTTTCTGAATATCTTTAATTTCAAACAACGCATTAATAAAGAGATTGATATAGATGATTCTAAAGATCTTGATGTAGAAGATTTGGAAATAGATACGATTAATCATAAAATTTTTATTGTACAAAAAAAGGAAATAAGTAGAAAGGATAATAAGCTGATATTAAAGGAATTTAATATAGAAGGAACAATGCTTTCAACCAAAGAAATATTAAATAATGATGATAGTAAAAAAATACTAACTGCATCTTTGGCTTTTCTAAAAGATGGGAAAGTAGCGCTTACGGGTTCATATAATTTATCTGGTGAAAAACCAAACGTATATAATGAAACTTCTGTTTTGGAAGCTGCAGGAATGTATTATGTAAAAATTGAAAGTAATAATTTCAGATTTAAATATTTTAATTTCCTGATTTTCGATGAAATAAATAAATATCTGAACAAAAGAGAAATTGCCAAAATCAAAAAAATGCAGGAAAGCAAAGAAAAAGAGTTTTCATTAAATTATATGTTGGTAGAGCATGATCTGATCCAAAATAACGGGAAATTAATTATGCTTTCTGAAGCTTTTTATCCTGAATATCGGACAGTTTCTGATATGTCGTATGATTATTATGGAAGAATGGTGCCAACTTCACGTACCATTTTTGATGGTTTCAGATATACAAATGCTTTTATTTTATGCCTGGATGAAGATGGAAATATTTTGTGGAACAATTTGTTTGATATATGGAATATTATTTCAATGGAAGTTAAAGAAAGAGTGAGTATTATGCCTTTAAAAGATGAATATGTATTTGCATATAACAACGAAGGCGAACTGGTTTATAAAACAATCAGCGATTCAGTTACAATTTCTGAAATTGACAATACCAAGCTTGAGCTTCCTTATGCAAATGATAAAATCATGGAGAATCCATCTGCAAATATTGAATGGTGGTACGATAATTATTTTTTGTGTTATGGTTTGCAAATTATTAAAAATAATGCACTTGCAAACAAAAGCAAACGAACTGTCTTTTATCTGAACAAAATTATTTTTGAATAAAAAAAGCTGCAAGAAAATGCAGCTTTTTTTTATTATTCAACAAAAAATTAGAATGGCCAGAAATTATTATCATTCCAAATATCTTCTTTCAATTCTTCATTTAATTTGTGTAAAATATGCTGATGACCTGTTTCCCAATCGGCTAACATTTTATACAAAGCTTTTTCATTTACATCAGTTGCAGATTCAGCTCTGTCCGAATAAACTTTAACTGCTCTGGTTTCGAAATCCATAGCAGCTGAAATAGCAGCAGCTTCAAAACTTGCAGCTGTAATTTGTTTCTTGATATCGTCAGATAAAACTTTCATTGCGATTTCATCGTTAGCTTCTTCATGATGTTCAGTTTTCAAAAACTCATTTGTTTTCACATAATGAGCAAACTGACGTGAAAGGAATTTGATATGTTCATCTTCTTCTTCAGCCATCATGGTAAATATTTTCTTAGCAGCTTCGCTATCAGATTTTTCTGCTACATTGCTGTAAAAAGCTTTTCCTCTTCTTTCGAGCAAAATAGCTTCTTTTAAAATGTCTATTGCGGTTTTATTTTCCATTTGTATATATTTTTTATTAGAAATTTGTCATTTTATTGTTCAACAAAATTAGTAAAAAAATAATAAACAAGCCTATTTTTATTACTTTTGTAGCTTATTTTATTAAATTTAAAATAAGCGTTTTAATATTTTCTTAATTATTTAATTACCATAATGATAGAAAAAAAAATCACTCAGCTATTTGAAAGTTGGGCAAATAAAAAACTTAAAAGCATTTTCAAATTACCTGCATCAGGTTCTTACAGAAGTTATTACCGAATTGTTTCAGATGGCAATACTTATCTGGGTGTTCATAATAATGACAACAAAGAAAATAATGCATTTATAGCTTTTTCAAAAGAGTTTCTGAAATTAAATTTGAATGTGCCTGAAATATACGCTGTTAATCATTCTGAAAATATTTATCTGATTGAAGATTTTGGCGATGAAACCTTGTTTAATAGATTGCAAAAAATCAGGAATGATACTGATGATAAAACAGAAATTATTGTCTTATATAAAAAAGTTTTAAAGGAACTTCCCAGATTTCAAATAACTGCTTCTGAACATATTGATTATGACAACTGCTATCCTCGCAAGCAATTTGACAAACAATCAATGATGTGGGATTTAAATTATTTTAAATATTATTTTTTGAAGCTAGCACAAATTCCATTTGACGAGCAATTATTGGAGGAAGATTTTGAAAAGTTTGTTGCTTTTTTACTAAAAACCGAAACCAATTATTTTCTATATCGTGATTTTCAATCGAGAAACATCATGTTAAAGAATGAAAATCCGTATTTTATAGATTATCAGGGCGGGAGAAAAGGTGCTTTACAATATGATGTTGCCTCTTTGCTTTATGATGCAAAAGCTGATTTAGATAACGAAACCAGAACGGAATTACTTGATTTTTATCTTGATGAATTATCTGTTTATATTAAAGTTGATAAGCAGGAATTTAAATCATTTTTGTATCCTTATGTGATTATTAGAATATTACAAGCTATGGGAGCTTATGGTTTCAGAGGGTTTTACGAAAATAAACCTTTATTTCTTCAAAGCATACCTTATGCAATAAATAACTTAAATTATTTACTCGAAAATATTGAATTAAAAACAGATACAAATTATTTGTTTGAAGTTCTACATAATTTGAAAAATTCGGTAAAAATAAATCATATTATTAATTCTCAAAAACTTAAGATTAAAATAAATAGTTTTTCATTTAAAAAGCAACATCCTGCTGATAATAGCGGTAATGGCGGAGGCTTTGTATTTGATTGCAGAGCATTGCCAAACCCTGGCAGATTAGATTATTATAAAACTTTAACAGGAAAAAATCAAGAAGTAATTAACTATCTTGAGAATGATAAAAATGTAATTCAATTTGTTAACAATGTATTTGCATTGGTTTCAATTTCTATTGATAATTACATAGAAAGAGGCTTTGAAAATCTGATGATTAGCTTTGGATGTACTGGAGGTCAGCATCGTTCAGTTTATTGTGCTGAAAAATTAGCTATGTTGATTTTTGATAGGTTTAGAATTCAAGCTGATGTATATCATATTGAACAAGCCGATAGAAAATAATATTGAAAATCTATCGTTATAAATATTTATTATCTACAACATTTATTTTTTTATTTTTAAAGCGATTATGTTTAAAAAAAATTATAAATTTGCAGTGAAAAAATTTAATTAGCAATAAAAACATGAACAAAAAATTAATCATTCAAATCGTATTAATAGTTGTTGCTATTGTATTGAGTTACATGGTATATGACAGTATAATGAAACCAGTTAGATTTAACGAACAAGTTAATAAAAGAGAAGAAGCTATCATTGAAAAGCTTAAAGATATCAGAACAATACAAGTTGCATATAAAAGTATATATAATAGATATACAGGTAGTTTTGATACTTTAATAGATTTTTTGAAAAATGGCAAATTGCCAATTATCAAGAAAATAGGAAATGTACCTGATTCTTTAACAGAAGAACAAGCATTGAAAATGAAATTAGTAAGTCGTGATACTGTTTATGTAAATGCTTTTGAAGAATTATTTAAAGGGAAAAAAGAAATTGATCTTACAAAACTTAAAATTATTCCTCATTCAGATAATAAAGAATTCTCTATAAAAGCAGCCATTATTACAAAAAGCTCTATTCAGGTGCCTGTATTTGAGATAACTGCTAAATATGATGATTATCTTATCGGAATGGATGAACAATTGATATTAAATAAAAAAACAAAAGCAACTGATCTCAACAGATTTGATGGACTGAAATTAGGTTCTTTAGATGAACCTTCAACAGATGGAAACTGGGAATAATTAATATTTAAAATAGATGACGATTTCGCTTAATCCAACAGAAAATTTATTTGACCCGTCAATAAATAAACAGAATTATAGTTCAATCAGTCTATCTATTCAGTTGTCGTTAAATTATTTATCTTTTAGCATTATAGACAATAGCCAGAATAAATTTCTGGCTATTGTTAATTATACTTTTCCCGAAAAAGTTTCACCTTATAAATTGGCTGAATTTATTGCTAAACTTTTTGAATACGAAAATTTGTTGAAAAAAGATTATAAGAACGTAATTATCAGCTACGAAACTGCTCAATCTACTTTAATTCCCGAAGAATTATTTGACAGTAATCATATTGATACTTATCTGAAATTTCAACATACTGATTTTGAAGATAAAGTTATTTTATACAATTCTGTTGAAGAACTGAATCTTTATTCTGTTTTTGCTATTCCAAAGTGTATAAATACTGTTTTTCAGAACAATTTGTCGAATTATAAGATAATTCACAGCGCTCAGAGTTTTTTTGAAAGTGTGTATAAAAACTTTAGTTCGCAAAGTAATTTCAACAACAAAGTGTTTGTTGATATTGAAAATTATTCT
>JAHEYQ010000070.1 GCA_023251515.1 Bacteroidales bacterium
TTAAACTATAAGTTCTACCCCTTTGTAAAACGAAAATCTGTAGTACACAGTTCGGAACTCAAAAAAATTGAAACCTCATATTTACATAACTTTACGTCAGGATAAATGCAAAATGGGTTATAGCAGTGATGTCCCAAATTCAAAAACAGATTCTCCATCTGAAAAACTGAAAACCTATTACCCATTCAGCAGTATTGGATGGAATATTGGAATTTACTTTAAATTGTAATAATAAATATTTTTAAGAATTGATTAGTCAAACCTTCCTGATTTTAAAATTAGGAAGGTTTGATTGAATTTCAACTCAATCTCTATCCTCCCAACTCCGAAAAAATCCTTACTTTTGCAGCCAATAAAATACTACATATGAATTATCTGTTGATTGAAAATCTTTCCAAATCTTATGGCGAAAAACTTTTGTTTGAGGATATTACCTTTGGCATCGACAAAGGGCAGAAAGTAGCTCTTGTTGCCCGCAATGGTGCCGGCAAAAGCAGTCTGCTCAATATAATCAATCAGAAAGATTTGCCCGACAATGGAAAAGTGGTTTTCCGCAAAGATATTCATATTTCATACCTGCCTCAAAATCCCGAATTTGATGAAGATATTTCTGTAATAGATGTACTTTTTAATACCGATAATAAGTTTCTGAATGCAATCCGTCAGTACGAACTAGCTTTGGAAAATCTTAAGAAAGCAGATAATCCCGCTAATCATAAGATACTCGAAGAAGCCATACATCTGGTAGATACACTCAATTGCTGGGACTACGAAAACAAAGTAAAAGAAATTTTAACCCGTTTGCAGATAAGCGATATCAATCAATCGATGGGAACGCTATCGGGTGGACAACGCAAAAAAGTAGCATTGTCGAAAGTGCTTATTGAAGATGCCGATTTACTGATAATGGATGAGCCCACAAATCATCTCGACATAGTGATGATTGAATGGCTGGAAGATTACCTGAAAAAGCAAAGTCTCAGTTTGCTGCTCGTAACCCACGACCGTTATTTTCTGAATAATGTTTGCGATTCGGTAATCGAACTCGACAATGGAAGAATATATCATTATCACGGCGATTACAATTATTTCCTCGAAAAGAAAGCTGAAAGAGAAACCATTGAACGACAGGAAATAGAAAAGGCTAAAAATACTTACCGCAAGGAATTAGATTGGATGCGACGTATGCCCAAGGCACGAACCACCAAATCGCAGGCACGTATTGATTCTTTTTATGAACTACAGGAAAAAGCCACCAAACGCATTGACGATACCAAAGCCGAACTCAGTATAAAAACCGAACGCATTGGCGGTAAGATTCTCGAAATGTATAATGTTTCTAAGAAATACGTCGATAAAGTTTTGGTAAATGATTTTACTTATACTTTCAAAAAAGGCGAACGAATCGGTATAGTCGGTAAAAACGGAGTAGGGAAAACCACTTTTCTGAATATGATTACAGAAAAGGTGATGCAGGATACAGGCAGAATTGTAAAAGGACAAACCATTAGTTTTGGCTATTATACACAGGAAGGTTTAACCACACACGAAGACAAACGTGTGATAGAAATTGTAAGAGAAATTGCCGAAGTAGTTCGTTTGGATAAAGGTAAAGAAATAACCGCTTCTGTTTTTTTGAATTATTTTGGTTTCAGTCATACGCTGCAATATAATTATTATTCAAATCTGAGTGGGGGAGAACGCCGCAGGCTTTTTCTGCTGATGACGCTGATGCAGAATCCCAATTTCCTTATACTCGATGAGCCAACCAACGATTTGGATTTGTTTACGCTGATGATGCTCGAAGATTTTCTTACGCAATATCAGGGGTGTTTGCTATTGGTTTCCCACGATCGTAGTTTTATGGATAATCTGGTTGATCATATTTTTGTTTTTGAAGACAATGGTGTGGTAAAAGATTATCACAGCACATACAGCGAATATATGGCTGTGAAGCTTAAAAAAGAAAAACAATTAAAACTCGAAGCAAAAAAAGATGAAAAACCAGTTGAACGCGAAAAGAAAGTAAGCAACAAGCCAAGCTACAAACAAAAACAGGAATACGAACTGTTGGAAAAAGAAATAGCTGAGCTTGAATCGGAAAAAGAAGTATTGTTTGCCCGAATGAATGAAGGCATTGCTGATGTAAAAGAACTTACAAAAGCATCTGAACGCATTGCAGTAATTATGACTTCGATAGATGCGAAAACCAACCGATGGCTTGAGTTGAGTGAAATAATAGGCGATTAAGAGGTGTATTGTGTTTCATTTATAGTAATCAAATACGTTACATATATTAACTTATATGCAGATTTATAGATTTGTTCAAATTTTTTTAAGAATATTGTAAAATTTATAATAGTTCTAAATTGTGAAACAATTAACAGCTAAACAACGTTTTGTGGATGTTGTGTTTTTTTTACATTTTGTTTTCAATCGATTAACATTCTGGTAATCTGATATTTGTTTCTTGTTTGGAAAATAGTTAAATATCATTCAATTATTGATATTTGTTTATAATTTTGCCGTTAATAATGAATGACATTTATTAAAAATAAATAAGGAGATTTTTTAAGTGAATCAGGTTCTAATTTATTCTATCATTGCTTTAGGTTCTATCGGAGCAATATCTGCAATAATCCTTTATTTTGTTGCACAAAAATTCAAAGTTATAGAAGATCCCAGAATTGACGAAGTTGCCGATAAATTACCAGGTGCCAATTGCGGTGGTTGTGGATTTGCCGGCTGTCGTAATTTTGCCGAAGCTATCGTAAAAGCAGGCAATATGGACAATCTGAATTGTCCTGTTGGTGGCAATGCGATTATTAAAGAAGTTGCTCCAATATTGGGTATCGTTGCAGTTGTAAGAGATCCTCAGATTGCAGTTGTAAGATGCAGCGGTTCAAGAGCTAATGCTCCTCAGAAAGTTGTTTACGACAGTGCATCTACCTGTGTATTTGCACATGGACTGTTTTCGGGCGAAAGCGGTTGTCCTCATGGTTGCCTTGGTTTAGGCGATTGTGTGGTTTCCTGTAAATTTGATGCCATTTATATTGATGAAACAACTGGACTTCCGGTAGTAAGCAATGAAAAATGTGTAGCATGCGGAGCTTGTGTAAAAGCTTGTCCGAGAGCAATTATTGAAATCAGAAACAAAAACAAAAAAGACCGCAGAATATTTGTTTCCTGTATCAATCAGGAAAAAGGAGCTGTAGCAAAGAAAAATTGCGAAGTTGCCTGTATCGGCTGCGGCAAATGCGTTAAAGTTTGTAATTTCGATGCAATTACATTGAAAAATAATCTGGCATATATTGATTTTACAAAATGTACACTTTGCCGCAAATGTGTGGAAGAATGTCCAACCAATGCAATTAATGAATTGAATTTCCCGCCAAGAAAACCAAAGACAGAAAAAGCAGAATCAGTAAGTACAGAATTGTAAAAAAATAAAATAATCATATAAATAAGAGGAGGAGACGAATTGAAAACCTTTAAAATAGGCGGTGTTCATCCCGAAGAAAATAAGCTGGCTTCAAATAAAGCAATTGAAGTTTTGCCAATACCTCAAAAAGTTTGCATACCGATAACTCAACATTTGGGTGCACCTTCAACCTTGGTTGTCGAAAAAGGTGCTAATGTTAAAGTTGGACAATTATTGGCTAAAGCTGATGCTTTTATTTGTGCAAATGTTCATTCATCAGTATCAGGTAAAATATCAAAAATTGATACAACAACTGATACCAGTGGCTACCGGAAAACATCCGTTTTTATTGATGTGGAAGGCGATGAATGGGAAGAAAGTATTGATAAATCTGATGCCATTATAAAAGAAATTAAACTTTCGAAAGAGGAAATCATAGCTAAAATAAAAGACATGGGCATTGTGGGTTTAGGTGGTGCTACCTTCCCAACTCATGTAAAATTAATGGTACCTCAGGGTAAAAAAGCGGATGTGCTTATCATTAATGGTGTTGAATGTGAACCTTATCTTACTTCCGACCACAGAGTAATGCTCGAAAAAGGAGAAGAAATGCTTGTTGGTGTATCTATCCTGATGAAAGGCTTAGGTGTAGAAAAAGCCATGATAGGTATCGAAAACAACAAAGCTGACGCCATCAGTCATTTGCAGAATCTGTCAGGTAACTTTAATGGAATTGAAGTTCATGCTTTGAAGGTAAAATATCCTCAGGGAGCTGAAAAACAATTAATAAAAGCATTAATCAATCGTGAGGTTCCAGCGGGCAAACTGCCTATTGAAGTAGGTTGCGTGGTTAGCAATGCAGGTACTGCTTTTGCAGTTTATGAAGCCATTCAGAAAAACAAACCGCTTTTCGAAAGAGTAGTTACTGTTACCGGAAAATCGGTTAAGAAACCCTCTAATTTTATGGTAAGATTGGGTGTTGCCGTTAATGAGCTGATAGAAAGAGCAGGCGGATTACCCGAAGATACCGGAAAAGTTATCAGTGGCGGACCTATGATGGGAAAATCCCTGAACTCACTTGATGTTCCTGTCGTAAAAGGCACTTCCGGTATTCTGATAATGACTCAGAAAGAATCAAAACGTGTAGAAATTCAGAATTGTATCCGTTGCGGCAAATGTATTACCGTTTGTCCGATGGGTCTGGAACCTTATCTGCTAGCTCAGGTAGCTGAAAACGCTAACTTTGAAACAGCCGAAAACGAAAGAGTTATGGATTGTATCGAATGTGGCAGTTGTCATTATACCTGTCCTTCGGGCAGACCTTTACTGGATTACCTGAGAGTTGGGAAAAATAAAGTTGGTCAAATAATTAGAAACAGAGCAAATAATTAACAAATGAATTTACTTACAGTTTCAGGATCTCCGCATGTACACGGCGATCAATCATTAAAAAAGATTATGTGGGGCGTAGTAATTGCTATGCTTCCTGCTATGCTGGTTTCTTTCTGGTATTTCGGATTGCCGGCTATCATTATTACGCTTACTGCTGTAATTTCCTGTCTGGTTTTCGAATACCTGATTCAGAAATTTTTATTAAAACAAAATCCTACTATTACTGATGGTTCAGCGGTTATTACCGGTATGTTGTTAGCGTTCAATGTTCCTAGTAGTCTTCCTTTGTGGCAGATGGTTATAGGAGCTTTGGTTGCCATCGGTATTGCCAAAATGTCATACGGTGGTTTGGGCAAAAATCCTTTTAATCCGGCTTTGGTTGGTCGTGTTTTTCTGTTGATTTCTTTTCCGGTAGATATGACTTTATGGCCTCTTCCAAAACCAGTATGGACTATGGTAGATGCCATTACCGGACCAACTTCCTTAGGTGTTTTAAAAGAAGGTGTTGCCAAAGGTGATACCGTTTCTCAACTGGCTTCTCAACTGCCATCTTTACAGGATTTGTTTATCGGAGGTGTTGGTGGTTCATTGGGTGAAGTATCAGCAGCTGCGTTGATATTGGGTGGTTTGTATATGATATTCCGTAAAATAATTACATGGCATATTCCGGTTTCTTTTATTGCAACTGTAGCCATCTTTACAGGCATTATGTGGCAGGTAAATCCTGAACATTATATCAATCCGATGTTTCATTTATTAGCCGGTGGTTTGATGTTGGGTGCTATTTTTATGGCAACTGATATGGTAACATCTCCAATGACTTACAAAGGAATGATTGTTTACGGAATCGGCTGCGGTGTTCTTACCGTTTTAATCAGACTCTGGGGTTCTTATCCCGAAGGTGTTTCGTTTGCTATTCTGATTATGAATGCGGTAACTCCATTAATTAACAAAGGTTTCAAACCAAAAAGATTTGGGGAGGTAGTAAAATAATGGCAAAGTTAGAATCAAATTTAAAGAATATGGTACTTTCTCTGGTATTTATATCCATGGGAATGTCGGCTGCTTTGGGTTATGTATATTTACTTACCAAAGAACCCATCGAAAAAGCCAATAAAGAAAAAGAAGTTAGTGCTGTTAAAATGGTTTTACCGGCTTTCGACAATGATCCGGTTAAGGAAATGAAAGTAATTGACGGACTTACATTTTATCCCGCTACCAAAGGAGGTCAGTTTATTGGTTGTGCGGTTAATACTTTTACCGACAAAGCTTTTTCGGGTACTTTTACCTTAATGGTTGGTTTTTTACCTGATGGTACGATTAATAAATCGGTAGTTTTAGACCAAAAAGAAACTCCGGGTTTAGGAACCAAGATGAAAGAACCCAAATTTTATTCTCAGTTTGAGAACAAAAAGATTGAGGGCGAACTAAAAGTAAAGAAAGACGGTGGAGAAGTTGATGCCATTTCAGCTGCTACCATTTCATCAAGAGCTTATTGCGATGCATTAAATAAAGCTTACAAATTGTTTATGAAAGAATTTGCTGCTAAAGATAAAACCGTTGTTGCCGATACTGCTGCTGCTGTTCAGACAAATGTAACTAATAATTAGGAGGATTTGAAAATGAGTAATATTAAACATTTAATTAACGGACTTTGGAAAGAAAATCCAACTTTGGTTCTGGTTCTTGGAACTTGTCCTACTTTAGCTGTTACCACTGCCGCCATGAATGGTTTGGGTATGGGTGCTGCTACTACTTTTGTGCTTGTTTTTTCCAATCTTTTTATTGCATTGCTTAAGAATCTGATTCCTGACAAAGTACGTATTGCAGCTTTTGTTGTTATCATTGCTTCTTTTGTAACCATAGTCGATCTGGTAATGAAAGCCTTTACACCTGCTTTGTATGCTGCTTTAGGTGTGTTTATTCCGCTTATAGTTGTAAACTGTATTATTCTGGGCAGAGCCGAAGCTTTTGCTCAGAAAAACAAAGCAATACCAGCTATATTAGATGGTATCGGAATGGGAATAGGTTTTACACTTGCACTTACCATTATGGGTTCGGTTAGAGAATTATTAGGAAATGGTTCTATCTTCGATATTAAACTTGTAAGCGAAAGCACCAAGACCATTTTAATATTTATATTGCCTCCGGGAGCTTTTTTTACTTACGGATATTTTATTGCTATTAAAAACAGATTATCAGCTAACAAATAAAAGGAGAACATACAAATGGATTATATCAATATTATCATATTAGCCCTATTTGTCAATAATGTTGTATTGGCTCAGTTTTTGGGTATCTGCCCTTTTCTGGGAGTTTCAAACAAAGTGGAAACATCACTGGGAATGGGTGCCGCTGTTATTTTTGTAATGGCATTGGCTAATTTTGTTACCTACATGGTTTATTTCTTTATTCTGAAACCACTGCATATCGAATTTATGCAAACCATTTCCTTTATTCTGGTAATTGCGTTTCTGGTACAAGTAGTTGAAATTATACTTAAAAAAGCGGCTCCTTCATTATATCAGGCATTGGGTATTTATCTGCCATTGATTACCACCAATTGTGCAGTATTGGGTATTGCCATTCTGGCAGTTCAGAAAAATTACAATATGGTAATGAGTGTGGTTTATGCTAGTGCCATTGCTGTTGGTTTTACGCTTGCATTGGTTTTGATGGCAGGCATACGCGAACAGCTCGAAAATACCGGATATCCCAAAGGAATGAAAGGATTCCCTATATCGCTGATTACCGCCGGGCTATTATCGCTTGCATTTATGGGCTTTGCCGGATTGGTAAAATAGATTTATCTAAAACACATTAAAAAAGGATTGGCTGCTTAAAGTCAATCCTTTTTTGTTTGATAGGGGAGTTGTTATAGTTGTTATTTATTTTGTTATAAGCAATACTGTAGCCAATGTTCCTGCAAGAAAACCGATAGCTCCGAAATACCATTTTTCGCGTTTGGCTGATTTTAAATGTTGTAATGCTTCGTTCAGATTATTGTTTGCCAAACCCAACGAATCTTTTGCTGTTGATAAATTGTTATTTATTGAAATCAGGCTGCTTCTGGTACTTTCCAGTGAGGTATTAAATGCAGTGCTTATTTCGTTGTATTTCAGTTGCAGCGAATCGTTCCATTGTTTATAAGCTAGCATCTGGGTGTCATATGCATTAAAAATTTCGTTGTATTTTTCGTAGTTTGTTGTAAGAACGGCATTGCGTGCTTTTTCGTAAAGTCTGAAACGATTGGGCGAAATTACTATTATGCTGTCGCATTGTATATTCAGCAATTGTCCTTTGAATGCATTAAGTGGCTTTTCAATTGAAGTGCAATCAATTTTTATTCCGGTTTGGCTTATACTGTTTTTTACCCCAAATACTGAAAGGAAAAAACAAATGATTAATGTAATTCTACTGTATTTCATTTTATTTTGTTGTTATTTTAATTCTTCCAGTTCTTTTTTTAACGAATATAAATCTTTTTGATCTGATTTTATGCTATCTTTCAATGATTTGATTTTGTATGTAATTGTGTTGATTTTAGTTTCCATATTAGAGTTTAAATTATCAACAGATATGTTTATTGCTTTTAATCGGGTTTTTGCAGTATCAATATTGCTTATAAGCCCGTTTATTTTATTTTGTGCACTGTCAATTTTATGAATAGCATAATCTATTTTTGCTTTTGCTGCATTTATATCATCTTTTGCCTTGCTTATTTCGCTTTTATTGAAAAGATTGACTGCAAAATTCAATACTATTATTATTGTTGCAAACAATAAGGTGTACCATATTAATTTTGATTTATCCATATAGTTATAATTTTTTCAATATTGTTTTTAAAAATTAAGCTATGAAGTTTTAGAAACTTTACAGGTTTTCTTACTACTTATATGGTACCTCAAGCAGATAGTCCAATCCTGTGTAGCGGCAATCTATATGAACCCAACTTGGTGTATCTTTCTCAATACATGTAAGTCCTATGTTTTTAAGTGTTGCCCAGTTAGTTCTGATATACTGTCTTACAGCTTCTGAATCCATACCATTTACTTTTAAATCGAGAGCTCTGCCGTATTTATGCTGACTCCATTTAGCTCCGGTTGATGTTTCGAAGTTTCGCAAACCACTTTCTTTATATTGTCCGCCACTATTCCAGTTATTGATTGTAATAGCTTTTCCCAAATTATCGCGAAGCCATTGCGCAACATTTACAATTCTGATATCTATTAATTGTGCTGATGCATCACCTCTGGCTGCATATACATCGGGTGGAAGCAGTTCCTGTACCGAAAAATTTTTTGTTAGCTGCATTTTTTATGTTTTTATTTGTTATTTGATTTTGTTTAATTGTCTGTTATGTCTTTATTTAAATATTTTGCTTTATTGCTGATTATCTTTCTTTTCTGTTGTGTTTGTGCTTCTGAGCTTCATTATTTTGCTAAGCAAATCGAACCAGAAGGGTGCACCTAAAGATATAGCAATGGCGGTAATTAATATTCCGATAAATGATTTGTTTTTGCTTGCTACACAATTTACATATTTTAGTTTTTCGGATATAGTAAGTTCTGTATCTTCTCTAACTGGTTTGGGTCTGTTGTTGTATAAAGTTTGTGTGCATTGCTGGCAAATATTCAGTTTTATTTTTCTTTTTTTACCTTTTATATTTGCATTAGCTTTTATTATGCTGTCAAATCTGATACTTTTATTAAAGTTTTCGGGTATATCCCAACCTAAGGCTATCAAATTGTTTGATGCATTAACATCTTCACGTAGCATGGCAAACACTTTCTGAATTTCAACTGCTATTGTATCTGATGATGCATTGTTTAAGGTATCATTCTGATTTGACTTCACGTTGCTTTTATCCTGATTACTCATATAGGAAGATGCCAACTGAGCAAGTTCTGAACGGGCTTTGTCATCTTTTGAAAGTTTATTTGTTATGCTTACTGTATCTACATTAAAAGCAAATGCAATAATAAATCCAATAATAAATACATTAATCTGTGTACGACGCTTGTATGAACATGTGAGCCTGTCCATGGTTTCCTGAAACCAATTACTCAGCAGGATTTTAAATTGATTTACATCTTGTTTGGCATCGCGCCATAAAGATTGAATATAAGTATGCGTTTCGGGGTCTATAGAGATAGTGCTTTTTCTGTATGCTATTGAATTGTTGTTGAGTGTAACTGTAATTTTTTGTGCATCGTCAATATTTTCGTTGCTATTATTAATTAAAATATCGCATATGGTTTTAGCAAAATTTTCGGGTTTAATAAACGAAGGGCGTTTATACCAATTGGAAAGACCAAGATATTTAATGCCGGGTTGTTCGTAAAAAAGGGTGGCAAAGCTTTGTTCTGTTCTGAAAAATCTGAGCAAAACAGGAAAAAAAAACGTGAGCATATATTCTGCATTTAGCATCATGCGTTTGCAAAATCCTTTATTTTGTTTTTGGCATTTGAGCGATTTGCTGTCAATAAGCATACGCCGTATTGTTTTGCGAAGCATGCGTGCCCTCATAAATAAAAACGACGAAACAATTTCCTGAATAGCTGTTACCAACAAACTATACAATAGGAATATAAATATAATTCCTATTACTACTTCCAGTATTTTTGAACCTAACATAATTCTTGTTTTTTATTGTTTTACAATTGTATTATAAATTAATTAAATCATTATCAGATTGTCCTTGAATTTTGCATATATTACAAAGAATAATTGCTAATAGGATTATTAGTTTTATTTTTCCCATTTTGTTATGTTATTTATTATACTCATTATTAACAAAACCTGAAATATTTATATTAATCTAAAAAATAGGATATATGCACTCACATTTATCAATAAAACTGTTTGAATCAGGTATGCCATATTTTTTATAAACTTTTTCCTCATTCCCAAATTCATATTCAAATACCTTAGAGCCAAAATAGTAATATAGAAGTTTACCATCTTTTCTATATATAGAAGTTATTCCAGCATATTTATCAGCAATCACAATTCTATATAAAAAATCTTTATAATTACCTTTCAATAGACAAATAAATTCTACAAATCCTGTCCAATGACATTTAGGATTCTTTACAAAGACAGAATCAAATAAGTCATTTTTATGAACAATATTTAAAACTTTATTTAAATGTTTGAACTCTATGACTTGTTCAATAGAATCAACATCCAAATAGTCAAGTATAAACCAGTCGTTAAATATCAAGCTGTCTTTATATTTGAATTTGTTTAGGTTCCTATCAATAGAAAACAAATGATTACATTTAATACTGGTAGTTACTTTTATGGTATAATTACCATTTGTTATTGAATCATATTTTGTTAAAACTTGAGAAACTATTTGATTAGTTTCTGTTTTTGAATTGGTATTTGTTTTGCTTTTATCATCTTTCTTATTATAATGACAAGAGCTTATAAATAAAATCCCAATAAACACTAATTTAATCTTATTTATCATAATATATTATTTTAACAAATCTCCCTTTTTTGTTTTAATATCTGTACTCCCTTTTAATTCTTTAATTACAGCTTTCTGAAAAATCTCCAAACCTTCTTTTATATCAATATCTTTTTGCTGACTTTGCTCAGGTAAAGAAGGCCATTGTGAATTATCTTTACCTTTAGGACAATTTGCGGTTGGTGTTCCTAGTATTGTTGAAATCTCCCTTAATGTATTCTCTCTTTTAAGGGGATTTGCTAAATCTCCATTTATAATTAATTCAAATGCTTTTCCATCTTTAAATGTTTTAATAATTTTAACTGTAGTAGCATCTTGGTTAGCAGGATTAGTTAATGCGTTAGCACCCATTAATGCTTGAAAAGTATAAGGAGATAATTGATAAAACCCGAATGGTTTCTTTATGTTTTTAGAATTAGGATAGGTGCCATCTTGATTTGTTTTATTCCTTGTATTATAACTTTCGGGTGAATTTGTAGAATGTTTTTCACAATGACTGATTAAAGTTAAAAAGGCTCTCATCATCAGTTCATCTTCCTTCATTCCAACACTTGTACTGTTTCTTTTACTAAATGAATTTATAACATCTAAAACCATTTTCCCTTCTTCCGATTTTAGGTCAACCGTATCAAGTGCATTATTAGCTGAATCAATATTTTTCTTTGCGTATTCATAATCAACTCCTTTGTTTATTAATCTTACATCTGTATTTTTACCTACTTGTCCAACTCTTATACAATCGGGCTCGAGCATATAATAAACCCCTAAAGCATCAGTATTACTTTTGGGTTTTTCAATATCCTTTGGTAATATAGACTCTTTACATGCAGGTAAATATGCAGTTTCGCCAGCACTTATAAAAAAAGGAGCGATACTGCAAGTTTGGCTATTTATCAGATAATTTACCTGTGGTAGTTTATTATCCGGAGTCAATATATTATACATTGGCAGTTTTCGTCTTTTTTCAAATGGAAGTAAATTGTATTGCATGCCAATTATCATGCCTTTTTTATTTACATCAATTTGCAAATCGGCATTGTTTATAATACATTTAATAGTTTCGTGTCGCTCTTCTTTTTTATCATTTTTTACTGATATTTCATAAGCCGGAACTTCAAATTTATATAAACAACTCCAGTAAACCGGACTTTTGTCTTTTTTATCAATAAGTTCAATGGATATGTTTTTTAAATAATTTAAAGGAAAAAACTGAGAAGGCACTCTTTTATCGTAATCTTTAAGTTTATAAATTGTTTCATTAAATGATTTTAATAATTTCCTAATAGCTTCATCCACCTCTTTTTTTGTAATCAAATCCTTACCAATACTTTGATGGGTAGTGTATCCACTTTCTTTTCGGAAAGTGAAACCACCTGAGGGCATAATCTCAAAATTGATATTATTGTTGCCAGCCAAATTCTCAAAGCTAATTATTTTACAAATTATTCCTTTATGAGCCTCTATTAATGATGCCGGTATGCATTCGTATATATTTATTTGTTTTTCATCTGTTTGCATGTTGTAATGATTTTTTTGTTTAAAAATTAAAGAACCAGTAATGCTTAATCAAAAGCATTACTGGTTCTTTTGATATTAAATATTAGTATTCCAACCCGGCAATTCGGCAGGTATTTTATCAGTAAGCATAATTAAATTGGTAGGTACACGGGTTTCCCATGGTTCTCCAACAGGTATTTCTTCCTGAATACCATCTCTTGTTTTTATTTCATCAATAATAGATAAATACAACTCGTCATCTATACCCGGCATTTCTTTAAATGTTTATTAAGCTAATAATGTTAATCCTTTCTTTAAATCTGCTGATAAACCTAATTGGTTTTGCAATTCAATATTTAAAGACACATTATGTAATTTAGGGTTTTGTTTATTATCTAAATCAAAATACACCATTGTTTCTTCAATTCCATTTTTTATTATTTTTATTACTGTTTCCATTTTAGGCGAAAAATCTAAAACAGATAACTTAGTTCTTTCGTCTAAAGATGTTGTAATATCCAATACTCTTGCTCTTTCATATTCATCATGAAAATATAATTCAGAGCTATTATCAATCAAAACACCTGCGGTTGCCCCCAAAAAATCCATAGTATCATGAATTTTTTCAATTTGCTGATTTACATAATAATTTGATATTTCAATTTTCCTCTCTCTCCCTAATCGTAAACCAAATAGATTGGGGTTTATTTTATTAAATTTATAAAATTCAGTCCTTTTCTCTTTTTCATCAACATCAAAAGCATGAATAGGATTATTATTTACTACACCACCATCAACCCAAAACCCTGGCAATATTGCTTTTTCGAGTGGAGTATATTTTTTATCCTTTAAATGTTCTGGTAAAATATGAATCGGCTTAAAAAATCCAGGAATTGACATCGACATTCTAACGGCATCAGCAACACACAAATTAGGAGTAGTTTTGTATGATAAATAAAACATTTGCCTTAATGACAAATTTACAGAAGTTAAAACCAATTCAATCCCTGTTTTTTCGAAATGTTCTTTAAATGTAATATTAAATAACCTATTGTAAATAATATCGCCTTGGTTGTTTGAGTTTTGATAACCTAAACCATCTCCAATCATATAGGAAATATATTTCCTTAAAATATATCCGGGAACTAAACCATAATCGAATTTTAAGTTGTTATACATTTCAAATGCTGCATTTTCAATATCTTTTAAATCACTTATCATATAAGGATACAATAATCTTGCAGCATAAATTATTGCAGGCTTACTAATTATTCGTTTTCTTAAATCAAATCCGAAGTTTTTTGAATTAGCTATGTTAGGTACAAAAGCATATTTATTTTTAATATCAATTGACAAATCATTAAAAGATGCCATTACATTGTCTTTAGCTATTAGTTCTTTTATTCCGTATTTGGGAGGTGATATATTTAAGACTAATTTTGCAATGGTTTCTAATGGTACATTAGAGGCTAATAATGCAGCTATTATTGCACCAGCAGATGCTCCTGATATTCCTTTTATTTTATCACGGTTAAGCACCATATAACCTCTTGCATTGTTTTCTTTTTTAAAAATATTAAAAGAAGGATGCAACATTGCAATCAAAGGAGATAAATAGGCTACTCCTTTGCCACCGCCCCCTTCAAAAGATAAATAATTTATTTCGTTTGGTTTAATATTATTTTCCATATTTTAAAGTATTTATATATTATTATTCTTTAATTTTGCTCATCATTATAAAATACACACTATCTTTTTGTTGAACCTGTTCAAATTTGTATCCTATATTTACATAACATAAATCATTGTACCAATCATTCGGATATTCAATTTCTGTAGTTGTAAAAACATTTTTTAAATTCCTTTTTTTAATTCTTCTTTCAATGAATTTTTCAATTTTTTTATCATTTCCCCAAAAATCAGACTCACATGTTTTAATTTTTATATAAAACTCATATTTATCAAAACGCTTGGCAAAATTTAACATACTGTCAAGTTGGTTTACTTGGAAAGCTGTCCATTTACCTGAATAATGAATTCTGATAATAGGAGAATAAAGATATTTCCAATCCTGTTCATAAGTTATAACACTATCAGTGTATTTGAAAAAACATTCATCAATGGGCACACCATTTTTTTGAAGTGAGTCCATATATGCATTCTGCTTTTGCCATGCTTTTTTATTTTGTTCTACCATTTTTTCATATTCAATCTTATCTTCTTTTCCCCAATTAAATATGGCTAATTCATCCTGATATTTTATTGTCCAACGTCCGATAAAGAAAATAACTACGAATATTACTATTCCAATTATAATATAAGTTTTATTTATTTTTGTTTTCATATTTGCATAATATTTTTTTAAGTAAAGAAACTTATGATATATAAAAAACCTGTCAGGTCTAAAAACCTGACAGGTTTTTTATACAATTAAATATTAGTATTCGAACCCGGCAATTCGGCAGGTATTATATCAGTAAGCATAATTAAATTGGTAGGTACACGGGTATCCCATGGTTCTCCAACAGCTATTTCTTCCTGATTACCATCTCTTGTTTTTATTTCATCAATAATAGATAAATACAACTCGTCATCTATACCCGGCATTTCTTCGCCTAACCATATTTCTTTTGTTTTTAAATAATGTAATATGGCTTCAGTAAATTTAGGCTGCACAGGTACTACAACTCTTGCATAACCAGCCTGTAAGAAATCGGTAAATGCTGGATCGTTATCATTAATCAGTTTTCTTTCCATTTATTTTATAGTTATTTTATTGCAAATATATTATAAAAATTATGATGTAGTTAAGAAAATAACATAACTATTGATTTTTATTTATTTGGGCTTTTAAACCAAACGGCACCTAAATACATTGCTGCAATAAGTGCCGTTTGATTATGTATTAAGAAACTATACCAAACTAAATTCGATGCTGCCTGCTTCGGTTGTCGAAGTGTTTTCGGTTATCAAAAAACGTTGTGCCTGTGTGGCATTTTGGTTAACGTTTATGTTTTTGATTTCCTGAGGAACTAATTGAATATAATTGTTTGGTTTTACTGCATTCATATTATCGGCAAACCATAAATGGAGTATGGTTTCGCCTGTATTGTAGATGTTAATTCTGGCTTCGTATCCAAAATTAAAGCCGGCTTCCAGTTTTTCGGAAGCAGCAAGGTTTAGTTCGTAAATATTATCGTTATTGTTTGTGCTGCCTTTTTTGTAGTGCAACAGATATAACGGGAAAAACGCAGCTATTTCCTGCGGATTGCTTGCATATTGTGTCATAAAACTTCCCAGATTGGCATATAGTTTTTCTGCCATTTTGAGAGCTACCTTAATTAGTTCATCACTGTTTTTCTTTACATCCGACGATTTGGTTTCTTTTTCATCGCGGGCATTTTTTAGTTCTAATAAAAATTGTTTCATTTCAACGTGAACCGCACTTAATGCCGTAAATTGTTCCAATTCGGTTATAGCATTTTCGAGATAGGTAATACGCATTTCGTATTGATAGCGGGAAAAAGGTGATAAACCTTGTGGGAATATTCCGATATATTCGGGTGTGCCTTCCAGATATACATTCTGGATTTTTACATCCCATTCGTGTGCTTTTTGTGAACTTAATTGTTGTAAAAGCATTGTTTGCTTACCTGTTTTACTTTTGCGCTTGCCTTTATCGCCAAAGTTTTTGTTAAATGTATTTACAAACGTTTCGTAAACAGGTAAAGTGTCAGCATACATATTGTCTAAGAAAGAATTGCCCGAACTGTTTTTCAGTCCCTGCATAAATAGGTAACAAAATTTGTGGAAACGTAACATACTTCTGCCTGCTAATAGGGCGAATGTATTAATTAGATAATTCCATGAGCTATTCATAAAATTTACTTTTTTAAAAATTATTAATTTTATTTAATTGTGTAGATCTACAAAATATTTAACTCTATCAGAAAATAAATATTGTGTATTTAACAAAAAAAATATTCAAAATTGTTAAGTGTTTGAGAAAGTTTTATAAATTTGTGAAGAAAATTGAAAAACACAATGTTTGAAGTAATAATTTAGCTTCAATAAAATTAAAATTGAATGCAAAACAATACAATTAAAATAGAAGGAAACGGTAACATTGTTATACAGGACAGTAATAATTCCTGCATAACTATAAATGCAAATGATACCGATGTTTTTGAGAAAATTCAGCAACTCAGCAATGAGCAAATTGCTGCTTTGCAACAAATAATTAATGAACAAGCCGATAAATTTTCCGAATTATTTAAAACCCTGATAAATGGAGTTGCAAGCCAAAAGAATGTGGTGCATGGCAATATTACTGCAAAATCTGTAAGCATCGGTGATGAAATACATTATCACTACGCTGAAACCAAACTACCAAAGGAATTAACAGCCAAAATACCTTGCCTTGATGCTGATAAGATAATAGGCAGAACAAACGAATTAGATGAATTGCACCAAATGTTGCATAACAATAAGCAAGTAGTAGTAATGAATGGACTGGGCGGCATAGGAAAAACCACCCTTGCACAGGTATATGCAAGTAAATACTGGGACGATTATAAACATATTGCATGGATTACACAAACTACAGATAATGTACAGCTTGATTTTGCAAATGAACAAGCATTGTTTCATAACCTTGCCATTGGCAAAGAATTTACCGATGCAAATGCAATTTTTAATGAAGTGGTTCGCAAGCTAAAAGCCGTAGAACAGCAACCCAACTTATTAATTATTGACAATGCCGATGCAAGTCTGGAAAAGCTTAGAGATAAATTACCACATCAGCCTCAATGGCATATTTTAATTACATCGCGACAGGAATTAAATGGATTTACATTAAAACGACTTGATTTTTTAAGCCCGGAAGATGCTTTACGGCTTTTTAAAACACATTATACCCGAAATAAATTAAGCGATGAACAGATTAACGAGTTAATAAAATCGGTTGATTTGCACACCTTAACCATAGAGATATTGGCTAAAACAGCAATGAAACAACGCTACGACTTTGATACATTAAAAAAGGCAATTCCACTTGATATAAAAGCAAATATAAATATTGCCCGACCGGATGCAGACAAAATAGAAAGAATTACATCTTATTTAAGCTCAATTTTTAGCTTAAGCAATCTGAATGAAAATGAACGTTGGTTAATGAAACAATTTGTTTGTTTACCTCCCGAATTTCATACCTATCGTTTGTTAAATGAGTTGATAGTTGAAGACAACGAAAAAGGGGAAATATTTGCAGAAACTATTGAAGAACTTTGCCAAAAAGGTTGGTTACTGAAAAACGAGGAAGCCGACAGCTATAAAATGCACCGTATTATTAAAGAAGTTGTAAAAAAACAACTACCAATAACCATAACAGAAAGCAGCTATTTATTAAAAATGATTACTAATAAATTAGACTTTGACCAAACCAAGGATAATCCGGTAGAAAAATTTCAATGGATTCCTTTTGGAAATGAATTATTAGGCATATTTGAAATACATGAAAGCAATACTGTTGATGAAGGAAATAAAATTTCAATTCTTCAGAATAATCTAGCAATTTTACTACAAGAACTCGGTAATTATAAAGGAGCAAAAGAACTATTAGAAAAAGCAATGATTTGTGTTGAGAAAAACTTTGGAATAGAACACCCATGTACTGCAATAAACTATTCTAATTTAGCATCTGTATCTAATGCACTTGGTGAATATGAAGGAGCAAAGAATCTTTTAGAAAAGGCAATATTAATTGATGAGAAAACCTATGGAACAGAGCATCCTTCAACTGCATCAAAATATTCAAATTTGGCCATTGTTTATAAATCACTTGGTGATTTTGAAAAAGCAGAAAGTCTGTTAAAAAGTGCAGTATTGAGTAATGAAAAAAACTTCGGTAAAAATCATCCAACTACTTCAAGAAGTTATTCTAATCTGGCAACTGTATTTCAATGTCTTGGCAATTACAAAAGAGCAATTGAGCTTTTGGAAAAAGCTATGATAAGCAATGAGAATAGCTTTGGAGATGAGCATTCATGCGTTGCTGTTAATTATAATAATTTGGCAATGGTCCTTAAAGAAATAGGAAAATATAAAGAAGCTCATGAACTTTTGATAAAAGCAATGAATATAAATGAGAAAAATTTTGGAATTACACATCCTAATACTAATACGATTTGTTCTAATTTGGCATTAGTACTTATTGACTTAGGTGATTATAAAAGTGCAAAAGAGTTATTGATAAAAACAGTGAAAAATAGTGAGGAAAATCTCGGAGAAGAACATCCTGATACTGCAAAATTTTATTCTAATTTAGCATTAGTACTCCAAGAACTTGGCGATCATAAAGGTGCAAAAAAACTATTGGAAAAAACATTAAAGTGTTATGAAAAAAATCTTGGGATGGAGCACTCTGATACTGCAAGGATTTATTCTAATTTGGCATTAGTACTTCAAGACCTTGGAGATTATAAAAGAGCCATTGAATTAATTATAAAAGCAGTGAATAGTGATGAGAAAAATTTTGGAATAGAACATCCTTCTACTGCAATAAAATATTCTAATTTGGCATTGTTTCTTAGAAATCTCGGGGATTATAATAAAGCATTGGAATTATCGAACAAAGCCGTTGCTGTTTTTCAAAAAGTATTACCGACAGGACATCCAACTATTAAAATAGTAAAAGAAGTTAATGATTATATAAAACAAAAAATAAAATAAAATGGAAGCAATCAGTACATTTTTAACTATGGCAGTTGGCTATATCCTTAAAGGAGCAGCCCAAAGCAAAACCGCAGATACTGAAAAAAATAGTTGTATTGAGTGTGTTTTTGAAATAAAAATAAATAAAGTGTAATACATACATATAAAAATTAAAAAAATGGAATTAAAACCTGAATTAGTCTGGATGATTGGTGGGGTAATTGTAATTATTCTCGCCATCATATTTGCTAAAAAAGCAAATATCAACTTTAACTGGAAAGAGCTGAAGCTATCATTTGATAAAACAGATGACAAAAAAACAAAGACGAATGTGATGAAAGTAAAAGGCAGTGGCAATATTACAAAACAGGATGTAAACAATAAACATGATAACACCAGCAAAAGCAACAAATTGAAGATTAAAGGTGATGCCAATAAAACGGAGCAGGACGTAAATAATTTATAGAATAAATCATTTAAAGAAATAAGCAATGAATATTTTCGGAAAGAAAAATGCAATCGAAATCAAAGGGAATGGGAATATCTGTTTTCAGGATAGTGATTTTACAATTCAAGCCAATGATACCGAAGCTTTACAGGAATTCCTTCGAACAGCAACAGCTGAAATAAAACAGGAGTTGTTAGGGGCTTTGAAAAAACAAACCGGAAATGTATTTGAAAATGCAAAGAACATAGTTGCAGGGCATATAGAAGCTGGCGGTAATGTATATACTGGTGATGTAATTAATATTAATTACACACCAACCAAACTATGCAAAGAATTAACAGCTAAAATACCTTGCCTTGATGCTGATAAAATAATAGGAAGAACAACCGAATTAGACGAATTGCACCAAATGTTGCATAGCAATAAGCAAGTAGTGGTAATGAACGGACTGGGGGGCATAGGAAAAACCACCCTTGCACAGGTATATGCACGTAAATACTGGGACGATTATAAACAT
>JAHEYQ010000100.1 GCA_023251515.1 Bacteroidales bacterium
CTTTTTTTTTAAATTTTACTATTAATGTAATTTTCTACTTATTTTCTTTTTCTAACTTATTTGTTGTAATTCTAACTATAATTCGTGCATTCTATCTATCATAAAAATCATCATTTCAGGCAATTATACAAATAAAAACAATAAGTTCGACAAAAAAGTGTAAATATATTTTGTTAAAATATGATCTTTTTTCATACTTTTACAACATAAATTAAACCATTGGTTTAAATTTGAGTAAATAAAAATTTATAGAAAATGGGACTAAGCTTTCATTATAGCGGCAGCATTGCAAAGCCCGAATTATTACCTGAGTTAATAACAGAAGTTCAGGAAATTGCAAAAATATATCAATGGAAATATCATGTCTTTGACAGCGAATTTGAAACGGATGAATTTGGCAAAACAGATTACAATTCAAATATTTATGGCATCAGTTTTACACC
Source organism: Bacteroidales bacterium (assembly GCA_023251515.1). Taxonomy (GTDB): domain Bacteria; phylum Bacteroidota; class Bacteroidia; order Bacteroidales; family JACABE01; genus JACABE01. Next base: position 444 of record JAHEYQ010000100.1, read on the forward strand.
ACCCGAATGCGAAACCATTTCAATTTGTTTTCTTTCAAATGGTAGAATGAGCGATATAGCTCTCCTTACATTTTGGGGAAATTCTGAAAATGAGGAAGAAAAAGCGTATTTGTATCAATTGTCAGTAAAAACACAATTTGCAGGCATTAAATCTCATCAACTTATTATTCAGCTTTTCAAACATCTTAGCAAGAAATATTTCAGCAATTTTGAACTCTCAGATGAAGGCATGTATTGGGAAACAAATGATATTGAAATCCTTAAAAAGAATTTCAAGCGTTATACTGCAATTTTGGATGGATTTTCGTTGGCAATACAGACTTTTCCGGTAAATAAAAGCGAAAATATTGAGGATTATATGTTAAGGTTGCTAAATGTAGTTAATGATAATCTGAAATTATAAAAGTTAGATGTGTTTAACAGCAGTTTATAATAAAATAAACTAATTTATATATCACTTTGGTATAATTTGTTTAATTAAAAGTGTTATGAGATTAGTCAATAAAGCAAATCTTGTCAGGTTTAATCAAGTTAATGAATTACAAACAAATAACAAACAATATACAGATGAAAGTAATTGCAATAAACGGAAGTCCTAAAAAAGGGGGAAACACTTATCATGCTTTGAGTATGGTTGGCGAAGAATTGAAGAATCAAGATATTGATTTTGAAATTATTCATATTGGTAATAAAATGATACATGGCTGCATGGCTTGTAATAAATGTCTTATAAACCACGATGAAAAATGTGTGATCAAAACAGATGAGCTTAACCAATGGATACAGCAAATAAAAGTAGCTGATGGTATTATTATTGCTTCTCCGGTATATTATTCGGGCATAGCGGGTACGATGAAAAGTTTTCTGGACAGATTTTTTTATGTAGCCGGATCAAATGGAGGCTTACTGCGTCAAAAAGTTGCAGCAGCAGTTGTGGCAGTGAGAAGAACTGGAGGATCAGCTACTTTCGATAGCCTGAACCATTACCTCACCTATTCCGAAATGATTATTGCAACTTCCAATTACTGGAATGTAATACATGGTACTGCCCCGGGCGAAGTAAATAATGATGCAGAAGGCAAACAAATAATGCGAGTTTTGGGTAAAAATATTGCATGGCTGTTGAAAATGAAAGAAGCTACTGCAAATATAATAGAAGCACCGATTAAAGAAAAAAAAGAATATACAAATTTTATCAGGTAAGCGAAAAAAGCTTATTTTTCAATCTTTGAATTTATGTGTTTAAAACCATCAGAAGGCATATCTCCGAATCCTCCTTCTAAGGACATGTTTGCAGATACGTTCCGTAAACGCTGATTTTACGCTTGCCAGACGGCAGGCGCATTTATCTGCGTTTTCCAAAGGGAGCGGCATTACCCATGTTCTAAAAAATAAACCTGAAGAATAATTATTTTTTTTATTTAAGCGAAAACAAAACCAAAATCATCATCAAATTGCCTCAAAACAATGTTAATAAAGCACAGTATATCTGCAATTTAAAGAAAACTTGCAAATTTTTCATTTTTTTGCTTTGTTAATTAATAATTTAATTAATTTTGATATTTAATCTAATCAATGAAAAGATTTATAAATCTAAATTTGAATTTAATTCATAATTAATGTTTTATACAAAAAATTAATATAAAAAATTTTAGAATGTAATATTAACAAATACAAAATTAAACGATATGAATCTACAGTATTTAAGCAGAAATATTGATATTAAAGAGATTTCGCACGAAGGACTTGTCTTAAAAACCAATTATCTTTTTGCCCAATCCAGCCATCATTATTCAACAGTTGGGTTTTATATTTTTTTGACAACTAATCCCCACGATGAAGCTTCTTCCATAAGACTTGCAAATACCCTTAGCACAGAAATTAATGACAGAGCAGAAAATTTAGAAATTGTTACCAATCATTATAAGTATATTAAGAAATTGCGAACTTCTAAAAACAAATCGAAAGAGCAATTGATAGAAATACAAAGATGGAACAAATTTGCAGAAGATTCAAAAAATATTTGCAAAAAATGGACAGAATCAATGTTGGAAAGTTGCAACTTAAACAATTTAACCCAGCTTTTTGATAACCATATTATTAAAGCCTATGTAATTAATTTTTACGACGAAACTGAAAGCCAGAATACAAATGAAGAAGATAGTATGATAAGCTTTTTTTGTTATTCTTTTTTCGGTTCAGATACTAACTTTTTCCTTTATTACAAAGATTTTTCCGACAAATTCAAAATAAAACAATTAGACAATAATTATTCAGAAATAAGTAAGAACGAAATTTTTGATTTCTACAGTTTATCTTTATTCAAAATTACAGGAAATCTGGATTTAACTGCTGAACAAATGAAACTTATCAGAAATCAGTTTTCATTTGTTTCCAATACCATTTCCGAAAAAGTTCATTCGCTCGAAAAAAAGATTGAAAAATTAACAGATCATCATGAATTGATTGATGAAATAATAAATTTCAGAAACGAGATTAATCCCGATTTGACTGAAATTCAAAGATCTATTGATGAAAATATTTACTTTAATAAAATCATTAATTCAAACGAAAACAATATAGTTTACAGCTACGAAATGGCAATATGCAATTATCTTACCATTATTGATTTTTATGAAAAAAACAAAACTATTCTAAGTTTTGTAGCTACCAACCTAAAAAAACAAATCGAACAGTTTTGTGATCCCAATCAATTTATTATTGTTTTTTATTTAAAACCAATTAACTAAATAAATTCTTTATAAAATTAAAACGATGAGACTACAATACATTGGCAGAGATTTAGATATACATAAATCATATTATGAAGGACTTACGCTAAAAGCAAATTATATTTTGAGTGAATACATATTGTTTCATTCAAATTTGGGCTCATTATTTGAATTGGTACACAACATTGATTTGTTTAGCGAAAAATTTATTATTTCAGCTATAGCAAAATTTTCAGATGGTAATGAGGAAGAAAAAAAACAATTTATTGAGGAAACAATTCAAATGCACGATAAAGTTACTTATCTGAAAAAGATGAAAAACAAATCAAAACTTGAATTGATTGCTATTCAGAAATTCAATTATATTATAAAAGATTACAGAAAAAAAATCAAAGATTTAAATCTTAATCTGCTCAATTTATATAATTTAGCTGATTATTATGATTTGTTTGATGAAAAAATACTTTGGGGAAATTTTCTTTTAAATGAATATTCAGAAAAATATACCGAGGAAGACAACCTGATTGAATATATTCATGATGCAATAATTAATCATGATAAGTATTTCTTTATCAATCCTGTATTGCAATCAGATTGTTTCAGAATAGCTGAAATAAATAAAGATTTTCTTATAAACAATACAGATACAAAACCTGATTACTACTCAATACCTCTACTCTATCTTCCTGAAAACATCAATTTGAGCATCGAGCATATCAAAATATGCAGAAATCAGATATTACCCAAAGTTCAAACATTATGGAGCAGGATTGATGATTTCAACAAACAACTCCAGTTTATGCAATCGTCAAAAGAGCTTGAAAATACGTTATTGAATTTCTGTAATACAATTTCAACTGAAATTGAGAATGCACAGGGAATTATAGACAATAATATATTTATTCAGAAGTTAATTAATTCAGGAAATAACAGCAGCAAACTTTGTTTCAGAATGGCCATTTGTACAACAAATACATTGATAGACTATTATGAAAAAGACAAAACGTTGCTGCCATTTGTAGCTCAAAGCTTAAAAGAATTAATAAGCAAAACAGAAGATTTAAACAGCTATCAAATGGTTTTTTATCTACAATTTAACGACTTAAATAAAATAACAAAATAAACACCTTTTAAATTATGCAAAAACTAAAATTAGAACATTTCAAAATCATTCAATCAGATGGTTTTAAAAAAGTAGAATTAATCAGTATTAAAGATTTTATTAAACTGACAGATTTATTAAAACAGACTATTGTTTTTGTAAAAGAAACAAATGAATCTGAATTTATTAATCGTGATTTTTTACTGATACACGATGGCATTGAATACAAAATTAGTGGAAAAACCTTTCAAAGCATTGATGATTATGAAGAAGCTTATGATAAAGGTTTTGAAAATCCCGAAGAGTTTTACGAAGCCAAGCAAGGCGGATATGTTGATTACAAAGAATTTATCGAGTTTAAATCATCGGGTATTTCCGACAGAAATGCGTTTAAAAAAGCACAGAAACTCGGGTTTACGGATAATTACGATGATTTTAAATCAAAACTTGACAAATACAAAAACTTTATTCCCGAAGACTTTGACATTTCCAAATACGATAATGCTACCAAATTATATTTTTATGCCACTGATGGCGGTTTTAAAGACTTTGGTGATTTCTCGAAAGCTTTCTTTTTTGGATTTTCGAATAAAATTACCGCCGATGAAGCCAAACAAATGGGTTTTACCTACGGAAGAGATTTTAAAGAGGCCATAAG
>JAHEYQ010000011.1:0-77518 GCA_023251515.1 Bacteroidales bacterium
ATTTTGATTCTTTGTAAAAACCACTGGCATAAAAACTGATTTTTAATTTCGGAGTAACTTTACTTGCAGATGCTGAATACCATAATTGCAACTGATTATAATTTTTCTCACCATTGCCCCAACCTGATAAACTAAGGTTATAAACCCAACTCTTCCATTTGTCTTCTACTTTTTCATTATCGGAGTTTTCTTGTTTAGAACTAATTTCAATCATCTGATTACTTGAAGTTTTCATTGCATACTGCATCAATCCCATTTTAAGATTTCTAACGATTTCAATCCTATTTTCATCAGCAGTATTTGTAACGGCCGTTGCAGTTTTCAGCGTGTCATTCCTTCCAAGAAACTCGTTTTTTCCAAGAAACATCAGATTAAACTCTTTACCTCCGGAACCGGTATAGGTTTCAACAACAATAATATGCACCTGAGATTCGGCAGGTTCTCTAACATAATTTACATAGTTTATTTCTTTGCGAATAAATGAATAATCGCAATTATTGCAATTGCCAATATCCATAAATACTTTTAATGCATTTCTTGTAAGGCTATCGTTTATAGTTGAATCATTTTGGGCATTTACTTTTGTTAATTGCAACAGCAATATAACAAAAATAATACATATTTTATTCATTTTCAATTGTGTTAATAAATTCTTCAATATGTAAAAACAAGAGCTTTAAAGAAAATTTTAAAGCTCTTATTTAATTATTTAAAGGATTTCGACATTATAATCTTTTTTTATAATGATATCAGCCAATTCTTTTAATGAACTTACCATTTTATGTTCCTGCAAAAGTACTTTCATACGATATTCATTCTGAGGTTCTTTTCCTCTTAATAACTGAGCTTTGCCAGTATCGTGATAAGTAATGTCGATAAAGATTTTTAAATCAATATGATCTGTTTTCATGGCATATAATCCATCTATTATCAGCATATCAACATCTTTAAAATCAGTTATAAGGGTATCAACCTGTTCAGTAACCAAATCCACACATGGCATGGTAGATTTGTTGCCTTCCTTAAAATCGTTGATATTGCGATAAATCGTATCCCAATCATATTCATTATAACCTACCACATTTTCAATACCGTTTTTCTGACGATAATCCGTTCTTTCTAAAGGCAAAGTATTGTAATAGTTATCAATATGAATTGGTTTGGCAAAAATACCATGTTTTCTTAATCCTTTTGCAATTACATGAGCCAGTTCGGTTTTTCCTGTTCCTGATTCACCTGAAATAGCAACAGTAAACTTATTTTTTCTTCGTTTCAGAATTTCCTGTATAATAATTTCTCCGGCAACTCTGTGTTTGTCATCAATTAATAATACATCTCCTAACATATAATGTGTGTTTTAATTATAAAATCTTATTTTCTAATATTTTAAAGTTATCCAGTGTCGTGTAATTATTCTTTGTTTTTTGTCATTTAGAATAATATCAACAAAACCTTTTTCCGAATTTGCAAATATACTAATTTCACCATTAGAAATCCTGCATTCAAAGTTATCGCCTTTAAAATTAAATCCGAATTTGAGACTTTTCCATGATGATGGCAAATTAGGTTTAATTTTCAGTACTTTTCCCTTCAAATCAATTCCGGCATACGTTGATAATGTAATCCAAACTGTACCCGCCATAACGCCGGTGTGTATGCCTTCGGCTGTGGTTCCGCCCTGAATATCGGAATAATCGCTGGTAACTGCATCACGAAACATTGACCAACCCAATTCGGATTCATTTATCTGATTTGCCAGATATGAATGCACTACACGACTTAAAGTGCTGCCATGCGAGGTTCGTTGGAGATAATACTTCAAATTGCGTAATATATAATCTTTTGGAAGACGGTATCCCAATTTACTGATGATATTGGTTACTTCTTCAGGATTTAGGTTATAAAACAACATTAAAGTATCTGCTTGTTTTGCAACTTTGTACTCATCAGGTGAAAGATTTTCGGCTTTCAGAATACGGTCCATTCTGTATATATTACCGTATTTCTTTTTATAGCCTTCCCAATCCAGTTCTTTCAGATTAAAATATCCATCATACTGAGAAATAATTCCATCGCCGGAAATTACCAGATTTAGCTTTTCTGAAATATCTTTCCATTTGTCTATTTCCTGTTCAGTAAAATTCAATTTCTGGCAAAGGAAATCCTTTTTAGCATCGCTAAGCGATCTGAAATACGAAATCGTTTTGCCGAACATCCATATTGTCATTACATTGGTATATGCATTGTCGCGCAAACCGCCATCCTCGGCATTGGGATACATTTCATGAAATTCATCAGGACCCATTACTTTATCAATCGTATAGCGTCTTGTAGTTTCATTTAGTTTGGCTTTGCTTTCCCAGAAACGGCAAATTTCTATCAGCATTTCAGCACCATATTTCAGCATAAAATCTTCATCATGATTTATATGGTGATACTGAATAATATTATAAGCAATAGCCAATGAAACATGGCGTTGCAGACAACTATGATCATCGCCCCATTCGCCGTTTGCCGGATTGAGATGATATTTCTGGGTTTCTTCCTTGCCCGAACTTCCGCTTTGCCAAGGAAACATTGCTCCTTTATAGCCATTTTCTAAAGCATATTTTCTGGCTTCATCCAAACGGCGATAGCGATACATCAGAACTGATTTTGCTATTTCTTTATAATGAATAAAGTAAACGGGCAAAATAAACATTTCGTCCCAGAAAATATGTCCGCGATAAGCTTCACCATGCAAACCACGGGCAGGAATACTGAAATCGAGATGCTCGTTGTGAGGCGAAGTTGTTGACATTAAATGGAACAAATGTAAGCGTAGCATTTTCTGTGTTAAACGATCGCCTTCAATTTTGATGTCAACCTTTTGCCATATTTTACGCCATTCGATGGCAGAATCAACTATGATATGATCGAAATCGAAAACTTTAGACAACTTAAGAATACCGAATTCTTCGGCTTCATGCAAATCGGCAGTTTGCCACTGCTTTATTGCTACAATTTTCTGAACGATTAAACATTCGGTTGCTGCCAGTTGATAAGAAAATTCGGTTGAAGCCACCGCTTTTTCTGTGTGATTCTTATAAGTAACTTTCTGCTCAAAACCTTCGTGATAAACATTAATTCTGGCATTAGCAGAAATGAGAATATCTGATTGTGTGGTTTTAGCAGCCAAAAACAACATATTATCCTCACTCTTTTCGGATACTGATTCGAGATGATGCTGATTCAGGTCGTTGTAGCGGGCTACTCCGGCATTGAGATGATTGGCTGTAAGACTTGCTTTTACAGTAATATTAGCAGCATAGTTTTGTGGTTCGATTTTATACTCAAACCCAGCCAGATTTTCATCATTCATGCTAACGAAACGGAAAGATGTTATCAGTGTTATTCTGTTCTTTTCATCTTTTACAAGTAATTCTCTACGAAGTAAACCCGATTTGAAATCGAGATGACGTTTGATAGATACGATATTGGTTTTATTAATATCAAGATATTCGCCTTCATCTATTTTGAATGTAAAAGGAATACAATTAATCGCATTTACAAAATCTTCGTTTTCAATTTCGCGGTCAGCAACTTTTGAAACCAAAGTATTATAAAGCCCTGCCATATATGTGCCCGGATAGTTGAACTTATTGGCTGTAGTTTCTTCCATAGCTCCACGGATACCAAAATAACCATTGCCGACAGTAAGTAATGATTCGCGGGAACGTTCTTTTGCTGTATCGTAATCGTGATAGGTAAGCGACCAGTTGTCTTCTTCTTTTCCTTCTTCAAACCATTTAAGTATTCCTTCAAACCCAATTTCTTCTATGTCTTCCACAACAATATCAGCACCATTTGCCAATAATTCCTGTTTGTTTTCTTCGCGGGCTATACCCAATACCAACCCGAAGTTTCCTTTTTTTCCGGCTTGTACACCCGAAATGGCATCTTCAACCACAACGGCTCTGTCGTAGGCAACGCCCAGATTATCGGCAGCTGTTGTAAAAATATCAGGTTCGGGTTTGCCTTTTAATCCGATTTCGGCTGATACTTCACCATCAACACGGGTTTCGAAGTATTGCAACAAATTAGCAGCAGTTAAAACTACTTTGCAATTTTTAGAGGATGATGCAACACCTACTTTTATTCCTTTTTCAATAAGTTCATGAATAAGTTTTACGGTAGAATCATAGGCTTCTACTCCATCATTTTCGAGAATTTGATTAAAGAAAATATTTTTACGATTGCCCAGTCCGCATACGGTTTCCATTTCGGGTTTATCATCTGTATCGCCAAATGGAATATTGATACTGCGCGATTGCAAAAACGAATTAACACCCTGATAGCGTGGTTTGCCATCAACATAAGGCAGATAATCATTTTCGTGAGTAAATTCTACGAATTTCTCATTGTATTTTTGTTCTCTTTCTTTCAGAAATGAATCGAACATGTCTTTCCATGCTCTGCTGTGAACCAATGCAGTTTTGGTTATCACTCCATCCAAATCAAATATTACTGCATCAAACGGATATTTATTTTGCATTGCTTTTTTGTTTTTTAGTTTATTTTAATCCAATAAGTACCATAAGCTTTTAGCTGCATGGAGTTATTGTTTTGTTTAATTTCATGACCCAAAAGGTCGGTTTTTGAAGTGGTTTTATAATCGAACTTTATGCTTTGGTCTTTATCTGAAAGGTTATGAATTATCAAAAGTTTTTCATCTTTATAATTTCGCTCGAACATTAATACCGATTTAATTTCGACATTGTTGTTGTCGCAGGCATTTATCCAAACCAAATCGCCTCTGCCAAAAGTTTTGTGCTGGCTGCGGGTGCAAATCTGATTTTTTAATGCATTATAAACTGTAGATTCATAAGAATTTTTATCATTGAGCTTAGTTGAAAGTTCATCCCAATCTATACGTCCTCTCACCAGAAAACGGGTATCGTCTTTACCAACTATTTTAATGGTTTCTTTATAATAATTTTCATCATTTAGTTTACCGTATTCGTCGCCATAATAAATAATGGGAGTACCCGGAAGTGTGTGCATTACCGAAAAAGCCAGTGCTATCTTTTCAGGATTTCTATCCATCAGTTCGGCCAAACGAGCCGATATACCCTGCCCCAAACGGAAATCCCATTGGCTTTGTTTGCAGTAGTTGTCGTGAATGTATTTGCGGTCGTCTTCAGAAACATAAGTAAGTTCGAGACTCAGCTCATCGTGGCAACGCAAAAAGGTGAACCATTGGCTACTTTGTGGTATCTGAGGTGTAATGCTGCTGTGCAATACATTAATAACAGGTTCTTTGCTCTGCATGGCAAGCGCTTTGTATATCTGCGGCATCAGCGGGAAATGATATCCTGCATGACACTCGTCGCCATCGCCAAAATATTTAACAACCTCTTTGGGTCGCTGGCAGGCTTCGGCAAGCAGTAGTGTATTGGGCTTTACATAATCGAGTACCAAACGGAAAAGCTTTACGATAACATGAGTAAGTGGCAGATTTTCGCAATCGGTTCCTTCTTCTTTCCACAAATAAGGGATGGCATCGGCACGGAAACCATCAACACCTTTGGTGAGCCAATACAAAAAGTTGCGACACATTTCTATCAGAACCATGGGGTTGCGATAGTTTAAATCGGGCTGAAAATCGAAGAAACGATGAAAGAAATACTGGTCGCCGCTGCGTTGCCAGTTGCTTTCTTCTATACCATAAAATATAATGCGGGCATCTTTGTATTTTTCAGTGTCGTTATTCCAGATATAATAGTTGCGGTAAGGATTGCCGATAGATTTTTTAGCTTCCTGAAACCAGTGATGTTCTTCGGAAGTATGATTGATGGCAATATCGAATATTACTTTGATGTTTTTTTCTTTGGCTTTACGCAGAAATAACTCAAAACTATCGGTGCCATCCTCAGAAACGGCTCCCAACAAATCGGGGCGTACTTTCTGATAGTTTTTGATATCGAAACCGGCATCGCGCATTGGCGAATCTAAAATGGGCAAGAGCCACAAACAGCTTACACCCAAATCGGAAAGATAATCGAGTTTAGCTATCAATCCTCTGAAATCTTTGTTGAACAAATCGACATATAATGAATAAACGCTAACGTCTTTATACCATTCGCTTTCATTAGAAATAAGCTGATTATTCTGTTTGAAATCTTCTATTTCCGACACAAAATTATCGAAGATTTCTTTATCGGCATTGCCGTATATCTGTTGCCAGAGGCTATATAGTTTGTTGCTGAATTCGTGCATGTTCATTGTATTAATTTTTACAAACAGCTTTTTACTTTATTAGTTTAAAGTTCAAAAAATTGAATTATAATCTTATTTAATAACAAAATTAAATAATAATAGCTTATTAAAAAAATGAAAATCCTTAAATTTGAATAATTAACATTTTTGATGATACGTAGCATAGCAATTGATTTTAGTTCTGTTTAAAAACAATGTAGAAAAATGAATATTGCAACAAAACAGTCCGTAGGACTGAATTCTCATAACCCCCAATATTATTGGGGGTTATGAAACTATTTATAAGCTACAACCCTTTAGGGTTGAACTATCAAATAAATAATTCAACCCTAAAGACATATGGTTGTATTTACTTTCTTTCCCCCAATAATATTGGGGGTTATGTATATTAAACTCTTCGAGTTAATCTTAAATTTACTTTCTTATTGGAAAGATTCTTACTGAATTTTCGCAATATAATACAAAATCTAAAAACACCCCACTCCCACCCCTACCAAATCAGTAAATATACTCAATCGCCATTTTTGATAACATTATCAATTAATTTAACCATTTAATTTTTTGATTTAGTACGTGTAAAATTTATTACACGATCTGAAACGCACGCTTTAATATGTGTAGAGTTTGATACACGACCTGAAACGCACGTTTTAATATGTGTAGAGTTTGATACACGACCTGAAACACGCGTTTTAATATATGTAGAGTTTGATACATAACCTAAAACACGCGTTTTAATATGTGTAGAGTTTGATACATGGCCTGAAACGCACGTCTTAATATGTGTAGAGTTTGATACATAGCCTGAAACGCACGTCTTAATATGTGTAGAGTTTGATACACGACCTGAAACGTTTGTTTTTATATATTTAAATAGATATTTATATGTTGCAATTCATATTTTAACATATTAAAAATATTAAATGCCTGATACAACAAACTATTTAATAAAAACAGATTGAAATAAATCAGATAAAATAATATAATGATTAAATATCATTGTTAAACACAGCAATGATCAGACAATATTGATAAACAACATAAAAAACGCAAAAGCAAATCACAAATGTTTTGCATATAACAAGTATTAGTATAATTTAAGTACAATATTTATTGAAACAATGAAATAATAATATTGATGTTATGTAATAAATATTTTATAAATATATTTTTTTGTTTGAAATAATATTTTTATTTTTGAAGCGTTAATTTAACATTAACAAACATTAAATAACCTTTTAAAAATATTTTTCATATGGAGGAAAAAGAGTATTACAGACTTGTTAATCCGTTTTTTTTGGGTTTAGGTCGCAGCTATTCAAACATGCTCGAGCAGGGTAAATTCAATCTGATAGTGTTAAAAACCAATCAGGCAAATGTAAAAGTAAAAGATCGCTTTTTACTTACCGAACCGGTAGTAGAAAACTATAGCGAAAAGTATTCAAACTGGCTTAATATCAAAGCACAATCTAAAGGAAGTACACAGGATTTTGCTGAGCTAAAAGCCAAAATGCCCAATAGGGTAAAAAAATGGAATCATACCATTACCGGTCTGTTCGAAGAAGGAACTTCTACCTACAATAAGCTATTGCCCAATGGCAGAGCCGATTTGTATAAAGGCAGTCAGGAACAGATAAAAGTAAAAATTGCAGCTTTCAGAAAAGAGCTTAATAATTATCCCGATTTGCAAACATTGTACACCGAAGTGTTTGATTTTGAAGCAACATTAAACAGTACACACGAAACCAAACAAATAAGTCAGGATACAATAGATACAGTTTCAAAAGAACTCGAAGATGCCTATCGTTTATTGGGTATAATGTTGTTTAGCAATCTATTAAATCTTACTGATATATTTATTGATGATACATCAGTAGTAAAAAATTACTTTATTTTCCGTTTGTTGCGTGCGCCAAAAAAGCAGGATAATAACGAACAGGGCTATATTCTCGACATACCGGCACAAAGCAAAAAAGTAGCCGATATTAGCTATTCTGTAGATGATATTTTGCTTATAAGCAATAATGGCGACAAAAGCATTTATTGCTATGCAGCCACCACAGCCGATGCTGCCGAGCCAGCCACGCTTATAGAAATAGCCGCTGCCGATCAGCTCGAAATATCAGCCGCCGACCTTGGCGCCCCCGCCAATAAGTTTCTGATATTTGTAAACAAAGAAACCATAGCAGCCGAAGTAGAAATAGTGCTGGTATAAACAATAAAAAACAAATACCCTCCGGCATAATTAAATTTGACGGAGGGTTTTTTGTTTTTCAGAATTAATGTATATTTGCAGGATAATAATAAACAAAAGGTTTAACAGGAAATAAGTTAGCGGTATTGTAATCACAAATACTAATAAATTCTCAACCAATATGAATAATAATCAAGAAAATACACCAACAAATAATTCGTCGACTAAAAAATCAATAATCATAGGAGTAACCAGTAGCATTATAGCTACAATTGTTTTTTTATACTTGCTTGATCCAATTATTTCCTTATCCTCAAGAATTTTTATATTCCTTTTCAAATTTTGTTCTTCATCTATGCAGGACAGATTATATACTGAAATTGCATTGGGAAAAACAGACTTTGCTTTTACTAGTCTAATGATTATTGTCGTAGCATTGATTAGTTTTACAACAATCTTAATAATAAGAGATGTAATTACCAAGAAAAAAATCTCCGATAAAAAACCAATAAAGAAAAAAATCAATAATAATGAGTCTAGTAAAAGTAAAGTAACTATTTTGGCAAATAAAATATTTAAAACAATAGGAAGTTTAGCATTATTATTTATAGTTTCAGTTTTTATATCATTTAGCTTTTTAAAAATTAATACTATTGACAGGTTTGACCAACATATAAAAATATTAACACCGTACATTTCAGCAATCGACAAAGACTTACTTATTTCAGAATTTTCAAATATGAGATCAAAGAATGATTATGTAATTCTTTATAAGAAAATTTATTATTTTGCTAAAAAAAACAATATAAATTTACCAGAGACAACGAATTATTTATATTAAGCAAACTGCCCTCTCATTAATTAACTTACAGAGAGATTTTAATAAAAAAGCCGATAGATTAAATGTGATCTATCGGCTTTTCTGATAATTATATAATAATTCCTGAAATCATTATTTTACAAAAACCTTGTATTCCCATGCTTTAAGTTTAAAAGTAATTTTGCCTTTCAAACCCTGCTTTGTTGCAGCAAACCAATCGGTATATTCACCTTCGTTTCCTTTAAAATCAACAGTAGTTTCAATAGGTTGATTGCTCAGATTGGCAATATATATTACTTTATTTTCATCTTTAGTACGGCTAAAAGCAAATATCAAATTGGTTTTGTCGCTGAGTAATCTTTTGTATTTTCCACCAAAGTTTCCATTCCATAAAGCTTTATTGTCGGTTTTAAGTTTTAAAAGTTTGCTGTAAAAATCCTGTAAAGGATAATCGCCCCATTTAATCTCATCTTTCTCAAAGAAAGCCAAACTTTTGTTCAAACCCGATTCCTGACCATTGTATAACAAAATCATACCCGGTAATGTAGTCGATAAAACGGCAAAAGTCTGAGCAGCTTCACCCATTCGTTTTTCAACAGTACCATTCCACGAGTTTTCATCATGATTATCAATAAAAATCATTCTGTAATCGTCAGCCTTAAACAAAGTATCCTGTTTTAACAGATATTTATCCAAATCGTGAGCACCCTGCTTACCTTGAGCTATTTTATTCATAATATGATGCAATTCCCAGGCATACGACATATCAAAAGCTTTTTTGTGCTGAACCGGCACTTCGGCTTCGGCAAGCATAAAAACTTTTTTTGTTTTATCTAACTCAACTCTGGCTTGGTTCCAAAAATCAACCGGAACCATTTCGGCAACATCGCATCTGAAACCATCAATATCACACTCAGTTATCCAATATTTCATAACTTCAATCATTTCCTTGCGGAGTTCTTTGTTTTTGTAATTAAGCGAAATTACATCAGTCCAATCGAATGGCGAAATAAAATTACCTAAGCTATCCTGTTTGTAATAATCCGGATGTTCGCTTGTCCAATGGTTGTCCCATGCCGAATGATTGGCAACCCAATCAATAATAACGTGCATTCCCAACGAATGAGCTTTCTTTACAATCGATTTAAAATCTTCAAGTGTACCAAACTCAGGATTTACCCGATTATAATCGCTTATTGAATAATAAGAACCCAAAGTTCCTTTTCTGTTTTTTTGTCCAATCGGATTTATAGGCATCAGCCAAAGAATATCAACACCCATTTGATGCAAACGGTCGATATGTTCTTCAAATGCTTTAAAATTACCTTCTTTGGTAAACTGACGAATATTAACTTCGTAAATATTTGCGTTTTTGCTCCATTCAGGATGAACTACTTTCATGGTATTCTCTGGTTTAGAATTTGTTTTTTTTTGAGCATTAACAGGATTTATACCAATTAATGCAACACCAATAATTATTAAAACTAAAAATTTCCTCATAATATATTATTATTAAAGTTCATTTGTTAATACTTCAAACGACATAGGTTTTAATTCAACCTCAGCATTTTCACCTGCAAAATTAAGAGAATTCCCGAAATTAGGTCTGAAAACTTTTGGATTTATCATTTCGCTTTTCTCAATTTTGTATGTCTGTGGATTAGTTGTATTATTAAAAAGCACAATTGCAGTCTTGTTGAAATACTTTCGTACATACACCATCAAATTCTGAGAATTTTCCAACCAAATAAAATCGCCGTACAAGAAAGCCATATTATTTCTTCGCAGTTGGGTCAGTTTTTTTGTCATTTGCAAGGTACGAACTTCATTATTATTAAGCTCATTACCAAAGCGCATCATCCTTCTTGAGTCAGGATCGTTACCACCGGGCATCCCGAATTCATCACCATAATAAATCACCGGCAATCCGGGTATTGTCAAATTAAATGCCATTAGCATATCAAGTTTTTTATAAGCAATAGGATCGCCCACACCAATTTCTCTGGTCCAACCAGCTTCTTTGGCATTTTCTTCAAATTTCAGAGAACCTCCGGCATAAGATATAAATCTACCTCTATCCTGATTTCCGGTTATATAACACATTTTATTATGAAATCCATAATTATTCAAGCTTTCGTTCAAACGATATTTCAACATTTTAAAATCATCACCACGTGCAAATGCACCCAAAGCAGCATCATAAACATTAAAATCAAATTGCCCGTCGAGCATTCCAATACCCAAATAACTACCAATCAGTTCAACACTTCCGTAAGTTTCCCCAACCTGATAAATCGGACGATTTTCTTTTGTTTCAACTTCAGTCTTGATTTTTTCTGTTAAGGTTCTCCAGAAATTTAATGGAACATGTTTGGTAGCATCGTGCCTGAAACCATCCAGATTATATTCCTTTATCCACCAAAGTGCAGAATCAGCCAGCATCTCTGCAACCTGAGGTTTAGCCAGATCAAGAGTAGGCAGAAAAACATCAAACCAGGTAGTTAATCTGTATTCGTCCCATCTTTCGGTATTTAAAGAACCATCAGGCAAGTATAAACTTGTTGTCCAATCGGGATGCTGTTTATACACCGGATGTTGTTCATGAACATGATGAGCAACAAAGTCGAGCAGTGTATTCAGATTTTTTTTATGCCCGCTTTCAACCATAGATTTGAATTCCGCACTTTTACCTAATCTGTTATCCATTTCGGTAAACGAAATAGGCCAATAACCATGATAAGCAGAAAACTTGGAATAAGGCTTTTTCCATTCACCAAAAGCAGTTTCAGGATTTTTTACCAGTGGTGAAAGCCAAAGTGTATTTACACCTAAATCATTAAAATAATTTTCATTAATTTTTTGTTCAATGCCTTTTATATCTCCACCCAAATAATTGGCTCTTGGCAATATAAGGCTATCCTTCACCGGACGATCGTTGGTTTTGTAGCCATTATAAAACCTATCTACAAAAACATTGTAAATTATTTTACTAAAGTCATCAGTACGCTCCAGTTGATATGATTCAGAAATTACATTATTATGCTGGAGCGGAATTAACAAATCATTGGAAATACCTGACTTATTTGATGCCAATATGAATAAATATGATTTGTTTTTAGTCTTTGAAAATTCAGGAATATTAATTGTCAATACACCTTTTTCAACTTTATAGTCAGTATTTTTTAATCTGATATTTTGCCAAAGTATAATAATTTCGTCAATCTGATTTTTTATATCAATCTTTATCTCTTTATCTGTGAATGATTTTGTAATCAACTGAGGAACTTCATTCTTTGTTTCATTTCCAACAGTAATCAGCGAATTAAATCCACCCATATTGTTGCTGACTTTTTTTGTATTTGCAGGGTCAAGCATATAATTTCCATCTACAACCAACTGATATTGATATTCACCGGGGCTGAGTATCAGTTGTGTTTGCCATAAGCCATTGCTTTTGCTCAAACTGGTTTTGGATGGAGTCCAGCCATTAAATTCTCCCGACATTTCTACTTTCCCAACCTTACCACTGCGGTCTTCATACATATAATTGAAGGCAACCTTGGGAGATTTTTTAAGTATCAGAGAAGTTGCATTGCCTCTGTTCCAAATTTTTAATTCGATAATACGTTTACCCGATTTTGATGGAGTAAACTCAAAAGTTTTTTTATCAGCAGCTAATTTCCATTTGCGACTTTCGGCAGTAACTGAATCAATTTTAGTGCAATCATTAATAAAATCTGATAAATAAATCGTTGTATTGCCATAATCGAGCCAGACACTTCCGATTTGTTTGCCTGTTTGCTCATTATTAAAAATAGCTTTATCCTGTGAAAAAGCTGAAAAACAATATAGAAATAAAAATACTAAAAAACTGAATTTTAATTTGTTCATATTTAAAAATATTATTTTAATTCAAGTATTAAAATTGATTTTTTATTGATAGATAAAGATTTACCAATAGGAATTTCTTTATTAGTGACTATATCAATTCCTGATTTTGAGTTTCTGATTGATTCATGGAATCTTGCCAGATCAAGATTTACATCCTGATTATTATTATTCATAATAATCATAATATTTTCATTTTCGTTACTTCTGAAATACACATAAGTACCATCGGTAGGGAAGTAATGAGTTAGTTTTCCATTATGTAATGCTTTATGATTTTGGCGATAATGCAATAGTTTTTGAAGATAATCAAATGCAATATTCTCCTTTTCTGTTCTGCCTTCTTTCGTAAAAGCATTTACTTTATCATCTTTCCAACCACCCGGAAAATCCTTTCTGATAAATCCATCACCTTGATCTTTAGTACCTGTCATCAAAATTTCAGTACCATAAAATATCATTGGAACTCCTCTGGTTGTGAGCATATAGCCCATTGCCATTTTCCATTTATCCAAATCCTGATTTATGGATGAAAAATATCTTGAGACATCATGATTATCAGCAAAAATTACAGTTTTAAAAGCATCAGAATATAAAAAATCCTGAGCAAGTACATAATACAAACGAGCTAAGCCTTCACTCCATCCGTCATTTTCGCTAAATGCATTAACCATAGCCGATTGAAGAGGGAAATCAGTTACATATTTCAGGTTGGTATTTTCCTTTTTATTCGGATAGGTATCAGACTGAAACCAAGCTGTATGCGATTCTCTTTGAAGCCAGGTTTCACCTACTACATTAAAATTAGGATATTCTGTATTAATTCTGTGCATCCAGTTTTTCATAAAATTCTGATCAGAATAAGGATAAGTATCCATTCTAATTCCATCGATACCAGAATATTCAATCCACCAAATACTGTTTTGTATCAGATAATTAGCTAAAAAAAGATTTTTTTGATTCAAATCGGGCATCGAAGTATCGAACCAAGCATCTGAAAATAAATCTTTATCGAAATCAGAAGCATAAGGATCCATAATGGTTTCGCTTCTATAATTTGTTCTGGTAAATTTTTCAAACTGATGAATCCAGTCTTTTGAGGGTAAATCTTTTATCCACCAATGATTTAATCCACAATGATTAAATATCATATCCATAATTACTTTCATTCCATTGTTGTGGCTTTGTTCTATCAGATTTTTGTATTCTTCATTGCTTCCATAGCGTGGGTCAACTTTATAAAAATCTGTTGTTGCATAGCCATGATAAGAGTATTTAGGCATATTGTTTTCAAGGACCGGGCATATCCAAATTGCAGTCATTCCCAGATTTTTTATATAATCCAGATGATTGATTATGCCCTGAATATCTCCACCATGACGGGCATCTTTTTCGTTTCGATTTAAAGAATCTGGCATGCCTTTGATGTGGTCGTTAAGGACATTGCCATTTGCAAATCTGTCGGGCATTAATAAGTAGATAGCATCTGAATTATCAAATCCTTTTCTTGATTTGGAATTTGGATTTCGTTCTTTTAATTCGTATAAATGTTTGGTTTTAATCTTGTTATTTGCAAAGAATTTTATTTCATATTTTGCTGCTTTAGCTTCTTTACTAATTTCAATGTCCAGAAATAAATAGTTTGGGTTTTCTGTAGTATGTTGTTTAATTATCTGAAAATCTTTATTATCGCTAACTGCTTTTAAGCTGGCAATATTTGTTCCATAAATCAATAATTGTAAATTATTATCGTTCATTCCAACCCACCAGTTTGAAGGTTCAATTTTTTTAATAATATTTTGTGAATAGGATGAAAATCCAAGAAAAACAATATAAATGCTTATTAAAATTAGCTTTTTCATATACAAATAATTAAGTAAATCGAACTTTGTTTTAAAAAAAAGGCTATCCTAAAATTGGATAGCCTTTTGTAAAATTTAAATAGAATTATTCAGTAATAATAATTTTCTTAGCATCGCTGTTAGCAGCATCAATTTCTAATTTGATAGTGAAAGTACCTTTAGCATTAACAGCTAAGTTACCACTCATATCAATAACCTTAGGAGAACTTGCAGCAACATTTACAGCAGAGAAACCTGCGTCGAAGTTAGCACCACCAGATGGAGGAGCAACACCGTTTTTGGTTCTTAATTTAAATCCTTGATTAGCTTCCAGAACAATGTTTGTCCAAGTCCAAGTGTATTTATCACCAAGTTTGGTTGGAACAGCACCGTTATCAGCTAACATTACTCTACCCCAGTTCCATGAACTTGGATCTACAATAGAACTTGCATTGTCAATACTAACACCTGTACCTACTGCATCACATTGTACGCCAGTCCAGTTTGTTAATGGTAAATCACCAGTTTTTGTAACAGTAGCTACGTAACCAGTACCTAATGTATAAGCTAACGAAATAGTATAAATACCAGGAGCAGAGTTAACCATATTGTCTCCACCAGGAACCAAAGCACTGATAGCACCACCAAAATTGGTATTTACTTTTACACCTTTTTTACCACCACCTAAATCAAGAACGGTATCCAATTCAATTTTCCAGCCATTTGAATAACGGAATTTCCAATCACCACCACGTAATTCAACGTTTGATTTAGTCCATGTCATTGCAGTTTGATTAAAAGCTGATTCATCTAATTGTAAAGAACCACCCCAACCACTTGGAGTAGCTGCACCAATTACACCCCATTGTACACGTGCTACAACAGCTTTCATGATTTCCATGTCAATTACAACATGATACATTCCATCAGCAGGAACAGTGAATTTGTTTGAATTTGCTGCAACAACACCTCTTTGGAATGGAACTTTTGGTTCATCATTTGTTCCTTGAGTAATTTCAGCCCAATTAGCTGTTACTGGTCCATAAACAGTTTGAACTGAACCGGCAACTTTAGTGATATTAAAACCAGCTGCACCAGCTTTTAAAGGAATGTAAAGTTCATATAATGTAGCTCTTTCGGTTTGAGTAACTTCATTACGTGTTTTTTTCATCATTGCTTTTGCATTTAATGTTGCATAAGCTGTTGCACCTCCGCTAACATACAAACCATCCAAAATCACTTCGGTTGGTGGTGTTACAGGATCATCATCACTACAAGCAGTCATTGTTACTACAGCAAGTAACATAATTGCTGCCATTTTAAACATTTTTCTAAGTTTGTTCATGTTTGTTTTTAATTTAAATTAATAATATATTGATTAGTAAACGAATCCGTTTGTTTTATTTATTGATTAATAAATTTGGATTTGCATCTGTTGCCCATTTTGGAATGGGGAAAATATTGGTACTTGTCGTTGCTGGTTTTTCCCATCTTGCTTCTTCAAATTTGCCAAATCTGATTAAATCCTGACGACGATGACCTTCGCAGTATAACTCACGGCCTCTTTCTGCTAGTAGTTGATCTAAAGTAGTACCAGTCCATGCACTTACACCAGCTCTTTGACGAATAGGATTTATCCATTGATCGCCATTACCACCCTGACGGATTAATGCTTCTGCTTTCATTAGATAAAAATCTGTTAATCTGAATAATGGAAAGTCATTGCTTAGGTTTTCCTTGGTACCCATTTTTATTTCATATTTTCCAACTCTAGCACCTGTGCATCTGATTTGAAATGGAGTATGTGTAGCAGCTGCCATTACCAGATTAGGTAAATGTGGATCAATATCCAAATCCTTATGAGTTTCAGCATCCTGAATCACATTTCCTTTGGTATCTTTTTGAATACCATAAATATGATAAGCAGTTTTTCTGATATCGTTCGCTTCATATGTGTCAAAATGAGTTGGAGTTACTGCAAAACCATTCCAAGGTCCTACAGGCATATTATATTTCATATTATGCTGATAATGTAAAGTTCTCATATGTAATCTGAATCCTTTAAATGTATTTTCATCATATGGAATACTAAAAATTATTTCAGATGAATTTTCATTATTAACTTTAAAAGGTGCTAATAAATCAGATTCTAATGTATAAGGTCCGGCAATAACACTATCGCAGTATTTTTCAGCTAAAGCCCATTCTGCATTGGTGTTGGGAATACCACGATAGGTCCCTGCATTCAGATATAATTTAGCCATTAAAGCATATCCAACATATTTGGTTACCATGTATTTTCTGTCAATAGGTTTTAAATATGGAAGGTTATTCTTTACAGTATTAACCAAGCTATCAAAAATTGCTGCTCTGGCAATCTTGTATGGTTTTGCTGGAGCATTTGCAGCACTTGTTAGATAAGGAGTAGAACCATAATTATCCATTAATAAATAATAATAGAATGAACGCAAAACTTCAATTTCTTTTATTTTTATTTTAAGATTTTCTGTTTCTGGTATTTGTCGTAAAAAATCAATTTTTTCATTACAAGTGGTAATTGCAGTCCACATTTTTTCCCACATACGATTTACCCCCTCATCATCATTAGTCCATGTATGTTTATACATATTTACCCATTTACCACCATCTGCCCAATCCGCACCGCGGGTTGGACCACAGATTTCATCTGACGATATTTCCTGCGCTAATAACCACCAACCTTCATCATCTGCAAATGGCTGTAATTGAGCGTAACAAGTAACTGGTATTGATGATAATTGCAAGCTATTCTCTGGGAAAATATCATTAGGGATCTTATCATATAATTCTTCATCAAGTTTTGTACAAGAAGCAAAAAAGCTTACTATGATTACTATTGTATATATATATAATTTTTTCATATTACGATATTTATAAGGTTCCTTTAATTCCAAATGTAAATGTTCTTGTTTTAGGATATAAATTATATTGATCAATTCCAAAATTTAATCCATCAATTTTGGTTTCGGGATCTACTCCTGAATAGCCTGTGATAATAAATAAGTTATTTGAAGATGCATAAATTATTAGGTTTTTAAACATATTTGATTTTTTGAATTTGAAATTGTATCCTAATGAAACATAATCCAATCTTAAAAAAGATGCATTTTCAACATAAATGTCAGCAATAGATGATCCTGAAGTTCTTCCCTGATTATACCAATCAATTGCAGCCTGATTTGCATTAAGTGTTGGTAAAATTTGAGGATTGTCGAAAAACATTTGCGTAGCATTGTAAATATCATTTCCTAACATAGCTCGGAATGAAAAATCCAAATTCCAGTTTTTAAATAAAGTTATCGAATTAGTCCAGCCTAATTCAATATCAGGTAATGCATTCCCAACTATTTCTCTTTGTGCATCAGTAATATTTTCAGTATATCCACCAGTTTTCGATTTATAAATAAACTTACCATCCTGAATTTTTACAAAAATCGGTAAATAATAAGCTCCAAATGTTTCTCCTTCTATTAATCCTATTACATAGTTTTCTTCACCAACCATTCCTCTTCCTGAAATATTACCTTCTTTTCTGATTGCTCCTTCATCAAAAAATTGACCTAAATCATTTATTATTGTTTTATTGTGAGAAATATTCATGCTGGTTTTCCATGTAAAATTCTTTTTTGAGACAGGAAATGCCTGTAAAAAGAATTCAATACCGTTATTTTCCAATTCACCTGAATTTTGATATTTTATTGGAGCAATATTTGGTGGAACGGGAACTGAATAATCGCCTAATAAGTCGTTTGTTATTTTTTTATATATTTCAATACTTCCACTTATTTTATTATTGAACATAGCAAAGTCAACTCCAAAGTTTATTTCTGTGGTTTTTTCCCATTTTAAATCTGGATTTGCTATCCATGGTGCTTTAAATGTTACAACAATCTGTCCAGTTTCAGGATCTTCCAATAATGTAGAAGGCTCCCAGCCTATTAAACTTCTGTATTCACCTATTTCCTGATTACCTGATATGCCATAACTTGCCCTGAGTTTTAACTGATTAATCCATTTGATTTTGTTAAGAAAACTCTCTTTATCTAAATTCCAACCCAACGCAAAAGTTGGAAACATTCCCCATTTGTTATTTGACCCAAATTTTGTTGAACCATCTCTACGTAATGAAGCTGAAGTGTAGTACTTTTGATTGAAATTATATTGAACTCTTGCAAAGAAACCAATTAATTTTGATTTAGCTTTCCATGAGCCAATATCTCCAAAATTAATTTCTTGTAATGCTCCAAGATTACTCGAACCTGAATATATTGAATTTGGTTGTTTCCCTTTTGCAAAAAAACCGCTTGTTTCATTTTCCTGCCATGAATAACCTCCTAAAATGTTGATATAATGGATTTTGTTTAAGGTTTTTTCGTAATTTGTAGTGAATTCTAATATTTTTTTGTTATCTTTTTCCTCCTTCTTTTCACCTGCACCTTCATCTGTAGTTGAATACACTCCTAAAGGTCTGAAATAACTATGAGTTTGATTATTGTCGATGTAGCTTAGGCTTAAACTGGATGTTATTTCTTTTGTTATTTTATAATCAGTTTTAAAATTACCCGTAAAACTTTTATAATATCTGTTGTTTTCAACTTTGTCAATTACTGCTATTGGATTTTCATAATTAAATACCCTGGAAGTTTTGTTGTATGAACCATCTGCATTATAAACCGGATCTGTAGGATTGCGGGATAATGCCTGATAGATAATATCATCTTTGTTCCAACTACCATAGTTTTCTTTGTCATTATTTTCAAATGCTCCAATAACATTAAAATTAAAATATAATTTATCATTTGCTGCATATTGACCCAGATTTAAATGTACGATATTTCTTTCTTTTGAAGTTCCTTTCATTACGCCAGTCCAATTAGAATTACTTATAGAAGCCAAATAATTACTTTTACTGTTACCTCCAGTTAAACTCAGACTATGCGAAGTTGTAATTCCTGTTCTGTAAATCTGATCCTGCCAATCAGTATTTGCACCTCCATCTGTAAAAATGCTATCAACAGGTTTTCCCTTATCAATTGCAAGTTTTTTTACGAAGTTTCTTAACTCATCAGCTGACAATAAACTAACTTTTTTTGCAACATTTTCTATTGAAACCTGAGTGCTGAAATTGATCTGGTTATAAGATGTGCCTGAACCGGTTTCATTTAATTTTCCTTTTTTTGTGGTTATTATAATAACCCCATTAGAACCTCTTGATCCGTAAATTGCTGTAGATGCTGCATCTTTCAGAATATTATAAGATTCTATGTCGTCAGGAGATATAAGTGTAGGGTCAGCTCCGGGAATACCATCTATTACGTATAATGGTTGTGTGGTTGCTTTAAAACCAGATGCACCTCGAATTCTGACAGAAAAGCCAGAATTAGGGTCACCGCCCTGTTTAGTTACCATAACTCCAGCTGATTTTCCTTGTAATCCTTGAATTGGATCGGTTAAAACACCACCATTTAATTCGCTGGCTTTAATACTACTAACGGCACCGGTTTTATCGGTTTTCTTTTGAGTCGCATAACCAATGGTTATAACTTCATCCAGCATTTTTACAGATGGGCTCAGTTTAATGTTAATCAGTGCTTTATTGGCAATTATTTCCTGTGTTTTATATCCTACAAATGAAAATAAAAGCGTATTGCCCATTTGGGTTTCTATTTTGTATCTTCCATTAATATCTGTAACTGTTCCTTTTTGAGTTCCTTTTACCAAAATACTGACTCCTACCATTGTTGAACCATCATTCGCATCTTCAACAACTCCTTCTACTACAATATTCTGAGCAAAAACACCGGAGGTAAGCGTGAAAAATAAAATCAAAAACCCGAAGTTTCGAAATCTTTGTAAAGCTTTATTCATACCTGAAGTTTATTAGTTTAGTTAAATTATTATTCTTAAAAATGTTATAAAAACAACATTTTTATTTTGCTTTTGTTCTGCAAATATAAAAAAAAATCGAATTAAAAAATTTTTTATGATAAAAATTATTTTATTATTCAGATAAATTATATTTTTATACATTTGCATTAGTTAACCAACATATTTTAATATAAAATGTTTGAGTTTAAATATAAACAATATTGTATGCAAAAAAATATATTTTTAAATATACTGTTTTCTATTTTATTCCTTTTTTCAGCATGCATTTATGCTCAAGTTTCATCTATTCCTGTTTTTTCGCATGATAATGATTCCGTTACTTTAGTTTTTAAAAGCAATGAAGGGAACAAAGGTTTGATGAATTATAATGGTGATATATATGCACATGCAGGTGTAATTACCAATAACAGTACATCTTCTTCCGATTGGAAATATGTAAAAACAACTTGGGGACAAAATATTCCGGCTTGCAAACTGCAAAAGATTGCGCCATATACTTATGTTTTAAAAATAGCTCCGACCATCAGGAATTATTATGGTGTACCTGTTAGTGAAGTAATAAAAAAAATGGCTTTTGTTTTTCGCAGCGAAACTGCTTCAAATAACGGCAGCTATTATGAAGGTAAAACAGTTGATGGTAATGATATTTTTGTAAATATTTATGGCAATGGATTGAACTTATTACTCGAAAAACCTGATGGAGATTTGTTGTTTTCAAAATTAGGTGACACCTTAAATATAAAAGCTTATTCTGATAATGCTGATTCAATGGCTTTGTTTAATAATGGAATAAAGATTTTTTCAACAACAAATGATAGTTTATTCAATCAATTGATTATTAATTCTCAGGGAAATAATCAGATTAAAGTTTTTGCTTATTCATCATTAAATAGTGTTAGCGATTCGTTTAATTATTTTGTAAATAAAATCAATCAAATTGAAACTTTACCAGCCGGGATAAATGATGGCATAAATTATATCAATAATCAAACCGTTATTCTTTCGCTTTATGCTCCTGATAAAGATAATGTGATGGTTTTGGGTGATTTCAATAACTGGAATCCTGATACTGCTTTTCAAATGAAAAAAACACCGTCTGGACAAAATTACTGGCTGCAAATCAATAATCTGATTGCTGGTAAAGAATATATTTTTCAATATCTGGTAGATGGCAAAATCAGAATCGGTGATCCGTATTGCGAGAAAGTAAGCGACCCCTGGAATGATTCCTATATCAGTTCGGCTACTTATCCCAATATGCTTACTTATCCTGCTAAAGCCAAAGGTATTGCAAGTGTTTTACAAACTGCTCAATCGTCATATAGCTGGAAAAATCAGAATTACAATGTAGTTTCTAAAGAAAAACTGATTATTTATGAATTATTGGTTCGCGATTTCACTTCTGCGCATACTTTCAAATCGGTTATGGATACTCTTGATTATTTGCACAATATGGGTATTAATGCTATTGAGTTGATGCCTGTAAATGAGTTTGAGGGTAATAATAGCTGGGGATATAATCCCAATTATTATTGTGCTGTAGATAAATATTATGGCACTAAAAACTCGCTGAAAGTTTTGATAGATAGTTGCCATGGAAGAGGTATTGCAGTTATTCTGGATGTGGTTTATAATCATTCATTCGGTACATCGCCTTATGTGATGCTTTATTGGGATGCTTCCAATAACAGACCTTCAATTACCAGTCCGTTTTATAATATTACAGCCCGACATGATTATAATGTTGGATTTGACTTTAATCATGAATCAACAGCTACGCAAAAATATATCAGCAGAGTATTGAAGTTTTGGTTAAACGAATTTAAAGTAGATGGTTTTCGCTTTGATCTTTCGAAAGGTTTTACTCAGACTAATTCACTTGGAAATGTTGCTCAATGGGGACATTATGATGCTTCACGTATTAATATTCTATCAAAATATGCTGATTCAATTTGGTCTGTCAATCAGAATGCGTATGTTATTTTAGAACATTTTGCTGATAATGATGAGGAAAAAATGCTTTCGAACAAAGGGATGATGCTTTGGGGAAATCTTAATAATTCTTATGCTGAAGCTGCAATGGGATATAACACCGGAAGTAAATCAGATTTTTCGTGGATTTCATACTTGAAACGCGGATGGAGCAATCAGAATGTGGTGGGTTATATGGAAAGTCATGATGAAGAAAGACTGATGTATAAATGTTTACAATGGGGCAATATGGATGGTAGCTACAGTGTTAAAAATGAAGCAACTGCTTTGCGAAGAATTGAGCAGAATGCTGCATTCTTCCTTACCATTCCCGGACCTAAAATGATTTGGCAGTTTGGAGAGCTGGGTTATGATGTAAATATTGATTTTAATGGACGAACAGGTGAGAAACCTATCAAATGGGAATATTTCCAAAATACCGACAGAAAGAATCTATATTTGGTTTACTCAGCTATTACAAAGTTGAAAAGAGATTATCCGCAATGTTTTAATACTTATGATTTCCTGATGGATGTAAGTGCAGAATTAAAGCAAATGAGTTTTAAAAGTTCAGTAATGAATGCAGTAGTGATTGGTAATTTTGATGTTGTGAAGAAAGATATTCAGGTTAAATTCCCCGAAAACGGACTTTGGTATGATTATTTCACCGGAGATGAAATTTCTGTTTCAGATAATGTTAAGACCATAACATTACAGCCCGGGCAATATCACATTCTTACTTCAAAAAAGCTTGAAACACCTGTGTTACTGAAGCCAGCATTTAAGATTAGTCAGGCAATGGGTAGCGAATTGTTTGAGGTTTTCCCTAATCCTACTACTGATAATCTGAATATTTATGTAAACTATCGTGATAAAAATTCAGCCAGTGTTCAAATTACTTTTTATGATATTACAGGCAAAAGAGTAGGCGGCAACACTTATCTGATTACTTCCGATACTTTGTTTACGCAACGCGATTTTCTTTATAATTTTAAATCGGGAATGTATTTTTGCGAAATCATACAGGGTGAATATAAAGAAACAAAAAAGATTATAATTAACTAACGATATTTATTTGATACTTTAAGCTTATGAAAACTAAAGCAAGAATGAGTTTCTGGCAAATCTGGAATATGAGTTTCGGATTTTTGGGAATACAGTTTGGTTTTGCTTTGCAAAATGCAAATGCATCACGAATATTACAAACCTTTGGTGCACATGTAGAAGAATTACCCTGGTTTTGGCTGGTTGCTCCAATTACCGGCATGTTGGTACAACCAATTGTAGGTTATTATAGCGACAGAACATGGAATAAATTCGGAAGAAGAAGACCCTATTTTTTAATTGGTGCTTTGCTTACTTCTGCAGCTTTGATATTGATGCCAAATGCACCTCATCTGGCTACATTTATATCGCCTATGCTTATTGGCGGTGGAATGCTGATGATAATGGATGCATCTATCAATATTTCGATGGAACCTTTCAGGGCACTGGTAGCCGATAAGTTGCCCGAAGAACAACATGCACTCGGATTTTCGATGCAGACTTTATTGATAGGTATAGGTGCAGTTGTGGGTTCGTGGTTACCTTATATACTGGGTAATTGGTTTGGAATTTCGAAAGAAGCTGCTCACGAAGGTCTGGTTGCGCCAAATGTTTATTTTTCATTTTATATTGGTGCAGCTGTTTTGTTATCTGCTATTTTGTGGACTGTGATCAGAACCAAAGAATATCCACCCGATTTTTATGAAGAAGAGAATAAAACAACTGTAAAAAAAGAAAAATTCAGCATACCTAAACCCATGATACAATTGCTGCTGGTTCAGTTTTTCTCATGGTTTGCTTTGTTTACCATGTGGGTATTTACTACTCCGGCTGTAGCTAAAACTTTTTATGGTACAGTAGATCCTAATTCGGCTGCATTTCAGGAAGCAGGCGATTGGGTAGGTATATTGTTTGGGGTTTACAATCTGGTTTCTGCTATAATTGCTATGAGTTTACCATTGATAGCACGAAAAATAGGACGTAAAAAAACACATGCACTGGCATTGGCTATTGGAGGTTTGTCTTATCTTTCTTTTTCAATAATTCCGAATCCCGATTTGCTGATACTTCCTATGATAGGCATCGGTATTGCATGGGGTAGCATTTTGGCTATGCCTTATGCCATGCTGGCAAGTTCTATTCCCCCCAAACAAATGGGAATGTTTATGGGATTGTTTAATATGTCGATAACCATTCCGCAGATTATAAGCGGTGTTTTTGGTGGTTTGATATTAAAGAATTTCCTTCATAACGATCCTGTAAATTCTATTTTATTAGCCGGAGTTTTTATGTTTCTGGGTGCAATAAGTTCGTTGTTTGTTTCGATTAAAGAGGTGAGGTAGAAAGGAGATGGAAGTCTGAAGACAGAAGACGGAAGTAGAAATGAAGAACATAAAAAAGCCGATTGCAAATCACAATCGGCTTTTTTATTTAGCTTGATGCAGAAATCTCTTTTTGGAATGTAATTTGTTAATAATATTTTAATTTAATTCGTTTTTATCCATTTTGTGTTTACAATACTTATGAAAAACCGTCTTATTGCCATCTATGTACTTACACGGCTATATAAAAAGAGTAATTTGTAAATATGTAATTAGTTTTTCCTTTTTATTAAAAACAAAAAATATAAAAGGCTTAATACAAGGAAAACAATATTTACTATTCGGGCAAAGGGTGGCGCTCCGGCTGGCCATAACTGACCCATTAATACTACCAGATTTAACAGGATTAAAACAAATAATTGCAATTTGCGATTTTTTGATTGAAACTTCATATTTGATAATTGATTAAGATTAAGCATTTATTAATTTTTCTATGTTGAATTTGCGCATTTGCAAAAAGGCATTGGTAACTCTGCCACTTCGTTGCGGATCTTTTAGCAGATTGGGAAGTATGGCAGGGAGTATTTGCCACGAAATACCATATTTGTCTTTTAACCAACCGCAATGGCTTTCTTCTCCCCCATCTTCGGTAAGTTTAGTCCAATAAAAATCTATTTCCTGCTGGGTGTCGCAAAATATCTGAAACGAAATGGCTTCGGTGAACTTAAACATTGGTCCACCATTTAATGCAATGAACTTTTGTCCGTTGATAACAAAATCAATAGTTAGGATTGTGCCTTCGGGTTGATGGTGAATTTCGAAACCCTCCTTGCCATAGCGGCTGATGTTTTCGATCTTTGAATTTTTAAATACCGAAACATAAAAATTTACGGCTTCTTCTGCCTTATTATCGAACCAAAGGCAAGGTATTATCGGGTGTGTCATTATGTTTTGTTTATGTTATTTACTTTCGGCATGTTTTTTAAAATTATCTAATATATTTTGCCAGCCAATACGCTGGAGTTCGACAGGGTTTTGATTTTCGGCATCAAAACATTCAATGATTTCTGTTGTATTGCCTTTGGAAATAAAGCTGATATCTAATTCGCGATTATCATCCAGTATTACATTCATCTGTTTATGTAATATTACATTTTTGTATGTTCCGGAAAAATCGAATCCAAAGCTGCCGTCTTTGGCTTCCATGCGGTAATTAAACTTTCCTCCTTTATGCAAATTATTTACTGCATTGGTTGTGTGCCAATCAGCACTTGCATTGTTCCATGCCTTTATATCTTCAGGATTTGTCCATAGGTACCAGGCTTTTGCTATATTACAATTAACTATTGTCTGAACAGTTATTTTTGTTGTATTGTTTGTATCCATTGTTTGCTTTTTTCCCAATTTAACAACAAATGAATTTATTTGTTTTTAGAAAGCTTATTTCGGATACTTCCTTCAATAGGTATAATTTTTGAAATAGATAATTTGTTTATACCACTATTGTCCGATAAACTTCTAAAACAAAAATATAATTAAGATTTTTCACTACGTTCAGAATGACAATCAGTAATTTATGATTTGGAGTAGGATTTGAAAGCGGCTTCGCCGCTTTCAAATCCTACTCCCCTATACATATCTATAAGAAGCTGTCATTCTGAGCATAGCGAAGAATCTATATTTTTTATCGGATACTAATGATTTATACCCTTAAAAAAACTCCTTTTTTGTATAGGAAATATAAAAAGCCCCATTGAACTGCCAATAAGCAAAATATCATTATTAAAACATTATATGGTTCGCCTGCCATTTGGAATAGCCATTTAAACATGGCATTGGTAGTAAACAGCCAGTTGATAAATACGCTTGACATATATATTAATATGGAGTTCATTCCAATTATTTTGAAGAAGAAACCCCATTTCTGGTAGCCCAATACATCTATAATATAATAAAAACTACCCATCAATATCATGCTGATACCACCGCATTGCAATGCAAATGAGCTTGTCCACAGATTTTTGTTTATCGGGAAAACCAGACTCCATATCTGAGCAAGAATTATAAGTAATGCTCCGGTGGCCAGGATGTGTAAAACGGTTTTGCGGGCGTTTTCTTTGGTGGTATTTCTGAGCATGGTTCCGGTGAATATGCCCAGAAGTGCAGTTGATATTGCCGGAAGGGTAGATAATATACCTTCGGGATCGTGAATGCCGCGATAGAGATGCCCGGGTATTGTCATTCTGTCGATATATGATGCAAAATTGCCTTCGATGCTTAATGTGCCTGCCGGAAAGCCCGGTGCCGAAGTAAACATCAGTAAAAGCCAATAACCTATTAGCAAAGATGCAAACCAGATGAGTTGTCCGCGTGGTTTGAAATATAAATAAATAATATTGGCAAACATATATGCCAGACCAATTCGACCTAATACACTGGGAATACGTACTTCGCTCAATGGCAGCAGTTGAAGTCCGTTGTTGTATATAACGCCAAGCAATACCAATATTAAACCTCTTTTTACAACACGCCAAAGTAACTGATTGGCTTGTTTGCCGTTTTGGAGCTGCTTACCTATTGAATATGGGGTAGCTACACCTGCCAAAAACAGGAATAATGGAAAAATAGTATCGTAAAAAGCGAAGCCATCCCATAGTGGATGTGTAAATTGCAATGATAAAGCTTCCCAAAAGGGCGAATGGGTTATTTCGGCCAGCCTGTGAAATATTTCTTCGGCACCTATTATCCAAAACATATCTATTCCACGCAATACATCGAGTGAGTAAAGTCTTTGATTCTTATCAACCGGCATCATACAAACTGTTTTTTAATATTTATGCCGCTAATTTAATAATTTTTATTCAGATGGGTTGAAAATATCTGATTATACAGTTAATTTTTATACTAATTGGAGGAAAGATACTTTAGAAAGTGATGCGTAGAATGCTATTTTGGGGGGTATATATTTATATTAAGCAAATATTGTCAGATATATTTTTTAAACATAAATAATGTTGAGATTTCTCACTTTGTTCTAAATGACAATCAATTGTATATATTTAGGAGGGGGAATGAAAGCGGCTTCACCGCTTTCATTCCCCCTCCTTTTAAATATTCCTTAATATAGAATGTCATTCAGAGCGAAGCGATGAATCTGTATTTTTTATCAGACATTAATTATATTAAATAAAACATACAGATGTTTTCAAAGCTTCAATTATTTTTTTTGAATTGCCCGTAGGGCATTAATATCAATAGAAGATATTGATAAAGATTTGTTTTATTGTCCGTAGGACATTAATGTTTTTGTATAAAAAGTTAATGTCCTACGGACAATAGCTTTGTTTGTTTTTGGTTTTTTTATTGATATGAATGCCCTATGGGCAATTGTTCTGGTTTTTGCAATCGTAAATTTATTAATTGCTATTTGTCAATTTATTTTTTTAATAATATATTTTTCAATTATCAATTGTACATTATTAAAAGTTAATGTCCTACTGACAATAGCTTTGTTTGATTTTGGTTTTTTTATTGATATGGATGCCCTAAAGGCAATTGTTCTGATTTTTGCAATCGTAAATTTGTTAATTGCTTTATTAAAAAACAAAAAAGCCCCCGTGGCTTGTTCTGCAAAACTGCACGGGGGCTTTTTCTTTGGTTATTCTACTTCCAGTATTTCTACCTGAGCGGCGGTAGTAGTACTTGGGTTAATAAATATAAGGTATTTGTTGGCAGGTGCTCCCAGTTCGGCTCCGCTTACTTCTATTTCTTCGCCCGGAAGTATTTCGCGTGGAGCGGTTTTGGGCAATTCGGTGGCTGTGGCGGCACCATAAAATTGCAAACTATGAGCACTGCGGTTCATTATCAGATATTTTCCGATAACGGTTATAAAAAAACCCGATTCGGAAGATGAATTAATGGGTATATTTACCAATAAGGATGTTTCGGTAGGGGTATCATCGTCTTTGTCGGATGTACGCAACAATGACATATCGAAGAATTTTTCGACCTTTGAAGTATCGTCGATAAATATACAGGCTAATTGCAACATATTAAAATATAAGGCCTTGCCCATTAGGTCGTAGGCTTGTTCCAGCTCTGTAGTAGAAAAACTTTTGCTTTGTGTTTTTTCGTTCTTTTTGCCATAAACGGCTTCCAGTTCTAATCCTGTTGCTTTTACTTCAACATGTATAACATTCAAATCGCTTAGATTTTCTACTACTTCTCTGAATGAAGTAAATTTGCTGATAATTTCTTCCTGAGTACCTTCCAGTATAAAACTTCGGCCATTCGGAAAAATGGTTTTGTACGTAGGTGTGTTTTTTTTGAATTTTAAGCGGATTTGCAGCTCCCAATCTTCAAGTTTTGCACGTACGGTTTTCAGATAATCGTTAAAACTTTGTACACTACCGGCTCTGTACGATTTGGATGTTATCCAACTTGCCAGTAAGCTATGGTAGTTAGCATGTAATGGCTCGGTTTTAACGTATAAGGCTTCAATTTCCGGATTACTCGAATAAGCTTTTAAGGCTTCGAGGTTGCGGGTTGATTGTTTAGCCATTTTTTTGTGGTTTCGCTTTACTGCTATCAGAAAGCAATTGATCAGATAATGAAATATCCTCTTCATGATTAAAATAATTTAAATTATTAATGATTTTGTTTATTTACCTTTTAATAATGTTATACGATACGTTACTAATTAGCTTAGACATATTTTATAATTTTATTAAAGCGCCAAAATTATAAATATTTTTTTAAACAACAAATATTTATTAACAAAAATATTATTTTTTTTTAAGCTTTGGTTCACTATAAATTTAAGCGCAATATTATTTTCTTTATTATTACTCATAATATATTGTATTACTTATACATATATAATATTTACACATAATATAAATGCAGGTTTTTCAATGGTTTTAATCAAATATCCATCTATCGGAAAAGGTTTTTGAATGGTTTGATTAATCGAACCATCTCCACAAGCAGGTTTTTGAATGGTTTGATTATTCGAACCGTCTCCACAAGGAGGTTTTTAAACGGTTTGATTAATCGAACCGTTTAAAAAGGAAGGTTTTTGATCGGTTTGATTAATCGAACTGCTTCCACAAGGAGGTTTTTGATCGGTTTGATTAATCGAACCGTCTCCACAAGGAGGTTTTTGATCGGTTTGATTATTCGAACCATTTAAAAGGAAAGTTTTTTGATTGGTTTGATTATCCGAACCGTTTAAATGGTAATTTTTTAATAGGATTATGCTGATTATCTTAGTATTTATTGTTCTTTAATTCGTTTTTGTAGTTTTTAATCATTTTGCCAAATTCTTTATCTTTCTTCCTTTTTTCGGCAACTGTTGATTTAAAAAAGCTTTTTTCTTTTTCTATTTTCAAATAATTATTATAAGAATCTTTGTTTAAGATATTTTTGTTAAGAGCATCAATAATAGCACATCCTTTTTCGTTAGTGTGTGTACAATCTTTATATTTACATTGTTCTGACAGTTGGATGATATAATCAAATGTATTTTCGAGTCCTTTGTCATTATCAATTATACCTACTTCCCTCATACCGGGATTATCTATAAGAATACCACCATTTTCCAACACTACCAATTCGCGGTAACTGCTTATATGTCTTCCTTTGCTTGTGCTATCGCTTATCAATCCGGTTTTCATTATTATTTTGCCCGAAAGATTATTCAACAAAGTAGATTTACCTACCCCCGATGAGCCAAGCATACAATAGGTTTTTCCCTTTATAAATGCTTGCCTTAATGTATCATAACCCTGTTGTGTTGTATTGCTTAAAGCTATTATTCTAACATCTTTAATGCGATGAGTAATATTATTTATTATTTCATTTAAAGCAGTATTATCAATAAGGTCGGTTTTGGTAAGTATAATAAAAGGTGTTATTTTAGACGAATTACAAATGCTGAGATATCTTTCGAGCCGGTTTATATTATAATCTCTGTCAACAGCTTGTACCAAAAGTGCATAATCAATATTACTGGCTATTATTTGTATTTCGCCATATTGATTTATTGCCTGACGGGCAATTAATGAAAAACGAGGTAATATATTGTGAATAATAGAAATACCCGAATCATAAATAATAAGTGCAACCCAATCGCCTACCGCCGGAAAATCATTGCGACTTTGAGCTGTATAACGAATATTCCCTGTTATTTCTGCATCAAATTCGCCTTTAGCAGTTATTACAGTATATCTTTCTTTATGCTGAGAAATAATTCTACCTATTTCAAAGTTATTGAGATTATGTTCAGTCAGGTATGTTTCAATAGTTTTATTAAAACCATAATCATCTAAATTCATTTTATAAGCTTATATTGAAATATTAATTTTTGCAGCCGTTTTTTCTTTAATAGAAAATTGTTTATCAAACTCTTCAAGTTCGTCTTCGTTGGTATCAAAAACAGCATCATCTATAAATTTTCCGTTTATCGACATTAAAGCATCCGGATATAATTCCAAAGCCATAAAAGCATCAAAATTCATTCCGTCTCTGGTAGTAATATCGAAATTTTGAGCATTCACAAATCCAAAACGATGATAATACTCAGGATTTCCGAAAAGTATTAATCCGCAATAGTCCATTTTTGCAGCAATAGCTATGGTGTTTTCAATAAGCATGCTTCCGATACCTTTTTTTGATAATCGGGCAAAATCGACAAAGGGCCAACGCATAAAACTTCATGCTCATTATTTTGCAAATCAATAATTTTAGCCGATGTAGAAATAATATGTCCAACAATTTCGTTATCATAAACGGCAAGTAAATCAAGTTCGTTTATATAATCCTTGCTTTTTCTGATATTATGCAATATCAAATGTTCTACACAACCGGGTCTATACAAATTCCAAAAGGCTTCGCGTGTAACTATCTCTGTAATTTTAAAATCAAGCTCAGTAGTTTTATTAATAAATATATTCATTATATGTTTTAATTATTATCTGTTTTCCAAAAAATTCATTATTTTGGCTTTATGTGATGCTACAAAATTACAACTTGGTGTATTTCCGCATTTTCTGCAGGCAATATGATAAGCACCATTAATGGTATTGCAATTTTGGCAGGTATAATGCGCAATCATTTCATCCGACCAGTTTTCCCAACCAGTTTCTTTAATTCGTTGCAGCGATTGCCAAAGTTCCAGACGATGCGGCATTTTCGACTGAAAATCTTTTAATTGCTCACAAGGATACTCATTACAAGACCCACAAAACTCAATGTTTTTTTCTTTAGCACATTTTATAAAAGTACATTTTTTGCTGCAATAAGCAGATTTTCTTTCCGAACCACAACCATCACACCAAGTTTCTTCTAATGTTTGATTTAAAGTTTTAGCAATATTTTGCATTTTTTCCACATCATTCTCCTGCGTAGCAATATAAACCCCACATGCACCACAGTACAAGCCACACACAGAAGCAAGATTTCTTTTATTTATCATCATGTTTTTTAATTAATCATTAAAAAAATACCATTATTAAATTTGTTTTTACAAATGTTTGTTTCATAAAACAATAAAACACAAGTACAAATATTCGAATATTTAATAAATTGCAAAGATAAAATATATCAGTTATTAAAATAAAATAAAATTATCGAATGCTTATTTATAAAAGATGAAAGTATGATTTCAATTATTGAAAGACTAAAGTATGCTTTTTAAGCATACCTTATATTTATAACCACTATTGTCCGATAAACTTCTAAAACATAAATTTAATTAAGATTCTTCGCTATGCTCAGAATGACAATAAGTAAATTATGATTTGGAGTGGGGATTGAAAGCGGCGAAGCCGCTTTCAATCCCCACTCCCCTATACATATCTATTAGAATCTGTCATTCTGAGCGTAGCGAAGAATCTATATTTTTATCGGACACCTTATATTTATAACAAGCAACCTCATTATTGCGATACAATTCAGTTAAAGTCAACGAAAAATCGGAGGTATTTACAAACATCTGATTCATATTTTGGGATATAAGGCTGTACATAGCTTTATTATAAGCTATTAAGATAACACCGCTTTTGTTGTTGACAACAAATGTATTAATCTGGCTTTTAATACTTATGGCATCATCGGAAGACTCAATAATTTCGATATTTTTTTGATTTATACCTGTTGCAAACGGCAAATAATAGGTAGTTTCCCAATTCCAGAAATCACAAATAAACCCCGAATCTGCATTTATGTTTTTATTGATAATCTGCGAAACTTCAGATGCGTCTTTGGTAAGCAATCGGGGAATTGGTCTGGCACTTTGAGAGCTATAAACAAAAGCTAACAAAAAAGCAGTAATACTAAAAATTGCCGTTTTCAAAATCATTTTATTGCTATAGCGTTGTAAATAGAAACCTAAAAACGGAAACGAAATTACAAACAATATCAAACCAAAGCGATGTTGTAGTAATAAACTTCCCCTCAACGAATTAAACAACCATATTATAAAAAACAATATAAAAACTACGGCAATAATTCGTTTTTCGATAGTTGATTTGTAATACCTTAGCTCTTTAACGAAAAAGTAAAATGCTATGGGACCAAATGCAAACATCAACGACAAAGGATACCACCATATCCGCCTGAGTAATGAATCTAAACTGTTAATTGAATTGGTTTCGGGCAAATTTATAGCCCAGCCAAAGCTATTTAGGGCATTATCAGCATAAAAATAATTAGATAAAAGCCAATAAATAGGAATAACAGCCGCAAAAACAGCAAATAAAAAAGCCTTTTTGGGCGTTTTGTAATAAGCAATTAATACAAAAATAAGGAAACTGATAAACCAGCTTTCGTAGCGAATTCCACTGGCTATACTCATTATAATACCCGCCAGCAAAACCATGTTATTTTTATTTTCGCTCAATCCTTTCAGCAAAACAGCTATACTTAATAGTAGGAAAAACAAGAAACTGATTTCAGACATTGCAAGCATACTCATCCTGAAAACAATAGGCGAAAACGAAAAAAACACACATAACAAAAATGAAATCTTTTGTTCAAACAAACGGTTTAAAATGAAAAACAAAGGAAACAAAAGAAGAACACTAAATACAATATTTACAAAAACCGGAGTATAAAACTGATTGTTACAGAGCTTTAAAGCACTGCCCATAATATAAAAAAATACGGGAGGCCAGTTTCCGCTTTGTATCAGATGTGGATTTTCGGCAAATTGCAACGATAAATAAACCCTCGAAACAGCATCGGCATCAATCTGATGAACATAAGGTAAAATAATGAGCTTAGCTACAAACAATACTATTGCAAAAAGCCATAGTTTACCAAGGTAAGAAAAATTAATCCGAAAAATCATATAAAACATTTTTATTCATCATTCAAAACCCGGTAATTAACGTATTTTTTCACAATATCCGATTATACAAAAATACCATATTTTGCTAAAATAAAGTATAATTTTATTTAAACACAATCACCAATCACATATTTGGATTGATGTTAAAACCTGCCAACAAATAAATCGTTGTATTAAAATCACGCATTATCTCTGTATCCCAAACAAATCAGCATTATCTGCGTTTCGGAAAATATTACTAATCAATTACTCAGTTATTCAATTAATCTATTACTCACCAACCGCATAGCAGCGTTATTATGGTAGAGTTTCCATTAATCATTTACTCAATTACTCAGTTATTCAATTAATCAATTTTTAATTTTTCCTTTCAATCTCCTTCAGATTATCCATTTTTTTCTTACTCAAAAAACTTTGGATATCACCCAGATGTTCTTTAATTCCCTTATTGCCAAATTCAAACACTTTATCAACCAATCCATCCAGGAAATCACGATCATGCGAAACCAAAATCAAAGTACCATCATAATCCCTCAAAGCATCCTTCAGAATATCCTTGGTTTTCATATCCAGATGATTTGTAGGCTCGTCGAGAATAAGCAAATTAACAGGTTCCAGCAATAATTTTATCATAGCCAGTCGGGTACGCTCTCCACCCGAAAGCACCTTTACCTTTTTGTTAATATCATCGCCGCCAAACATAAAAGCACCCAGCAAATCTCTTATTTTATTTCTGATATCCCCCACTGCCACATCGTCTATCGTCTGGAAAACTGTTTTCGACTCATCTAAAAGTGAAGCCTGATTCTGTGCAAAATAACCAACCATTACATTATGCCCCAAACTCACCTTACCTTCAAAATCAATCTCACCCATAATGGCTTTTACCAGTGTAGATTTTCCTTCGCCATTTTTACCAACAAAAGCAACACGTTGTTCTCTTTCCAATGTCAAATAAGCATTCTTAAAAACCAGATGTTCGTCATATCTCTTACACATATCTTCAACAATTACCGGATAGTTTCCCGAACGAGGCGAAGGAGGAAACTTCAGTTTTAATGCAGATGTATCTTCCTCATCTATCTCAACCAAGGTAAGTTTCTCAAGCATTTTAACCCTCGATTGCACCTGATTGGTTTTTGAATAAGTACCTTTAAATCTCTCGATAAAATCTTCGTTTTCAGAAATAAACTTCTGCTGTTCGTTATAATGTTTCAGTTGTTGCTCGCGGCGTTCTTTCCGCAATTGCAAATAACTCGAATAGTTGACCTTATAATCATAAATACGTCCCATCGTAACTTCAATGGTTCGTGTAGTAATATTATCAACAAAAGCCCTATCGTGAGAAATCACAATAACAGCTTTGTTGTTGTTAATCAAAAAGTCCTCGAGCCACTGTACCGATTCAATATCCAGGTGATTAGTCGGCTCATCAAGCAGTATCAGGTCAGGTTTCTTAAGCAATATCTTGGCAAGCTCAATACGCATCCTCCAACCCCCGCTAAACTCGCTTGTAGGTCTGTCGAAATCTTCGCGTACAAAGCCCAAACCCATTAATATCTTTTCTACTTCGGCATCAAAGTTAATATCCTCAATAGTATAAAACTTCTCGCTCAAAGCCGACACCTCTTCTATAATAGCATAATAGGATTCCGATTCATAATCCGTCCGTGTTGTCAGTTGAAGATTAAGCTCATCCATTCTATGTTGCATTTCAAACAAATGAGCAAAAGCCTGCGAAGCTTCCTTAAAAACCGTACGATTATCTTCGGTCATCAAATGCTGAGGCAAATAAGCAATCACTGCATCCTTTGGAGCCGAAATATTTCCCCTTGAAGCAGACTTTACACCTGCAATTATTTTGAGTAAAGTAGATTTGCCGGCACCATTTTTACCCATAAGGGCAATCCTGTCTTTTTCGTTAATAGCAAAAGAAATATCTTTAAACAAAGTAGTATTTCCAAATTCAACCGTAAGTCCGTCAACTGAAATCATGTATTTATTTTTTTTGAGCGGCAAAAGTACTAAAATTTATCCACTTGTCTCCTCAAAGATAAAAGATGAGGGATAAATGAAACTATTATTCAATTACTCAGCGATGCACTGAGCGAAGCCGAAGTGTTAATCAGTTAATCAGTTACTCATCAATTATTCATTTACTCTGTTATTCTGTTATTTTTTTTATAAAACAAATAAAAAAAACTATTTTCAAACCCAAATTTTTCTTATTTTCGCATCAAACTAAAACAAAATGGATATTTATCAACAAAAAACATCTATAAAAAACTGGGCTGAAGACGACAAACCACGCGAAAAGCTGATGCTGAAAGGCAAAAACAGCCTGAGCGATGCCGAATTGATAGCCATACTTATCGGTTCGGGCAACCGCGACGAAACGGCTGTTGATCTGTCGAAACGCATACTCCGTTCGGTTAACGACAACCTTATCGAACTTTCAAAACTTAGTATCAGCCAACTCCAAAAAAACTTCAAGGGCATAGGAGAAGCCAAAGCCATCAGCATTATAGCTGCACTCGAACTTGGTAAACGCCGCCGTAGTTCCGAAGTTTTAATAAAAAACAAAATTACTTCAAGCCACGATGCTTTCGAGATATTTCAGAATTATGTAGCAGATATTCAGCACGAAGAATTCTGGATAATGATACTAAACCGCAGTAATCATATCATTAAAACTATCAGCGTAAGCGAAGGAGGTGTGGCCGGAACTGTTGTAGATCCAAAAAAAATATTTAAATTAGCACTCGAAAACAATGCATCTTCATTGGTTTTATGTCATAATCATCCATCGGGTAATATCCAACCCAGTGATGCTGATTTTAAAATTACAAAAAAAATAAAAAATGCCGGCGAATTGCTCGAAATAAATATTATCGACCATCTGATTATAGGTGATGAAAAGTATTACAGTTTTGCCGACCAAGGAGTTTTATAATTGCTTATGCTAAATATAATCACCATTATAGGGGCTCGTCCTCAAATTATAAAAGCTGCTGCACTCAGCCGGATTATCCGCACCGAATTCAGCAACAGTATCTGCGAAGAAATATTGCATACCGGTCAACATTACGACCACAATATGTCGCAAATATTTTTCGAGGAGATGAACATCCCAAAGCCCGATTATCAACTTCAAATCAACATCGGAGAACAAGGAGAACAATGCGCACAAATGATTTCGGGTGTCGAAAAAATACTGATTTCCAAAAAGCCTGACATCGTGGTAGTTTACGGCGATACCAATTCTACACTTGCAGCATCTGTAGCCGCAAGCAAACTACAGATCCCCATTGCACATATCGAAGCAGG
The DNA here is from genome assembly GCA_023251515.1 of Bacteroidales bacterium. Classification (GTDB taxonomy): domain Bacteria; phylum Bacteroidota; class Bacteroidia; order Bacteroidales; family JACABE01; genus JACABE01. The sequence continues at coordinate 37,943 of JAHEYQ010000011.1, forward strand.
ACTACGTTCTTATAACAAAAATATGCCCGAAGAGCTAAACCGCATCTATTGCGATTTTGCCTCTACCCTACTCTTTTGTCCTACACAGTTAGCAATCGACAATCTGAAAAAAGAAAACATTTCGCATTCAACATCATCAGCTTTCAACATCAACAACAAGGCTGTTTATCTAAGTGGCGATGTTATGTACGACAATGCTTTACATTATGGCAAAATAGCCGAAAACAAGTCGGGAATTATTGCCAAACTCGGGCTTAAAACGGATGAATATCTGCTTTGCACCATACACCGTGGCTATAATACCGATAAAAGCGAACGGCTTTACAATATATTTAAAGGAATAAACAGTATTTGCAAACAATACAATATCGAAATCATACTACCCATACATCCGCGAACTGCCAACATAATAAACAAAACCAAACAGTTGCAGCAATTGCTGAACAACAACAAACAAATCAGGCTAATTGATGCTGTTTCCTATTTCGATATGATAAATTTGCAACAACATGCACAAATGATATTGACAGATTCGGGCGGTTTGCAAAAGGAAGCTTATTTTTTCCAAAAGCCCTGCATTATCCTCCGTTCCGAAACCGAATGGAAAGAACTTTTAAGTTGCGGCAATGCAATAATTGCCGATGCAAATCCTGATTTGATTGTTGAAGCTTATGAAAGTTTCTTGAATAAGAAAACAAATACCAGCTATCAGCCGTTATATGGCGATGGAAATGCGGCACGCTTTATCTGTAATATTCTAAAAAACAATTTTTAAATGATACTGATTTACACATCAAAAATCACTAACCGTATCAAGTACATCTTTAAGATTTATTTTAAAGAATTAATAGGAACAGAATACAGTTTTACCACACAAAAAGAAGAATTTACAGCCTATGAAGGCATTAAACTCAGCTATACCGATCAGGCTTTGGATAACGAAATCTTTTTTTGTTCAGCCAATTTGCTATTCGAAAACAACATACACGAAATAGAGCATAAATTTGTTGATTTTGAAAACAATACTGCCATTTGTCCGGTTTTTGCAAAAAAAGCAGCATTTCCATTCGACCCCTTTGCAGCCGCTTTCTATATGATAACCCGCTACGAAGAATATCTGCCTTACCTCAAAGATCAATACGAGCGATTCAGTGCTGAGCAAAGCATTGCTTACAAAAAATATTTTCTTCGTAAACCCATGATCAACATCTGGGCAGCTGCTATTTCTGAAATAATATGCAAGAGATATCCCGATTTTAAACCAAAAACCAACAAATTTAAATTTGTACCAACCATCGACATTGATTGTGCATACGCATTTAAGCTCAAAGGAATTATCCGCAGTATTGGTGGTTATATCAAATCTGTAAAAGATTTTAATTTCAAAGAAATAGCCGAACGTTCGGCAGTATTGGCAGGTATCCGCAAAGACCATTTCGACACCTTCGATTACCAGTTTAAGATTCATGAAAAATACAAACTCAATCCGATATATTTTATCCTCTTTGCCGATTATAACGATTATGATAAAAATATTCATGTAAACAACCAGAAATTCCGTTCTCTGATAAAGATGCTTGAAGACAATGCTGAAGTGGGCATACATCCGTCTTATGCTTCAAACAGCGATATTAAAATCTTGAAAAAAGAAATCAACACACTATCGAAAGTGCTCAACAGGCAGATAAGCAAAAGCCGGCAGCATTTTCTGAAACTCAGTTTACCACAAACTTATCGCAATCTGATTGATCTGGACATTACAGATGATTATACCATGGGATATGCCTCTGATATAGGTTTCAGGGCAAGCATCTGTAGTAGTTTCAATTTTTACGATCTTGAAATGGAAGTAGAAACCAATCTTCGCATACATCCCTTTGCTTTTATGGAAGGCACACTTCGCGATTACCTCAGCATAAATGCCGACAGAGCTATGGATTATATTAAACCGCTGATTGATGAAGTGAAGGCAGTTAATGGTACTTTTATCAGCCTTTGGCATAACGAATCACTAAGCAACCAACGCCGATGGGTAGGTTGGCAGCAAATTTATGAAGACATGATTAAATACGCTACAGAAAAATGATTGCATTTCTCGAAAACAATCAGATCGAACGCACAAAGTGGAATAACTGCATAAAGCAATCCGTTAACGGATTGGTATATGCTTACGATTGGTATCTTGATATTGTTGCCGAAAACTGGGCCGCTTTGATTGAAAACGATTACGAAAGCGTTATGCCATTGGTTTATCGAAAAAAAGCAGGAATGCATTATATTTTTCCACCTATTTTCACCCAACAACTTGGCATTTTCTCCAAATCTCTTTTAGATCAAAATATCTGCAACAGATTTATAACTGCCATACCTTCGAAATTCCGCTTTATCGAATATAATCTAAATTCATATAATCAGATTGATAAAGAAAAATTCGACACTAGAGAAAACATCAATCATCTGCTCGATTTGATTAACAATTACGAAAACATCAGCAGCAATTATTCAGAAAACCTGAAACGCAATCTGAAAAAGGCAGAAAAATCAGTTTTAAATATTTCGGGAAATATAAAACCGGAAGAAATTATAGAGCTTTTTGCCGAAAACAAAGGCAAGGAAATCAAGCGATTCGACAAAGACGATTACCTTTTACTTCAAAGACTTATTTACAAAGGTATTCACAACAATATGACTGAAAATCTGGGGGTTTATACAGAACATAACGAACTCTGTGCTGCTGCAGTTTTTTTTATAAACGGACATAGGGCTATCTTTTTGTTTTCGGCAACCAACGAAACTGCGAAAAAAACCTTTGCCATGCCTCTATTAATCGATAGTTTTATCAGAAAAAATGCAGGAAGCAATCTGATACTTGATTTTGAAGGTTCAAACAATACAAATCTGGCTCGTTTTTATAAGAGTTTCGGTTCACAAACTGTAACTTACGACACTTTAGTTATCAACAAACTGCCTTTTTATCTGAAATTTACAGTTAATTTGATAAAAAAATTAAGAAAATACGTTTGATAACAAAATAATAATTAATTTTGATTGTTTTTGAATTAATAATATATATGATATGCTTAATAATTTAGGAAAACAGAATTCGCTGTTCAATCAGTTTATTGCAGAAATAAGAGACGAACAAATACAGAAAGACAGTATGCGTTTCAGACGCAATATGGAACGATTGGGCGAAATATTTGCTTACGAACTTAGCAAGAAAATGGAGTTTGAAACCAAAGAAGTAACCACTTCGCTGGGTATTGCCGAAGTTCCTATTTTGAAACAACAACCTGTTATTGCTTCCATACTACGTGCCGGACTTCCTTTCCACATGGGTTTGCTAAGCTATTTCGATAAAGCTGAAAATGCTTTTATTTCTGCTTATCGTAAACACGATAAACAAGGCAATTTCGAAATTCAGATTGAATATGTTTCTTGTCCTGAAATTACCGACAAAATATTGATAATTGCTGATCCTATGCTGGCTACCGGCGCTTCTATGGTTAAAACCTACAAAGAACTTGTTTCTTACGGTAAACCCAAACATACTTATTTTGCATCGGTTTTGGCAAGCGTAGAAGGTATTGATTATGTAAAAAAACATTTATCTACCTATGATGTTTCTATTTGGGTTGGTGCCATCGACAGTGAACTAACAGCACAGGCTTATATTGTTCCCGGTTTGGGCGATGCAGGCGATTTATCATTTGGCAGCAAGCTGCAATATTAATATTTCAATACTTTTATTAAAAACAATACCATGAAGCTGCTTATAGCCGAAAATATTAAAATATCACTCGAATCAATCAGAAGTCATCTGTTGCGTACCGTGCTTACCATACTGATTATTGCTTTCGGTATTATGGCTCTGGTGGGTATATTAACTGCCATTGAATCGCTGGAAAGCAGTATTACAAAAAGCTTTTCGATGATGGGTGCCAATACGTTTACCATCCGTAACCGCTCTATGCAAATACAAATTGGAGAAGGCAGAAGAGTAAAAAACTACGAATCTATTACAATCGATCAGGCACAGCGTTTTAAAGAGAATTATAAATTCCCGGCTTTTACTTCCATTTCTACTTTTGCAACGCACACGGCTACGGTTAAGTTTCAGAGCAACAAAACCAATCCGAATATAGGTGTAATTGGTGCCGACGAAAGTTATATGTTTACATCGGGAAGCGAAATGGACAAAGGCAGAAATTTTACTGCCAACGAAGTTACCTCAGGAACCAACGTAGCGATTATTGGTGGCGAACTGGCTTCGAGTATTTTTAAAAACAACGAAAATCCGGTTGATCAGATTATTTCAATTGGACCCGGCAAATACAGAGTTATTGGTGTATTAAAAGCGAAAGGCAACAGTATGGGCTTTAGTGGCGACAAAAATTGTATATTACCACTAAATAATGTTCGCCAAAGTTTTGCCCGTTCAAATATGTCGTTTAGCATCAGCGTATTGGTGAAAGACCCCAAACGCATGGATGCAGCCATTGACGAAGCTGTGGGCTTATTCCGGATTATACGCAAAGTAAATATTGGCGACGAAAACTCTTTTGAAGCTGCAAAGAGCGACAATATGGCAAAATCGTTTATAGAAAATATGAAATATGTTTCGATGGCTGCTTCTATTATTGGTTGTATAACATTGCTGGGTGCAGCTATCGGGCTGATGAATATCATGTTGGTTTCGGTAAGCGAACGTACACGCGAAATCGGCATACGTAAGTCGATGGGAGCAACAAGCCGCATTATCCGTAATCAGTTTTTGTTTGAAGCCATTTTTATCGGACAACTGGGTGGTATTTTAGGTGTTATTCTGGGAATATTGATTGGAAATGTAGTTTCACTTGCAATGAAAAGTGCATTTATTATACCTTGGGTATGGATTTTTGCCGGCATTGCACTCTGCTTGTTTGTAGGTTTGGTTTCGGGAATTTATCCTGCAATTAAAGCTGCCCGCCTCGACCCTATTGAATCGCTCAGATATGAGTAATACATAAGTAAACTTTACTGAACTATATAACATAAACCACGGATTGAAGTTCGTGGTTTTTTATTTTCAAATTCATATACTTATTTGTTTTCCTTTTTGCTTAAACCCATTAATATTTTCAGACCGGGATTCGATATTGTTGCTGAAATAGGAATAGATTGTGCCGAAAGTATGCCAAAGCTAAATTTTGCTATAAATAACGTGAGTTATGGATTAAGAATCATTGTAAAATATTCAAAATCATAAATTTAATGTTCTTTTGGCTTAAACCAAAAGAACCAAAAATTCAAGACTGCAAATCATTAACTTCAAAACCTGCGCAATTAAAAAAGGCCTGCCGCAATCCAAGCCGTTTCGGAATAATTTCATTGGCAATTAATAAGAATTTGTCGCCAAAACTCGTGGATTGCTCGCAAAAACCTCCCCATTTTTTTAATTGCTTGTTTTGTAGCGTTAATGATTTGAGGTCAGTCCTTCATTCTGAGCAGACTCGCATTCCATCATTTTGAGTAATTAAATTAAGTAATATTGAATATTAGGGATGGTTTTAAACATTACACAAGTAACGACGAATTTCTTTCATTAAATGGTTTAATAAAGCATCGTTATAGCTTTTAAAGGGCCAAGCCATATAATATTTCTTCATTTTAATTATATCTAAACCTCATACTCATTCCTAATCCATTATTGTTTAAACCCATTTCTATTTTCAGGCGGGATGCAGTTTTGTTGGTGAATTGTTTGTTATATATACTGATAGCTAATGCCAAATTGTTTTTATATGCACTATTGAAATGTGCAGCAACCAACAACATTAATATACCTCCTCCGGCAAATTCCCATTGTGGTTCTTTTCCGCTTAATTTCTGACCTAGAGGATAACCTATAAGGAAACCTCCTCCCAAACCCAAAAGCATCGACATGCTTTCATTGACAGAAGCTTTATACATATAAAGAGATGATAGATTATTGGTTGACAACATATCGTAAACATCTGCACGATGCACCTCCTGCTGGTTTTGCACAAATTTGATTCCTGTAAAAGTGTTAAACATTCTGATGGTTGAATCGGTAGTTGATTGAGCCGAAAGTATGCCAAAGCTAAATATGGCTATAAATAAGATGATTAGTTTCTTCATTTGCTTTTAGCTGTTTCTGATTTCTTCTCTTAATTTGCCGAAATAGCTTAATATTTCAAGCGTTTCTTCGCTGCTGAATCTGTTTAAATCTATTGTTCTTCTGATACTTTTGAATACAAAGCTCAGATGTATATCTTTTGGATTATCTACAGATATTTCAACTTCTGAAATATCTTCCCAATCGAAAGTTTCGCCTTTATAAGTAAATGTATCAGGAGATGTTATCAGCCGATAGTTTAATATTGTAGTACTTATTAATATCAGATATAAAAACAATAGATTCAGATAATAAAACGTGCCGGGCTTTTCGGCAAGGGGTTTAAAAAACATACCCATTAACGCCATTACTGCAAAAAGAATACTCATAAAATAAGTATTTATTGTAGGAAAATATCCTTTGCCGTAATTGTGGATTTCCGGATTTTTACTGGCTTTGTGCATTGTAAAAAACACCCATACCAGATAGGCTATTTCGAATGCAAATAATAGCAGCAAATTTATTATACTATTGGTATTAATATTAACAGCTAATATTAGTATAATTATAAAGAAAAATCTGGGATAATCGCTGCTAAATTTAATGTGTTTAGGCTTTTTCATATTATGAATATTCTATTACTTGTCAGTATTTTATTTATCTTTTTTTACTTAAACCTGTCAGGTTTGATGTGATTTAAGCGTTTCTTCTTTATTGTAAATTGTTGTTTACGGTTAAAGTATTTGTTTGATTATGGTTTTATTTTAATACATCTAACGCTTACGCCATCGCCTTTGAAGGCGTCGCCGCGGTGTATTCCGGTTTCGTTGCTGTATAAGGTACGATGATATGCTGTGGTTGGCGTAACTTCGGTTGAGGTCCAGAAAGTTGTTCCTTTTTGGTTTAGGGCATATCCTCCGAAATTGCTTCTTACACCGCTCATTAATGCATTAAAGCCACTGGTACCGTTTTCTTTTAGCTGCGTTCCCTGATTGGTGCCTCGCCATGCAAGGTTTTTGTTTATTTCGGCATCGGTCATTCCCAAGGTTTTTTCCAGTTCTTTCCAATCGTTGTCGGTAGGCAAACGCCAGCCATCGGGACATGCTTTTTGGGCGGCAGGCCATGTGTATAAGCAGCCGTAAGTTTTAAAATATGCAATATCATCTTCGTAAGCAAAAAGGAGCAATGGCGTTGTAACATTTGAAACAGTATCATAAGCATTGCCCAGAGCTATGCCGCCTCCGGTATATTTGAGGTTTTCGGCCATCCATGTCTGGTTTCCTATATCTACTATTTTGTATTTCATATTATCGCGGGTATCGATAAAATAATTTGTACTTGTGTCTTCTTCGTCTTTTTTGCATGCCTGAAATAAGATAATTCCTAAGCATATGAATAATAATAGCTTTTTCATGCTTAAATTGTTTATTGTTTTTGAATTTTACTCTAATAGAAATTACAAGAAAAAATATACTTCTGCTTAATTAATTCCAATAAGTGAAAATGGTATAAATATTAAATAGTTGCACTATATCCAAACTTTCTTTATTGCTCCTATTATTAGTAGTGTATTTTTATGTGATCAATTCATTTACACGTTGTTTCCATTTTGGAAATTCATCAATAAAATCTGAGCCTTTGTCTTGATGATTAATTATATTTAGAATTAAATCATTATCTTGGTTTGTTGTCCTATATGCTCTTTTGTATTTTTCTCTCCCATTGACTAAAATTGTATTTATAATAATTTCAATTCTTTTATAATGCAAATCAATTTCTTTCTTCCCTTTTTCAATTGTCCAAATATATGTAGCATGTGAATTAAGTAATTCCCAAACAAAATGATAATTTAATTCACCTTCAATAAAAAAAATAAAACCAAAATTTGGATGGTTTGTAAATCTAATTCTATAATTCAAGGATTGTTTACTGCCTGATAAAAATGTTAATTCTCTTTTGTTTCTTACATTACATTTCTCAATAAGCATATCCAAAATATCCTTTTCAGTCTGTTTAAATACATTACCTTCCAAGTCATTTATATTATCTAAACAAAATAAATCATCTGATGTGAAAAGTGCTTTATCAATTTCTTGTGGCCTAATTGATTTAGTAATTTCTAATGTTCTTTGGACTTTAACACCTTCAATAAGATTTTGGTCAATACTATCTATATGCTTAGATGTTGCATAAAATTCTTTAAGTTTGTTGTCAATTAAAATAAAAGTTGCTTTTACATGAAATTTTTTTGTCTTCAATTTTTTAGAAAACCAATATTTAATATTGTCAAATTCTGTTAAAATATTCTCATTAGTAATTCTGAAGTCTAAAGTTTGGTTAAATTTCTTTATATGTTTAGAAAAACTAACATAACCTAACATAAAAACACTATCATTAAAATCAATCACAAATTCTTCTTCAAATTTCGTAACAATTGCTTCTCTTTTAATTTCATTATTTCCAACTTGTAAAGTTAAACTTTCACCAAAATTTACTTTATCTAAATTTTTTATTAACTTTTCTTCTTTCTGTATTGTATCAGATGGTTTGGCATTAAAATTATTAAGTAGCGTAATAAATTTAATTGGCTGATAATATAATAAAAGAGGTTCAAGATATAACCAATCAAAATTCTTAAATTCCAAGAATTTGATTTCTTTTTTAGGCGTTTGACTTAAAAATGTTAAATGATCTTTGCAATTATAATCAACTATATCAACACTTAATTTATTTGTAATCTTATTAAATTCTTTCATTTGAACTTTCCACATGATATCTTTGTGTAATTTAAAAGATAAGTGTTCAATAGGAATATCAGTATTTTTAATATCAATAAAATCTTTGTCGTTGAACCAAATTTTATCGTTCTTGATTTTTAGTAAAATTTCTTTGTTTGTCATTTTGAAAAATTACATTGTTTGGTTTGGTTACATTACTATCAACGAATAAATATCTACAATAAAATTATTTAAAGCATTTGATGCTTTTTCATATTACTCAAATATATTTATTTATAAAGAAATATGCAATATTGATTGTTATTCATTTTAGTAATTACTATTTCATTAATTTACTTATTATTTTTATTAAAAAACCCGTTGGGAATTGTAGTGCCCAACGGGTTTTATTATTGATTAGATTTATTCTTCATCCAACAAAAATATTTCTGCTTTTGATGCTGATGTTAAACCTTTATTTTTAAATATCATCAGCTTATTTGCGGGATAGCCCAGCTGTGCCGATGTTATTTCGGTTTCGGAGTCGGCGGCTAATTCAATAGGGGCTTGCTTGGGTTCTTCGTTGGCTGTGCTGCCTCCGTAAACTTGCAATGCTCCGCCTATTACTTCTATCAGATAAGTTTTGCCGGCCATCAGTTCGAAATCGGCGGTGGCTGTGCCGGCTGCCGGTATCTGAAGCAGCGAACCACCATCGGCCGACTCATCGGTTGTGGTCTTTTTCTTAGTATTTTTTTGTATCAGCGACAAATCGTAATAATGTTCAATATCATCGGGGCTTTCGCCAAATATATTGATTAAGCTTCCCAAATTGCGGTATAAAATATCGCATACAGCATCGTATTTTTTATTTAACGATACGGATGTAGTATCTAAACCATCGTACATATCGTCTTTGGAATCATAGGTGTTTTGCAGCTGTTCAACAAAAGAGTTTATTTCGTCTGCTATTGCCGTTAAATCTGGATATTTTTTTACTCTCGTTAAAAACGATTTTATATTTATCAATATCTGTTCGGCAGAACATTTGTAAATATCGCTGCGTTTCATAATATAAATATTCTTCCATTCGGGTGTTGACGACAAAAAGATGTTCTGAATTTTGATATCCCATGTTGCCATTTTGTCGGGCAAAAGATTAAGCAACTCAGAAAAACTTAATACCAAGGTCGATTTTTCGCCTTTGACAGTTGATTTTTGCACCAATTCCGAATGGTATTCTTCAACCAATGGCTTGGTTCTGAGATAAAGAATTTTTATTTCGGCATTGTCTTGGGCATTGACTAATGCTACCAGATGTTTTCCGGATAATTTATCCAGTCGTTTGTAATTCCTTCTTTGGCTTTTTAGAAAAAAAGGATTAATTAAAAAATACCATTTTCTTTTCATGATAAAAAAATGTTTTGTTAATAAATAATTTTAATTCCATCCTAATAATTTACATCCTATCCTTTCTTTAAAATTGAAGAAATCATAAGATCGTCAATTGTTAAGACGGCGTAAAATTACAAAAAAAATAAAATAAAAAAAGCTTTTTGAAAAAAAATTTTTATTTTTTTTTGTGCGGAGGTATGTATCTAAGTTCATACATATCAAAATCACGTGAAATAAGCATGTTTACAAGTATATACATTATCATTTCATGTAAAGTAAGTATGCATACAATTATATACATTATCATTTCACATGAACTAAGTATGCATACAATTATATACATTATCATTTCACACGAAGTAAGTATGCATACAATTATATACATATTTATTTCACGTGACGGAAGCATGCATACAAGTATATACATACCAAAAACAGCAGAAATTGTAAGGGGAAAAATTACAGGGTGGTTAACAGACAGTTGTAAAGCTATGGCATAGATAGTATAGCTGCTTGCTTTTTAGTTAAGATACACATACGCTTACTACAATTGTTTTCTTATCGTCAAGAAAGCCAATATATAAATAATGATCTTCCTGTCCAACAATATTACGTGTAAAGCTGTAAATAATTTGTTCTGTCTTTAAATTCCCCATTACTTTATATAATTCGCTTGAACCAATAATTTCACCAGGCTTGTTCTTTGTCATTTGTTTGTCATTGGTCAATTCGTTGAGTAATGATGAATAGTCATTATTAGAAACAGTTATTAGTGACGCTGAACAATAGTCGCCGTGAAAGTCAGGATATGATGCATCTTTATTTATAACTATTGCTGATTTTGGGGCTTCTCTTAAAGTTACTTCTTTAAATTCAGAAAGGTAAAAACTGTCTGTCGGATATATTGCTGTGTAAGTGGAATAACCCAAATAGACAGTAAAAGCTATTATTAATGTTATTCCCACTACTCTGTATCCCTTTTTTGCCAACCACTTGTATAATAAATAAAGAATAAAATAAGGTATAGCCAAAATTATCAAACCGATTAAACCTGCTATAAGTAGAAATATCAATACTCCAGCGTCTAAGTTTACTAGTGTTGTCATAAAATTACTGCTTACTTGTTTATATAAAACAAACTCATACAAAGCATGCTTATGTATGGTTTATCCTTTTATGTTGCAAATATAATTATTATTTTAAAGAGTAATAGCTGATAATAAGATAATTTTTGTTCATTGGGGCATTAATATCAATAGAAACGAATATATATCAGCAATTGTTAATCGTTTATTCAAATTCAGATTTATCATATGAATGTATATCATCTTTCGTAAAAGGTTTCCCATCCATACCAACTGAAAAAACATTTACACTATCAGATGTAAGTTGATAATAAAATAAGCTATCTCCTTTATAATCTTTAACCTTAAAAATTATTGGATCTTCTATTGTGATGTATTTTGCTTCCTTATTCAATTCAATTAGATTTGAAGGATATACTCCATGTCTCAATTTATAATTAGCTAGTTCTATGTTAATTTGTTTTAGAAGTTCAATATCCGTATCTACACTTAATTTGTCAAATACTCCTCCTCTTTCAATTTCTCCAAAATAATACAATGTCGAATAGATAATAATAGATAGCATAATCCCAGATAATCCGAGAATAAAAAGAAGCTTGAATCTTTTAAAATTAAAAAGACTTATCATTATTGAAATTATTCCAAAGAAAACCCCTATTGCAGGAATAAAACTTAATCCACTAAATATAATTAATCCAATAGGTGCTTTTTTATCTTTAATTGTTATTGGATTATCGTTTTGTACTTGAAAATTATTTTCTTCCATGATTGTATATAATATTATCTAAAACCTATAATACACCCCAAAATTTAAACCACCCGAATACAAATAGCCCTTTATATCAGTAGTTGTAATAGAATTTATCGAGCGGCGAAACAGCGGTTCCAATCGCAGTTTAATATGTTTGTTTATATCATAATCGGCACCCAAACCAGCCAATAATTCAAAGTTAAGTTTTATAAAATTGGTTATATTATCTTCAACATATTTTACAGTTGTTCTATTACTATACTCATTTACAATTTTTGTTTCTTCTTTAATAAAAAAATTAGAAGAAACACCGGCAGTTACAAATAGTTTAAACCTTTTGTCAATAAAAACATAGTTAAATTTCACCGGAACACACAAATAATCAAACCTAGAGTAAAAGACGGCTCTTTCAGGTATCAAAGGATCATTAGTTTCAATCGCGAAAAAATTAGTTAATATTTTTTTATAGCCTTTTTTTGAATACAATAAGCCACTCTCAACAGCAAAACGCTTATTTAATCTATAATGCAGTGAAATCCCCGCAGTAAAACCAAAATCAGGGGTTTCGCTTGTATCTCTTTCTTCTTTAATAAACTTTTTAGCATCAACATCTGTAGAAAGATACCTGTAGGAATAATCAGGCGAAAAGCAAAGCCCAATAGCAAACTTAGCATCTTTAATAATAGTCTGATTTTGCCCCAGACTAAATAAAGGCAATAATAAAAATAAGTAAATTAGTTTTCTCATAAGTATAATGGTTTTAAATATACAGATAACTCATGCGAGCAAAGAGTTTCGTACAGCAAAAATATAAAACATTTTTAAATATCATTAGATATAAAACAAAAAAAGCCCTCCGAAGAGAGCTTTTTAAAAACAAGGAGAAAAAAATTACTGCTTGTATTCAGCAATAATATCTTTAACACCGTCAGGAGAAACACGTCCGTAAACCTTTTCGCCTACCAACACAACAGGAGCCAATCCGCAAGCACCTACACAACGTAAGCAGCTTAATGAAAATTTACCGTCTTTTGAAGTTTCGCCAACAGCTATTTTAAGTTCGCGTTTAAACTCATCAAGTACTTTTTCAGCACCACGCACATAACAAGCAGTTCCCATACAAATACTAATTGGGAATTCGCCTTTAGGTATCATGGTAAAGAAAGAGTAAAAAGTAACTACACCATATACATGAGCAGTAGAAACATTTAGTTCTCTGGCAATTACTTCCTGTACTTCGGCAGGTAAGTAACCATACATAGTTTGTGTTTTATGTAAAACGTTGATAAGTTCGCCTTTTTCATTATTAAAGGATTTGCAAATTTCCTTTATCTGATTTATTTTGTCTTCCGATAATTTTAAATTAACCATAACAATGTGAATTTAAATGTTTTTAATTACTCTTGAATAAATACTTCGTTACTTTTGTCGAAATAGTGCGTATGCAATAAATGATGCGATTTTTCGCCGCAAGGTGTACCAAGGAATTCTTCATAAAGTTTGATAATATCAGGATTTTCGTGTGATTTTCTGATTGGTTTTCCTGCATCTTCCTGGTAAATTGCTGCTGCACGCTTTTTCAAGATAGAACTATCGCCATGATGATAAGGCTGACCACCGCCACCAATACATCCGCCCGGACAAGCCATAATTTCAATTGCATGGAAATTAGATTTGCCGTCTCTAACATCTTCCAGTAATTTACGTGCATTACCCAAACCATGAGCAATACCAATATTTAATGGTAATCCGTTAAAATCGATAGTAGCCGAACGAATTCCGTCCATACCTCTTAATTGATTGAATTCAACTTTTTCAAGTTTCTTACCGGTATGAATTTCGTAAGCTGTACGACAAGCTGCTTCAATAACACCACCTGTATTTCCGAAGATAACGCCAGCTCCTGTAGATTCACCCATTGGATGATCAAAATCTTCATCAGGTAAATTTAAGAAATCAATGTTAGCTTGTTTGATAAAATGAGCCAATTCGCGTGTTGATAATGAAAAGTCAACATCAGGATTGCCATCCACTTTAAACTCATCGCGTTGGCATTCGTATTTTTTAGCCAGACAAGGCATAATAGAAACCACAACCATATCTTTGCGGTTTACACCAATTTTGTCAGCAAAATATGTTTTTGCAATAGCACCAAACATTTGTTGCGGCGATTTTGCTGTAGAAGGAATATCCAACATATCAGAGAAGTTATGTTCGAAGAAGTTAACCCAACCCGGGCAGCAAGAAGTTAAAATAGGTAATTTAACATCTTTATCGCCAGCTAAGTGTTTTCCCAAACGACCCAATAATTCAGTACCTTCTTCCATAATGGTTAAATCGGCAGCAAAATCAGTATCAAATACATATTTGAAACCTAAACGACGCAAAGCAGCAGCCATTTTTCCGGTAACCAAAGTACCATATTCCATACCAAATTCTTCGCCCAAAGCAGCACGTACTGCAGGAGCAGTCTGAACAATAACTGTTTTGGTTTTATCAGCCAAAGCACTGATAATATTGCGGGTATGATCCACTTCAGTTAAAGCACCGGTAGGACATACAGAAACACACTGTCCGCAATAAGTACAAGGAGATTTTTCCAGATTCATTTCAAAAGCCGGAGCTACAACCGCAGTAAAGCCACGGTTTACAGCAGATAAAGCACCCACAGTTTGTACGTCATTACACATCATTTCGCAACGACGGCACATAATACATTTATCCACATCGCGGATAATAGATGGTGATGTATCCACTCTGTAAGTTGATTTTTCTCCCTGGTAAGGAATTTCGCGGATACCAAATTTCTGAGCCATAGTCTGCAATTCGCAGTTGCCCGATTTTGAACAAATCAAACAATCATAAGGATGGTCAGAAATCATAAGTTCAACAACAGTACGTCTTGCATTTAACACACGGATATTGTGTGTATCAACAACCATACCTTCCATAGCTTCAGTAGCACAGGCAGGAGCAAGGTTTTTACGACCTTCAATTTCAACAACACACACGCGGCATCCGCCCGGTTTGTTTTCTATTTTCATATCACCAAGTTCGAAATAGCATAAAGTTGGAATATCAATACCTACTTTACGAGCTGCTTTCAAAACGGTAGTGCCTTTTTCTACTTCAACGATTTTATTATCTATAGTTAATTTAATCATTTCCATGTCTTGAATTTCTTTTTAAAATTATTTAATACTGATTGCGTTAAATTTACATTTTTCCATACATGCACCACATTTGATACAAATATCCTGATTAATGTAATGAGCTAATTTTCTTTCACCTGAAATGGCATTAACAGGGCAATTACGTGCACATGCAGTACAACCAACACATTGTTCGGCTTCAATAATATATTGCATTAATGCTTTACATTGACTTGAACGACATTTCTTAACGGTTACGTGTTCAACGTATTCATCCCAGAAATTATCTAAAGTAGAAAGTACAGGATTTGGAGAAGTTTGACCCAAACCGCATAAAGAAGCATCTTTAATAACGTAACTTAAGTTTTTCAGCTTTTGCAAATCTTCCATAGTACCTTTACCTTGAGTAATGGTTTCTAAGATTTCATATAAACGTTTGTTACCAATACGACAAGGTGTACATTTTCCGCATGATTCTTCTACTGTAAAATCCAGATAGAATTTAGCAACAGAAACCATACAATCGTCTTCATCCATAACAATCATACCACCTGAGCCCATCATAGAACCAGCAGCAATCAGATTATCATAATCAATAGGTGTATCTAAATGATGTTCGGTTAAGCAACCGCCTGAAGGACCTCCGGTTTGAACTGCTTTAAACTTTTTGCCATCTTTAATACCACCACCAATTTCGTAAATAATTTCACGCAAAGTAATTCCCATCGGAACTTCAATTAAACCAACATTGTTGATTTTTCCGGCCAATGCAAAAACTTTGGTACCTTTTGATTTTTCAGAACCAATACTTGAAAACCAATCCGCACCTTTATTGATAATAACTGGAATACTTGCAAAAGTTTCAACGTTATTTACATTGGTTGGCTTTCCTAAATAACCGGATACTGATGGGAATGGTGGCTTAAAAGTAGGTTCGCCACGCATACCTTCCATAGAATGAATTAATGCAGTTTCTTCTCCGCAAACAAATGCACCAGCACCATAGCGTAATTCGATATCAAAATCGAAACCGCTTCCTAAAATATCAGTTCCTAATAAACCATATTCTCTGGCTTGAGCAATTGCAATTTTTAAACGGGTAATAGCTAATGGATATTCAGCACGGATGTAAACCAAACCTTTGGTTCCACCAATAGAATAACCACAAATAGCCATAGCTTCTATAACCGAGTGAGGATCACCTTCCAAGATAGAACGATCCATAAATGCACCAGGATCACCTTCATCTGCATTACAAACAACATATTTCTGATCAGCTTGTGATTTGCTGGTAATTTCCCATTTCAAACCTGTTGGGAATCCACCGCCACCACGACCACGCAAACCTGATTTCTTTATGATATCAATGGTTTGTTGAGCATCCATTTCGGTAAGAACTTTACCCAAAGCTTCGTAACCATCGCGAGCAATATACTCATCAATGTTTTCAGGATCAATAAAACCACAGTTTCTTAATGCAATACGGATTTGTTTTTTGTAAAATCCCATGTGTTTCGAATCACTAACGTGTTCTTTATTTTCAGGATCCTGATACAACAAACGGTTTACTTTTCTACCTTTAATAATGTGTTCTTCAATAATTTCGCGCGCATCAGCCGGTTTTACTTCAGTGTAAAAAGTATTGTCTGGCATCACTTTAACGATAGGACCTTTTTCGCAAAAACCAAAGCAACCGGTCATAATAACCTGTACTTCATGATCCAATCCTTTTTCTACAAGGATTTCTTTTAAATTATCGCCAATAGTCTGACTAAGTGATGCATGGCAACCTGTACCTCCGCATACAAGAAGATGCATTTTAAATTTTGCCATAATTATTTTCCTCCTTTAATTATTTTTTAATTGTTTCGTAATTTACAGGAATAATGCCATCAACTAACTCATTGTTTTTGATGTACTTTTCGATAATTTCGTTAGCTTTTTTCTCGTTAACATAACCGAAAACAACCGCATCCTGATTTGGTAAAGTTACTTCAATTGTAGGTTCTGCATAGCAATAACCCATACAACCTGTTTGAGTAACAACAGCCTCAATATTTCTTTTTTCCAGTTCATCTATCATATATTCCATCACAGTTTTTGCACCAGATGCAATACCACAGGTAGCCATAGCTACTCTGATTTGAACCAAACTTTCAGGATTATTACTTTTCTCTCTAAGATTTAACTTAGACTCAAGTCCTTCCTTCATTTTTCTGAGATCTGCCAAAGATTTTACTTTTGTCATAATTTTCTCCTTTTTTTATTATTAAACTAATTTGAATAATGTATTTCTGTTAAATTCTCTTTAATCATTTCTTTTAAATACCTGATTACCTGCGGTTGATTTATACTCATTCCATCCATAGCCTCTTTTATTTCTTCTGTATCAAAAACATATTCATCTTTATCAGTTTTATGTGAATATACAAAACGGATATTTTCGTTAGCTGCAGCTGTAAGTACAATAACACCAGCAATATCGCCCATCATGGGTCTATCCAGATTATCGTGCTGAAAAACAGCTTTCAGCAAAGTTCCTTTTCCCAATTCAGAAGTTATTGCAAGGCTACCACCAGCTCTTTCGGCATTCTGTTTAAATAATGGTATCCCCAAACCTACTTTTCTGGTAGTTCGTGAAGTACAATAAGGATCAGTAACATTTGCCAGCATTTCTGCCGACATTCCCTTACCATTATCTTTAATACTTATGCTATAAATATTTTCTGCTTTATTTTCAATCAATTCAATTTCAATACAACTGGCTTCAGCCACTATTGAGTTTTGAATGATATCCATAATATGCAAAGATAACTCTTTCATTGTTATTATAATAACAGATATTACTATTTATTTTAACACCCTTCTGTTTTCATTACCAATCAATGCTTTTGATATTTCAGCAAAAGAAATTTCATTCATTTCAAATTGCGTAATTGTTTCGCCAATAGCATCTAAAAAGTGAGCATCAGAGTTTTGCAATACAGTTTTATTTTTCAGATAAGCATATTGCTTATAAAAATCTTCTCTGCTCAAGTGTTTTGATATTTCAAAAGCATCAGCTTTAATATCAGGTGGTATAAAACCCAACTGGCTTATCAGACTGAATTTCGGACGATTGACATGAGCCGGAATAACCAGCCCGTTTAATTCGTGAACTTTTTCAGCCAAAGCATCAATTGAAACATCTAAAGCAGAATGTAAAAGAAACTCTTCTTCATCAATAATATTTTCTTCTTCATCAACTATCAGCTGATAGCCAAATCGTTGAACATCATTATTGATTTTCGGCAAATGAATTTCAATATATTGCTGAAATGCAGACAATTTTTCAAAATTTTCAAAGAACGTAAGGCAGTGAACTTCCTCTTTGGTTGTTATTTCTGCTCCACAAAGTACAAAAACACCATTTTTTTCACCGATTTCCCGGGTAATTTTACATTGCTTTGTACTATTATGGTCAGTCAAACCTATGATATCAAGTTTTCTTTCCTTTGCTTTATTAATTATATTTACCGGGCTCATTTCCAAGTCAGCACATGGCGATAAAACGCTGTGAATATGTAAATCAGCCTTGTAAATCATTATTTTTTCAATAAATTATATAACTCACCGCTTATTTCAAATGCCTGTTTATCAGTTCCTAAAACAGGAATATCTTCTTCATTGCTTTGAGCAGCCATATCATCTTCGGGTTTAAAGCCTTTGACCAATATAATAGCTGATAATTCTTTTAATGAAGCAATAGCCATTACATTTTTATGTGTTTGTAAGGTTATCCATGCACTTCCGGCTTCTGCACTTCCCATTACATCACTCAATAAATCTGACACATAGCCATTATTTATTTCGTTTGAAAGTCCTTTTTCTCCAGAAAAAACTTTTAAATCCAATGCTTTTACAATTTCCTCAACTTTCATATGTATATTATATTAATTATTTGGTATTAAATTTATCACCCCAAATTCTTTTCATTTTGGCAACTGCTTCATTTAAAGACATACTGCCTTTTTGTTCCATAATACGTTGAATAAAAACGCAGTCTGTAATATCTGCTCTTTTCATAACAATGTCTTCTGCCAAAGTCTGACAAGTAGAAGCACCACACATACCACAGTCAGTTTTTGGTAAATAATCCATTATTTCACGCATTTTGCCCATCTTTTTGATAGCTTCCGACATATTTTCATCCAATTTCAACATCGAACGCGGCATAATCTTTGAAACGTTCATATTATCAATCAGATAATTTTTATATTTGGCAAGTTCCTTTGAAATACAGGATTCTGCATTTTGATTGTCTTCAGCAGATTTTGCTCTTTTTTTCATTCTTTCAACTGTAAGGAAACGATTCCCGCTAGTTAAAACGCCACCAGCACAACTTTCATCACAAGCTCTTAGTTCAAGAAAATCAATATCTGAAATTTCTTCGCTCTCAATTTTTTCCAGGAAATCTATCACATTATGAATTTCATCAATTGCCAAAGCTCTTCCTAATGAATTATCTTTTTCTCCATTTGTCAGACTCCATAAAATTCCTTTAGAATCCAATTCATCTTTTTGAGCAACAGCACAATAATCTTTTCCTGTCTGTTTTATACTCTTATAAATTTTATTGTAAATAAAATCGAGATTAATAACTCCTGTTATTTCAGATTTATCTTCACCTACAGGACTTTTAACAGCAGCAATCTTTGCAGCACAAGGAGTTATGTAAAATAATCCTATTTCATTTTCATCTATTCCCTGTTCGGTAAGCAATTTTTTATAATAAAGAGCAGCAATATCCAATGGAGATTTAAGTAGAATTAAATTATCAACCAAAGCAGGAAACTTCACTTGTATCAAACGTACAACTGCGGGGCAAAAAGTTGAAATTAAAGGTTTTGCATCCGGATTTTTTATTTTAAAATCATTTCGTGCTTCCAATAATATATCAACAGTATGTTCTATTTCGAAGACATGAGTAAAACCTATCTCTACTAATACACTATAAATCTGTTGAGTTGAAATATTTTCAGGAAACTGTCCGATTAAAACACCGGGAACCAGAGCAATTCTGTATTTATAATTAAAAATCTGATTAAAATCATCATGATCAACATAAATGGCATTTACCGGACAAACTCTAAAACATTCGCCACAATCAACACAGCGATTTTCAAACAAATGAGCCTTGCCGTTTTTCACCCTGATTGCCTCGGTTGGACATACTTTAATACAGTGAGTACATCCGATACAGTTTGGCTCACTTATTTTTAAAGCGTGGTGAAAATACTGTTTATCCATTTTATGATAGTTTTACCATTATTTTCACTTCTGTACCAACTCCAACTTCGCTTTTGATTTCGAGTTTATCAGCATTCTTTTTGATATTTGGTAAACCCATACCAGCTCCAAAACCCATTTCTCTAACCTGCGGACTTGCAGTAGAATATCCTTCCTGCATTGCTCTTGAAATATCAGGAATACCAGGTCCGGTATCTTTTAATATCAGAATTATTTCTTCTTCTGTTATTTCAGCAAAAATAGTTCCTCCAAACGAATGAGCAACTACATTTACTTCGGCTTCATACAAAGCTACAACAATTCGTTTAATTGTAACAGAATCAACATTCAACTGCTTCAAAACCTTTTTTATCTGGCTTGATGCAGAACCTGCATTTGAAAAATCTCCACTGATAATGTTGTATTCGAAGTGCATGTTTAATAGATTGGTTTAATTCCGGCTTTATATAATATTCCTGATGCTTTAAACATCGAATAATTACATTCCATAAGCAAAATGTCATTTTCTTCAGCTAATTCTTTCATGTCATCAGTAATTTTTTTCCCTCTAACATAAATAATATTAACTACATCTGACATCTCTGCTGTACGCAATGATTGTATATTGGCAAGTCCGGTTAATAATAAAACATTTTGTGTTTTAACAGTTAAAACATCACTCATCAAGTCTGATGAAAATGCAAATTCAACCTCATTTTCAAGCATTTGCTCATCTCCAAAAACCTTTGCATCCAGTAATGCTACAACTTCTCTGATTTTCATTATTCAGGTTTAACCTTTTTTATTTTTTAATTTTCAGATTGCAAAATTATATACATTTTATGGTTTAAACAAATTTCGCTGTGAAAAAAATAACAATGTGAAAAAAATAACAGCAATTTGTAAAAGTTCTAAATAAGAAATATTGTATATTATTGATTTTTAATGGCTTTAAATAAATACTCTAAACCATTCAATTTTATTTCATAAAGTGTTTCTAATAACATTCCTAATTTACCTGCAGGAAAACCTTTTTGTTTAAACCAAACCAAATAAGGTTCAGGTAAATTACATAATATCTGACCTTTATATTTTCCAAAAGGCATCTTCATTGTTGTAAGCTGTACCAAAAATTCATTTTGCTTCGAAAAATCTATTTCTTCCATTTTTTTATTCTAAAGATTTCATTATTTTTATGGCTTCTTCACGATTATTACCACAAATCAAATTATCAAATTGAAAATTACTGCAAACTAATGGTCGATCAGGATTATCAAATATTTTACAAAGAAAATCTTCGCTCAAATTGATGCAAATTGTATTGGCAGGCTTACCCTCGGGCATACCAGGTATAAATGAAGAAATTGATGGACTAATACAGCAGGCGCCACAATTTTCACGACATCGATGAGTTTTTAAAGTTTCATTTTGCATGCATTCTTTCTTTTATTAACATAGAGACAATTAAGCTATTTGGCTTATATTTCTTTAATTCCAATGAAAGCTTCTCAACAATATCCAATGAAAGATAGCTCAACAGAATAGTAAGAATTAAAGAAAAAAACATCAAGATTTTATAATTCAGATTAAAATAAAACATCAAGGTCTGTTGCACCGGAAACGCAAATATATATATTCCATAAGACATATCCCCAATTGTTTTTCCAATACTATTTATATATTTTACTGACAATAAACCAAATGGGATTACTATCATAGATAAGAAGAGATATTGGGTAATATTAAAAATACTAAAAATCAATGAGCTAAAAAGCAATACTATTCCAGATATAAATAAAAAATACTTAAATTTATCTGATTTAAAGTCAATATTTGCCATAAACGAACCCATTAAAAAGCACAAACCCAAATTGGACATATATTTTGCATTCAAGACTTTATAATTAATAGCAGACATATAATCTGTAATCGTTAAATTAAAAACATACAAAACAATTATTAATCCTATCAATATCAATCTGATATATTTACATTTAAATCTGATAAAAAAGAAACATGAAACAAGAATAAAAAGTGTAAATTCAAAAGGAATTGTCCACAAAGAGCCATTAATAGCTGATTTATAAGGATTAGAATCAAAAATTCCACTAATCTGATATTGCAGATTATTCAATGAAAGATTATTAGGAATATATGTTCTTATACTTTTACTTGTAAAATAATCAATCGGATTTCCCTGATATACAATCACTCCTAACAAAACAGTAAGAAACAATACGACAAACAAAGCCGGAAAAAGCCGTAAGGCTCTTTTCCAATAATAATCAGTTAAATCTCTGCTTCTTAGCAAACTTTGAAAGATAAGAAAACCACTAATAATAAAAAAACCTCTCATTCCTATATAAGAAAGAGAAGTTTGTCCATTGGTAAACTGAAAAAGTATATCTTCCTCCGTATTACCCGATAATGGATAAGAATGCGTTATGATAACAAAAATTGCAAATATCAATCTCAGAAAATCAAAATTATTTTTATGCATTAACTGATTTTGACTTTTATTATTTATTTAACTCTCAGCTTTTTGCCAAGACTTAAAATTGCATTTTCGTCAATTTTATTTAATTTACATAAAGCTTTAATGCTTGTACCGTTTTTTTGAGCAATTCTTGATAAAGTATCACCGCTTCTTACTTTATATGTTGCTGATTTAATCTTCTTATCTTTTGATTTTGACTTATTCTTTAAATTTGATTTTTCAATAGCAACTTTTAAATCCTTTTTATTATCATTTACAGTATTTTCAGAAACGGTTTCAACTTTTGAAAATGGATCTTTTGGCGAAATAACACTTAATGTATCAACTTTGTTAGTTATATCATTGTAAACCAAAAATATATTGGTATCAGTAGTTTGAAAATTTATGGGAGTATTAATAATTTCCTGATTATCAATTTCCTGATCATCTTCATTATCATTAATATAAACTTTTACTTTTTTGCCTCTTTTATTTTTTACATATTTAAACTTTTTTGATTTCATAAAAGTATTTTTATCAATCACAAAAGTATCCGTTTTTAATGTAAAATTCTGAAAATCAAGTAATTTTTCTGAATTAAAAGGTTGTCCTAAAAAACGGGTTTCAAAATGAAGATGTGTTGTGGTTGCTCTTCCGGTTCTTCCTCCCAATCCTACAAGATCACCTGCTTTAACTTCCTGATTTACTTTAACTTTTATCTTATTCAGATGACTATAACAAGTTTCTAACCCATTAGGATGACGAATTACAACAATATTACCATAACCGCTATAACGTTTTGCCATTCTGACAACTCCGTCAAAAGCAGAATAAACTTCATCATTCAGATTTAATTTAATATCAGTTCCTGTATGAATTCTTCTTCCACGATAACCAAAAGGAGAAATTACCTTTCCTTTAAAAGGAAAAACAAATGCATTATCAGTCTCATTTACAAGTGTTAATACATAAGTAGCATTTTTATCGTACATTTTATCACTATTTAGACGCACATCTTTATTATTCCAGCTATTATGATATAATTTGGAAGCAGGAATAGCAGAAGGTGCCTCAATCAGAATATTTTCATTTGCAACAGTTACAACATTTGTATTCATCGCAAATAACATAGAATCAGAAGTTGTTTTGTTATTTGCATAAGACAAAGATTGATCTTGTGCAAACAAACTTCCTAAACTGATTACTGATGCGAATAGAAATGCAATACTTTTTTTATTTATTGAAAAAATCATTTAGTAATATTAAATTCATATAAATTTTGATATTGCAAATTAACACTAAAAAACGAAACAAACAAAAATTTTTTTGCTAATTTATTTTAATATTAAGTTTTTTTAACAAAGTGAAGATTTGTGTGTTATCTATTTAAAATCAAATAATTTTTTAAATCACAGTGTAATATGGGAAGAGAAATACTTAGCACTACCAGAAAAGCTTTATTGATAAACCTTAACGAAAAATTTTATGGCACAATAGCTGAAATTGGTGGAGGACAGGAGGTTGCACGCAATTTCTTTCAGGCTGGCGGGGCTTCTGGAACTATAGCAAAATCAATTTCAGCTTATGACATGGCTTATAGCGATGCTTTGTATTGCAAAGGTAAAAAAGAACGCTATGTTTCAAAAAACCGTTTGGAAAGAATGCTTGATATTGAATTCGCTGAATTAATTTCAGTTTTAAAGGAAAAACGCAACGAAAACACTTGTTTTTTTGTTTTTGCAAATACAGTTGTTACAATTAATTACAAAAAAGATAATGAAGCACGAGGTTGGCTTGGTGTAAAATTTCAATTATCACCCGATTCAGAACCTAATGAAGTATTAATTCATACTTCCTTACTTGAAAACGACAATCTTTTACAACAATATACGCTTGGTATTCTTGGAATTAACCTCATTCATGCATGTTTATATCATTATGACAATCCAACTGTTTTTTTGAATGCATTAATGGATAATTTAAGTTCCGACAGATTGGAAATTACTATGATAAATATGAATGGCCCTGAATTAAACTATGTTGATAATAGGCTTTTAAGCGTTCAGCTTGTAAAAAATGGTATGGCTAAAGCTACCATGTTCGACAGATATGGAAATGTATATGAACCTTCCGATTTACTTTATAAGAAAAATGTATTGGCATTCAGAGGAAGTTTCAGACCAATAACTTATGTTGGTTTCGACATGCTTAAAACGAGTTATGGTATTTTTAAACGCGATGAAGATTACGACAAAGAAAACACTATTGCTCTTTGCGAAATTACACTGAATAATCTTCTGGAAGACGGAGAATTTCATGAAAGAGATTTTCTGGAGAGAGTTGACATACTAAATGGTATGGGGCAAAATGTAATGATTTCAAATTTTAAAGAGTACTATAAATTAGTGTCTTATCTTTCACAATTTAAAACCAAAAACTTACGAATAGTAATTGGCATGCATACTTTTTTAAATGTTTTAGATGAAAAATACTATACCAATTTAAAAGGTGGCATCATAGAAGCATTTGGCAGATTGTTTGTAAATAATATGAAAATGTATGTATATCCGGCAATTAATACAGAAACCAATGAGCTGATAAACCTTCAAAATATTTCTGTGCCCAATGAAATAAAATACCTATTTTTGCATCTGCTCGAAAATAGAAAAATAATAGATATTAAAAATGTAAAAAAGGAATTTATTTCAACTTATCCGCATATTGTTTTGCAAATGATCAAAAACAATGAAGCCGGCTGGGAAAAAATGGTTCCTAAATATATTGAAGATGCAATTAAATCAAAAAAATTATTTGGTTATAACGATTAAATAAAATGACTCAAACAATAGAACCTGCAGTATCACGCAATGTATTGGAAATGTTAACAGTTGCCAATGAGTATTGCCTTTTTCTGGAAAAAGTTGAAAAATACACAAAAGATGATATTTTAAGCTATTTCCAAAAAATATGTCCGTTACTTTATATAAAAGGAGCTACATTGCCTTTTATTCAAGCTGAAAATCCTGAAGCAAACGAAAGATTTGTTACTGAACAGAATTGGGAAACGATATACAATGATGTGAAAGAAAAATTAGGAAAAGATGATGATTTTTACATGGTTGATTATAATGATGATGATTACAGCAATCCGGTAAAAGTTTCAATTGCAGAGTATTTATCTGATATTTATCAGGATATGAAAGATTTTGTATTATTGTATCAGAAAAACACAAAAGATGCCAGAGAAAATGCTGCTGCCGAATGTCGCTTGCTTTTCGAACGTCATTGGGGTTTCAGATGTATCGAAGTTCACAAAATATTTCATCATTTGGTTTACAAAGAAAAAGAAATAAATACAGACGATTATCCTATGATTTAAATCAGGTTTCTCAAAAACTTCCAAATATTATAGAAAAACTTAAGTTTGCTCCCTCAAGGGCAGATGATTCATAATATGGTATTTTAGAACCATTTACATCAACAAATGCAACCGATAAGCCTTTAATAAATCTTACACCAACACCAAGGTTCAATTTAACCCAATCGGTTATAAATATCTCTGTATCAAAACCTGGTGTAATTACAAGAACTTCATCTCTTGCCAGATTATAATCCAAATTGATATATGGACTTTGCAAAAACAATGAACCATAGCCTAGTTTTAATGTGTTAAAAAATGAAACATTTTTTATTGTTTTACTTTTAAATGAAAACAAAAAACCACCATGAGAAAAAGTAACATTATAATCAGCAATTGGTTTAATACTATTAAAATCAGAAGCTTTTAAACCCGTCAACAATCCAACACCATAAATACCAATCAAGAACTTATCTGAGAATCTGACACCACCTGCAAAACCACTTGAATTTGAAGTATTTAATCTGGTAAAATTAACCTCAGTAATTGCACTAACAAATCCTGTAATTTTTTTAACAGGAAAGCCAATACTATCCTTACTCGCATCTACCTTATTTTGAGCAATAACAGGAATGCTAATTAAAAGAACTATATATAAAATCCAATTTTTCAAATAACATCTATTTTTTAAGAACTACAAAAATAGACAATTATGTTGCAAAATTTATATTATTCTTTAAAATTAATATCATGATGTGCACCATCGCAAAATGGTTTACGCTTAGAAGCACCACATCTGCATAAAGCAATACCATCAGCACAAACAACCACATTCCCCTCACTATCAACAACTTTAAACTGTCCATCAACCAAATAGGGGCCATCCTCCAAAATGGTAATTATGGTTTGATTTTCTATTTCATCATCCTGTTTTTCAAGTTCTTCATTCATCTTATAATGTAAAGCTTTTGTTGGACATTGTTTAACCGTTTTCACAATTTCTGCAGTAGTTGCCCCATCCATTTGAATCCAGGGACGATATGCCGGTTTAAAAACATTGGGCAAACTTCTAAAACAAATTGCAGCATGATTACACAAATCGGGTTCCCAATACACGGTAACTTCTCCGTTTGTATAAGATTTTTTTACAGGATCCATCTCCATAATACTTCTTTTAATGTATTAATAATCAATTAAATTTTTAATCCCTTGATAAATTTTTTCCACATCAGGAAGAATTGCTCTTTCTAAAATTCTATTGAAACCTACAGGTGTAAATGGGGAACCAATTCTCTTTACAGGTGCATCCAGATATTGAAAGGCTTCCTCTGTAATCATTGCAGAAATTTCAGCACCAAAACCCGAGAATACTTTATCTTCATGAACGACAAGTACTCTATTGGTTTTTTTAACAGATTGAATGATTGTCTCCTTATCTAAAGGAATAATTGATCGTAAATCAATAACTTCAACTGATTTTCCTGTTTCAGAAAATATTCTTTCAGCTGCTTTAATAGACATATGAGTTGTGTTTCCGTATGTTACAAGAGTAAGATCATTTCCTGAATTTCTTATTCTGGCTTTACCAAATGGTACTTCAAAATCTTCCGGAATATAGGTTTCTGCTGATGGATCGTTATACAATGCCTTAGGTTCCAGAAATAAAGTAGGACCTTCTGAACGCATAGCCGTTCTTAGCAAACCAGCAGCATCATCAGCAAATGATGGATAAACAATCCGAATACCAGGAAAAGTAGATAAAGCACTTTCGGTAGATTGAGAATGATACAAACCACCTCCAATATAACCACCTGAAGCTAGCCTGATTACAACATTTGGCGAAAATTTACCATTTGTTCTCCAGTACTCATGTGTCATTTCAACATATTGCTCCATTGCCGGCCAAAAATAATCAGCAAATTCAGCACCTTCAATAACAATTCTTATTTTTTTATCAAAACGACTCATTCCATTGGCAGTTCCTACAATAAAATCCTCTGCAATAGGAGCATTAAACACTCTGTCTTTTCCAAATTCCTGCTGCATTCCTTTGGTAACATTAAAAATACCACCCTTTTCCTTGTGAGCAACATCCTGTCCCCAAATAAAAGTATCTGGATTGTATCTGAATTCTGCTTTTAAAGTTTCATTTAAACCTTGAATAAACTTTTTCTTTTCACCAGTCTGAATATGATGAATTCCATCAGGATATTTTTGGGATTTATAAGGCTCTGGAATTACAAAATCATAAATGCTTTCGGGTTTTGGATCGGGTGAAGAAATCGCTTTTTTATGTGCAGCAGAAACAATTTTCTGTGCTTCTGCTTCAATCTCAATTAATTCTTCTTGTGTAAATTTCTTTGAATGAAGCAATTGCTTCTGAAAACGCAATAACGGATCAGCTGCCTTTGTACATTCCAATTCATTATCATCACGATACAACTCGTGTTTATCAGAATTTGAATGAGAACCGATTCTGACACAACTGGCATGTACAATCACAGGTTCTTGACTTTCAATAGCATGCTTCTTCGCTTCTTCCATTGCATTCATCGAATCAAAAACGTTTTTGCCATCGCAATAAATAATTCTCAGATTTTTAAAGCCTGAAAAATTTGCTGCAGCCTTTGAATTTGCTGTCTGATCTTTCTTTGGCACAGAAATTCCATATCTATTATCCTGAAAAACAAAAATTACTGGAAGTTTTTCGTTTGATGCTCCGTTAATTGCCTCATATACATAACCCTCCGACGTAGAAGATTCTCCTTGCGAACTGATTGCTACTGATTTGGAATTGTATTTCTTTATAGCCCTTGCTACACCTACCGCATGAAGCGTATGATTTCCGGTTGCAGATGAAACATTGTGAATATTCCATTCAGGTTTTGCGAAATGATTAGACATATGTCGTCCTGCACTTGCCACATCATTAGCCTTTGATATTCCGTTTAAAATAATTTCTTCAGCAGTTAAACCTGCCGACAAGGTCGTTAACATATCACGGTAATATGGAAATAAATGATCGGATTCTTTTTCAAAAATCTGTCCTATAGACAATTGTATCCCGTCATGACCAGCATAAGGCGCATGATATGACCATCCTAATGCCTGTTTTAAATAATTAGGAGCTTTTTCATCAAGCTTCCGGCCTAGTACCATCAAATGATACCATTTTTTTAATACATCTTTATCAGTTGAATTGATTGAATATTTATGTAATTCCATTTAATTGTCAATATAAATTTATGCATCAAACAAAAAATCAAGATAATTTGTTCAAACACAATCTCATAATACTGACATTTATTAACAATATTAATTATCTCCAATAATATGCTTACTCTCTGATTATCTGAATATTCCCATCATCCATCAATTTAATTATTCTCGAAGGCATGGTATCTTTTATAATATCCTGAGCATAATTTACAATATAATCAACCTGATTTTTAAGCTCTTCTGAGATATTATAATATTTATCAGCAAAAGGTTCACCTGAAAAATTGGCTGATGTAGAAACGAGAGGTACACCTATTTTAGAAATCAACTCTAAACAAAAATCATCTTTTGGAATTCTGATAGCAACGGAACCATCATTTGCAATTACGTTTTCAGCTAAATTTATTGCATGCTGATAAATAATGCTTAATGGTCGAATTTCATTTTTAAATTGTTCAAAATCAATCTGTGGAAGAACTTTTAAATAATCTTTCAAATCATGATAATCTCTCATTAAAACAATCATACTTTTATTCTGATCACGCTTTTTAATCTGAAAAATTCGTTCAACAGCTTTGTAATTGGTTGCATCACAACCAATTCCCCAAATTGTATCAGTAGGGTAAAGTATAACTCCTCCCCTTTTTACAATTTCAGCTGCTTTGCTAATATCTTTTGTAAAACTAATTTGATTATCCATTTATTCTTTGTATTAACTCATTGATATTTATATCATAAGCACATTTAAAATGATTTTCAGGACATTCCTTATAACCATGCAATCCGCAAGGACGGCAAATAAGCTTATTTCGGACTTCAACTACCACTGCATCATCTGCTTGCGGACCAAAACCAAATGAAGTAACTGTTGAACAAAAAATTGCAGTTAGCCTTGCATTCATTGCCGAAGCTAAATGTAATGGAGATGAGTCATTTACATAATTCATCGCAGCATCTTTCATTAATGCAGCCGATTGCAGCAAACTTAATTTACCAGCCAGATTTATGGAATTAGAATGTGTAGATTTGGTTATAATTTCATTACATAATTCTACATCGCTTTTAGCACCTATAAAATATATTATCAGATCTTTATCTAAATTTCTAACAAATTCAATCCATCTATCTTTGGGAAATTGCTTTGTATTCCATAATGAAGCCGGAGCGATACAAATAAATTTGTGCGTTTTATACTGCGAAACCAAGGCAAAATCGCTTTGTGAAGGATAAAGTTTTACCGGATATTTTTTATCAGAATGAAAAGATTCCAATAGTTTCAGATTTCGATCAACTTCATGAATTTCAACTCCTGCATTTCCAATAGAATGCTTTACACGTTTTGTAAAAAAAATTGAAAAAGGATTTTTATCAAATCCAATTTTAATTATTGCACCTGAAAATGCAGTAAGAAGACCACTTGAAGCAAAACGCTGAAGATTTACTACCAAATCATAGTTTTCGAAACGAATAGATTTTAAAAGATTAAAAAGATGTTGGTATTTATTATTTTTCTTATTCCATATCAGCAAATTATGAATAAAAGGATGAGAATTAAACAATGACTCATTACCTTTTTTTATTAGCAAATCAATTTGAGAATCAGGAAATAAATCATGCATTTTTTCAAGCAAGGGAGTTGAAAGAATTACATCGCCAATAGAAGCTGTTTGAATTATCAGAATTTTATTCATTTAAAAAACTTTAATAGTCTTATTTACAACAAAATAAGAACACAAAAAACAAATTAATTAAAAATTAATGTAAAAATAATATTACTAATTAATTTTTTTAAACTATTTTTGAAAATCAGAGTTCAAAATTAGTAAAAAAAAATAACAAAAGCATATCATTTTAAAACATTCATTATGAAAACATTATATTTTATTCGTCATGCAAAATCATCTTGGGATTTTCCACAACTAGCTGATGATGAAAGACCATTGACAGAAAAAGGGATTAAAAGAACAAAGAAAGTAGGCACTTATCTGGAAAACAATGAAATATTACCTGATTTGATAATTTCAAGTTATGCTAACAGGGCGTTTCATACAGCACAAATAATTGCAAAAAAAATAGGATTTCCCGAAAAAAACATCAAAATAGACAGAAGTATTTACAGTTCGAATATTGACAATATTTTTTCTATAATTTTCGGAATACCAAATAATTATAATAGTGTTATGCTTTTTGGCCATAATCCTACATTTACAAATTTAGCTAATTATTTTATCGAAAATAAAATAGAAAATCTTCCAACTTCTGGATTTGTAAGTATTGAATTTGATACCGAAAACTGGAATGAAATAGTAAATTGTAAAATTATCAACACAACTATTATTTTTCCTAAAGAATTATAATTCATGATAATTAGTAAAAACAAATATTACAACAGAGAAATCAGTTGGCTGCATTTCAACGAAAGAGTTTTGCAGGAGGCTAATGATCCGTCAACTCCGTTGCTTGAAAGGCTTGTTTTTCTTGGTATTTATTCTAATAATCAAGATGAATTTTTCAGAGTAAGAGTTGCAACACTAAATCGAATAACAAAACTTCAAGCTACAAATCTACATGAAGTTAGCGATCTTAATCCCAAAAACACTTTAAAAGAAATAAATCAAAAAATAGAAATTCTTCAAAAAGAATTTTACGAAACATATGAACGAATTAAAATAGAGCTTGTTAATGAAAAAATATTTTTAGTAAATGAAACCGAATTAGATAAAGAACAAGGACTCTTTGTAAAAAAATATTTCAGAGAAGAAGTTCGCCAGCATCTTTTTCCAATTATGCTTGACCAATTTTACAATTTTGCAAACCTGAGAGATAAATCTATCTATCTTGCTATAGATCTTAAAATTACAAACAAACCATTAGCTGAAAGTTATGCATTAATAGAAATACCAACTTACAGATTGTCAAGGTTTTTAATTTTACCATCAACCAATGACGAAAGTAAACATATCATGCTAATTGATGATGTAATCAGATATTGTTTATCTGACATTTTTTCGATTTTTGGTTATGATACATTTAGGGCTTTTACAATTAAATTTACTAAAGATGCTGAATTAGACATAGATAACGATGTATCAAAGAGTTTTCTGGAAAAAATAAGCGATAGTATTAAATTACGAAAAAAAGGAGTAACAGTAAGATTTGTTTACGACCAAAATATTCCACAGGAGATGCTTGATTTATTGGTTAAAAAATTCAATATCAAAAAGAAAGATACTTTAAAAAAAGGAGGGAAATATCATAATTTCAAAGATTTTATGAATTTTCCAATTAATATCGGATCGGATAAATTAAGATTTGAAGAACAGCCCAAGCTATATACCAAAGATTTATCAGTAAGTAAAAGGATTTTGGATTGCATTAAGAAAGAAGACATTATGCTTCACTATCCTTACCAAACTTTTCAATATACCATTGATTTGCTTAGGGAAGCATCAATAGATCCAGCAGTACGAGCTATTAAAATGACTATTTATAGAGCTGCAAAAGACTCAAGAGTGATAAATGCACTTATCAATGCAGCACGAAATGGCAAGGAAGTAACAGTTTATCTTGAACTACAAGCCAGATTTGATGAAGAAGCCAATATTTATTGGGCTGGAATATTACAGGAAGAAGGGGTAAAAGTAATACAGAATATTCCTGGTTATAAAGTTCATTGTAAGTTAATATTAATCAGGAGAAAAGAGTATAATCAAAACGTATATTATGCAGCTATCGGAACGGGAAATCTGAACGAAATAACTGCCAAAATTTATGCAGATGAACACTTATTAACTGCAAACAAAAAAATAGTTTCTGATGTAAATAAAGTTTTCCATCTTTTTGAAGCCAAATATAATCAACCTGATTTCGAATGCTTAATCGTTTCACCTTTTAAAACCAGAAGTTTTTTCATACATCTTATTGATAATGAAATAAGAAATGCAAAAAAAGGGAAACCTGCATGGATTACAATCAAACTGAATAATCTTGTTGATGATAAAATTATAAACAAATTATATGAGGCCAGTCAGGCAAATGTAAAAATTAATATCATTGCAAGAGGAATTTGTGTTTTAATTCCACAAATACCTAAAATTAGTGAAAATATTAATGTTATCAGCATTGTTGACAGATATTTGGAACATTCAAGAATATTTATTTTCTGCAATAATAATAATGAAAAATATTTCACAGGTTCAGCAGATTGGATGCAACGAAATTTTGATCATCGAATAGAAGTTACAACACCAATTTACAGTAAAAAAATTCAGGCAGATCTGAAAAAAATAATCGAAATTCAACTTAAAGACAATGTAAAAGCCCGCTTATTAAACGGCACTATTCCAAATACATATAAAAAAGATGAAAATACAGAAAAAATCAGATCACAAATAGAAATTTATAAATATTTAAAAGAAAAACACTCATAAAACATGCTATTTGCTTCAATAGACATTGGTTCCAATGCAGTAAGATTGCTTTTTGCAAATGTATATTTAACTGATAATGGGGAACCTACAGCTTCAAAAGCTACTTTGGTAAGAATTCCAATCCGTTTAGGAGAAGATGTTTTTAAAATCGGTAAGATTTCAGAAGAACGAATTGAAAAACTGATAAATACAATTAAAGCATTTAAACTTTTGATTGAAGTTTATCAACCTATTGCAGTTGAAGCATGTGCTACTGCTGCCATGCGTGAAGCTTCTAACAATTACGAAATAATTGACCGGATTAAAAAAGAAGCAGATTTCGACATCAGAATTATTGATGGCTTCGAAGAAGCAAACATCATCAGATCATCCAACAATCTGAATTTCAATAATGAATATGATTTAACAATGTATATTGATGTTGGAGGTGGAAGTACTGAAATTTCCGTTTTAAAAAATCATAAATTTGTAAAATGCAATTCATTTAATATTGGTACAATTCGTATTTTGAACAAAAAAGTTGAAAAACAAGCATGGGACGAATTAAAAGACTGGTTATCTGAATTTCGCAATGATTTCGGAAGAATAAATTGCATTGGTACAGGAGGAAATATCAACAGACTTACCAAACTTTTCGGAAATCAGGTTGACAATAATATCAATTTCCTACAATTGCAATTTGCATACAAACAGTTAAAATCCATACCATTAAAAGAAAGGATTGAAAAAATGGGCTTACGCCCTGACAGAGCTGACGTAATAGTTCCTGCTGCAAAAGTTTTTTTAACCATCATGAAATCTGCTGGTATTGAAACAATACTTGCACCTAAAGTGGGATTGGCTGATGGTCTGATATACAGATTATACAATCAACATAAGTAAAAAAAAGTGACTATCTGATAAAACATACAGTCACTTTCTTTTTAGAGATATTAAATAATTACCTGATAATAATTAAGTTTTTCAGAGCCAATCAATTTTTTATTATTAAACACTTTAACAAAATAACTTCCATTTTCAATTGCAAATAATGGAATGTTTTTTTGTGAATTAATTTCACGAACATTTTCGCCTAAAACTTTTAATATAAAATGCTGGTCAAAAAAAATAATCAGATGGCTAAAATAAGAAAGTTTTATCTTATAGACTAATCACATTAAAATATTCATAAAAAAAATCTGAAAGCTATAACAATCTTAAATATTGATTAGCAAACCGTTTAATATATTTTGGAAAAATTTCACAGAAAAAATATAGCTGATAAAGAAATAAATATTAATTTTACACAATCTAAATAAAAATAACTATCAAGCAAAATGAATTATACTATTGATAAGGTAAAAGAGGCCTTAAGTCTTGTAAATGACCCAGATCTGAAAAGAGATTTGGTAAGTTTACAAATGATTGAAAACATTTCAATCGAAGGAAAAACAATTCGATTTGATTTGGTTTTAACAACACCGGCTTGTCCGATGAAACAAAAAATGAAAGACGATTGCATTGAATCAATACATAAAATTATTGATATAGATGCAATTATCGAAATAAATATGACATCAAAAGTAACAACAGCCAGAAAAACAGATGATGAATTTTTAAAAGGCATTAAAAATATAGTCGCCATAGCATCAGGTAAAGGTGGAGTTGGGAAATCAACAGTAGCTGTAAATCTGGCAGTTGCATTAGCAAAGACCGGAGCAAAAGTAGCTTTGATTGATGCCGATATTTATGGACCTTCAATTCCTATAATGTTTGGTGCATTAGATTCAAAACCTGCAGCAATAGAGGTAAATGGGAAAACCAAAATAATTCCTATAGATAAATACGGAGTAAAAGTTTTATCAATCGGTTTTTTTGTAGATCCTAATAAAGCATTGGTTTGGAGAGGACCAATGGCTTCAGGTGCTCTAAAACAGCTATTTACTGATGGAGATTGGGGCGAAATCGACTATATGCTTATTGATTTACCTCCTGGCACAGGCGATATGCATCTAACAATGGTTCAAACAGTTCCTGTTACTGGAGCTGTAATTGTAAGTACACCACAGCAAGTTGCCATTGCTGATGTAAAAAAAGCAGCAGATATGTTTGTTTCTGATGGAATAAATATTCCAATTTTAGGAATAGTTGAAAATATGTCATATTTTACACCTGCAGAACTACCTGATAACAAATATTTTATATTTGGCAAAGGTGGGTGTGAAAAATTAGCAACTGAATTAAATGTTCCAATGCTAAGTCAAATACCAATTGTACAAAGTGTATCAGAAACAGGAGACTCAGGAAATCCTGTAGCTAATGATACAAACTCAATTATTGGAAAAACTTTTGCAAAATTGGCGGAAACCGTAGCTCAGCAAATTGCAATCAGAAATTCGGAAAAACAGGCAACAAAAATTGTAGAAATTAAACATCAATAATATTAAATAATCAAAATCATGACAATAGAGACTAAAATTGAACTTACCGAAAAAGTTCAGAATGTTATAGAACAAATCAGACCTTATTTACAAGCAGATGGAGGTGATATTCAATTTGTTGAATTAACTGAAGATTTAACTGTAAAAGTTGAATTACAAGGTGCTTGCGGTTCATGCCCA
Source organism: Bacteroidales bacterium (assembly GCA_023251515.1). Classification (GTDB taxonomy): domain Bacteria; phylum Bacteroidota; class Bacteroidia; order Bacteroidales; family JACABE01; genus JACABE01. The sequence goes on from JAHEYQ010000011.1 coordinate 74,509, forward strand.
TACAGCTTAATGACATTAAAAAATGGTGTTGAACAAGCTGTTATTAAGGCTATTCCGGAAATAAAATCTGTTGATTCAATATAATTAAATCATAAAACAAAAAAAGCCGGATAATTAGTCCGGCTTTTTTGTATTATCTAGTAAGATGATTATTATCAGGCTCTTCATGAACATGAACTTCACACTTATCTATTTTTTCGCAAATGGCATTTTCTACCAAATGTGAAATTTCATGAGCTTTTTCTATTGACATTTTTGGATCTACATGAATACTAACCTCAACAAAAGTATATGCTCCTGAAGTTCTGATTCTTAAATTATGAAATTTTAACACCTCAGGAATTTTTTTCAATATGGTTTCAACAATTTTATAAGTTTCAACTGAAGTTCTATCTAACAATACATCTATGGAACGTTTTCCCAATTTGTAAGCTATAAAAATAACAATAGCGGCAACAATGAGAGCTGCAATTGAATCGGCCAGAAAAAAGCCAAACTGTGCACAAATTAAGCCCAATAGCACAACAGATGAACTCCAAATATCGGTAGAAAAATGTAATGCATCAGCTTCTAATGCCTGGCTATTGTATTTTTTTGCAACTCTCATCAGTTCACGAGAACGTGAATAATCGATGATGATAGAGGCAATTACAACTATATAACTCCAATAACTGATTTCTATTTCTGTATTACCGCTAACTAAACGACTGATTGCTTCATAAATAATCCAAAAACAAGTTACAAAAAGCAAAATGGTTTCGATAAATGCAGAAAGATTTTCGTATTTTCCATGCCCGAACTGATGATTTTCGTCAGCTGGTTTATCAGATATTTTTACTGCAAAATAGGTAATTACAGCTGCAACAAAATCCAGAGCCGAATGCAAAGCTTCAGACAATATCCCTAAACTTCCTGTTAACAAACCAACTATAAGTTTACCCACAGTAATAAAAATTGCAGCACCTACTGAAATGAGTGCTACTTTCTTTTTTTCATTTAATGCAAATTGATGCTGTTCCATTAAGTTGTTTTTATTTGCAAAAATAAATGCAATTTCATAAATATAAAAGAGGATTTTCTAAAAGTTATTACCGGATAAATTAATGATTTACATAATATTACAAAAATACAACAAACATTATTTATAATAAGGAAATTAAATTTCAATTACCAGACTATCGTAAGCTAACTGAATAAATGAAGGTAGTTTGGCATTTACAGCTTCGTGGCAACCTATAAAATGACTTACATGTGTAAGGTAAGCTTGTTCGGGTTGGAGTTCTTCCAATATTTCAACTGCTTCAGTAACAGAAAAATGAGAAACATGTTTTGAATTTCTCAAAGCATTTAATACAATTACTTTTGAACCCTTAATTTTTTCTTTTTCAGTTTCGGAAATAAAACTGGCATCAGTAATATAGGTAAAATCGCCAATTCGAAAACCAAAAATAGGTAATTTATCGTGTAGAACTTCAATAGGAGTTATTTTAATATCATTAATATAAAAATCCTCATTTATAATATTATGCACATTAATTTGAGGTGCTCCAAAATAGCGGGCTGATTCTTTGAAAATATATGGAAATTCGGTTTTCACTGCTTCCATTACACGCTCAATTCCATATATATCAATGCGTTTATTTAAAACATAATTAAAAGCTCTAACATCATCCAATCCGGCAATATGATCACGGTGTTCATGTGTAAATATCACAGCATCGAGGTTAATTACATTTTCTCTGATCATCTGTATTCTGAAATCGGGACCGCAATCAACTACAATGGAAGTTTCGCCAATTTGAATCAGCACTGACGATCTGAATCGTTTGTCTTTTTTATCGGTTGAAGTACAAACAGGACAGTCGCATGCAATTACCGGAACCCCTATCGAAGTAGCCGTTCCCAAAAATGTAACTTTTATTTTTTCATTCATACAAATGCTTTATTATTATAAATTATCAATTCATACATTAAAATATCAACTCATCAATCATCTGTTTATCAAAGTTCAATTGTTTCTTCATTTCATCCTGATTGCTAAAACTTTTTACTTCCCTTATTTTTTTATGAAAGAATATTGTTGCTGTTTTCCCAACCAAATGTTCCTCAAAATCAAATACATGCATATCAATACAAGTATTGGGATGATTTGGTTGGAAACGTGTTTTTGAATTTCTTATATTAAGCATTCCTCTGAAATACATTTCATTACAACTAATACTTACAGCATAAACTCCTTCGGGTGGTATGAGTTTAATATCTTCATCAATAAAAACGCTCATGGTTGGTAAACCCAAATTTTTGCAAATATCACTTCCTTTGGTTAATTCACCAATGATAATATATTGATGATCAAGGTATGCATTTGCTCTTTGAATATCGCCATCAAGCAAAGCTTTACGGATTTTAGTAGAACTAACAGATTCATTCTGAATATCCTGTTCAGGAATTTCTTCTACTTCAAAACCACACTCGCCAGCTAAATCGTGCAACTGATTGTAATTACCCTCTTTATTATGCCCAAAAAAATGATTGAACCCTACAATAATCTTTTTTGCCTTTACTTTGTCAATCAAAATATTTTTCACAAAATCCATTGATGAAGTTTGTGCAAATTCTTTAGTAAAATTGATAATCACCAAATTATCGAGACCAGCTTTACGAAGAAGTTCAATTTTTTCGCGTTGCGAATTAATCAGCACCAAATCTTTGCCTTCGCTTTCGGGATACAAAACCCTTCGTGGATGTGGATGAAAAGTAATAAGAACAGATTCGCCATTAATCATTTTGGCAAGATTTCGCAAACGATTGATAATTACTTTGTGTCCAACATGTACACCATCAAATGAACCAGTAGTAACTACTCCGTTATTAATGCCTTTAATATCTTCAATATTTCTGAATATTTTCATTCAAACAATTCTATGGTTTATTAAATACAAAACTATTTACACAGTTTAGAATTCGTTCTTCTTTACAAAATAGGCAACTTTCTCTAAAGATGTAATCA
>JAHEYQ010000011.1:77528-87959 GCA_023251515.1 Bacteroidales bacterium
TCTTCTAAAAAGACATGTGATGAAACATTTACAGGAGAAGGAGTAAAATTAAGAATTCCTTTAACGCCTGCAATTACAAGATTTTCGGCTACTTTTGCAGCTTCGGCTGCTGGTACAGTGATTACGCCTATAGAAATATTTTCGCGTTTAATAATTTCAGCAAGTTGATCATAATGGTAGCAATGAACTCCTGCATAAACCCGATCGATTTTTTCAACATTCGTATCAAAAGCAGCTACTATCGACAATTTGGTACGTTTTCCCTTAAGATAACTTATGATAGCTCTTCCCAAATTTCCGGCACCTACCACAGCAACTTTCTGTCCATCTTCACTATCAATAATTTCACCGATTAAATCAATAAGTTCCTGAACATCATAACCTTTCCTAAGGGTTCCAGAATAGCCAATAAGCATAATATCTCTACGAACCTGAACCGGAGTGATGTGTAAGAGGTTGGCAATTTCGTGTGAAAAAATATGAGTTTTGCCCTGCAAAGCACATAAAAGCAAATTACGACGATATTGACTCAGTCTTTCAACTGTTTTGTCGGGTAACTTTTTGTTTTCTTTTGTTTTTTTTCCCATTTGAGTAATTTTTTTAATGATTAAGAGGTAAAGTAACCGTAAATGTTGTGCCTTTATCTGGCACACTGGTAACTGTAATGTCGCCTTCGTAAGTATCTACTATTTTTTTTACAATAGACAAACCTAAGCCACTACCTGAAATATTCTTTGTTTTTTGGTTTTTAATTCTAACGAATTCATTAAATAGCTTTGACATATCATCTTCTGACATACCAATTCCGCTATCACTTACTATAATAACAACAAAATTATCTTTGGGTTTTATTGAAATATCAACTCTTCCATCTTTTCGGTTATACTTAATTGCATTTGAAATGAGATTATTAAAAACAATTTCCATTTCACGGGCATCAGCTTTCATTATTATTTCCTGATGATTATTCAGATAAATAAAAACATCATTCTGGATTGCAAAAGGTTTCATTGAATCAAGAGAAAGTTGTGCAACATCAATAATGTTCAGCTCTTTAACATCCCGATTTGTTGAACCTGATTCGATTTTTGTGAGATCCAATAAATCCATTATCAGTGAGCGCATTCCTTTTACTCTGTCGAGCGAACGATCTACAATTTGTTTGTAATCTTCTACATTATCTCCAAATTGTTTTTCTTCTATCATATTAAGATAACCTTCGATAGCATTAAGCGGAGCTTTTAACTCGTGTGACAATACCGATAAAAACTGAAAACGGATTTGTTTACCGGCAGTATTCAGCTTCTTGGTCATGCGGCGGAAATACACTTGTTTGGTAATGGTTTCGATAGACGACCGCAATTCCTGAGGTGTAAATGGTTTTGGAATAAAGTCGAAAGCACCGTTTTTAGTAGCTTTTACAGCTACTTCGAGCGAAGCATAAGAAGTAATCATCACTACCAAAATATCGAGATGATTTTTACTTACATATTCCAAAACCTCAATACCCTGAATACCCGGCAATTTATTATCGAGCAGCATAATATCGGGCAGATTTTGATTTACCATTTCTATTGCATCTTCACCTGTAGGTGCTTCAATAATTTCAAATTTGCAGGCTTCATCCATAAATGGATATGAAACAGTAAAATCGCGAAGTACACGCGAAACACCTGAACGAATTCCGGGTTCGTCGTCAACTACCATTATCTTAATGATTTCCATAGCTAAATCTTAAGTAGTTTATTAATTTCTCTTTGCAACTGATCGGCACGAATTCCTTTATCCATATATAAATCGGCTTTTATCCATTTGCGTTCTTCTTCAGAGTGAACATCAAAACTCATACCTGTTTCGGCAGTTACAGCGGTAGCAATTATAATAGGAACATCCGGATATCTGCGTTTCATTTTATAACTCAGAATAAAACCACTGTCTTCGTTTTCCATCATCAGATCAAATATTGCCAAATCAGGTTTAAAAGTTTCCAAAACATGCTCGGCTTCATATTGTCCTTCTGCTGTAATAACTTCAAAACCCAATTTTTCAACTTTCATTTTCATCTGGAATAAATAATCCATGTCGTCATCAACTATCAATACTTTTTTCATATTTTTAATTTTAAATAAACAATTAATTATTTTATTGATTATTATTAGTTCTTACAATTTAAATTTATTCGGTTTTATATCTCGGTAATGTTATTTTGAAAGTAGTACCCGTTTTACCTTTGTCTGGATTATCGTTTGATGTAACATCAATTCTGCCTTTGTGCATTTTGATAATACCGTAAATGATTGGCAAACCCAATCCGGTACCTTTTCCTATTCCCTTGGTTGTAAAAAATGGTGTAAATATTTTTTCCATATTTTCGGCTGCAATACCTGTTCCCGAATCGACAATACTGATGATGATTTCATCCTCTTTATCGCTCAGATTTACATCAAGATTGCCTCCCTTTGGCATGGCTTCTATGGCATTTTTAAAAAGATTGGTAACTACCTGAATTAACTGGTCGCTATCAACCATTGCCATGTTATTTTTCAGATTTGAAATCAGATTTATCTGCACATTTGCCGGACATATTACTGATTGTTTGCTACGTTCAAACAGTTTAAAAATATCTATTTCAGAATAATTCAACTGATTTTTGCGGGCAAAATTTAATAAGCCTGAAACTATTTTTTTGCAACGATCGGTTTGCTCTACTATCAGATCTAAATCCTGCTTGATGGGATCATCGGGTTTGCATTCGTCTTTCAGAATATTGCTGTACATGGTTATAATTCCCAGCGGATTATTGAGTTCGTGTGCAATACCGGCCGAAAGCTGCCCCATATGAGCTAACTTTTCTGACTGCTTAAGTGCCAATTGTGCAGAAGCAAGTTTTTCGTTAGATATTGCCAGATCTTTTATATATTTATGTAGCTTTTCGATGGCATAAGGCAAACACATTTCTTCTTCAGCCAATCCTTTGATAATAGCAATAGCATGTTCGTCGCATGAATCATAACCACAGGCTCCGCAATTGAGATGATCTTTTTCGCTGAATTTCCCCAAAGTTTTTAATACTTCATTAATCTCTGCCCAGGTAGGATCGGGTATGCGCCTATCAGCTGCCATAAATCCTTGAGTTAAATCAATATCTTTATAGGTTTCTATTTCTTTTTGCCATTCGGTATTGTTGATAGCTTTAAGTTTATCTTTTACATATTTGCTTACCATGGTACGACGGGCAAAACGTTTGCCATTGCGTGAAGTTCCGGGTCCCATTATACAACCTTCGCAACAAAGCAGTTCGAGATTATTGGAACGGATTAAACCATTTTCGAATTCTTTGATGGCTTCGCGGAAATCTACCCTTCCATCAGCAACTATAACATTGCCTTCGTAAATATTTTCGGGCACATCGGTTGTTTGTAACAATCCGCGACTAATAGGAAAGATAGCTCCTTTGCCTGCAAGCGGAGGGTCGAAATCAGAAGGACTGGCATCTTTGTAAGAAATATTGGCTGCAATAAACATTTCGCGCAATTCTCTGAATGTAAGCACTTCGTCAACTTCATTGGATTCGGCCTTTTTGGCAATACAAGGTCCTATAAAAACCACTTTGATATCGTCGCCGTATTTCTTTTTTACCACTCTGGTCATGGCTACCATTGGCGAGGCTATGGGTGCAAGATATGGTACCAGATCGGGGCTGTAATGTTCTACATAAAATACTATGGCAGGACAATCGGACGAAATAAAACCTTCGTCTTTGGGATGTGTGAGTATATGGGCATATTTGCGTGCAACCAAATCGGCACCAAAAGAAACTTCGGATACATAATCGAAGCCCAATTGACGCATCATACCTACCAACGTTTTATAGTCCTTTATTTCATCAAACTCAGCAGGAAAACTGGGTGCAATGATAGCAATGGTTTTTTTATCAGACTTCAGCAATTCAAATACCTGATCTGTAGCTTTCAGAAATACTTTAGCTTCCTGTATGCAAACTTTCACACAGTTGCCGCAGCCAATGCAACGTTTGTCAATGACTTCTGCCTGTCCGTTGACAATCTTTATTGCCTTTACCGGACATTCGCGAACACAAGTATAACATACTCTGCATTTGTCTTTTATTGTAAAAACCAATTGTTGTTTATGTGCTGGCATAGTTTACTAAATGATTAATTGAATAACTGATTAAATGATTAACTGAATAACTGATTAAAAGATTAATTGATAGAATTTATTTAATTGTTTTTTATTATCATCCATTTTATTTCTAAATAACTTATTAACTCAATAACTTAATAACTAAACACTAATTAAATGCTCCCTGTAAGTATTTTTTTGTTCTTTCCATTTTCGGATTTTCAAATATTTCTTTTGCGGGTCCTTGCTCTATTACTTCGCCCATATACATAAATATTACATGGTCGGCAATGCGGCGGGCTTGTCGCAAAATATGAGTTACCATTACGATGGTGTATTGCTGTTTGAGTTCTACAAATTTCTTTTCGATGGCTTCGCTCGAAATAGGATCTAAAGCCGAAGTAGGCTCATCTGCAAGTATAATTTCAGGATCTACTGCCAATCCTCTTGCCAGACATAATCGTTGCTGCTGCCCTATCGAAAGTTTGCTTGCAGGTTCGTGAAGACGGTCTTTAACTTCATCCCATAAACTAACTATTTTCAGATAGTTTTCCACTCTTGAATTTAATGCCTTTTTGTTGCGGCGACCGCTTATTTTTAATCCATAAGCTACATTGTTGTATATATTCATTGGTAGTGGAAACGGACGTTGCGAAAGCAATCCCATTTTCTTACGAATTTCGGTTACATCGGTATTGGTATGCAAAACATCTTCGTTGTCAATAAAAATGCTGCCGTTTATTTTTACATCGGGATACAAATCGGTAAGACGGTTCATGCATTTGAGCAAAGTAGTTTTGCCGCAGCCCGAAGGTCCTAAGATTACAGTCAGCTTATTTTCGGGTATCTCAATATTGATATCCTTTAGTATATGCTGTTTGCCGATGTAGAGATTGAGATTGTCAACTTTTATTTTTGTATTATCCATGTAAATAATTAGATTCTGTTTTTATGATATTTTTTTGATAATGCTCTTGATGATACACTTATGATAAGTATAATGATGGTTAAGATGGCTGCACTGGCATAAGCACGATTTTGTACTTCGGGCACGGGCGAACTCAACTGAAAGAAGATTGACAGCGGTAAAGTAGCTGCCGGTTCGCTGAGCGATGTAGGTATGCTATCGGTATATCCGGCTGTAAATAAAACCGAAGCAGCATCGCCGATTGCTCGTCCGAACGACAACAGTATGGCTGTTACGATGCCCGAAAAAGATTGCATCAATACCACCCTGAATGAGGTTTCGGTTTTGGTAGAACCTAATGACAAGGCAGTTTCCAGCAAACCCATGGGCGAGGTTTTTAGTATTTCGTCGCAGGCTCTTATCATAATAGGTAATATGAAAAGTGTAACGGTGATAATACCTGCCAGCAGCGAGGTTTTTATTCCCAGAAATATCATCAGACTAAAGCCGAAAGCACCATAAACAATGGATGGCACGCCCCAGATTAAATCGAGCAGATAGCGGATAAAATTGAGTACTCGTTTTTGCTTTACCAGATATACATTCATAAACAAAGCTACCGGAACGCCTATAATGGTTGCCATAAATGTGGCTCCTACCGACAAATATAATGAACCCATTATGGCATTGAGCACGCCGCCTTCTTTGCCATAATAATAACCTCCGTGGGGGCGCTGGCTTAGCATTTCCCACGACAGCGAACTTAAACCTTTTTTAAAGATGCTGTAAATGATTAATCCCAATACAAATAGTATAATAAGATTGCTCAATAGCATCAGTCCTCTGAAAAATATTTCTTCTACTTTTTTTAGCATTCAGTTTATTAGTTATTAGTTATTAGTTATTAGTTATTAGTTATTAAGTTATTCGGTTATTCGGTTATTCGGTTACTCAGTTACTCAATTATTCAGTTACTCAATTATTCAGTTATTCAGTTATTCATTTACTCAGTTACTCAGTTATTCATTTAATCAGTTATTCATTTAATCAATTAATAATAAGTCTTGCACTGCGCTCTCCCGCCACTACTTTGTACAAGCCCGGTTTAAAACCTGTGGTGTTTATAGTAGTTTGGCTACTGCCTTTGCTTAGTTTTTCTTCATATACCTTTTGCCCGAGCATATTATATATTTGTAGTGTTAGGGCTTTTTCTGTGTATGGGTATGTTATGGTAGTTTGGGTAGTGGCTGGGTTGGGGAAGATATTGATTTCTCCTTTTTGAGTGTAATAACTCTCCTTAACATCTGTTGTTAACACATTACCAGTTTTTACCAGCCATATCTGACAGCCATGAAGTATATTAAATGATTCAACTTTACCTATAGCAGTTATACTGCCATCTGCATTTAACACATTATCATAAATAATATTTTGATCTGCAAAGCTATTCATATTTGTAAAGTACTTATAACCTAAGCTATCACCGTTTGCGCTAAGACTTAATATAAAACTTTGATGATAAAAATTATTAACTCCATTCCCATTTTCTACATAATTAAATCCGATTACAACAATATTATTATTGGGTAAAATTCTGATACTGCTTACAGAGTTATTATTTTTTATGGTGTCATACATTCTATCCCATATAACATATCCATCCTGATTATATTTTATTACATTAACCCGACCATAGGTATAATCTTCAGAAGGTGAAGTATAGGTAGAATAACCATAAGCAACTACATAATCGCCCTGCGGAGTTACGGCTGATACTACTCCCTGATATAGATTATTATTTCCTAATATACGATACCATTTTATATTTCCTGCACTATCTAATTTCATTACAAGAGGTCGTGAATCGCCAAATGCATTTGAACCTCTTCCACCCGAAATAAAAAAGCCTTTATCAGGTGTTTCTGATATATGAAAACCTTTGCTAAAATTACCAAAAGTAATGGTTTTTTTCCATAAGATATTAGCTGCACTATCGGTTTTTATCAATAAAATATCGCTAACAGTTGTACTCATCACCTTGTATCCTAAACACATCAAACTTTTGTCTGAAGTTTCAATTACCTGAACTAATACCTCTAATTGAGATTGCTGAGGTAATATCTTAGTCCATAAGGTGTCGAAATTACTGTTTAATCTTACCACTATACTTTCAGGATATGAATTGGTATCTTTTATTAAAGTAGTACAATAGCCACTATCTTGTGTTGAATATATATAAGTGCTGTAATGCATAAAATGGAAGTATCCGTTGCGACTGAAAATTAATTTTTTTGTTGCATTGCCCAAAGTATCTATTTTAAAAAAAACAACACTCTGATTAGTATTGTTTATAGTATCATAACCAAAAGCACCAACTATATAATCATTCCCCAGAGCGGCAATTGAAGTTGCTATAAAAGGAGTACTTAGCGAAGTATTGGGGTAAGTATCTATGGTTCTATTGATCTCGATATTCTGGCTAAAAGCTGTAATACAAATCATCATCAGGAATAGTATTACTACTCCTTTTTTATTGATTATATGTATAAAACTCTTACTCGTTATATCTTCTTTATGTAGTTTATAGTTATTGCCAGTGGGGTTTATAGTCATTGCCGGTGGGGTTTGAGGTCTGTTTTCAGCCCCTGAAAGAGGGTTGAAGTGGTATTCATAGTGGGTTGAAGTGGTATTCATAGTGGGTTGAGATGACCTCAACAGAGGGTAAAAATGACATTGATAGGGGGTAGAAATGACATCGATAGGGGGTTGAAGTGATATTGATAGTGGGTTGAAGTGATATTGACAGGGGGTAGAAATGACATCAATATAGGGTAAAAATGACATTGAGAGGGGGTAGAAATGACATTGAGAGGGGGTAGAAATGACATCAATACCGGGTAGTGGCAACATGCAATTATGGTTTACAAGCCTTTTGCGGCTGTAAAACAAATTATTTGTATATGTTGTTACTGTTTGCACTCCTTATTTATTTGTTTATTGTAAAACTATTATATTTATTTTCAAGCATATCAACCCTGACAGGTTTTTAAAACCCTGTCAGGCTTAACATCATTCATCATTTATAATTGATAATTCATAACTCATCATTAATATTTGTCGTATCTCACTATCAGCATACGCATCAGTGCATTAAAAAACATTACCACCACAAACAATATAAAGGCAGCAAACATCAGTGCAGCATCGTAATGCGGTATCGACAGCATTTCGCCATAGTTATTGGCAATTAATGCCGGCAAAGGATAGCCTGCTTCAAATACATTTTTAGGTATCTGCACCATATTTCCTACCACCATCAGCACTGCCATGGTTTCGCCAAAAGCACGGGCAAAACCAAAACCTATGGCTGCCATTATACCCGGCACTGCTTTTTTTACCAGCACAAACTTAATGGTTTGCCATTTGGTAGCTCCTACCGATAGCGATGCTTCGGTAAGTTCTATGGGTATGGTGTTGAATATTTCGATAAGAATATTCAGTATAAACGGAATAATCATTACCGAAAGCACAATGGCACCTGCAAGTATGCTGTAACCCATGGTTTTTGCCCCGAAAACGGGAGCAATTACATTGGAAATAAAAGGAACTACCACCAGTATTCCCCAAACGCCATACACCACCGATGGAATACCAGCCAATATATCAATAACCGGATGGATAATACGGAGGTAGAATTTTTTGGAATACTGCGTAATGGATAAGGCTGCAAAAATACAGATGGGTGCCGAAATAAGCATGGCAATTACGGTTACCCACAACGAACCCATAATGAAAGGGAAAAATCCAAACTTCCCCTGACTGGGTTTCCATACTTTCGAAAACAGCAAATCACCAAGACTGTTGTCAACAAATAGCAGCGAAGATTTAAAATACAAACCAATGCCCAGCATAAAAGGAAGTAAAATCACCAATGTAATGGCAACATACATCCAGGCAGTGCTCAGCCTGTTTTTTGTTTTACGGTTATAGAATAATACTATCATGTGTTTTTAAAGTAGGAAGACCGAAGTCCGAAGACGGAAGACGCCTGCCTGCCGGTAGCAGGGAAGAAAATTTACCGTGTTCGTTTTTCAAATCTTCACTATATATCATTATTTATTTCTATTTAAAAATACTTGTTCAAAATTCATCATTCATACTTTGGCCATCCGTTCCCGAATCACTTCGGTCTTCCGTCTTCGGTCTTCCGTCTTCTGTCTTCGGTCTCCCGTCTTCGGACTTCCCTCTTCCGTCTTCGGACTCCCGTCTCCCGTCTTCTGTCTCCCGACTTCGGTCTTCCGTCTTCCGTCTTCGGTCTTCGGTCTTCGGTCTTCTGTCTTCTGACTTCCGTCTTACTTAATTTTCTCCAGTTCAGTTTTAATGCTTTCTTCAGCCAGCAATACATAACCAGCTTCGTTCACATATTTCTGACCTTCGGTTAAAGTCCAGCGGATAAAATCTTTTACCAAAGCACTTTTAGGAGCACCATGCGATACAAAATATAAATCGCGGGCAGGTGGCGAAGGATAACGACCATCTTTAATTGCAGCCATTATGCTATCCAGATTGCTGTAAACCATTTCTTCAGTATCAATTTTTCCGTTTTTATTAATATCAATTGGAGCAACTTCAATGCCCTCGTATTTTTTGCGTGTATTTACATCAAAAACATAAGCAATGTTATTAAAACCAATACCATTGATGTCTTTTTTAACTGCATCAGCCACACCAGGGTCGCCGTTTACACCCACACCCTGAATATCTTCCTGTTTTTTGTTGTTCAGATATTTAGCCCACATTTCGGCAGCACCGCAAGCATCCGAACGGGTATAAACATTCACAGCTTCTTTGCCTTTGGTATCCAAAGCCATACCCCATTTGGTAATTTTTTTGGTAATAAAAATGTCGTAGAATTTTTCCATTGTCAAGCCTTTGGTTTTAATAGCTTCAATCTCAGGATTTTTTTCATTAACTGTAGCCAATACCGCATCTTTGGTAACTGCTACCCACCATGCGCCTTTTTTCTGTTCTTCTTCACTCACTTCTTTTGAGAACATTCCCAAATCAACCATTTCCGACAAAGCATCAGTCATACCTTTGCCTGCACCACCAGCCGAAACATTAATCGTAACATCAGGGTGAAGTTTCATATATTCCTCAGCCCATTTTATACTTAATGGATAAAGTGCAAAAGCACCAGAAATAGAAATGGTTCCCGACAAACTGTCTTTTCCATCACCCTCTGTTTTGCTACCGTTATTACATGCCGGCATCATTCCGATAATTATTGCAAATGCAATTAAAATACTCGCTTTAATAATATTTTTTGTGTTCATTGTAAATTTGTTTTATTTTTTTATTTATTAATTTTTTATTTATAG
>JAHEYQ010000012.1:0-7959 GCA_023251515.1 Bacteroidales bacterium
ACCAGAACAATTGCTATACTTCTGATACCATACAGTTTGTTTTGTGCGAACCCAATTTAAATATATGGATACCCAATGCTTTTACTCCCAATGACGATGGAATAAATGATATTTTCAATATTGAAACAATTAATAAGCTGCAGGAATTCAGAATGTATATTTTCAATCGCTGGGGACAATTAATTTTTGAAAGCAATAATCAGAATAAAGGCTGGGATGGCAAATGCGATGGTACCAGCGTGCAGGAAGGTGTTTATTTCTGGAAAATGGAATATATCTGGGCCGATTCTTATGGCATATGCAAAAATGAGAAAAGAAACGGCAACGTTACATTGGTGAAATAGATCTGTTATATCTTGTATATCAAACACAAACAAATTTCAATAAAATACCTTAACAGCTAATTTTAATCCATTCATAAAAATTCATCTACACAAATTATATTGATTAACTGCGGCTTTTTTGTTTCGGAATGCCGTTTTTTATCGACCATTTTATAATTTTATAACTTAATTACTAAATCTTATAACATCAAATGCAATTTCCGGTTGTAATATTGCAGTTCAAATTTTATACTTTACAATCATTATTAATTTAAATAAAAAAAGTAAATAAATGAAAATAAATAAAAACATAGCAATCAGCGATTCAGGCTTTGTATTCAATCCTGTAAACGGTGAATCTTTTTCAGTAAATCCAATTGGAGCTGAAATTATTGATATGATGAAAACCGAAAAATCTTATGAAGAAATTCATAAAACATTAATTTCTAAATATAATGCTGATGAAGCTACGATAGAAAAAGACTATTTTGATTTTGTAGGTTTATTAAAACAACATAATTTAATTGACAATAATGAAGAAGCATAAATTTACAATCGCAGTCAGCGGTTTAAATGCAATAGATAGTCCGGGTCCTGGAGTGGCTGTAATCAGGGGCTTACGCGAGGCTGATAGCTTTGATGTGAGGATTATCGGATTCTCATACGAATCACTGGAGCCGGGTATTTATATGCATGATGTGGTGGACAAAACCTATCAGATTCCATATCCTACAGCGGGTACTGATGCTTTATTGGCACGTTTGGCTTATATACATGATATTGAAAAACTGGATGTGATAATTCCAAACTTTGATGCTGAATTATATTCATTCATGAAGTTGGAAGATACACTGAAAGCAATGGGAATAAATATGTTTTTGCCAACTATTCAGCAATTTGAAGAACGCCATAAAGTAAATCTTCCTGAATTTGGAAAAAAATATGACATCAATGTTCCTTTTAGCAAATCAATATTCAGTACAAGCGAAATTTATTCTTTAAATAACGAATTTGTATTTCCGATGGTAATCAAAGGAAAATATTATGATGCAAGTATTGCTTATAATCTCGAACAGGCAAAAAGTTATTTCAATAAAATAAGTGCCAAATGGGGTTTGCCTATAGTAGTTCAGCAATTTGTACATGGTACCGAATATAATGTTACCGGGCTTGGCGATGGAAAAGGCAACACAATTGCTGCAGTTCCAATGCGTAAACAATATATTACCGATAAAGGAAAAGCCTGGGGCGGAATTTCGATTGACGATAAACGCATGATAGCACTTACTGAAAAGTTTGTAAGTCAAACCAAATGGCGTGGTGGTTTCGAGCTTGAATTAATGAAAGGACAGGATAATGAGTTTTATCTCTTAGAAATTAATCCCCGTATGCCGGCTTGGATATATCTGGCTGTAGGTTGCGGACAAAATATTCCTGAAGCATTGGTAAATTTGGCAATGGGTGAAGAAGTTGCACCTTATACCGATTATGTAAAAGGCAGAATGTTTATCCGTTATGCCTGGGATATGATAGTTGATATTGATGAATTTCACGAAATTTCAACCAAAGGAGAATTATAAATTATTAGTAAATAAACAATTTTAAAAATTAAGAAAATGGAAAAATTAAGATACGAAAGACCGGTAATAAAAAAATTAGAAACCGGAATGCCCAACAAATTTGGTTTAAGAACAGAATATGCACCAATGACTCATATTGATGGTGTTGCAGTAAAAAAACTGATAGAAGACTATGGTTCACCATTGTATGTTATTTCAGAATCCACAATTCGTTCTACCTACAAAAAAGCTAAAAAAGCATTTTCAACACGTTATCCAAAAGTTCAGTTTGCCTGGTCTTACAAAACCAATTATCTGAATGCAGTTTGTAATGTATTTCATCAGGAAGGATCATGGGCAGAGGTTGTTTCAGGTTTTGAATATGAAAAAGCCATCAGAAATGGTGTTGACGGGAAAAAGATAATTTTTAATGGTCCTGATAAAACTGCTGATGATTTAAGAAAAGCTATTCAAAATGAATCTTTGATACATATTGATCATTTGGACGAATTATATACCATACTTGAGCTAACAGAAGAATTAGAAAAACGTCCTAAAGTAGCTATCAGAGTAAACATGGATACAGGTATTTATCCAATGTGGGATCGTTTTGGATTTAATTACGAAAACGGTCAAGCATGGGATGCTCTGAATAAAATTATGCGTTCGGGCAAACTTGAGTTAATGGGATTGCATTGCCATATCGGCACATTTATGCTGACAGCAAGTGCCTATGCAGTAGCAGCCGGAAAATTAGCTGACTTAGCTATAGGGATTCAGGAAAAATACAATCATTCAATTAAATACATTGATTTAGGTGGTGGTTTTGCTTCAAAAAACACCCTAAAAGGTGCTTATTTACCAGGCTCTGATACCAATCCGACTTTTGATGATTTTGCAGAAGCTATTTCTACAACATTATTAAATTGCAATTTCAGAAACAACGAATTGCCTTTGTTGATTTTAGAAACCGGACGTGCTTTAATTGATGATGCAGGTTATTTATTGGGTACAGTTATTGCAAATAAACGTACTTCGATGGGAAAACGTACAACTATTTTAGATATTGGTGTAAATCTTTTGTTTACAGCTTTCTGGTACGATCATAAAATAACTCCTGCTCAGCCATTTACACATTATACTGAAACTACTCAGTTATTCGGACCTTTGTGTATGAATATTGATGTTGTTAGAGAAAATATTGATTTACCATTACTTAATAAAGGCGATCATTTGGTAGTTCATCAGATTGGTGCATATAATATGACTCAATGGATGCAATTCATCACTTTACGTCCGAATATTGTAATGATTGATATGGAAAGTAAAGTTCATCTGGTTCGTGAAAATGAAAAAATTGAATCGATAACCAATCATGAAAGAATGCCAGAGCATTTAAAAAACTTTGAATTGTAAATTCTCTTTATCTTTTAAGATAAGCTGATATTTGATTTAATTAATACTCCTATTGAATCAAATATCAGTTTATTAAAACAAATATTTTTTTGTAATTAAAAAATTATGCGAAAACTGAAAAATATTTTTCCACATTATATTAATAGTTTACTAAATAGCTATTCTCAGATATTTTTTTCAAAAAATTCTGTATTTGCAGTTTTATTGATTATTGTTACATTTTTTGATATTTATGCAGGTATAAGTGGTATTATTGCTGTAACTGTTACTAATACTATTGCATATTTAGTTGGTTTTAACCGATTTAATATTCGTTCTGGTTATTATGGTTTTAATAGTTTGCTGGTTGGATTGGGATTGGGCGTTTATTATGAACCGAATTTGCAGTTTTTTATGCTGCTGTTTTTTGCTGCTTTACTTACTTTGTTTCTTACAATTGTATTAGAAGGTGTTATCGGAAAATACGGCTTGCCATTTTTAAGTATCTCTTTTTTAATTAGTTTATGGCTAATTACTTTGGCATCCAGAGAGTTTAAAGCATTAACAATAAGTGAACGAGGTATATATACATTTAATGAAATGTATTTGTTAGGAGGTATCGGTTTATTGCATATTTACGAATGGTTTAATAATTTGAATTTGCCTGAGTATATTGTATTGTATTTCCGTTCGTTAGGAGCAATATTTTTCCAATATCATTTGTTTGCAGGGTTATTAGTAGCTTTGGGTTTGCTGATTTATTCACGAATTGCTTTTTTACTTTCAGTTTTTGGATTTGGTTCTGCATATTTGTTTTATCAAATTATCGGAGGAAATATTTCTGAATTAAGCTACGGATATATAGGTTTTAACTTTATCTTATCCGCAATAGCAATTGGAGGTTTTTTTATAGTATCTTCAAAGTACTCATTCTTATGGGTTTTGTTATTAGTACCTCTGATTTCAATATTAATTTCAGGTACAACTGCAATTTTTTCTATCTTTCAGCTTTCTATCTATTCTTTGCCATTCAATATTATCGTAATTACATTTTTATATGTGCTCAAATTTAGAGAAAGATTTTTCTTAAAACCGGAAATTGTTGGATTACAACATTTTTCACCAGAAGTTAACCTTTATACTCAAAAAAATAATCAGGGAAGATTTAAAGATTCATATATAATCCCGATTTCGTTACCTTTTTGGGGCGAATGGAAAGTAACTCAGGCACATAATGGTAAAATTACACATAAAGGCGATTGGCGTCATGCATGGGATTTTGAAATTGTAGATGAAACACAAAAATATTTTAGTGGAAGTGGTCTAACTTGTTCTGATTATTATTGTTATAGTAAGCCAATTATTGCACCTGCTGCCGGTTATATTGAGCAAATACAGGATTTTGTTGATGATAATAAAATAGGGGATGTTAATACCGAAAAAAATTGGGGAAATACGATAATTATAAGGCATACAGATTTGCTTTTTACAAAAATCAGCCATATCAAAAAAGAGAGCTTTAAGCTTAACGTTGGTGATTATGTGAAAAAAGGTGATGTTATTGCAAGTTGCGGTAATTCAGGGCGTTCCCCTCAACCTCATTTGCATTTTCAATTACAGGCTACTCCTTTTATAGGTTCAAAAACTTTAGATTATCCATTGGGACATTATATTTTACACAATGGAAATGATTTTGAATTAAAATCTTACAATCGTCCTCAGGAAGATGATATTATATCTAATATTGAAAGAAATCTTTCCTTATACAAAGCTTATCATTTTATACCGGGTCAGAATATAAGTTTCGATATTTTTGATGAAAATGATAAAAGAATAAAATCATATTCTTGGGAAGTTCAGGTTGATATTTATAATCAATCTTTGATATATTGTGAAACAACAGGTTCTAAAGCTTATTTTTATAATGACGGCGAATTTCATTATTTTACAAGTTTTGAAGGAAATAAAAAATCTCTTTTGTATTATTTTTATTTGGCAAACTATAAAGTAATGACAGCTTTTTATAAGAACCTGAAAATAAATGATTACTATCCATTAAACAATACTGGTAATAATTTTATTCTGATTTTGCAGGATTTTGTTGCTCCTTTCTATATTTTTATGAAATCTAAATTTCAATTAAATTACGTTTCAAAAAAAGACGATTTTATAAATAGTGATATTATTTTGCAGTCAAAAGCTGAAATTAAAATTGGAAAATTTATTACAAAAGAAATTAGTTTTGAGATCCAGATTATTGATAATGTTATAAATACATTAACAATACTACAAGGAAGCAGAAAAGTAATTGCAAAGAGAATTTTTAACGAATAAAATATTATTTATGTACAAAAAAAGAATATTTCTTATTTTATTAATCATATTTGCTTCAAATTTCATTGAAGCACAGCAAGTTCTTGAAAATATAGATAAAAAAACATATGAGCTTTTTCAGAATAAAATGTATAAAAAAGTTATATATGTTGGAGAAAAAGCAATAAAGGAAGGAACAGACTATTTTTATCTGAGAAGCAGAATTGCGATTTCATATTTTGAATTAAAGAATTACAGATTAGCAATTTATCATTTTGAAAAAGCGATGAAGTTTAACTCAGATGATCCAACTACCCTTGAATATTTATATTATGCTTATATATTATCAGGCCGAAATGGAGATGCAAATTTATTGACAACAAAATTTCCTGATTATTTGAAAGAAAAAATTAATTATAAGCGAAAATATCTGAATAGTGTTTATTTAGAAGGTGGGCCTTCGTTAAGTAACAATGTTTCTAAGAATGGTGGATTGGATATTGATGGAGATACCAGTTTATATGGCGAAAGTGATTTGAATGATAAAATGATATATTTTCATTTTGGATTAAAACATGATTTGTTTCCATTTTTAAGTATTTACCATGGTTTTAGTAATTTGAATATTTCAAAACGGAAAACCATTATGAATAGCAATCAAGATACTGCTTTTAATTATACAGTTAAACAAATGGAATACTATATAAATGCTGATTTTCAATTGTCTAAAGGATTAAAATTTACTCCGGCATTTCATTTTATTAGTGTAAAAGCAGATTTAACAAATGCATCATTTGATACTATTAATTTAAAGTATATATATCAGAATTCGAGTTTAAATTTGAATAACTATGTGGTTTCATTAGGATTAACAAAGGAATTTAAAAGAATTTCAGCCAATATTTTTGCAACATATTCAAATTTAAATAACTCTAAACAGTTTCAATTGGGATTAAGCGGGACTTATTTCCCTTTTGGAAATCTTGATTTATATAGCAATACAACTTTGGCTCTACTCAACACTAAAGCAAAAGTAGTAACTCCAGGTTCAGGAGGAAA
Source organism: Bacteroidales bacterium (assembly GCA_023251515.1). GTDB lineage: Bacteria > Bacteroidota > Bacteroidia > Bacteroidales > JACABE01 > JACABE01. Next base: position 6,650 of record JAHEYQ010000012.1, read on the forward strand.
CCGTGAATTCAGATTTATTTTCGATCAAATGATTGGTGCTAAAATAATTTCTGATTTGTGGCTTGAGGCCTCTGTTTCAGTAGGTAATTTAGCAAATTATAATGAAAAAAATGCATTTATTGTTTACAATATTGCAGATAAAATAAAATTTAAATCAGGAATTTCAGCCATTTATAGTTTAAATAATAATTTTGAATTATCTTTGAGGTATCAATTTCTTAGTAGAGAAAGTTCTTATATAAATTATACAGATTCAAAAAGTCAACAGGAAATATTAACTAATTATCAAAATAATACCATTATAGGAGGAATTAAATGGAAACTTTAAAAAAATCAATCTTAGCAGGAATTTTATTCCTATTTTTAGCAAGCATTAGTTTTTCACAAAACTATAAAGCAATTCAGGACGCATTTTCTGATAGTTATCTGCATGAAAGCAAAGCTGAATATTCTAAAGCAGTAGAATCAATGAAAGCAGTTTATGATGCAAAATCGTATGAAATCAATCTTCGTTTGGGATGGTTAACTTATATGTCAGGTTTGTTCACAGAATCAACTACATATTATCAGAATGCCATAAAGTTAATGCCAGTTTCAATCGAAGCCAGATTGGGATATGTAAATCCTGCAGCTGCATTAGGAAATTGGGAACAAGTTAAAACTCAGTATTTTGAAATCTTAAAAGTTGATGCTAAGAATTATACTGCTAATTATCGTTTGGGTATGATTATGTATGGGAAAAAAAATTATACAGCTGCAATTAAATATTTTGAAATACTATCTAATTTGTATCCTTTCGATTATGATGCATTAATAATGTATGCATGGAGTAATTATTTTTTACAAAAAACACGCGAAGCAAAAGTCTTATTTAATAAAGCTTTGATGAACAGACCAAATGATACTTCTGCATTAGAAGGGATAAGTTTAATAAAATAAAATAAAAAAACATAAAAAAACCCGCTTTTGCGGGTTTTTTTATTTTATTCAGGAATAGTAAAAATAAATTTACTTCCTTTCTCTAATTCACTTTCGGCATGTATCTTACCTCCCATTTTCTCGACAAATTCTTTGCAAATAATTAATCCTAAACCATTCCCTTTTTCTTCGCTATTACCTATCGATATTTTGTTGACATCTATTCTGAATAGATCCTGCAAACTTTCTTTGGCAATTCCAATTCCACTATCTTCTACACAGATTGTATTTTTCTTACCACTTTTTGAATGTGTAATTTTTATATATCCATCTGGATTTGTAAATTTTATTGAATTAGTTACAAGGTTTCTTAAAACGGTTTTAATCAAATC
>JAHEYQ010000012.1:7969-83900 GCA_023251515.1 Bacteroidales bacterium
TATCAGCTTTAATTGTAATTTCCTTACTGATTTCGTTAATCAGATTGATTCTTTTTAATTGAGCTTTTTCACTAACAATATCATAAATTGCATTTACCAATTGAAAGAAATTAATTTCACTAGGATTGTTTTTTATTTTACCAGTTTGAGATCTTGCCCATGATAAAAGATTGTCAATCAATTCATAAGTTTTTAATGATGATTGATAAATCATTTCCGAAAACTCTTTTACCTGAGTACTATCCATATTTTCTTCAAAAGTAAGCATTTCCGATAATCCAATTATACTTGTAAAAGGACTTCTCAAATCATGTGCAATTATTGAGAAAAATTTATCTTTAGTTGCATTCAACTCTCTTAATTGCTTTTCAGAATCTTTTAATTCTAATTCAGCTTTCATTTGTTGTGTAATATCTTCATACACAGCTGCAAACTGTCCGTATTTTGGTGAAAATGCAGAGATATTCAGGTGTTTATTCAAACTTTTTGAGAAATATTGCATTTTTTGCTTTTCCCCTGTTAATGCAACTTTCAAATACTTTTCGTATTGAGATGAGGTAATTTCCGGAAATTTTTCTTTAAATGAATATCCGATTAAATCTTCTTTTTTATTTCCAGTAATTTCTTCAAACGCTTGATTTACAGAGATTATTTTAAAATCATATTCGCTATTGTCACTATTATAAACTACTTGATTAACTGAAAAACCATTCATCATATTGTCGAAAAGCAAACGATAATTCTGTTCGCTTTCTTTTAAAGCAATTGCTTTCAATTGATGTTCAAGAACTTCTTGTTGTAAATGAGTTTTTGTGTGAACCAAATCCAAATGTATTTTTACTCTGGCAAGCAATTCAGCTTTATCAAATGGTTTAACAATATAGTCAACAGCACCCAAATCGAATGCATGTACAATATTGTCTTTATCTCCTAATCCGGTAATGAATATAATAGGAATTTCAGTTAAAATTTCATTTTCTTTAATCTTTTTGCAGAGTTGAAATCCATTACTATCCGGTAAAACAACATCAAGCATTATTAAATCAAATTTTATCTGACCCAATAATATCCATGCTTCATCTGCATCAAAAGCAGAAATTGAATTTATATTATTTTCATTTAAAATTGTAGAAATAAAATGATTAATAGTTTTACTGTCATCTACAATTAAAACATTTGATTCTTGCATAATCTTATTTTTATTTAAAATATTGATTTTACGAAATTAACACATTTTTTTAAAATATAAGTAATGAATGTGAAATTTTCTGTGAAATTTTTCTATGTAATATTATTGAACAATTAATTTAATAAACAAGCTTTTAAATTAATTTTTAATAAACTTAAAAACACTTGTTTTGTTAGCAGTTTTTATTTTTCCAAAATAAATACCCTCTTTAAATAATTTGATATTCAGTGATTCATAGAAAGGATTTAATTTTGTTTCATGTATTTTTTCACCAGAAATCGTATAAATTTCTATTTGTGTTTCTTCATTTATTGCAGTTTTGAAAAATACTTTATCTGAAGATGGATTTGGATATACACCGATAATCGAGTTTGTAAATTGTTTTTCAATACCGGTAAAAGGATTAAAAGTAACCCTTAAACTATCCATCACCACTGGTGTAATTGGTTTGTTATTTGAGTTAACAGGTACAGCTCCAATGGTTTGAACTATAGAAAAATTTGAAATAACAATTCCGAAAACCGGATGTGCAGATGTATAAGGAGGTTTATTAAAATCTAAGTAGGTATTATTTACCAAATTTATAAAAAACTGACTGCCACCGGTATTCGGTCCGCTGTTTGCCATCGATATCGTTTTTTGTACATTGCTCAATGTGCTGTCAAATTCATCCGGAATAGTATAACCTGGACCACCATATCCTGTTCCTAATGGATCACCACCTTGAATCATAAAATTATTAATCACTCTATGAAAAATAATTCCATCAAAAAACTTTGAATTTACTAAAGAAATAAAATTTCCAGATGTTATTGGTGTGATGCTATCATACATTTTAACAGTAAAATTACCTTTTGTAGTGTAAAATGTAATCTCTGTCTGAGAATTAACGTTGTAATACCCTATAAATAAAAGCAATACAATGCTGATAATTTTCTTTTTCATGATAATTATTTAATTATTTATTACAAAATTACAAACTTATTGACAAAAAACAACACTAAATAAAAAAACCTGACAATTTTTGTCAGGTTTTTTTATTTAAAATATTGTAAGAATTATCTGGCAGGAACAATTCCTGGTGTTGAAATTTTATTTTGATCAGGATTCATATTAATTAAGGGTTTATCACATTTTAAATTAAATGGAATATTTAAATTGTAAAATGTAAAAGCCCATATATCAGCTGCTTCTTCAATAACTTTTGAAGTTGGTTTTCCTGCACCATGTCCTGCTTTTGAGTCAATTCGGATTAAAACAGGATTTTTTCCTTTTTGATTTTCCTGTAATGTGGAAATAAATTTAAATGAATGTGCAGGTACAACTCTATCGTCATGATCGGCTGTAGTTACTAGTGTTGCAGGATATTGTACACCTTTTTTTATGTTATGTAATGGAGAATAATTATAAAGGTAGTGAAATTCTGCCTTATTTTCACTGCTTCCATAATCTGTAACCCATGCCCATCCAATTGTAAATTTGTGAAATCTAAGCATGTCCAAAACACCTACCGCTGGTAATGCAACTTTAAATAAATCAGGGCGTTGTGTCATACAAGCGCCTACAAGTAAACCTCCGTTCGATCCTCCCATTATTGCTAATTTTGATGGATTTGTATATTTATTTTTAATTAAATACTCAGCTGCTGCAATAAAATCGTTAAATGTATTTTGTTTTTGGAGTTTAGTGCCAGATTTATGCCATTCACTTCCATATTCACCTCCACCTCTGATGTTTGCAACTGCATAAATTCCACCGTTTTCAATAAAAAATAACCTGCTAATACTAAATGCTGGTGTCTGACTAATGTTAAAACCTCCATAACCATATAATAAAACAGGATTATTTCCATCTAATTTTATTCCTTTTTTGTGAACTAAAAACATTGAAACTCTTTTACCATCTTTACTTTGATAAAAAACCTGTTCAGTAATTAGATTTTCAACTTTTGATTTTATGTTAGAAATAAAATGTGGTTGATATTCTAAATCGTTGGTGTTTAGTTTATAAATATTGCTTGGTGTTGTATATGACGTAAATGCAAAATAAGCTTCATTAAAATGCTTTTTCCCGCTCACGCCGTTTACAGTGCCTATTGCTGGAAGTTTTATGTTTTTAATATAGTTTCCATCCATATCATAAACATTAACTAAACTGCTTGCATTGTTCATATATACAACAACTATTTTATCTCCTGCAATGCTTGCAGATTTCATAACATCTTCTGATTCATTGATTAGTGTTTTCCAGTTTGATTGTTCAGGATTGTTTAAATCAATACTAATTAATTTGTACTTTTCTGCTTCAAAATTTGTTAGTATAATTAAATTGTTATTAATATTTCCAATAACATCAAAATCATAGTCAAAGTTTTTAGTAAGTTCTATGAAATCTTCGTTGTTATTTATGTTTTTAAATATTAATGAATTACCACTTGTTGATTCTGTTTTGGATATGATTAAAAACTTTTCATCATCAGTTGTAATGGCATTATAGTTTTGCATTGGTGCTTTTTGATTTTCGTAAATTAATTTATCTTCAGATTGATTTGTATTAATTTTGTGGTAATAAATTTTATGATATTCGTTTTTACCCGATAATTTAGTGCTTTCGTTTTGTTTGTCGTATCTGCTATAATAAAATCCATTCTCTTTCCATGCAATACTTGAAAATTTTACCCATTCTAATTTATCCATAAGTTTTTCACCATCAGACTTTATGACATAAATTTCATTCCAGTCGGAACCACTTTTGGCTATTGTGTACGCAATATATTGTGAATTATTTGACAAACTGATATCACTCAGGGCAACAGTACCGTCATCAGATAATTTATTGGGGTCGAGCAATATATTATATTCATCCGTATTGGTTTTTTGGATGAAATATGGACTTTGATTTTGAACACCATTGTTTTTTGAAAATAAAATAAACTGTTCATTTACAATTGGTAAACCGTATTTTTCGAAATTCCATAAATTTGTCAGACAATTTTTAATTTCATCTTTATATGGTATTTGTGATAGATATTTTTGTGTAACTGCATTTTGTTCTTCAACCCATTTTGCTGTTTCTTGTGATTTATCATCTTCAAGCCAACGATAGGGATCATCTACTTTTTGACCAAAATAGTTATCAGTTTGTATTATTTTTTTTGTAAGCGGATATTTTATTTGAGCATTAATATTTGTCATGATACAAATTGTTAATAACGAAACGATTAATCTTAATTTAATTCTTTTCATTTTTTTGCTTTTTTAATATATTGATTGAATAAAAAATTTTACTTTTGAAATACAAAAATACTTAAATATTATAACATGGACAAACGAATTAAAAGCATTGAGAAATATAGGTTTAACACATATGTTGATGGACAGAATGAAGAAAGTATTGAAGTTAGTGGTGAAATAATTTCAAAAACTGAATTTGATAGAAAAGGCAATACAATACTTTCATTAACTTATGATAAACACGGAAATATTGCAGAACATATTGTCTTTAAATATAATGAAGATGATTTACTGATTGAAGAATTAATTTATGATGAAGAAGTAGTTGTTGAAAAAAGAAATTTTGAATATAATATTGATAAATTATTATCTCTCGAAAAAATTTATTATCATGACGATAGCTTTGATTCAATGCATTATTCATATAATGTTAAAAAACAACTTATTGAAAAGAAATTGGTTGATTCTGACAATGAAACAGAAACTCTAATTGTTTTTTCGTATGATAATGAAAGTATAATTAGTGAAAGTGAGTATAATTCAGATAATGAATTGTTTGATGAAAAAAACTATACTTATGATGAACATAATAATTTAATAAAATTTTCTCATTATAATGCATTAGATGAAGCTACAAAACAGACTGTTTATGAATATGATGAAAAAAATAATAGAACCAAAACTTTTTATTATGACGATGCCGGAAAATTAATTTCTCGCTCAACTTATAAATATAATGATAAAAATCAGATTGAAACTTTGATTGAGGATTCAACAATTCAGAGTTTGACTTACAAATTGTTTTATGACGAAACTGATAAAATGATATTGCAAGAAGAATATAATGACGAAAAAGAACTATTATCAAGTATTAGTTTTGAATATGATGACAAACAAATTCTCAGACAAATATCCAAAGGTGATGGATATCATAATAATTTTATTATAGAATCGGAGGTTCAATATTATGAATAACAGATAAAACCTCCTTTTTTATTTACTCTATTTAGATTTATTCTAAACAATTATTTTTATTTATTGTTATATGGTTTGGTTTCAAACATTAATAATAAATAAAATGAAAAACAGATACTTTTTAATAATTCTTTCTTCGATTATTGTTTTTGCTTTTTTTACAATAAAAGATGTTAAGTCTCAATATGTAGTTAGTTCACAGGTTGTTGCTATCGGATCAAATCAGATTGATCTTTCAGTTTCAGTTGATTCATCAGCAAATTTGATAAAGTTTGTATTAACAGGTCCTTCAACCAAATGGTTTGGTATTTCTTATAATACCACATCCATGTCGCCGGGGTCTTATACAATACTTGCAAATATTAATGGTGGAAATCCAGCAGAATATATTATGGTTCAACATGCAGCACCTACATTACAGCCAGTTCAAAATTTGCAGAATATAACATCTTCAACTGTATCAGGAAGAAAAACGTTTGTATTTTACAGAAGTATTTCTACTCCTGATGTAAATGATTTTGCTTTTTCTTACTTGTCAAATAATCTGGATTTTGCATGGGCTTATGGTTTTAATTTAAATTTGTCAACTCATAGTGATAGAGGAAGTTCTAATTTGAATTTTACCAATCCATGTTTAACTACTTTGCCAACAATACTTCCTGATATAACAATTTGTAACGGTGATAGTGTAATGATATTGGGTCAATACCGGAAAAATCCAGCGACTTATTCAGTTGTTTATCCCAAACAGTTTGATTGTGATAGTGTTGTTAAACAAAAACTAATTATAATGAACCCAGTTTCTACTACGCTTAATCAAATTTCAATTTGTAATGGCGATAGTATTATGATTTTTGGTCAATATCGAAAAAACAGTGGAACTTATTATGATACATTACAAACAGTTCATTCTTGTGATAGTGTTTTGATTCAGAATCTTATAGTTGGTAATGCAATTGTAAATAATATGCCGGCAATAAATATCTGTTTGGGTGATAGTGCTTTAATTTTTGGTGTTTATAGATTGATTTCAGGTGTTTTTTCTGACACTTTAAATTCCACGCAAGGATGTGATAGTATTTCTATGGTTCAATTGAATGTTCAGATTATTGATACAGCAATATTTATTAATTCTGATAGTTTAATTGCCATGCAAGGTGCAGATACATACCAATGGTATAATTGTTCTACAAATCAAATGATTTCTGGAGCTACTAATTATTATTACAAAACCAATACAAGCGGTACTTATAAAGTGAAAATAACAATGAATAATTGTGAGTCTTTTTCCTCATGTTATTTGTTGAATACAACTTCAATAAATAAAATTGAAAATAAGAAATTAGATTTTGAGATAGTTCCAAATCCTGCAAATTCAAAAATTTCAATAAATCAGAATATTGCTTCAAAAAATGCGATTGTAAGAATAATAGATATTACCGGAAGCATTCTTATGAATCAGCATTTTAAACTTAATTCTATGTCTGAAAGTTTTGATGTTTCAGCATTGAATAGAGGATTATATTTCGTTAATCTAATATCAGAAAATCAGTCGATTGTAAAGAAGTTAATAATTAAATAGTTTAAATGTTTTGTAAATAATAAAAAGAGTCTTAATTTCTAGACTCTTTTTTTATATAAAGAAAAGCGCTACACCGATAACACTAATAATTGCTCCAACAATCTCTTTAATTGTTACTTTCTGTTTTAAAATAAATACTGCAGGAGGGATTATTAAAACAGGTACAATTGACATAATGGTAGAGGCTATCCCTGCATGTGTGTGTTGTACTGCGAATAATGATAAAGAAACACCTAAAAAAGGACCGAATATTGACCCTAAACCAATTCTTTTCATTGCATTTTGGTTTTTTACAGCACTGCCAACATTATTCCATTTTTTCCAAATTGTAATAAGTATTGAAAATCCAATAATTCCTGTAATAACTCTAATTTGAGTTGCTGCAAAAGCGTTATAATTTCCCATTCCGATTTTGCTAAAAACCAAACCTACAGATTGACCGATTGCACCTATAAAAGCAAAAATTAAACCTTTGATAGGGTGGGAGATAGCTAATGATTTTTCACCATTTTTTTTATTAAGAATTACCAGACTAATTCCACTTAAAGTTAATATCATTCCCAAAATATTAAAAACGCTTAACGTCTCGCCAAGTATTGCCCAACTTATTAATGCTGTCATTGGCGGAACTGTTGTCATTATTAGCATAGCAATTCGTGAACCTATAATTGTATATGACTCAAAAAGAAAGAGATCTCCTATCACAAAACCAATAATTCCTGATATTGAAAGCCATATCCATGCATCTGAACTTGCATCTGTAGGTAATAGATAACCTCTTGTAAAATAAGAGAATATACATAAAAAAATGAATGCTAACATTAAACGGATAAGATTAACTGCGATGGAACCTACTTTCAAACTGGCTGATTCAAAAGCCAAGGCAGTTGCTGTCCAGCAGAATGCCGTAAATAATGCAGCAAATTCGCCCAAATGTGTATTGAACATATATTGTAATATTTATTGTTTTTTTGAAATAATTTAAACTTCCAAATGTCTGTAACACATGATAATGTGATCGTTAACTAATCCAGCTGCTTGCATAAAAGCATAACATATAGTACTTCCTGTAAATTTAAATCCCTTTTTTATTAAATCCTTACTCATTGCATCCGATTCGGGTGATTTTGCAGGTAATTCGTTTAAGTTTTCGTATCTGTTTCTGATGGTTTTATGATTTACAAATTGCCAAATGTAGTTGTCAAAACTTCCAAATTCGGTTTGAATTTTTTTGAAAGCAATTGCATTAGTTATTGCAGCTTTTATTTTTAATTTATTTCGTATAATTCCTTCATTTTGTAATAGTTCTGCAATTTTATCTTCCTCATATAATGCAATTTTGTGATAATTAAAATTGTCGAAGGCTTTTCTAAAGTTTTCTCTTTTATATAGTATTGTTTTCCAACTTAAACCAGCTTGAAAAGTGTCTAAAAATAAAAATTCAAATAGTTTGTCATCATCATGCAATGCAACACCCCATTCGTTGTCGTGGTAATAATTCATCAATTTATCATCTTTAGTCCAATTGCATCTTGTTTTTGTCATATTGTTCTTATTAAAAAAAGTTATTAAGTTAAATTTCTGATAGAATGTTAACTTAATAACTTTTTTAGTATGATAGAAAAATTATTTTACAAATTTTAAAGCTTCATTTGTAGAATTAATCATGGGTTGAATTGAAATTTCGTTACCAACTGCATTTTTCATCCAATATTGTGGAATTACTTTTCCTTGAGTGTACATTCTGAAAACTTCATCTGCAAAATTCTTACCTTTAATTTGATTTTCTACTTGGAAATCAATTAAATGTCCAACAGGATATGCTGATAAATATAATGGAGCATCAATCATGTGAGAATAAATTGCCAAAATAGGCTGATCTTTCACGCCAAAAACAGGAGCATAATATTGATTCCAAATTTCTTTTGATTTTGATACTACATATTCTTTTAGTTGTGAAGGTGTTGCATTTGGGTTTTGGTAAAGCCATTTCCAAACATTCATATCTAATAATGAAACACCCATAATTTCATAACAAGCCCAAAAATTATCTAAAGTTGCTAAATGTTCTTTTAACTTATCTTCATTTTTGATGTCAAGAAGTTCTAAATCACGTTTTTGAAAAATAAAAGCCAAAGCTTCAGTAAAAGCAGTATTTGGGACACCATTTAAAACATAATAATCTACATTTTGTAATGAAATTGTTTGCTCTACATTGTGGCCAAATTCATGAATAGCAATATTGTAACCTTTATAATTCATTCCGTCAGCACCAATTCTTGTGCGCAATCTTGCTTTGTCAGATTTCATTTGTGCACCCCAAGCATGTCCTGCACCTCTTGATGCATCTACCATTATTTTTGACGTAATAAAATTAGCTTTTTCTAAAGTAAAACCTAATTTTATTAAAATTTGGGGTAAGTCTTTTTCAAAAGCTTCACGATTTGGATATTTTGCTTTTGTTTTTGCACTTAAATCATCTTCATTTATGCTATTTCTTGCTTTAAAACCATCATACCAAATGTCAAATGGTTGAAGTTTACGTTCTAATCTTTTGCTAATTAATTTTGCAACTTCTTTTACCTGAGGTGAAGAAACAAACTTAATAAATAAATTTTCAACATCTTCCTGTGGAATTTCCATGCCCTGATCAAATGCGCGATGTATATAAGTTGGGTAAGATGGACAATATTTATCAGTTGCTTTTAATGCTTTAAAATTATTCAGTAAATATAAATAACGTGTATCTGGTTCTGGTTTTGAAACGATTTCTTTACTATTTTCACTTATTCTATTTGTATATGGGTTCCAGTTATATTTGTTATTATTAATTACTTCAGATGGAATATCTTGATAAATAATATGTTTCATTACTTCATAAACCATTTTTTGTTTTTCCAATCCGGTTTTTGTATAATTTGATTTTAATTCATCACGCAATCCCCAATGTGTAATTAATTTCATGTCTTTTGGAAATAAAGAATTTCCTTTTTGATCTAAAAGGTTTCCCATCATAATATTGTAATCTGATATATAAGTGTCTGATGCTGTTTGTGCTTCAGATACTTTCAATAGCAATTCAGCAGGTATTCTTGATGTAAACAAATCACCAATTCGAGCATAAGCCCATTGTTTTCTATTCCAGTTTATACCCAAATCAGTTTTTTCTTTTAGTGTATAAAATGGGAAATTAAGTAATGTGCTGAAAGCTAATTTGTTGTTAAACATATCGTCGTTAAAATGAGCAGAAACGTCATAACTTCCCAAAATTTCATCTATTGGCAAAAGTTTTCCCATATCGAGATGTAATGGAAGTTTTAGGTCAACACTAATTTTGTTGTAATTACCAAACAATATTTCAAGATTAGTTGATAATTTATTGAAAACCAGATCTAATTCAATAGCATCATTTATGAAATTGTTTTCGCAAAAAGCTTGAAAATCAGTTTCTGTTCCATCTGATTTTGTCCAAAATGCAGCAGTTTGATTAACCCCTTTGTTTATACGTATTTGATTGGTATTTCCATATTTAGAAATCAAAGAATTAATTGTGTTTGTAATAGTTTTTGTTTCTATTGAGCTCATATTCTGAGCTTTTAAGTTTAATGTTGATGCAAACATTATTGTAAAGATTAATAATACAGATGTTTTTTTCATTTTTATTAGATTTTTAATTTTTAAGCAAAAATAAGAAGCATTTTAATTTATTACTATATTTATTTAGTTAAATAAAAAACAAAATTTGGGAACAATTTGTAATGTGAAGTAAATTAAATCATTGGAATAGTGAAATAAAAGCTGCTACCATTGTTTTCTTCACTTTCAACCCAAATTTCTCCGCCATTTTTATTCACAAATTCTTTGCATAGAATTAAACCTAAGCCAGTTCCGTTTTCCCCGTTTGTGCCTTTTGATGTTATTTTTTCTTCAATTTTAAATAATTTTGATAAATTTTCTGTCGAAATACCAATCCCAGTATCCTTTATACATATCTGTACAAATTGATTATGTGATGCCAATTTATTATTAAAAATTAAATATGAGATAAAGATTTTACCTTCATTTGGAGTAAACTTAATTGCATTTGAAATAATATTTCTAAAAACTGTTTTTAGCATGTTGGTGTCAGCGAAAACCATTAAAGGTATGCGTAATTCTGTTTGTATTTCAATTTTTTTTCTTTCAGCCTGTAATTTTACTAATGCTAAAGTTTCATTGCATATATCATTAATATCAATATTTTGTGGACTAAACGATATTTTTCCACTTTGAGTCCATGACCATTTTAATAAATTTTCCAATAAATTGAAAACATCTTCTGATGCCTGGCTGATATTGCTTATAAACTGCATTCGTTCTTCATTTGTAAAAGAATCATAATCATCTTTTAGTAGGTTCGAAAATCCCATAATAGCATTAAAAGGATTTTTAATATCATGGGCAATAATTGATAAAAACTTATCTTTAGTTGCATTTAATTCTTTTAATTGTTTTTGAGATTCAATTAATATTTGTTCTTTTCTTTTTTCCTCTGTAATATCTGTAGCAACTGCATGAATCTTAACTAATTTTCCATTTTCATTAAGAATAGGACTGATATGATAAGCTAATAAAATTTGTTTCCCATTATTGTTCCTGATATTACTTTCTCCAAAAACTACCTTTTTATCGCTTATAGCCTCTGAAAATGAGTTTAATATACTACTTTTTTTTAAAAATGGGAATTGAAATATGTTTTGTAATATTAGTTCTTTATTTACATTAAAACCAATAATACTCATAAGAGCATCATTAATTTTTAATATATTTCCATTAGGATCTAAAAGTATTTTTCCTAATGGAGAATCTTCGAAGATTGTTCTGAAAAGTATTTCGCTATCAGATATTTGAATCTTATTTTCGAGGATTTTTTTGTTTTGAATTATTAATTCTTCATTTAATTTTTGTAATTCATTATTAAAATCTAATCTGGTTTTTGATTCTTTTTTATGATATTTGAATTGTTTATATAATAAAACAATAATTATAATCAATATTATTGAAAAAATAGTAATAAATAGCTTAATGTTTTGCTCTTTATTAAATTTTAAATTATTTATAATTTCTTGATTTTCTTTGTTTTTATATTTAATTTCTAATTCAGAAATTTTAAAATTATTATCATTAAAAAAAACAGAATCTTCTTGATTATCAAATTTAATAAAATTTTCAAGAGCCAATTTATAATTTCCATTATTCGAATATATTTTATATAAATAATGATGGTTTTCTATAATAATTCTCTTTAAATTACTCTTTTTTGCAAATTGATTACTTCCTTTTAAATATTTGATTGCTAATAAATTATTTTTGTTTTCGTAATGAGTTATACCAATGTTTTTTAAGATAACAGCTTTAAGATTATTATTATTAATTTTGTTACTTATAAATAGTGCTTTATTGTAAAATTCAAAAGCTAAATCATAGCTCTTCTTACTTCTATATGCATTGCCAATATTATTTAAAATACCAACTTCTATTGATTTAGATAAATTTGGATTTTTATTAAATTCATTTTTTGCTTTATTATAATAAAATAATGCTGAATCATTGTTGTTTAAATACCAATTCCAATTGCCTATAGCTTGTAATGTGTTAATTAAGTTTTCATTATTTAAGCTAATCGATAAAGCATCATTATAGTATTTTCTAGCAGTTTTATAATCACCTATATTTCTATATACAATACCAATATTAATATAAATTTTCGGAATTAAATCCTCAAAATTCTTATTCTTTGCTAATTCAAGTGATTTTGTATGATATTCAATAGATTTATTGAGTTGTCCGATTAACCGGTATAATTCACCTAAATAGTTTAATGATAATGTTTTGTCATAAATACTAACGTTATTTTTTTCTATAAATATTTTGAAGTATTTAATTGATTCATAATTGTTTCCTAGATTTTTATGTGATAAAGCAATCAGTTTTAATGAATTGGTTATTAAAGTATTATCTGAATTTTTTATTGATAATTTATAGGCTAAAAAACTATTTTTTAAGCTTGTTTCAGGGTTTGAGCTCAAACTGTCTTCTGCATTTTTTTGAATTAAAATGATATTTTTAACAGAGGTTAAATTTGTATCTATTTGACAGAAAATCCAAAAAGGTAAAAGCAAAAATAATAAATACCATAAAAATGAAATTATCAATAGTTTATGTTTTATTAAGTTATTTTTTATTAAAAAAGAAGAAACTGTCATGTTATTCATTTTTAAGCATTTTGTTGACTAGATTTAAAATTTCGCTTTTGTTATAAGGTTTTGCAATATAATGTGTCATGCCAGTTTCAAGAAACTCTTGCTGTTGATCTTGTATTGCATTTGCCGTTACAGCTGCAATTGGTGTGTTAATATAATTTTTGTTATTCCTTATTGCTTTAGCTGTTTCTATTCCATTAATTCCACTGCCTAAATTAATATCCATTAAAATAGCATCGTAATTTTTTGTATTTGTGAGGTTTATAGCATATTGTCCATTTTCAGCTGTATCTACTTCAAACTCTTTCGAAAGAACATAAAACGTATATTCACGGTTAGATATTTCGTCTTCTACTAATAAAATTTTAGATTTATCTTTTTTGGTACTTTTTTTTTCTAAAGTTTGTTCTGTGTTTGAATTATTTATAAGTCCTGGTATTTTTACAGTAAATACAGTTCCTTGATTTACTTTGCTTTCCAAATCAATTGTTCCGTTTAGTAAATTAATATATTTTCTGCATATACTAAGTCCAATGCCATTTCCTTCATATTCTCTTGATAATCCGTCACTTATTTGAGTAAAATGATTAAAAATGAAATTGAAATGTTTTGGGTCAATTCCTATTCCTGTGTCTTTTATTTTAATTACTATATAGTTTTCATTTTCTATAACTTCCTTGTTAATTTCTATATTAACTCCACCTTTTTTTGTGTATTTAATAGCATTATCCAGTAAGTTACTAATAATTCTACTTAATAATTTAAAATCGGTAAATATTTTATAGTAGTTGTTTATTTCATAATTCAGATATAGATTTTTAATTTTTGCATTTTTTCTATAAAACTCAATTTTTTCTTTAATTAAACTATTAATATCAAAAACAAATTTATTTAAAACAATTGCATTCGCTTCAATAAGAGATAAATCCAAAATAGAATTTAATGTATCCATTAATCTCAACCCGCTTTTTTGGATTACATCAACCATTTCTTTTTGAGATTTATCAGTCAGTTCATCTTCAAGTAATTCTGCAAATCCTAGCATTCCATTTAAAGGAGTTCTCAATTCATGACTCATATTTGCAATAAAATTAGATTTTAGTTTGTCAGATTCTTCTGCTCTTTTTCTTGCTTCAATTAGTTCATCGTCAATCAATTTTCGTTCGAAATAGCTGGCTAAATTGTTTGAAGCAATTTGAATTATGGCTATTTCAGTTTCGCTCCAGTAATGTTCTGTTATGCAATTGTCCAATCCTATAAAACCCCAGAATTTTGAATTTATTTCGATAGGTACCAATAAAATTGATTTTAGGCTTTGATTTAAGAAATTAATTTTTTCTGAGTCTGCTGTATTTGTATCTTTTTTGCATATTTCACTTTTGCTATTTAATACAGTAAACCATTCATTGTAATTGGGAAAATATGCAATTTTAGTAAAAGAAGGATTGCTAATTACAGATAAGTGTGATTCAACAGTCCATTCATATAATAATTTCATACTTGCATTTTCTGCATTTAATTGATTTTTAATAATATATACTCTGTCAGAACTGGTGATTTTGCCTATTGATTTGATAAAAAAATTAATAGAGTTGTATTCATTCTCAATCTTCCATAAATTGGATAAAATATTTGCTATTGATTTGAATAACAAACCTTTTGATTTTAATTCTTCATTGTGTTTTTTCTTTTCACTTATATCCCTGTAAATTACATAAATTCCTGTTTTATTATTGTTTAACTGTATAGGAGAACCTAAAATTTGTACATCAATGATTTTTCTGTCTTTACTATATCTTGTGCTATCAAAACTAATTGTTTCTCCATTTAAAATACGTTTAATCAAATTTTTAATTTCATTATTGTTTGATCCATTAGTAAGTAAATCTATTGTTTTTCTCCCAATTGATTCATTCTCTGTAAAGCCAAAAAGTTTGGTATAACTTTTATTTATTTTTAAAATTTCATCTTCATTATCTGTAATAATTATAGCATCAGGCGATTCGTTAAATAAATGTTGAAAGTATTGTTTTTCGTAAATAAGCTCATTCTCAATTTTCTTTTTTTCACTAATATCATTAAAAAATGATATTTGATATATATCGTTATCTATTTCAATATTTTGAAAATTAACCATTACATTTCTAATAGTCTTATTTGAACTGATTAATTCTAATTCAATATTGTTTTCGTTTTTTTTGTATGATAATTGTTCCAGTAAAATGGTTTTGCTGTTATCTGTAATTAAATCTAAGAGACTTAATGATTTCAATTCTTCGATTTTTTTAAAAGAAATAAAGTTGAGAAATGTCGTATTTGCATCAATAATCTTCTGATCTTTAGAAAAAGTAATACCAATTAATTTATTGTTGAATAAGCTTTTATATAATTTTTCCTGATCAGTATATGCTTGTTCTGCTAATTCTCTTTTGTTTATCTCTTTTTGAAGAATTTCTTTTTGTTTTATAAAATTACTAAGAAGGTTTGCAATTTTGCCAAATTCATTTTTTTTCTTTAAAAGCTTTGTAAAATTACTAGTTTCATTACCCGATAATGAATTCATTATTTCTTTTAATGGTTTGTTAACCCATTCGTTAAACGCAATGTAAAATATTAATAATGTAAGTATAACTGAAAATACTATAAAAAATAAATATATTTTCGATACTTTGATAATGTTTTCAAGTATTTCGTATTTTTTAGTGAAAATAAGATTTGAGATGGTATTGCCAAAGCCATCTTTTAATGGAATAATTGTATTTATCTCACTATTACTTGTTGTATCGTTTGGTATTGAATCTGTTTCAATTATATTTACCTTACTGTTTGTAAGTATAGATAAATCGTTAAGATAGTTTTTATTGTAATATTGTCCTATAAAAAAATAACCCTGTGGTTTTTGTTCTCTTTTAATATCGTTTGAAGGATGTGCAGTTGCACCATGAATTTCTATAAAACCATTTTTAAATTTAATAAAAAAATGGATAAAATGGTCTTTGTAAAGTCTTTCAAATATTTCATTTTCAATGTTCAGTATGATTTCTGAGCTGTCTGTAATATTATTAATATGATATAACGTAGTTTTATTTAGATTTAAAACCCAAACAGCATTAATTTTATAGGATGGAATGATTGTTGCTAATATATTGTTTTCCCATTCTTTATCTTTCTTTTGCTTTATATAGTCAACAACTTCATCCCAATACGTATAATCAAAAGTAAGTGTTTTGGCTGTATTTGATTTGGTTGATAAAGCTGTTTTAACTACTTGTTCTTGTTGTAATTTGAAATTTTCAAAATATATCTTATTCTGATTGATTCTAAATTTTAGATAAATTGCAAGAATTCCAGTTAAAAACACAAATGAAATTAAAATTACTAAAGTTATTTTGTTGTTTATTCTCATAATGAAATCTTTAGAAATATTAATATAATTTTAATATTCTGTATTATATAAATTATTTTTTATAGCTTTTAAAAGTGTATCTCGCCTGAAAGGTTTTGAAATATAATCGGTTAAACCATTTGAGAGTAAGATTTCTTTCTGACCTATCATTGCATTAGCAGTAACAGCAATAATTGGGATGTCTGCATAGTTTGGTATTTTTCTGATTTCGGTTGTAGTTGTTATTCCATTAATGCCATTCCCCAAATTAATATCCATTAAAATTAAATGATAATTTTTTAGTTTAGACATTTTTATTGCATCTAATCCGTTTTCAGCTAAATCAACTTCGTAATCTTTTCTGATACTTAATATTACATATTCTGCATTGGTCCTTTCATCTTCTACCAATAATATTAAAGGCCTTGCTGGCATTAAATTTTTCTCGTTTTCAATACAGAAAATATCATTTTCATTCAGTGGAATTCTTATAATGAACGAAGAGCCTTTATCTATTTCACTCTCAATACTTATTTCTCCATTTAGAATTTCTATATAATGTTTTGTTATACTTAAACCTAATCCGGTACCTTCATAACTTCGTGTATATCCCTCACTTACCTGACTGAAATAATGAAATATCTTTTCAAAATTTTCTTTTGAAATGCCTATACCTGTATCAATTATACTGATTTGTAAATATGATTTGTTTAATATTATTTCTTTTGATATTTCAATGCTGATGCTTCCTTTTTTTGTATATTTTACAGCATTGTCCAGTAGGTTGTTAATGATAATTCCAAGTATCTTTTTATCTGTATGAATAATAAGAGTACCTTTGAAACTAAAGTTTATTTCCAGATTTTTTTCTTCTGCTTTAGGTAAAAACTTTAAAATTTTTTCGTTTATAATTTCAATAATATTTTCTTCTTTAATTTTAAGATTTAACTTATTTGATTCAAGTATTGAAATGTCTAATATTGAGTTTATTGTATCTAAAAGTCTGTTTCCGCTTTGATGTATGCTTTGAACCATATCAAGGATGTCATCATTTATATCTTCTGATAATAACAATTCAGAGAAACCAAGAATTCCATTTAGTGGAGTTCGCAATTCATGGCTCATGGTAGCCAAAAAATTTGTTTTAAGCTTATCGGATTCTATTGCTTTTTCCTTAGCAATTTTTAATTCATTTTGCTCCGCTTTTTGTTTTGATATGTCCTGATATATTCCATAAATTACAGTATTCCCGTCGTTTAGTGTAATAGGTACTCCTAATATAACTACATCAATTTTTGTACGGTCTTTACGTAATCTCACTGTTTCAAAAGCAAGATTTATTCCTGTTTTAATTTGTTTTGTAATGGAATGTGCAAATTCTATTTCACTTTCTTCGGAAATCAATTCATCTATACTTCTTCCAATAATTTCAACTTCTTCGTATTGGAAAAGTTTGGTAAATTGTTTATTTACTCTGATAACAATGCTATTTATATCAGATATTATTATTGCTTCCGGTGAATTGTTGAATAAGTTTTCAAAATATATTTTTTCTGTTTTCAGTTCTTCTTCATGTTGTTTCTTAAGGCTGATATCTGTTGCAAAACCGGCGGTTCCAATAATTTGATTATTATTGTCAATTACTGGCGTTTTGTAAACTTCAAGATAAAAATCTTTACCATCGTTGTTTCTAAACTTTATTTCGTTGTTTATAGTTCTTCTTTCACTTATAACTTTCAAATCTTCGTATATAACTTTATCTGCCAACTCTTTGTACCAAATGTCTAAGTCTGTTTTGCCAATTATGTCTTTGAATTTTTTATTGCAAACTTCAGAAAAAGATTGATTAGCTGCTAAATATTGCCCTTCATTGTTTTTGAGCCATGCCAAAGCAGGTATATTATCGAGCAGAGCCCTGAGTTGGGCTTTGGTATGTATTAATGCATCCTCATAACTTTTTTGGAATGTGTGGTCTTCAACCAGGCCTATACCACCAATTACTTTGTTTTCATGATTGGTCAATGGTGATAAAACCATTTTTATAAATGTTTGTTTTGCTGATGTTGTTGAAATGTAGTCACCTGTATAGTTTGTCGTTTTGTTGTTTAAACATTCAGATATTACATTTTTTACATCTTCATTTTTAATTGATTTAAGAATATTAAAATTAATAATTTGTTCTTTTGTGCCACCAATAATTTCCGTAAATTTTGAATTTGAGCTTGTTATTAAACTCTGGATGTCAAAAATAAATATTCCAACAGGTGATTTTTCAAAAACCTGAGAAATAATGTCATCAAGTAGATATTTCTCATTAAATAAAAAAGATTGTGTAGATGAATTTGTTGCTAAATCAGAATTTATAATATCATTGATATTGATTTTGTTATCAATACATTTTTTAATTAACAATTCGTTTAGTGCTATAAGTTCTTCATATGACATTTTTTTTTCCATAACAAAATCTGTATAAATTTATAAGTTGCATATAATAAATTATTTATGAAAATTTATTATAAATTTATAATTATTGTGCTAATTTAATAAAAAATACTTACAAAAAATAATTGTAGATTGAAACTTTGAGCTTATTTTTGCAAAGAAAATACTAAATTATATTAGTATTTGTTATCTTATTGATTTTTAATATTTTTATATGAATAAATTTGTAGCACCTTCATTATTATCAGCAAATTTTGCTTCTCTTTCAAATGACATTGAAATGGTAAACAATAGTATGGCCGGTTGGTTTCATATTGACGTGATGGATGGCGTTTTTGTTCCGAATATTTCTTTTGGTCCTCCTGTAATCAAGCATATTAAGAAATTAGCTTCTAAACCTTTGGATGTGCATTTGATGATAATTGATCCTGATAGATATTTTAATGTTTTTAAAGAGGTTGGTGCTGATATTATAACTGTTCATTATGAGGCTTGTAAACATCTGAATCGTTCTGTTACTTCATTAAAAAGTATGGGAATTAAGGCGGGGGTTGTTTTAAATCCTCATACTAATGTTGGTTTGCTCGAAAATATTATTGAAGAGCTTGATTTAGTGCTGTTAATGTCTGTTAATCCGGGTTTTGGCGGACAAAAATTTATTGAAAATACGTATCAGAAAATTTCACAGCTTAAAGAAATGATAATCAAATCAAATCCTTCATGTTTAATTGAAGTTGACGGAGGAGTTGATGTAAATAATGCCCAGAAATTATATAAAGCCGGTGCTGATGTTCTTGTAGCTGGAAATAGTGTTTTTGGATCTGAAAATCCTTTGGAAGCAATTGAAATGTTGAGCTTTAAATCTGATTTGTAGTTAGCCGTTAATACTCAATTTTACCATCCAATTTAATCCATTCTTCAAAAACTTTTTGAGCTTCTGATTGCATCATTTGTAATGCTGGAATTTTGCGATTGTTCATTGGTATATTTATTTCTTCATAAATAAAAGAATCATCAAAACCTGCATTTGCTGCATCGGTCTTAGTGCAGGCGTAATACACTGCTTTTGGTCGTGCCCAATAAATTGCACCCAAACACATTGGGCAGGGTTCGCAGCTGGTGTAAATTTCGCAATCGTCTAACTGGAATGTATTGAGGTTTTTACAAGCATCTCTGATGGCATTTACTTCGGCATGGGCAGTGGGGTCATTTGTTGATGTAACACTGTTTCCGGCTTTGCCAACTATAATTCCGTTTTTCACAACAACAGCTCCAAAAGGCCCGCCGTTGCCGGTTTTTAAGTTTTCTTTTGCTAGTCTGATGGCTTCTGCCATAAATTCTTTTTTATCCTGATTCATTTTATTTTTCTAAATTTGTATTCTGATTTGATTGTAAAATTACAAAAAAAATCATTTCAAAATATGGATAAATCAGAATTTAAGGAAAATCTTTATAGTATTTGTTTCGCTCGTCAGAACGAGATGATTATGCATTTGAAGGAGCTTATTGCGGATGCTCAGCAAATGGCGAATGAATATGGACAGCCTAAGGATAGATATGATTCTTATCGTATGCAGTTGCTGCGTAAACGTGATATGTATGGTCAACAGCTTGAAAAAGCAATGGCTGAGCTTGATGTGTTGAAAAAAATTGATGTTACCAGAAAAAGCAAAGAAGTGGAATTTGGGTCAGTTGTAATTACAAACGACCAAAAACTTTTTATTTCGATAAGTTTGGGTAAAATTGAATTTGAGAAAGAGGTTTATTATGCCGTTTCGGTTAAGGTTCCTTTTTATGATGCCATTAAAGGGAAAAAGAAAGGAGCGGACTTTGTTTTTAATGGTAAACAAAACCAGATTGTAGAAGTTTTTTAATAAGATTATTTGGAAAATTTGAAAATGAATGTAGTTATTGATAAATATTCAGGGTTTTGTTTTGGAGTAATTAGAGCAATTGAAGCTGCTGAGCGTGAACTTGGTGAACATGACCAATTATATTGTCTGGGCGATATTGTTCATAATGGAATGGAAGTAAAACGCTTGAGCGATAAAGGTCTGAAAGTGATTTCGCATGAAGAGTTCAGTTTGTTGAATAATGCCAAAGTTTTGATAAGAGCTCATGGCGAACCTCCCGAAACTTATCGGATTGCAAAAGAGAATAAGATTAGCCTTGTTGATGCTTCTTGTCCTATTGTTTTGAAGCTTCAAAGCAAAATCAGTATTGCTTATGAAGAAATGAAAGATCAAAATGGGCAAATTGTGATTTATGGCAAGCATGGTCATGCTGAAGTTGTTGGTTTGGTTGGACAAACTGAGAATACTGCCATTGTGGTTGATAAATTAGAGGATATTGACAAGATAGATTTCAATCGTCCGATAAGATTATTTTCGCAAACTACCAAGAGTATTGAGGGTTTGGCTAAGGTTTGCGAATTGATTTCGGAAAAAATAAAGTTGGCAAATAACGATATCAAAGATTCTGATTTTGTGGCTAACGATAGCATTTGCCGTCAGGTTTCTAACCGTTCGATTGAATTGAAGAATTTTTCGATGAATTATGATGTTATTGTTTTTGTTAGTGGCAAAAAGAGTTCAAACGGTATGTTTTTGTTTGATTTATGCAAATCGGTAAACGAACGTACTTATTTGGTAAGCGAGCCGGCTGAGTTGGATAAGGCTTGGTTTAAAGATGTTGAAAATGTTGGTATTTGCGGTGCTACTTCCACTCCTATGTGGCTTATGGAAGCTGTAGCCGGAATAATAAGGGAATATTAAATGTATATAAAAAGTTTATCTTTAGCTAATTTTAAAAATTATACTGAAGCAAATCTGGAGTTTTCTGAGCGTATTAATTGCTTTGTTGGCGACAATGGGGGAGGGAAGACCAATTTGCTGGATGCCATATATTATCTGTCGTTTTGCAAAAGTTATTTTAATCTGATTGATTCGCAAAATATTAAGCATGAATGCGATTTTTTTGCAATTCATGGCAATTATTTCAGAAATGAGGAGCAAACTGATCTGGTGAGCTGTATTCAGAAGAAAAATCAACGTAAAGTATTCAGAATTAATAAAAAGGATTATGAACGTTTGGCTGATCATATCGGATTGTTTCCTTTGGTTATGATTTCGCCATACGACCGCGATCTGATTAACGAAGGTAGTGAGATACGCCGCAAATATATTGATAGTGTTATTTCGCAGTTCGATCGCATTTATCTCGACGATTTGATGAATTATAACAAGGCTTTGCAACAGCGAAATGTTTTATTGAAAAATTTTGCCGAAACCAATCGATTTGATGCTGGTTTTTTGGAAGTTTGGGATGCTCAGCTTCAAAAATTCGGCGAAAATATTTTTCATAAACGCAAGCTTTTTATCGAAGCTTTTATACCCTTGTTTCAACATTATTTTAAGTTTATTTCGGGTGGCAAAGAGGCCGTAAGTATTGATTATGTAAGTCAGCTTGCCGATAATGATATGGAAGGTTTGCTAAAAGAAAACCTGAATCGCGACAGAGCTTTGCAATATACTTCGGTTGGAATTCATAAGGATGATCTTGATTTCAGGATGGATGGCTTTGCCGTTAAAAAATTTGGCTCGCAGGGACAACAGAAATCTTATTTCATAGCCATGAAACTGGCTCAGTTTGATTATACCCGTAAGATTAAAGGATTTAAACCTATTTTGTTGCTCGACGATATTTTCGACAAGCTCGATGCCAAGCGTGTAGAGCAGTTGATTACGCTGGTTGCCGAAAGTAATTTTAAACAAGTGTTTATTACCGATACCCAGCCCGAACGGTTTATGCATTTGTTTGCAAACAAAGATATTAATCATAAAATATTTGAAGTAAATAGCGGAATTGTAACAGAAGCAGCATTATGAGCCGATACAACGAGTATAGTTTAAAACAGGTTATTGATGAACTGCTGAATGTTTATCGCCTTCGTGGAAAAATGAATGAAACCCGATTGATACAATCATGGGAAAAGGTGTGTGGCTCGTTAATTAATCGTCATACCGAGAATTTGTATATCAATAATGGCAAGCTATATGTTAAAGTAGATTCTGCTGCTTTGCGTAACGAGCTAAGTTATGCCAAATCGAAACTTGTAATATCGCTAAACAAAGCCGTAGGTATAGATATTATTGAAGATATTGTGTTTTTGTAGATGTAAAATGCATAAATAATTGTTTATTTATATGTAAACAAGTTAAATAATCATTAAAATACAAATCATTATTGTATAATATTCATACGCTAAGCCGAAATATTCATTAACGACGGCATCAGCGGTATCGCCGAAGCTGAAATATTCATTAACGACGGCATCAGCGGTATCGCCGAAGCTGAAATATTCATTGATGATGGCATCACGGACGCTCGTGAACCTGATTTCATTAATGACGATGGCATCACGGACACTTGTGAAGCCGGAATAATTTACACTATAGGAAAATTTAAGGCTTTATATATCAAAAATCAGTGAGTTGTTTCATTCAGATTAATCCAATAATTCCCAATTGATATAATTGTTTCTGAAAAACTATTGTATTCCATTGGCTTAACAACATAACTGTTTGCCCCCAAATCATATGCAGTTTTAATATCGAAATCTTCTTTGGAAGAAGTAAAAACGATGACAGGTATTTTCTGAAGATTTTGATTTGCCTTTATTTCTTTTAAAACCTCCAATCCATTTATTTTGGGGAGCTTAAGGTCGAGAAATATTGCTTTAATAAGTTTGTTATATTCTTTGTCTTCAAACTCTTCTTTTTCAAACAAAAAATTAAGAGCATCCTCACCATCTTCAAGTAAAAGCAAATTATCAGTATTAATTATTTTTTTCAGAGCTCTCATTATTAGTTCTGCATCATTCGGATTATCTTCTACCAAAAGATATTCAACATTCTTAATCGTATTCTCCATAATTTTAATTATCAGTTATTTTTGTTTAAAGTAAAATAAAAACTTGCCCCTTTATCTATTTCAGATTTAGCCCAAATTCTACCACCGTGCTTTTGAATAATGCGTTGAACAATAGCTAAACCTACACCTGTTCCTTCATAATCCTGATTTGAATGTAATCTTTGGAATACACCAAACAGTTTATCAGCATATTTATCATCAAAACCGGCACCGTTATCCGAAATGGAATAAATATTTTCAGTATCAGTTTGTTCGCAACTGATATTTATAAAGGATTTCTCCTTTTTTGAAGAAAACTTCATGGCATTCGATATCAAATTAGTCCAAACTTGTTTTATAAGAGCCCTATCGCCAAAAGCTTTTGGTAAATCGCTAATCTGAAAACTATATTTTTCTTTGTTTTCATCATTTATCAATTCATTGCAAACAGTGTCAATAATCTGATTCATATCAACAGGCATTTTATTAACTTCATTTCGGCTAACTCTCGAAAAAGCAAGTAAATCATCAATAAGTTGCCCCATTTTTTTTGTATTTCTGATAATAGTATTGCATACTTTTAAGGCATCTTCAGATAAATCTTTTGTATGATCTTCAATTAAAATTCTTGTAAACCCATCAATTGCTCTTAATGGTGCACGTAAATCGTGTGAAACGGTATATGCAAAAGATTCAAGTTCTTTATTCGCTTCTTTAAGCTGTTGTGTCCTTTCCTCTACTTTCTTTTCTAAAGTAGCATAAAACTCTTTAATTTCGTTTTCAGCTTTTTTTCGTTCTGAAATATCACGAACCACAACAATAATGGCATCTTTATAAAAATCAGGGTTGTAACTCATACTCACTTCCACCCAAATAAGGTCTCCGTTTCTGTGTTTTGCTATCCATTCAAAAACCTGAGGTCCTTCTTTGGTCGTTTTTATTATATAATCCATTGCTTCCTTTTGTGTATAAGGAGTTTTGTCGATACTAATATCTTGAATCCTGATATTTTTTAATTCTTCAGAAGTATAACCATATAATTTTTCGGCAGGAAGATAGGATTCAATAATTTTTCCATTATACAAACTATGAATCAATATAGTGTCATTAATTGAATTGAAAATGGTTCTGAACTTTTTTTCGTTGTTGCTTATATCTTTGAAAGCTTTCTCCAGATCACGAGTTTTTGATTTTATTCTACTTCTTAATAATATATTGAAAAACAATAATATAATAGATATTGAAATGAGAATTAATGCTGCAATTGTAATTTGTTTTTTTATTATATTATTAAAAATTGGTTTACCTTGCCATTTTTCTTCAATAGATTCTAATTCTTTTTCTGATATTTTTCTAAACCCATCTTCAATGATTTCTAGAATTTTTGTATTATTTTCTTTTACAGCTCTATGGAATTTCCCGGTATATAGTGTAAAGCCAAGTTTAAATTTATCTTCAAGGTTATTTTTATATAAATAGTATAGGGCAGGAGGCTTGTCCACGCAAAAAACTTTAATTTCACCTTTATCAGCAGCTTTTATAAGTGCTTCATAACTACTATATTCCTTTAATGAATTGATTTTATTATTCTTGAAAATATCAATACAAGCATCGCCAGCTTTAACTCCAATAGTAAAACCATGTAATGATTCAATATTTGTAATGCCACTTAAAGATGTATTATAAAAAACAGGAACTTCAATAATAGCATAAGGCTTGGTAAAATCCCAATATTCATCTCTTTGTTTGGTGTAAAATGCGGTTTCAATTACATCGGCTTTATCCTGATTAAAAACAAACTGTGCACTATCCCAATTAGTTCCAATAATATTAACCTTAATCTTTGTTTTTTCTTCCCAAAGTTTCCATTGATCAATAATGATTCCTTGTAATTCTCCCTTATCATTTCG
The DNA here is from genome assembly GCA_023251515.1 of Bacteroidales bacterium. GTDB lineage: Bacteria > Bacteroidota > Bacteroidia > Bacteroidales > JACABE01 > JACABE01. Next base: position 33,839 of record JAHEYQ010000012.1, read on the forward strand.
AAATATATAAGGCGGATAGTTATCATCAGAAACAATAGTTATACTGTCGTATGTGCTTAAGGCTTTTGTATTTATAGTGTTAATTAATAGATATACAAAAATCAAAAGTTTAAAATAAAAACACAAAAAATATTTAAATCCTGAAATTTTATCCATTTTATTAAAATTAGTTTATGTGTTTTTTTATTGAAAAATAAAATGTACTCCCAAAATCAAGTTCAGAATCAGCCCAAACTTTACCTCCATGTCTATTTATAATTCTTTGAACAATAGCTAAACCAACACCGGTGCCTTCATAATCGTTGGCACTATGAAGCCTTTGAAAAACGCCAAATAATTTATCATAATATTTTGTATCGAATCCACTTCCATTATCTGAAATAGAAAAAATATAATCATTATCCGATTCAGTAAAATCTATTTTTATTTTTGGTTTATCTCTTTTTGAAGAAAATTTTATAGCATTACTTATTAAGTTAATCCATACTTGTTTAATCATAGATCTATCACCTTTTATAATTGGTAAACCACCAATTTCTATTTGATATTTATCTGAAATCAAATTATAAAAATTATCCTGAAATACAGATTCAACCAATAGTTTAGAATTAATAATTATATAATTCAGATCATTTCTACCTATTCTGGAGAAAGCTAGCAAATCATCAATCAGATTCCCCATTTTGACGGCGTTATCACTTATTGTTTTGCATACTTTTTTACCATTTTCGTCTAAATATTTATAATAATCTTCATTCAAAATGTTTGTAAACCCATCAATAGCCCTTAAAGGTGCTCGCAAGTCATGAGATACTGTATAAGCAAATGATTCTAGTTCTTTGTTTGCTTGCAATAATTCAGCCGTTCTTTCTTCTACTCTTTTCTCTAGTGTTAAATTTAATTCTTTAATTTGATTTTCAGATGTTTTAAGTTTAGTTATATCTGTAATAATAGCTCCTAATAGAGGTTTGGAGTCAGGGATATCAATTCTGAATTTTTGTGTAAAATAATTGTGTTCAAATCCGAATTTATCTGTCCAGATTTCTTCATAGGAAACATAACCATTATCTAATGCAAACTGGTCTTTTTCAATTATTTTATTTGCAGTGTCCTGATCAAAAGTTTCTTTAGGTGTTTTTCCCATCCATTTATCTATAGGGTATAGATACTGAAGTTGTTCGTTGGCAAATATTGGCCTGAATTCATGATCTTTTATCATTACTAAAGCGGGCAGATATTGCATAAAAGACTTTAAACGAGCTTCGCTTTGCTGAAGAGCAATTTCTGCTTTTTTCCGGTCTGTAATATCAATTGTAAAACCAGCCAACATTGGTGGAGCATCATCTTTTTTTATAGGAAATTTAATAGTTGTATAATATTTCCCGTTTAGTTCTTCATCTACTTGAATAAGTTTGCCTTCATATAATATTTTTTTATCATCAGCTATCATACTTAATGCCAAATCAGATGGGAAAAGCTCATACATATCTTTGCCAATTGTATCTTTTATTGGCATTCCCAACATATCCTCAAAATTTTTACTTAGATGCAATGCTTTAATATTAAAATCTTTAAAGAATACATAAATTGGACTGTTTTCTAAAAGTGATTGGAAAATCAGGTTTATTTCTTTTAATTCTTCTTCCTTTTTCTTCTGCTCTGTGATATTTTTTGTAATTGCTAGTAAATGCGGCTCTTCATTAATTTCAAGGATTCTTGCTGACATAGAACCAATAATCTGTTTCCCATGTTTTAAGTTAAAAACAGCTTCAATATTATTGGCAAATCCATCTTTTTTTAATTTTTTTGAGAGCAAATCTCTGTCGTTTAGATTATTCCATATATTTAAATAATAAACAGTATTACTTATGATTTCATTTCTTGAATAGCCTGATATTTCTTCAAAACCATCATTAATATCAATATATTTACCATCAGAAAGTCTTGTGATACTGATAGCATCAGGACTAATTTTAAATGCAGCTTTAAACTTCTCTTCAGATTCAATGAGTTGTTTCTCAGTAAGTTTTTTTTCTGTTATATCTCTTCCAGCAACTATTAATCCTTTTCTTTTCCCGTTTTCGTCAAAAGTTGGAACTTTTATTATATCAAAAATCAATGAAGTTCCATCGGGTCTTAGAATTGTTTCGTCATTTCTACTAATACTGCCTTTTTGCCATGCCAATTCATCTGAATCTTCACATGCTAAAAAAGCATTTTTATAAAAACTACTATAATAAGCTAGTTCTGAATCTTTTTTCCCTTTATAATCAATGTTTTCTATCTCAAATAATTTTAAATCAAAATTATTTGCTTCCAGCCATCTGCCTTCTCCATCTTTAAAGCAAATAATATCAGGCATTGAATTAATTAATATTTGTAATTGATTTTCTCTGTTTTTTAATTCTTCTTCTATTTTTTTTCTTTCATTTATTTCTTGTATTTCTGCAATTATTCTTTCTTTTCCTCCAATTTCACTTTTTTTCAATGATATAGATACCCAAAATGAATTTCCGTTTTTTTTACTTGTTAGTAAATCAAATAGTTGTGCATCTTCTTTGATTGCTTTCGTAAAATAATATGAAACTTCTATAAAAGAATTTTGATTGTAATTTGCACAAAAATTTATAAAATTTAATTTAAGTATTTCATCTTTATTCTCATAACCGTAAATTTCTAAAGTGCGTTTATTTATATCAATAATTTCCCCGTTTGTTGAATCGATTATTAAAATTGCTTCATTTGTTGAATTAAAAACCTCGCAATATTCAGTGTCTTCATAAGTTGATTTTTGAAATAATTCAGTTTGTGTATTGTTAAGATTATCAATTAAATCAATGATTTCTGTAAAATTAATTTCAGATTTCACCTTTTCGCTTTGCAGTGTTAAAGATGCATTTATTATTTTTGAACGTAAATCATTTAACGTTGAATTATTATTTACCATAGTTCAATTATTGTTTTTAATAAGCTGATAATCTTATAAGTGTATTATTATGGTTATGTTAAAAATATTGTGTTTGTTTTTTGTTTCATACAAAAATACTAAATATTTGATTTATTTGTATATAAATAAATGAGAATTTTGTTATTTAAAATAATTAATTAAATATTTTGCGTTTGTTTTTTTTGCTCGATTATTTATTAAAATGCATATAATTAACGTTTTATGTAAGAATACTTAATAAAAATCAAAGATTATTATTTGATCGATTTCTAATGGTTCTATTGGAAATTTCAAAGAATAGAAAATAGTACTTCATTTAAAAAAAAAGACTGCCATATTGACAGCCTTTATTCATTTAATTTACGATTATTTTATGTTTTGAAAACTCTCCTTTTTGATTACTTAATTTAATTAGGTATATGCCTTTTTCATAATTAAGTAAGTTTATTTGTTTTAAAGACTGTCCACTTAAAAGTTGCCAATTTTCTGTGGAAATAAGTCTTCCTTCAATTGAGAATATTTCACAATGAATAGATTCATTGCTTTTTAAATCAATAGAAATATTTATAAATTCTTTAGTCGGATTTGGATAAATAATCATATTTTCAATATTATTTATTGTATTAATACCCACTCCCGAACTTGTATAACTTATTTCCCAGCCTTGTTTCTCATTTTCATAATCTGTAATCCATTCTATACTTGCTTGATTTCCTGATACTGTGAAGTCTGAAGGAATATTACTACCTGAAAAAGTAGCAAGTAAAACCAATGATGAAATTCCTTTTACTTTGATTATGTCTTTATTTACTTCAGTGTCAAAGCTATTAAAGTGTAATTTTACGCTACCTGCTTCTGTTGAAGGTTTAACTACCCATTTGCACGTTGTATTTGCATTGTATCGCTTTGAAGTACTACCATCTCCAAAAACACCCGAATTTGCAGTAAGCATTTTAAAAGTACTGCAATAATTTGGCGTTATTGTTTTGTAATTGATGAAAAATCCTGGTTTAACACTATCATTATCAGAATTAAATGAAACTAGAACTTGACTCTTATTTATTGTGATGGTTGATGGGATTATTGTCCCTGAATATGAACCAATCAGTGGAGATGTAACAGAATTTCCATTATAAACTTTGATTATGCCATGAATGGGCTGGGTTTTTAGATCGCTGAAATTCAGTATAATTGAACTTATAGAGTCAGCATCAGGAGCTATTAACCAAGAGCAATTACTGTTTATTTGATAATCAGACAAAGGTCCGCTACCATCTTCCAAACTACCCTCAAGGGATGTAAGTGTTTTAATCCCAGAACAATATTCAGGGAAAGTATAAAGACTTGTATCAGGAAAAATGTTGATAATAAGTTCTTGAGCAAGATTGAAAATATTACCTCCCGGTATTAGATTATTTAAATAAAAATATCCATCATAAGCACCTCCCCATCCAAAATTGAAATGGAAATGTGTTGTATCCTGATAACCATCGCAAACAAAGGCATGACCGCTTGTGTCAGGAATTTCCCAACCTGCATAATAAAGCGGCATTTTTTTGTCAAGTTGTGCAATTATTAAGCTATCCCATCTGATATTTGTACTATCTCTAAATACATATTGTACGTTTTGTGGATATTTATAATATGTTCTTAAAACATAAGCAGCTGAATGATTGTTCATTCCTGAACTATTAGGTCCATAATTCATGCTAACACCAATTCCACTTTCAGCAATCAATTTGCCTATTGCTGGATTTGGTTTTGTTGGAACATCACACATTGCATTCCAATTATAGTTTGAATTTGAATAATTTACTGATAAATTTACATAAACAGGATGAGTATATGCGAAATTTCCAATTCCCTGATTTGGATATCTATAATAATACATTAATTGTCCCAAACATGTTGCTAAACAACCAGTAACACATTTTCCACCTGGGCCAGCTGTATCTTCAGGACAATTTGTATTATATAATTTGCCCTGATCCCATTTTGATTTTATAAAAGGAGAAACTGATTTAGTAGAATTTTTATAGATTTTATTATCAATAATTGACTTCCAAATGTTTATAATCTCTTGATTTACTGGGTTATTGTTTTTTCTGATTTGTAAGATTTGATTTTTATATTCATTCATCCACATTTGAAATGGAGGTGCTATAAATTTTGTATCGTATTTGCTTTCAAATGAATATGCTAATATCGGATAGGTTTTGTCTTCAGCAGAAATACAAATATATCCGTTATTGCTTGTATTGAAAATATAAATTACAGGTGTATTGTTATTGTTAATCACATGATAATCTGTAATATAAATTTTTTCAACATCAGCTTTAGATAACAAAACCTGTTTTGAATTATAGAAGTTAAGAGCTATTTTTTTTGCGGTTTCAATTGGTACAATTTCAGCTCTGTTAAAAAACGGAAATAAAAGGAGAATGAGGACAGATAATATTTTTTTCATATGAAGCTTGTTATTAAAATTCAATACAAACTTACAAAAAAATACAGATTTACAATTAAACAATTAGTTAAATTACAAATCTGTATCTAAATATAGCTATATGAAAACCGAAAAGACTAGATATTTCCTGACTCAGCCATTAATTTTAATTTATCATTAAGCATATTTACAAAATTTTGTAATGGTTTGCTTGCCATCATACTCAACATCGGATTTAAATCTGCAATAAATATTAATTGAGATTGAGTTTGAAAATTGCCTAAATCTTCAAAACTGCATTTTAACTCAAAATCAAATGGAACTTTACCAAAAGATGTAATCAGAATATTATGAAAAGCATGTTTCTCTTTGATTTTCATACTTAAATCAGTCATACCTTTTATTGTGAAAGAGCAACTGTCTTCAGTAGATTGCCAATTAATTATTTGTTCGGGCATTAATTTGCCAAAATTATTAAAATTAGATAAAAATGTAAATATTTTATCCTGCTTACAGTTAATAATCAGTTTTTCACTTTCTATATGCTTCATACCAACCAATTAAAATCCTTCTTTAATTTTATTTTCTGACCAAAGTTCAGGATTTTCTCTCCATTCATTCAATGACATTAAGTCATCAGCTTTGATATAATTCTGTTCTACAGCTACTTTAATTAATGTATTGTAGTCTGTTAACGTAATCAAAGGAATTTCTGCTGTTTTAAAACTTTCTTCAGCAATTTTCAAACCATAAGTAAAAATTGCAACCATTCCCTTGATGTTACAACCAGCATTTGCAAGCGAATTTACTACATTTAAGCTACTTTTACCTGTTGAAATCAAATCTTCAACTACTACAACGGATTGACCTGATTGAACAACTCCTTCAATTTGGTTAGATAAACCATGTTTCTTTTCTTCAGAACGTACGTAAGCGAATGGTAAGCCCAAATCCTGTGCTACAAGTACACCTTGAGCAATTCCCCCTGTTGCTACACCTGCAATTAAATCAATTGTTCCAAAATGTTCGTTAACCATATCAACAAATTGTTGACGGATAAATGTCCTAACCTTTGGATATGATAAAGTTACACGATTATCGCAATAAATCGGAGATTTTCTTCCCGAAGCCCATGTAAAAGGTTGCGAATTATTCAATTTTATTGCTTTAATTTGCAATAAAAATTCAGCGGTTTTTAAAGCTATTTCTTCATTAAATTTCATATTGCAAATGTATAAAGTTTTTGTGAACAATCAGACAATTCATTTTGTAAAAAAAATAGAATTACATTTATTTGAAGTTGAAAATATTGATATTCATCAATTTCAATCAAAACGTTTTTTGTCAAAAATTATTTTTGACTTTTTTAATCAGAATGTAATAACTGATTTATATATCTATTGCCCTGACAATCTTGCTGAAGTTTTTTCTCACTATAAGTCGAAGTTTATTGAGATTAAAGCAGGGGGGGGGCTGGTTTTTAATAAATCTGATGAAATTCTGATGATTTTTAGGCGTGGGAAATGGGATTTGCCAAAAGGAAAATTAGATAAAGGAGAAACCATAGCTCAATGTGCAATCAGAGAAATAGAAGAAGAAACAGCTGTTTCTGAAATTGAAATTATTAAAAAGCTTCCGGATACATATCACCTTTATAATGAGAATAATAAAATGATAATAAAGCATTGCTATTGGTTTTTGATGAAAACTGATTCTTTAAAAAATCCTTCTCCACAAATTGAGGAAGATATTTCTGACGTTATTTGGGTTAAAAAAGAAAAAATTCCAGAATTAATGAAGAATACATTTCCATCAATTAAATATATTCTTGATTTATATTTTAAAAATAAATCTTAATAAAATGTTGATAATCTAATAATTAGTTATCGTTTGTAATTGGGATATCCTTCTTAAACAATTTGTTAAAAATAATGTCAATGCCTTCGCTTGGCTTAAGTGCAGGGTAATTTACAATTTTACCCTGAGGATCAATTAAAATATATACAGGAAAAGAGTTAACATTATAATTTTCAAATACATCCGTGTTGTTTTCTGAATAAAGAAAATTCCATTCATATTTGTTTTTCTCAACAAAATACATCAGATTAAGTGCTTGTTTATCAGCAGCAATATTAACGAAATTTACTTTATCATTGTATTTTTTCTTTAAGTCAATTATTGCATCGTTTTCGGGCATACAACCGGCACACCAAGTTGTAAAAAAACAAATATATGTATATTTGCCAGTGAATGAGCTTAATGTGTATGATATTCCCTTAATATCCTGTAATTTAAAATCGGGCGCAGCACTACCTGGTTTTAACGAAATGAATGTTTCAATCAAATTTAAAGCAATTTTTTTATGTTCAGGAAATTTGGTTTTATTGGCAAATCTACTGATAATATCAATGATATTGTCATTGTTGTAAATCTTTGAGTTATAGAGTTCTTTCATGCCTTTCAAAAAAACAATTTCTCTGATTACTTCATTTTTAACCAAACTGTCTCTCCCTAAGGAATCTAAAAGTGTTAGATAGTTTCTTTCTGTATTTATGTATCTTTTTAAATCATCCGTTTTTATTGAGTGATTTCCATTAAAGAAAAACTTTTCATAAAACTCATTAAAAAAATACATGTATTCAATATGATTATATAAAACGGGTTGATTTGAAATATAATTAGCAAATATTCGCTTATTATTTTTAAGTCGTCCCATTTGCTCTAAACCAGCAACTCGGTACTTTACATAATTATTGAAATAAATATTTTTAGTTCTGCCAAATTCTTGATTTATTTTGCTTTGCAATGAATCGATTCTGCTTCTATCTCTCCTTTGATATAATGCATTAAAGTTTTTTAAAACAAATTCATTATATAAAACATTGAATTTGTTAATTATAGCATTTAGTTCATTGCTATCATTATTCAAAAACTCTATATTTAATCTTTTCTTTGATAAAAAAGGACTTTCTTTTTCGTCATCTTTATAGTTTTGGTGTGAAATACTGATATTGTATGATTTACCAGGCTCAAGATAGAAATCTCCTTTTAGAAAACCAATTTGAATTTGAGCATAAATGGGCTCTGTAACTAAAGCTTTTAATTTAAAGTTCCCATTATTATCAATTATTGCTTCGTCTATTTTTTTTGAAAGATCTGAAATATAGTCTGATGTGGTTTTTATCTTAATTTTTAATCCTTCGGCACCTGCTGCATTACCAATAATAAATGTGTTTTGCCCAATTGCAATAGCAAATGAAACAAAAACCCAAATAAAAATGATTATTTTTTTATACATGAATAATTAACGCAACTAACACTAAAATTATTATTTGAATATTTTTTTTACAAAATTAAGCTTAATATTTTTAAAAATAAATTTTATTTGAAATAAAAAAGGGCTGCCTAAATAGACAGCCCCCAACCCCTCGAAGATAAAAGATAAAATATAAAATTATTAACTTATTTTGAATAAGCGTATATAATATTTCAAAAACCGTGCCAAACTTTATTTTGTTGATAAACAGTTATATTGCCAAAATTCATAAATTTAGTTTATTAAGTAAGTTGTGTCGTTATGGTATTTTATTTTATTATTTATAATAGTAAGTTGCAGATAAAAAGAAATATAAGTAAATTGTGTCATTATGGGATATTATGGATAAATTGGATAAAAAAAAGACAGTTGATTAAACTGCCTTAAGTGTTTTTTTATTTTTTTTCTAATTCTTTTATTTTTTTTTCTAGTTCATCTATTTTTGCCATAATTTTAGGTAAATTTTTAAAATGAATATAAACTTTTTTATATTCGCTTGCATTAAAGGCAGGTGAACCAAGTAAAATTTCTCCTTCCTTTTTAACGGTTGAAATAATGCCTGATTGTGCAGCAATTTTTACATTATCAGCAATACTGATATGTCCTACAATTCCAACTTGTCCTCCAATCATTACATTTTTCCCAATTTTGGCTGAACCTGCTATTCCGCATAATGCTGCCATTACTGTGTTTTCGCCAATCACAACATTATGTCCAATTTGATTGAGATTATCAATTTTAGCACCTTTTTTTATTATAGTAGAACCTAATGTAGCTCTATCTATTGTTGCATTTGCTCCTACTTCTACATTATCTTCAATTATAACATTTCCTATTTGAGCAACTTTTTGATAATTGTTATCTGCTTGTGGTGCAAATCCAAAGCCATCAGCTCCCAATACTACACCCGCATGGAAAATGCAATTTTTACCAATAACTGTATCTGAGTAAATTTTAACTCCCTGAAAAACCGTTGTGTTATCGTCAATACTTGTGTTATCACCAATGTATGCTTGAGGGTAGATTTTTACATTTTTACCTAATTTTACATTTTCGCCAATAAAAGCAAATTCACCAACATAACAATTTTCTCCATAAGTTGCACTATCTGAAATAAATGCAAGCTGAGAAATACCAGTTTTGTTCATCTTTACCTGATTGTAAAAATTTAATAAAGTAGCAAAAGATGTATAAGCATCATCCACTTTGATTAATGTTGTTTTTATTTTATGTTCTGGTGTAAAATCTTTATTTACAATTACTATAGAAGCTTCTGTAGTATAAATATACGGAGTGTATATTTTATTTGCCAAAAAGGATAAACTTCCTTCAATTCCTTCTTCAATTTTTGATAATTTATCTACCGATATTTCAGGATTTCCTTCAACTATTCCATTTAAAGTATCAGCTATTTGTTGTGCAGTAAATTTCATCTGTTTTTTTTAATTAATTATAATGTATATATGCCAACCTGCTGTCAGGTTGGAAACTCGCCAAAATAGATATTGTTTTGTAAATCAGTGTTTTATAATGGCTTTGTTCATTTATAATACTTTTTGCAAATTTAAATATAAATTTTAATTAGAATTTTTATTTTTAATTATATAGAAATATAACATTTAAGTTGTTTATTATTAGAGTAATATTTCGTATTATTTAGGAAAGCATAAAAAATACTTTTTGACTTCTTTTTCAAAAAATGATGCATTTAATTGATCAGAAGCTTCTGATATATCGATTAATGTATTATTTTTTAGTAAAATATTGATTTTGTCTTGTTTAAAATCATAAGCACTATTTACAACCTCATTTGTAAATACATAATAATCAGATTCCTCTAAGTCTATATTTAATTCTTCCTGAATTTTGTTTCTGATTTGTTCTGTTTTTTCTTTTTCAAATGGATGATTTTGAATTTCAATTTTCAATAGTTTTCTGTTTACCAAAAAATTGGATAATTGCGACAAGATTTTATCCTCATGTTTTTGCCACACTTTAATTGATGTAAAAATATCAAAATCATCTAATTCTGAAAAATATTCAATTAAATTCTTATTGTTTTGGAAATCGTTTAAAGTGAAATTGTTTTTCAAAAATATCATAAATGCAGGTGTAGCAAAAATATCTACATTATTTTGAACCAAATACTTAGCTCTTTTTAGTATTTTAATTAATAATTGTTCGGCAACTAATACGGTTTTATGTAAATATACCTGCCAATACATTAATCTTCTGGATAATAGGAATTTTTCAACAGAATAAATACCTTTAATTTCGACAGCAAGTTTCCCTTCACTAACGTTCAACATTTTGATAATTCTTTCTGTTCCTATAATGCCTTCTGACACACCTGTAAAAAAACTATCTCTGGTTAAATAATCTAATCGGTCAACATCTAATTGTCCAGTAACTAGCTGATGGAGAAAATTTTTATGATAATCCCCTTTAAAAATAGCGATAGCCATCCTTAATTTGCCGTTGAAAGTGTTATTGAGATCATTCATAAAAATTTCAGAAATTGTTTCGTGGCTCATTTTGCTAACTATAGAATGCTCAAGCGCATGTGAAAATGGTCCATGGCCAATATCATGTAAAAGAATTGCAATTTTTGCAGATTCAGCCTCATGATCAGTAATTTCATGACCTTTTTGTTTTAATACTTCTATGGCGTTGTGCATCAGAAACATGCTACCTAAAGCATGACTAAAGCGTGTATGTAATGCTCCGGGATAAACAAGATGAGTTAATCCCAATTGTTTTATTCTTCTTAATCTTTGAAAATAAGGGTGTTCTATGATGTCGAAAATCAAATCTGAAGAAATATTGATGAATCCATATACAGGATCGTTTAATATTTTCTTTTTATTTACATTGTTGTAAATCATCTATTTAATAATTTTATTTAAAAGTTCTTTTGCTGCGTCTTTATTTATCAGCATATTCATCATTTTTAATTTGATATAATCTTCATGATAGAATCTATAGCCTTTGGTATTTCCATCAAAAGCTCCACTTCCTGAATCTTTAATTAAATACCAATTTATACCTTCAATATTTTGTATTCCAACTATATGTATGCAATGATCGTCTGTGGTTGATTTGTTTTCAAGTCTGTATTGTCTTGAATCTTCATTTATATAATTTGAAGGAATATCAAAAGTTGGAATCACAGCTACTTGAATTTGTGCATTATAGCCTGGTTCTGAAACGTCTCCGCAAATTGCAACTGAATATCCTTTTGTTATTGCGTTATTCAATAATTTCATATAGTCATTTAATGATAAATTATAATAATCATCACACTTCCACCAATTATCAGGCTCATCTAATAAACCTTTTTGATTGTAAGCAATTTCTTTTGTTGACATAAAACTAAAATAGTTATCAGGAGTTATCTGCAAAATATTTGTAGAAAATTCATTGGGAGTATATGCTTTGCCTTCATAATTAAATACAGTAGGTGGTTCTCCAATATAATGATTTAAAATGTTTTTAATTGTTTCAATCACTGTGTTTTCATTCCAGCTGTTATTTGCTTTTACTGATTCTAGGTATCTTTCCATTTCATTAAGCATGTTTTTATGATTATGAATTGATGAACCCGGTATTTTCCCTGTAAAGTTGTATGAAGGTACTGCACCATACTTTTTAATTATTTTGATAACAGCATTAGATTCAGAGCCTTCCGAAAAATACATATTTCCTCTTTTTTCAACAAAATATTTTGCCCTTTCAACATATTCCCAGTAAACAGTAAACATTTCAGAAAGTTTAATTTTTTTCTTTGTTATTCTTTCAGTTTCAGTTTCAATAAATGAAGTTCCTGCAAAACTCCAGCAAGTTCCGGTTAATCCTTGATTTATGGGTTTATTATGCCATATTTTACTATATTTTGATGTATCAGTTGGAAAAGTTAGGTTTGTAAAATCCATACCAAAATATGTTTGTTCTTTTTTCTCTATACTATTTTCATTTTCAATTGATTTTAAAAGAACATTTTGGTAATAACCTGGTTTTTTAGTAGCATAAATTGATTTGTCTTTCTTTTCAGTTTTCTGAGATTTTACATTTGATGAAATAAATAAAAATATGATGATAAAAAAGGAAATATTTTTGTAATTCATTGTATCTGTTTTATTTGTTTTTAACTCTTCTTAATATAACATTCATTAAGTTTTTTTGATCTACTGGTTTTGCAATATAATCATCAAAACCCTCTTCTAGTAGTTTATCTCTATCATGTTCAAGAGCGTAAGCAGTTTGAGCAATAAAGGGAATGGTTTGGTATTCATTGTGTTGTTTTTTAATTTCTTTCATTAGAGAGACTCCATCCCAAGGCTCTGGAAGATTAATGTCAAATAGCATAACATCAAAAAACTCATTTTTAGCTGCTTTCTCGTTTATTATTTTAAGTGTTTCAATACCATCAACAGCTAAAATGGATTCTCCCATATTCTCAAGCATTTTTTTTAAAAGCATTCTGTTAATTCTATCATCTTCTACCACAAATATTTTTAAGTTATGATAATTTGAATTTGTAATAGTTTGTTTTATTTCTTTTAAAGGAATTTCTTTAATAGAAGATTGAGTAGTTTTGAAATATAAATTTACTAAAGTTCCCTGTGCTTTTTCGGAGTCAAGTTCTATTCTTCCTCCCATCAATGAAATTAATTTGTTTACAAATGGTAGTCCAAGTCCGGCGCCCTGAAATGCTCTGGAATAGCCCAAACTTTCTTGTCTGAACGCTTCAAAAATATAAGGTAAATATGCATTGTCTATTCCAACTCCAGTGTCCTTTATTCTTATATATATTTCATTTTCTGTTTCTGAATTTCCACAACTTAAATTAATAAATCCTTTTTGAGTATATTTTAAAGAATTATTTAATATATTGTTTACAACACGCTTTATAGCATTTAAATCGTTGTTAATGATGTAATTACTTTCTAGTTGATAATTAAAGGTTAAGCCTTTTTCATTTGCTTTTAATTTGAAATCATTACAGATTTCAAAAAGTATGTTTTTTAGTGGTAATTCGGTTATATTAAGTTGATAATCATGTGCTTCAATTCTACTTATGTCAATAATGTTATTAAGAAGTTCTAAAAGTCTTTCGCCACTGACTTTAATATTATTTGCATATTCAAATAATTCCTGATTTTCGTTTAATGATAGTTCTGTTTCTAAAAGGTTTGAAAACCCTATAATTCCATTTAAAGGAGTTCTGATTTCATGGCTCATATTAGCTAGAAAAGCATTTTTTAAATAATTTGCATTTTCTGCTTTAATCAGAGCTTTTTTTAATTCGAAATCCAAATTTTGTTTGTAATCTTTTAATTCATTAGAATTATGATTGTTATGATGTTTGGTGTTATCTGTATTGATTATTTTTTTTTCTAATTCGACTAACTGTTTTTTTTGAAAATTTATTATTTTATTAGATTGTTTCTTATTCCTAATTAATAAAATACAAATTATTAATATTACAAAATTAAATATTATAAGTAAGTTAAATATCATTTTTTTTATTGAATAAAATTAAAGTAGAATCAATAATATCAAGTAAATCATTCGGTTTGTAAGGTTTGCTAAGATAATTGTCCATGCCTGCTGCCATTATCCTTTCTTTGTCTTTATCAAGAGAATAAGCTGTAACTGCAATAATAATTATTTTTTTATTTAGTTCTTTTTCGTATTTTCTAATTAATTTTGTTGCTTCAATCCCATCTAATACAGGCATTTGAATGTCCATTAATATCACGTCATAATTGTTTTTTAAATATAAATCAACACCAATTCGTCCATTATCAGCTATTGTTAATTGATGATTCCTCCGTTTTAGTATTGAATTAGCAACTTTTTGGTTAATTAAATCATCTTCCACTAATAAAATCTTTAAGTTTTCAGCCATTATTCGTATTTTTTATAAGCAACAATTACATATTCTAATTTGTTTAATCCATATTTATTGATATTTAAATTCCAATCATTATCATTTGGATTGTACAGTTTTACTTTAAAATTACAATCCTCTAATCTTTTAAAATAATCTTTTGCATAAATTCGGTAATGATCAGATTGGCCAAAAAACTTAATTCTATCTTCTTCAGTATTTGCTTCAATCTCAATGGTTTTTTCAAGTTTTAGTGATATTGGTACTTGAAGAATTGCGTAACCATTTGGTTTTAACACCCTGTAAAGTTCGTTTAATGCTTTGATATCGTCTGGTATATGCTCCAATACATGATTGCATATTATTACATCGAAAAAATTATCCTCAAAATTTAATTTTGTAATGTCTAATTCAATTACATCTTTTGAATAGTGATAGCCTTTTTCAAATTTATCTCCTGGAAAATATTTTATGTTTTTATAGTTTTTAAAAACATTATTAAAACTTTGTCTTGGTGCAATATGAAGTAATGTGTTTTTTTCTGTAAATAGTGTGGTTTTATCTTTTAAATATTGAAAAACCAGACGTTCTCTGTCGTTTGATAAGCATCTGGGACAAAGACAATTGGATCTTACACCACTTCCAATAACTTTCAATTCTTTAAGAATTTCAGCTTTTTCACCACAATTCAACATTTTCCTAAATTTGGTTTTGCAAATTGGACAATAGTATTTATTTCCCAAAAATAAATAACTAATAATGAATTGATTCAGATATTTAATTTTAAGTAAAATCGGGTATGGAATTATTTTGATTAGTATTTTTTTCATGTAATTTTAAAATTTGGTTTAAAACATTTTCAAGTTGAATTTGTTTATAAAATTTGCAATAGTTTTAAGCTCTTTTTGCTCTTTCCCAATTTACTGATTGAGATTTTTTTATGTATCTTTTAAATCCTAAAAATACAGCAAGATTCATAATAAAGAAGTAATATGGGATAAATAGAATTTTTATTTTAATAGCTCTATTTTCTAAATACCAACCTAATATTGCTGCTGCATAAAATAAAAGTTGTAATAATAGAATAATGTTGAAAAATGATAAATCAGTTATGCCTTCAGAAAATGAAATTATAATATTGATTAATAATAATATAGGAAGAAATAATGGAGCTAATGTCCATCTTAAAACACGATGAGAAATATATTGAAATGTCAATATACCATATTTGAATGGATTGAGTAGGGGGGATAATCTTACAACTGATTGTATTCCACCTGCTGCAATTCTGATTTTTCTTTTTAATTCTTCTTTTACATTTGCAGAGGATGTTTCAATTGCATATGCATTAGGATTATACTGTATTGTATATCCATCCATTGCTACTCTGAGTGAAATAATAAAATCATCAAGCAGTGTATCTTTTTCTACTTCTCTGTAAAGTTCAGTCCTGATAGCAAAAAGTTCACCAGCAGCACCTACTACGGAATATAATTCAGCATCCCATTTTTTTAGTGTTGATTCATATTTCCAATATATTCCTTCGCCAGCTCCAGCAGCCACATCTGCATCTTTCTGGTAAATTCTTTTTTCACCCGAAACACAACCTACTTTCGGATTTCGAAATAGATTTACAATTTCCTGTACCGATTCTTTTCCAAGCATGGTATTTCCATCTGAAAATATAACAATTGGTGTTTTAACAAATTTCATTCCTCTATTCATTGCACCAATTTTTCCACCTCTGGCATTTTCATGATAAACTTCGAGTCCTACATATTTTCTTAATATATCAGGAGTTCCATCATCCGATCCATCAGTTACCCAAACATGATGAATCTTTTCTTTAGGATAATTCATTTCTAAAGAATTACGAACCTTTGCATCAACATAATCTTTTTCGTTATATGCTGCTACAAAAAGAGTTACTTCTGGTTCGTAATTTTTGTTTTCCAGAAAAGGTTTGCTTAAACCAAATATACGTTTAAATTTTATAATTATATATAATAATATACCATAGCCAAGATAGGCATAAAAAATTATAAAAAAACCTAGCCAGAAGATAATTTTTAATGTTAGCATATCGATATTTATTAAAATTATTATTAATTTATTATGTTTTTTATAAGTATATTTTAAACTCTTTCCCAGTTGTTTGTTTCAAAATTATATTTCTTTATAATCTTAGCAGGATTACCTGCTGCAACGCTATAAGGAGGAATGCTTTTTGTAACTACACTTCCAGCACCAATCTGACATCTTTTTCCAATAGTTACGCCTGCTAATATTACAGAATTAGCTCCAATATGAGCTTCATCTTCAATAATAACTGGCTTTAAATCTAATGGTTGGACACTTGAGTTTTTTTCAGCATCAGAATATCCATGATTAAAACCACTTATAAATACATGTTGACCTGTTCCTGAGCCATTACCCATAGTAACTGGTCCAATTATTACTGTTCCTATTCCTACTCTTACTTTATTGCCAATTATAACATTTCCGGATCCATTATTTATAACAGTAAAGTCTTCAATTGTAGTTTGACTTCCTACATTAAATTTATTCCATGGAAATACATCAATTCGTGAACGTCTTCTGTGAATTACAGTGTCTTTTCCTTTTTTGTGAAGAAATGGATTAAGAAACCATTTTACCCATAAACGTGGTCTGGGTCTCCGATTTGGTGAAATTGTCCATAAAACAAATTTTTTTATTTTAGGGTTCGATTTGATTTTATTAATGAGTCCCATCTTTTTGTATATTTAAATTAGCTCAATACATTTGTATATTTCATTTACATTATTTTCCCATGTATGTGTTTTTGCAACTTGTTTTCTTGCTTCTTGAAGCTTTTCGCTATTTTCTTCCAGTGCTTTTGAAATGAGTGTTATATAATCATTAGATTCTTTTGCAAGATAGGTTACATCTGCAAAATATTCCATAGCTTTAGTCCATGTTGCAATTGTTGGTTTTCCCATAGCTAAATATTCATCAATTTTGCGGGGATAGTTTCCTATTGTTGCATCATTAAGTATTTGAGGATTGATACAAATATCAAATCCTTTTATGAAATTAGGCAATTCTTCTACTGACTTTGAACCTGTAAAAATAATATTTGACTTAGAGTGTAAGTCAGATTGTTTAAATGTATCATCCTCAGGACCAACAAGAACGATTGTCCATTCTGGTTTTTTCGTAGCTAACATTCTAATCAAGTCAATATCTAATCTTCTTGATGAAAGAAATCCAACATATCCTATAATTGGATGTGTTATATTTTTTAATTCTTCTGCAATTAAAAAATTATGAATACTATCATCATACATTGATACATCACATCCTTGACCTACCATATAAGAGTGGTGATTATAAAGTTTAGCATAATCAGCATAGTATAAAGAATTAGTAACTGTTAAATCAGATTTCTTAATTAATAGAGGTTCTGTATATTGACCGTGTTTTCTCCAGTAGGGGTTTTTTATCAGGTTATCCCTAATATAGTAAATACTTAAATCCGGATTTAATAGTTCTTTCAAATAAAAACTTCTAAACATATCGCTATCATTAAAATGAACAAAGTTATTCATTTTTAATTCATTAGCAGCAAATTGGATTTCGCTTGCAAATAGTTTATTGTTTTTTTTATTAAATAAAGAAAAAAGCCAATAAAAAGGCAAAATATTTAATGATTCGAGAACTATTCTTGGGTAAAATACGGTTAATGAGTCACTTATTTTTTCAAAACATGATTCTTCTCCGTTTTTTATCCTGATTCTTTTTGCAATACGAGGATCATCTTTCTTTGTATTAATTGTATTTCTGTCAAGTGGAGAATTTACATAAAGAACTTTGTTTTGTTTTGAAAACTCAATAGCAATATTTTTACAATTGCTCCCAATTTCAATATCCCATGGTTGCAGTCCTGTGACTATGATGTTTTTTCCTTTCATGTTTATAATTCTTTAAACTGATTTATAAAAAATGGTTTCGTTTTTATTCTTTGTTGGTTACGTCTTTATATAAGTTTAAAACTTTTTCAGCCATAGCTTTCCATGTAAATTTTGCAGCTTGTTGATATCCTTTAATTATTAATTCTTCTCTGAAATTGTAATCAGATAAAATTTTAATTATACCATCGGTAATTTCATCAGGCTTAAAAGGATCGATTATCAATGCTGCTTCATCAGCTATTTCTGGCATTGAGGAAGTATTTGATGTAATTACAGGGGTTCCGCAAGCCATTGCTTCTAGCATAGGGATTCCGAAACTTTCACGTAATGATGGATATAAGAATATTGTTGATAAATTGTAAATTGAAGGAAGATCTGTATTTGTTACATAACCAGTTAGTTGTATTTTTTCCAATAAAGTTTGATCTCCGATTTCTGCAATTAATTTTTCAAGTTCAGCTTTTTCATAATCCAGCATAAGCAATTTATAGCCTTCATTGTTTTGTTTATAAAATAATGATAGAGCTTTAAGAACTCCAATTGTATTTTTTTTGGGGTCTGTATTTCCCAGAAAAAAAAAGTATTTATCAGGTAGATTGTATTTTTCTTTTACTCTGATTAGCTCTGAAGTATCTGTAATCTTTTTGAAATGACTGCTTACACCATTGTATACGGCTTTCAATTTAGTTCCATCTAATTTAAAAAAATCGGCAATTCTTCTTTTCTCAAACTCTGAAACAGTAATGATTTTATTGCTGTTTTTAATAATTCTTGGAACAATAAATCTTCTATATAAGTTTCCGAATTTTTGATAAGAGGTTCCACTCCCTTTTAAAATTTGCATATATGTTTTTTCCATATAAATAATATCATGCAAAGTTAAAATTAGTGGAGTTTTCAGTTTTAATGGGGCTGTATTGCTTGTACAATGTAATAAATCTAATTTGTCTTCATTGGCAGCTTTGGGTAATGAAATTTGTTCCCATTTAGGATAAAAACCACCCTCCAATAAACGGATTTTGAAATTTGATGTTTCGGTAATACATTTATTATCAATATCTGGACTAATATAAATAAAATATTCATTTACGTTATCTATAAGTTGCAACTCTCTGATTAATTCAAGTACAACCATGTCCATTCCATGTTTTTTCTCTCTAAATAGTCTTTGTCCTTCAATTCCAATTCTCATTTTACTGCATTTTTAAATTTATAATATCCAGCTAAATTAAATATTGTTTTATATTATTGCTTTATCATCAAGTGGTTGTGAAATTCATTATTAAATTTATATTTTTAATTTCACCTTGCTAAAATTAATAAAAATCTTGTAATGTATTTCCTTTTTTACCATTTATTATTATATCCCACCACAAAATAAGTATCAAAAGATTGAAAAATTGAAATGACATGTCATATAAGACCTTGTATATTCGTCTTTTACCAATTATTTCTTTCTCAAAATTATTTAAAAAATTATTTAAAAATACTTTATTAAATAATGTATTACTTGCGTCAGCTTTAAGCATATAAACATATAATTTTTTACGTAAATTTGCATCATATAAGTAGTTAGCTTGGTTTATATGAAGATGGAAATAATTATTTATTTTACTTGAAATCGTAAATTTATTTTTTTCGTTTTTATTTTGGTTTATAGTGTTTTTTATATCTATTGGTAAATTTTTCAGGAAATTATAAAAATTATTTTCTAATAGTGGAAAATCAATTTGTATATTAAATTTGTTTGAAATTGTTGACAATTGAAATAACTCAATTTCATTTAACGACTGTTTTATATCGATAAAATAATTATGCGAAATATATGCTTCTTCAAATGAATTTAAATTTATTGGTAGTGAATTTTGGTATTGGTAAGCATTTGAATTAATGTCAGATTTTAATAATTGCTTAATTTGTTTTTTCGTAAATCCGTTTCGCCCAATACTATAAATATTAAGAACTCTGTTTATAATTGTTTTTAAAAGGTATGTTTTTTTGTATTTTTCAATAAATCTTGTATTTAGTATTTTTTTTAGAAATTTAGCCAAAATTAAAGTGTTATGTTTTTTTAATTTTATATATTTTTCTAAATTTCTCGAATTACTTCCTGTTAAGAAATTTATACCATTAAAAAACAATAGAAAATCTGTCTTTTCTTTGCTAAGTTGTTCAAGAAAAAGGTAATTATGTATTATGTTAAAATCATTGAATGGTATTTCAAAGCTTTTGATTATTTGTGGTAAAATATTGATTTCGTGATGTTTGATTTTATTATTTTTGTTATAATCTGAGGTTTTGTTTGTGAAATTTTTATTTTCAATGTTTTCGTTAAAAACATTTTGAAAATCAATGAAGTTAATATTTTCTTTATTTAAAATTCTTGAATTTATCGCATTTTTTATTAATAGCTTACAATCTTTATTTATTTCAGTAATGTCGTTAGAAATTAATAATTCTTTGTTTTTTGTAAAGTTTTCAAAATCAAAAAGATTACTTTCGATTACAGAAACTCCATGTTTATAATATAAAAACTTTCCTGCACCAAGTTTTTTAATGTATTTAAAAGGTGTTGCAGGAGAGGGAATATATCCGAGTCCAAGAAAACTAACTATAGCATCGGTATTAATGTCTTTTTTTGTTTTGGTTAAATCGAATATTGTTGCAAGAGTGTTTGAAAAATAATTTTCTGTGTAATATATTTGCAAATCGCAACCATGCCTGTCTCTGCATATAATTGTATCAAATCTATTTATGATAATAAATGTAAATTTTCCATCAATTTGCTTTATACTATTAAAGTTAAAATTATTAAATAGTGAGTGAACTAATTCTGAATCAGTTAACGTAGTAATTTCAAATTGTTTTTCTAGTTCAGCTTTGTTATATATTATTCCTGAAAAAAAAATTTTTGATTCTTCAGATTCAAAAATTTCAATATCAGAGCTAAATAATACATTATTATTAATATTTAGACTGGTTTCTAAAGAATTCTGATTTATTGTCTTAGTTGAATCGAAAGTACCTATAATTTTTTTCATAAGCGCACGAATTAATAATTAAATTTTATATTATAAATTAATGAGGGATAAAAATTTATTATAAAAGAATATTAATTTCAATAAAACTCAATTTATTTCTAATTGAGTTTTATTGAAATTGAAAAAAATAACAATGAAGTTACGCAAGATCACTGATAGAATTAAAATTATCTTTTTTATTAATAAATAATTCCCACCAAATTACCAATGTAAGTAAATTAATTATTTGATTAGCTTGCACTTGTCTATACCAAAACCAATTACCTTGAGTATCAGCAATTTTATCATAATGATTTAAAATGGCAACTATTTTTTCTTTTTTAAATAATGCAGCTACAGCATCTGATTTTTCGATAATGTAAAAAATTTCTTTTCTTTGTTTTTCATTTTTCAAAAATATAGGTAAAGGAGCAAACCCACCTTGTTTTTTACGATCAGTAATTTCTGATGGTAATTTAGGTTTTAAATATCTTTTGTGTAAAAATTTTGATTTGCCTTTTCCTTTGGACAGCTCATCAAGAGTACCATTAAATTTGTAATTAACAGGCATTTCCTTTAAAAATTGATATAAATCAGTACTCATATATGGAAATGTGAGATTGTTAGAAAACATATCTGACATTTTGGATGCTTTATAAAGTATTACTTCATTTACAACCTGTTTAATATCAATTAAATAATTTCTGCAAAAATAAAATTGGTCAAAATCAGTATAAGATTTGGGATTTTTTTTAAGGTATCCATAATCAGGAACTTTATAGCCTTTGCTATTCATTTTGTTTAGTTGATTTTTTGTAAATCCGAAAGTGTCACTTTGTTGGATATGAAGAATTTTCCTATTGTGAAATTGAGCTCTGAAAAAGATATTATCGTTTTCAAAAGCACTTCCATTACCAATAAAATCTAAACCTTTTTGTAAAAAGCTAATTCCGTTTTTCTTAAATTTCCAATTTAAAGCTAATTCTTTCCCAGAGGTTCCAAAGTGTTGATCGTTACCATCTCCTCCAAGTATCATCTGTGGCATTTCGTTACTTTCTTTTACCAAACGCATGGCTGTATAATTAACCATTAAGCCTCCTTCCTGAAATGGGTCTCCCATTTCTTTCACAATTTGAGGCAAATCCATAATTTCAGATCCATCAATCTCGTATTCAAAATGTGTACTGTTGTATTTTTGAGATAAAATTTTAGCCAATGGAAGTTCTGTCCATGGATTGTCTTTAAACCCGATAGAGTATGACACAAGTTTTTTATCATAAATATCTCTAAGAGCTGAAATATTTCCACCAGAATCATAGCCTCCGCTTAACAATAGACCTACTTTATCAGTGTTTACGATTCTATTTGAAATAGATTTTTTATGTAAACGTTCATATTCAGTAGTTGCTTCCTCTATTGTTATTTTTGATGTTCCTGCCTTATCTATAAAATCTTTATAATCAAACAAGTCTGATACTGAAAAAGTATTGTCTTCATAGGTTAGTAAGCAGCCTCCAGGAAGTTTTTGGACATTAAGTAGTGCTGTTAATGGAGATGGAATATAACCAATACTTAAAAAAGTAAAGAGAGCTTCTAAGTTAGGTTCACATTTAAAATCTTTAATTTTTGTAAAATTTATTAAATGTGAAGTACAAAAATGTTTGTTGTAAAAAAATTGTTTTCCAGCACCATGTCTGTCTCTATAAAAATGCAATTTATCAGGTTGAACTAGAATCATCAAGAAGTCCCCATCAATACTTTTTAGTGATTTATACCCTGATTTAATAAAATCGTTTAGAATGCTTTCTGGTGTAGTATTAAACAATTTTCCCCATACAAATAAGTGCTTATCATTGTTACTTAATTGTATGAAATTAGATAATTCAGAAAAATCTTTATTAAGGAGAGATGAAAAACTAGTTTTAAAATGATTATTATTTCCCATGGTTATAAAGTATTTGTTGTCGTATGTTCTGTGTGTATAAATTTTTTATTAGCACCTTTAAGTTTAAATAATGAGAGCAACATTATTGAAAATGCTTTAGGTAATGTGAAAAATGCGTTTAATGTTTTTTTGTTATAATGCTTTGCAGGCACTGAT
This sequence comes from Bacteroidales bacterium, assembly GCA_023251515.1. Lineage (GTDB taxonomy): Bacteria > Bacteroidota > Bacteroidia > Bacteroidales > JACABE01 > JACABE01. The sequence continues at coordinate 57,515 of JAHEYQ010000012.1, forward strand.
ATAAGCAACGTTAAAAGACAAAGGAAAAAAATTGCAAACCAATAATAAGTTATTTCAATAGGGTTAATTATAATTGAAATTGTTGTGAATAAGAAAACTAAGCCAAGTAATAATATTCTCGGTGGTTGAAGCATTTGTAATGCTTTGTCAAAAAAATCAATATTTTGATTTAAAATTAGTTTTTTAGTAGCTGGCAAAATATATAATCCAAAATAATGAAATTGAGCGGATAGCCATCTTTTTCTCTGGTTTTGAAAAACTTCAGGTTTTTGAACTTTTTCATCAAAAACAAGTGCATGATCAGCATAATCAATTTTCAGTTTGTTACTTAACATTTCTAATTCAATTTCTTTATCAAATCCTCCAATAGCTTTGGCCGATTTCATTAAATCTTTGAAAAATAAATACTCGAAAGCCATACCACTTCCAATTATAGCTGAAGATAGTCCTAACGCTCTTCTCCCTTTTCTGAAAATATGATTGTTTATTTCTTCACTTATTGCATCTAAAATTGCAAATGAATTATTTAAATTTTTAGCAGTCCTGTGCCCCTGAACGGCAGGAATGCCTTTTGTAAATGTCGCATTTATTTTTGAAATAAAACTAAATTCCATAATATTATCTGCATCTAGAATTAAAGCTATATCATATTTATTTTCAGGGAGTATTGATAAAGCCTGATTTAAAGCTTTTGCTTTTGTACTAATGTCAAATGAAACTTCAATTACATTTACAGGTATATTTTTGAGTTTCTCAATCGTTTCCGACTTAAGTGAATCAGCAATAACGATTACATCGAAATATTCTGATGGATAATCTTGTATTAATGCATTTTTAGCAACGTCAATAATTACATTATCTTCTTTATATGATGGGATAAAAACAGCAAATCGTCTAAATAAATCAGCTTCTTTTTTATATTGTTTGTAAAACAGACCAGCTATTGCAAAAATAGTAAGATATAGGATAAAGAATAGAAAATATCCCCAAAGTATCCATTGAAAAATTTGCCACGCTAAAAATAATATATTCATTTAAATGTAGTTAAATTGTTTTAATTCAAATTTTTAGTAAAATTCAAATTTTAAATTATTTGTTTTTCAGTAAAATCTGTTGTAAAAATACAAAATTATTTTCAAATTTAAAAAGATTTTTTATTTGTGAACCTTTTTAGTTTTTTTAATGTTTTTTAAAGTCTTGAATAATAATAAAATAAAGAAATGCTTATTTTAAAACATTTATTTATTAAGCAATATGTGATTTGTATGAACTACTTTTTTAATTATTTATCTTTTTGAGGAATATTATAGAACTGGGTTTTCATAAATATCTTTATTAAAAATGTTTTTTAGATGCCAAAATATTCCTGTAACATATGCATAAAATAATTTGAATTTTAATTTTAATAAAAAAAAGATCGCATTTTTAGGAAAAGCGATAAGTATTTGATATAAAAGAGCAACCAGAAATGTAATCCCATGAACATTTCTTCGCATAAATAAAATTCTATTCCTATTGATATAATAAGTTTTGAGTGGACTTGTTTTTCCCGTAGATTGAGATTCTTTGTGATAGACTAGTGAATTGTGAATATAATATAATTTATAACCAGCTTTCTTTATACGTTCCGACCAGTCAAGTTCTTCATAATAAAGAAAATAGATATATGACATCATGCCAACTTTCTCTATTATTTTTCGAGGAATCATTAATGCTGCACCATGAATACAATAGGTTTCATAATTTATATCAAATTGACCATTATCAACTTCCATATAACCAATTGCATGATTTCTGATTGTATATTTGTTAATTGGTTTGATTCCTGCAAATTGAATTTTTTCAGGACTATGAAAAAATCTTATTTTAGGACTTAATGCCCCAATATCTGGATTGTTTATAAAAGCTTCAATTAATGGTTCCATGAAATCATGAGTAACAATGCAATCATTGTTTAATAATAATATATATTCTCCTTTAGCTTTCATAATTCCAATATTATTACCCCCAGGAAATCCAACATTTATTGAATTACAAATTAAATTTATTCCTAAAAATTTTTCTTTAATAATTTGAGGGCTATTTCTTGTTGAATTATTATCAACAACAATTATCTCGAAGTTAGGATAGCTAATTTTATTAAGAGATTCAATTAAATCACAAGTAACATCGGGGTTATTGAAATTGATTGTAATTATTGAAACCAGTGGAAAAGTTTTTTTATTAATTATATTCGATTTTATCATAAAAATAATAAACTATAATTTAGGATTTTCGTGAATTTTTGGATTAAACCAATTTATAAAAATCCAAATAAACGCTTTTATGTAAGCTTGTAAATTTTTGAAATCGCCTTTAATTAAATAAAACAATGTGTTTTTAGGGCAAGATGCAAAAATTTGAAAAGCAACAGCCATTAATAATTGAAGTCCTTTAACGTGTCTTCTCAAATATATTAATCTGGCACGATTCATGTAAAAAGTTCTAAACGGACTCAATTTTCCTGTAGACACAGATTCTTTATGATATACTACAGAATTATGAACATACCAAATCTTATATCCTGAATCTCGAATTCTTGAACACCAATCTAATTCTTCATAATACAAAAAATAGATATCTGCCATTAAACCAACTTTTTCTATAACTTCTCTTTTTACCATCATTGCTGCCCCATGAGCATATGCCTGAATAGTATCTGTGTCAAATTGTCCATTATCAGGTTTGTTAAATCCAATTCCATTGCTTCTGATAGTCAGTAGGTTAATTGGAGATACTCCTGCATATTGAATCATATTTGGTGTATGGTAAAATTTTAATTTAGGGCTAACAATTCCAATTTGTTCATCGCTTTCCATCTTTGCTACCAATGGTTCTAAAAATCCCGGAGTTACTTCTGTATCATTATTTAGCAGAAGTATATATTTACCTTTTGCTTCTCTGATACCTAAATCATTACCCCCAGGGAAGCCTAGATTTTTTTCACTTTGAATAAAGATAATTTCAGGATAATTTTTTTTAATTATAGCTGGATCATCATTAGGAGATGCATTGTCAACAATAATAAGCTCAAAATTAGGATATGTAACCTTTCTCATACTTTCAAGCATTGCACATGTTACTTCCGGATGGTCATAATTTATTGAAACTATGGATACTAAAGGGTAGTCTTTTGAATTATTCATTGGTTCCACTTTTTATAAGGTTAGAATTGTTTTTTTGATTATTTTTTAATGTTTTTTTGTGTTGAAAATATCCAGCGATGAATCCTATTGGAATAAATAGAATAGCTCCTATAACTATATAAATCATTACTCCTTGCATAACTTAACAGCAATTTAAAATTTGAAAATTCCTTTTTAATAGATGAAACCAACTTTAATTAATATTTACATGTTAAAATTGATGAAAATATTTTTTTTGAGTTTCATCTGAACAATTATATAATTAATCAAAATCAATTGACTAAAAAAAATATCAATATGAATATACAAATATACAATAAAAATTTCTATGAAATTATTTTTTTTGTAAATCTTTTTCAAGTTTTGGACCAAGAAAAATAAATGCCATACTTGCATAACAAAGCAAATGAATAGGGAATTGACCAAGAACAGCATTTCCATAACTAGCTCCAATTATGCCCAAAAAACCAGCAAGTAAGGCGCTGAGTTTTCCAAATAGTTCTTTATTTGTTATTTGAAACATAATAATATAAGCGCCTTTCCCTATAATGTAAAAGAGTACAAATAAATGTAAGAATAAGCCAATAATTCCACACTCTGCCCAAATCATTACAAACCAACTGTCAGTAGCTACATTTGCTAAAAAACCATTTGGTACATACTTTTGGGCTTTAATACCAGCATGACCGACTCCTCCTCCTAATGGTCTTGTTTTTAAATAATTTGCAAAAAGAATCTGATTGTTTAATCTTACATTTAATGAAGCATCATCTGAATTGAAAGCACTACGCATTCTATTTATTTGATAATTATTATTTCCAATGGTTGTAAATTTTAGAAATATAAAAACACTTCCTAAAACAACTAAGCCTGTTACAATTATTTTAATATTTTTATTAAGAAAAATGTATAAAAGGAAACCAGCTGCAGGGACAGCAATTGCACCTCTTGTTCCTGATACAAACATTCCGTAAATGCCACATATTGCAACAATAAGCCAAAAATATTTTTTAATTTTATTTTTGGTATTGATAAATAATATAGCACCAACAACGCCTCCTTGTGCTTGAAGAGCACCAAATATACCTGCATCTGTATAAAAAGAAAAAACTCTTAATTTCCCAAAAAGAATATGTGTTTTTGCAGCACCAGCATCTAACCATTTTTGTTCCCACATATCAGGTTTAAAAATCAATTGTTGAGCTCCTTTTATTGTTCCTAAAATTGTAAATATCCCCCAAATTAAAAGAAAAGTATCCAAATTTTTAGGTTTATTATACATTAAATAAATTAATGGAATAAGGAGAACCATATATAAAGCTTCCCCTCTCATAGACGCAAACCAAGCTTCTACACTTCTTGCTTCAGGATTTGCAATTTCTAAAACGATAAAACCAAACCATATCAGACTTAAATAAACTAAATCATTTTTCAAAATGGAATAATCAAATTTTTTGTAAAAATTTTCAAAAAAAAATGCAATATAAATAAGTATTAATGAGCCATCTAAAATCATTCCGACTGAAGGAATATTTACATAGCGAGTTAATCCCATTAATACAAAATTAATTACAAATACAAAATTTAATCCCAATTTGAGATTATTAAAAATTCTGTTTAGAAAAAATAATACTAAAGGTAATGCAATAATTGCAAATGATAATGTAATATCTTCAGTAGAAACAATAAATGATAAAAGTATAGCAAAAGCAATGATACCAATTAGTGCAAAAGGGTTAATTATTTTTGCTTTGTTTAATGAGTTATCAAAATGATTCGTATTTAGCATAATATGAAAATATTATTTTGCTATTTTTAGATAAAACTTATTTATAAATTCATATAAAATTCTGAAACCAACTATATAAATTTTTCGATAACTTACTGGTATTTCTTCTTTTAAGAATTTAAATCCAATTATTAAGCCTATAATAGTGAATATTATAGAAGCGATTGATACAAATAAAAGCAAAGTGCCAACACTAAGTTGAGGATAAATTGCATGCATTACAAAAATTGCTATAAAGTCGCCAATAATATTTGCAATTGCCATAAAAATTACTTTGTAAAAATTCTTTTGAGGTTTGTTTAAACTATCTAATGCAACACCTGTAAACCTGTCGATTGGAAGCATTAAGCCATAAATAATAAAAGCTGTCATAATATATGAAAGTTCAGTTATATGACTGGCATATTGCTTTCCTCCAAGTATAAATATAAATTCACTTTTAAATATAAAAGCTGCAATTGCAACAAAAATTAAGAGAACAGAAGTTATGCCTGTATAATTGTAATAAATTTTTCTAAATTCTACTAAATTATTATCAATACTTGCTTTAGAAAGTTTTGGGAAAGAAGTAGATACAAAACTTCTTAATGGAATTTCAATTAACTCAATGAATTTAAGTGGAATTGCATATAATGCAACTCCAGTTGGTCCACAATAAACACTGAAAGAAATTATAAAACTGTCAGCACTTTTTAATAAGCTGCTTCCTATTTTGCTTGCCATAGAATACTTTCCATAGGAAACAATCTTATTTATTTGATCTTTTGAGAAATATGAAATATATTTTATACCTGTCCATTTTTTTAATAAACAAAAAATGGAAGTTAAAGAATTTGTAATAATATATACAGCTAAAACATCATATACAGTCATTAAATTTCTTTTTATATAATACATTATAAATATGCTTATTATAAAAGAAAACATCCCAAAAAAACGAATAATAAAAATATTGAAAAAGTCAAGTTTGGATTGTAGAATCGACCAAGCATTATTCCATGGTAAATTCGAAATGGCAAATACCGGATACCAATAAAAAAACATGCTATATCCATATTTTTCAATTGGATTTGAAAAGATAAAAACCAAAATGTATAAAACAGAGCTAATTATAGCTATAGTAATTAAGCCAACAATCCAACTTGAGCCGATTAAATATTTTTTGTCATTTTCATTTGTTGAAGACATAAATCTCACGGTCGCTTCTCTTGTTAGTCCAAAACGGAGCATGTCAATCAAAGATAATGGAGTTGTAAACATTACCCATTTCCCAAAATCATCTAATGAAAGCGTTCTTGTTAGAATTACAAAAGAAAGTAATCCCATCAGACTTGTGGTTAAGTTTGCTGCTAATGAAAGAACATTATTGTTTTTTAAAACTCTTTTTACAAAATTCATTTTTCGTTATTGCTTTTAAATTTTTTAAATAATCGATTGAAAAATGATTCTTCTTTTGGAATTTCTCCAATTATTGATTCTAATTCTAATAAATCAACACCATTAAGTATAGATTCTATTTTGTTTCCAGATATTTCTTTATAAACATCTAAGGCATAGGTGTCAGCCATAGTCCAAGATCTGTTTGATCTTGTAATTAATATTGAAAGTGCAGCTTCTTTAACCAAATCTGAAGGATATAAATTATAAATTATTGATGGTAATTCTAAAACAATATATTTATAATGCTTATTTAATACTATATTATTGCTGTATAATAAATGTTCTAAACTGTTGATTTTAAAAAATTCATTATCAATGTTATAACAATTGTCATCAACATGCATAATCATATTATTCCCTTTTTGGTGAGGTAAGCAATAGTTAATAAATAATGCACTTTCGCCAAATTCTCTGATTTTATCAGTTAGTTGTTTGCCTATAAGTGATTTCCCTTCTTTGTTTTTTGTACTAAAAAGAATAATAAGAAAGTTATTTTGGTTTAATTCACTGTTTTTGTCTAGGAATTTTTTAATATTTTGAGATATAAGTTCGGATATTCTGTTTGTTATATATGTATAGTTAATCTTTGAATTCTTTTTTGGCAATAAAGGAAAAATACCAGCCAAGGGTATATTTGTTTTATCCGTAAATCTACTAGGATATTTCATTGTAGAATCAAAGTATTCCCTTAAAATTAAGGTAACTAATACTAACATAAATCCCATAAAACCTGCTATAATAATAAAAACTTTTCTTTTGGAAGCTTCGGGATTTAATGGAAAAAAAGGGGGATCAACAACTTTTAATGCAGATGATAATTGAACATTTTGTTGTTTTAGTTTTGCTAATGTTAAACTATGTAAAAGCTCCAGATATTCGTTTTCTGTTACACCGATTTTTCTTTCTATTCTTTTTATTGTAGCTCCAAGTGGTGCAAATTGAGAATATACGATTCCAAATTCATTTTTCCTTCTATTCAGTACATCCAAACTTGCTTTTGCTTCTTCTTTTTTGATTGAATAATTAAGCCATTGGCTCAGTAAATCACTCAAAGCTACACCTTCTCTACTGTGTCCATACAAATATAGCTGATTTATATCATCTTGCAATAGCTTTTGTAAGTTTTCAGATTCTTTTTTAAATGTTTTTATATTTTCATTATCTTTATTATCATCTGAATTATATATTTCATTTAATGATATTTTTGAATTTAGTGAAGCTAATTTATTTCTCTTTTGAAGTATTTCTTCACTCTTTATAAATACTTTATCTTTATCAGTAAGCTTTTTTTCAATTTCTTTTAATGCAGAAACAGAAGATGCATAATTAATTTGAATTCCTTGAATAAAAACATCTAATTCTTCTTTTTTAGATGCTATATATTTTGTTTGTTCGTAATAATTTATAATTTTATTTTCTTTATTAAAGTTTAGCAAATCATCTTCGGATAATTTTAAATTATTACTTGTTCTTGCAACTTGTTCTTCGAAATATTTTACAACATCATCAGTTTGTACTTCTTTTAATAATCTGTAATTTTTTGAGAAACATTTAGTAATTTGTATTAACGATTGCATACATATTCCAGGATCATTACTTTTATAACTAATTTCAAGTAAATCACTGCTTTGTATTCTTTTTACGCTTATTCTGGAAAGTGCATTAAAACTATAATGAGGGTGATTATAGTTTATTAATTCATAAACAAAATTATGCTCATTACTGTTTTTTATTTTTAATAAATTATTAAATGTATTATCAAAACTTTTTTTATCTACAACTTGCTTAATGTTAGGAGGTACTATTTGTTGTAAATCTGAAAATGATTGTTTCGAAAGATAAGATGGGATTGGTTTATCTAACATTAAATTTTGAGCTAGTAGGCAAAGAGCAGCTTCTTCAAGCGTTTCCCTCGATTTAATCATATTAATTAAATTGTCAAAAGCATTATTAGTTCCAAAAAAATCAACCTTATCTCCTCCTTTTGATTCAATGTTATAACCAGATGCTATACCTGTGTAAATTACAGTTTCTGAACTATACGTTTTTGATTCGTTTTTTGTTAAATAAAAAACCAAAACACTCATTATTATTGGAATGAAAATCAATAATAATAAATTTTTATAGATAATTCTAAGAAATTGGACTATATTCATTTGGAAATAAAATTATTCAATAAATGTTAATTTGTTAAATTTTATACCGGTTAAATCTTGTAAAAGAATATAAGATACAGTAAAATCAGTTTTTGAAGTTTCATAAAGAGTTTGTGATGAACTTTTTATGCTTTTTAACCTTGAAAATTCAATTATTTGAATTTCTCCATTAGTAAATTGTTTTTCAGCCATTTCTGCTTGCATCTTACTTTCAATATAACTTTCATTATTTATTTTAAAAATTTTATGTTTAAGTAATACATCATAATACTGTTGAATTACAACTTTTTTAATAGCTTGTTTTTCAGATTCAGCCTCATTGCAAAAAAACTCATAACGAATTTTTTCTGCTTTAATAGCATTTCCCCTATTGATAACATCAAAAAGAGGTAATTTTAATGAAGCTCCGAATGTATATCTTGAATTTACTTGTTGTGTGTTTGCACTCCCAATATTATTCAAGGTGTAAATATCAGCTGTTCCATAATTGTAAAAAGTCTCTAATGATAAATATTTTAACCAAGATCTTTTCGCTACTGTAATCTGAGTGTTTTGATATTCAATATTACATTCTCTTGCTTTTATTGAAGCAACATTTGCATATGCTGAATCAATAAGGACTTCAATTGGAGGTAAAACATCGGCAATATCAACTATAGATGGATTAAGAACCATGTCTTTAATTGAAGATTGACCATAAACGCTGTTATAAAACAATAATATTTTTAATACAAGAAAAAATATTGATATTCCGAATATTTTAATTAAAACTTCTTTTTTAGACATTCTCTTTTTGAATAAATATTTTAAAAGTTCTGAAAATTAGTTTGATGTCTCCCCAAAACGAATTCTTATCAGCGTATTCATTGTCAAGTTTAAAGCGTTCTTCTTCAGACATAAAACCACCTCTGCCTCTAAGTTCAACTTGCCAAAGCCCTGTTAAACCTGCTGCTGCTTGAAAGCGTTTACCCCAACCTTGTTTGGTAATTGCTTCTGCTTCAGATACTGGTAATGGTCTGTTGCCTACAATCGACATATCACCTTTTATGATGTTTATTAATTGTGGCAATTCATCAATACTTGTATTTCTGATAAATTTTCCAACCTTTGTAATTCGAGGATCATCAACAATTTTTAAAAATGCTTTTCTTGCATTTCTTTTTTTAATAGCCAGATATTCACATATTTCATCACCATCAAAATAAACTGTTGGTGAACATTTCTTACCATCTTCCAGTTTTGCACAGCGCGGACATGTGTCTTCAATTTCATCGTTTTGTGCATAAGCGTTTAGATGTTCCAATTCTCTAAGTCTTTTATCCGCATCCGGATACATTGATCTAAGTTTGTAGAAATCAAAAATTTTAAAATTTGCTCCTACTCTTTTTGAAATGTAATAAACTTTTCCTTTTGATTCTAAACGAATTGCAATAGCTACTCCTATTAATAGCGGTGATAATGCGAGTAATGCTCCACCAGCTAATGTTACATCAAAAAAACGTTTTAAAACTTTTGTTTTATATGCATTAATTTGTTCTGTATAATTTTGAGCATTACTTTCGTTATAATTTTCTTTGAAATCTTTTAAAAAAATAATTCTGTTTTTTAAATTTTCAAGATTTAAAGGTAATGCATAATAATCATCTATCCCTTTTTTTAAAGTCTGAATTCTGATGAAAAAATCAAACTTATTGGAAATCAATATGAATGGTGTTTTATTATAAATGCTTATTTTTTTTAGTTCTTTATAAAAATGATAAGCATTCATCCCTGAAAGATAAATATCACATATAATTGCATCAATTTCAGGACAATCATATTGATTAAAATCGAAATCTTTTTCTTTAGTCGTAAAAATATCAAATTGATTGTTTGTAAGCCAATTAATAGCTAACAAACCATTTTCCTTTGAAATTAATTCAAAATTTTCATTGCGATTTAAGTCGTTGATTAGCAAATTGTCATTGCCAACATACAGTACTTTTAATTTTTGAACAGATTCATTATCCATGGTCGAATGTATTAATTGCCTCTTCTTTCTAAATAAATATCTCTCGATTGAAGTCTTCTTTTTATTCGGGCAATAATTTCTTTTGGATTGAATGGTTTGATAACATAATCATCAGCACCCATTTCAAAGCATTTGATTTTATCTTTACTTTCTTCTTTCCCTGAAAGCATTATCAAAGGAATATCATCAAAAAACCCACTACTTCTAACATTTCTGATGAAATCAAAACCATCCATTACAGGCATTTCAATATCACAAATGATTAAATCTGGTAAATTGCCACTTTGCATCCAATAAAGCGCTTCTTTCCCGTTGCTCATTGTTTTGATTTCAAAGTCTTTGTTGAAAGTATTTTCAATGATAAATCTTATACTTTTTTCATCATCTATTGCTAAAATTTTTTTCATCTGTTTGTTTTTAATTATTTAATTTTCAAATGTATGATTGTTGAAAACAATTAAAAAACCTTTTTTAAGCTTAATTAAGCTTTTTAGAACAAGGTTAGCTTCATTTGAATAAAATCTATTTTATAAATAGTAAAAATCAGTCTAATGGATAACAAATCCCAATCCAATTAAACAAAAATACTAAATAACTTAATATGTACGACATTATTAAGAAAATTTATTAAACAATAAAAAGTTAATAAATATTCTTATTTTAGTTCAATAAGTTTCTGAATTTCAAATATTTCATCTCTTATTTTTGCAGCTTGAATAAAATCAAGTTCTTTTACAGCTTTATTCATTTCTGATTTTAATGAATTTAAACTCTTTTGTAATTGATTTTTATTCATATACTTAAGAATTGGTTCAGCTGCTATATCAAATTTATCATTTTCTATATATGGTTTTGCTGTATTCCCTGATTTTTGATGTGGATTTTGTACCAAAATAGAACTACCATATTTAATAATAGGACTTGGTACTATATTGTTTTCAGTATTATATTTTATTTGAATTTCTCGTTTTCTCATAGTATTATCAATTGTAAGTTGCATTGAATTTGTAATTTTATCTGCATACATTATTACTATGCTATTTACATTTCTGGCTGCTCTTCCGGCTGTTTGTGTAAGTGATCTTTCGGAACGTAAAAAACCTTCCTTATCTGCATCAAGTATTGCTACCAATGAAACTTCAGGTAAATCAAGGCCTTCTCTAAGTAAATTTACACCAATTAACACATCAAAACTTCCTGATCTCAAATCATTTAATATCTCAATTCTATCCAAAGTGTCAACATCTGAATGTATATATCTGCATTTAATACCTAAGTTTAACATATATTTGCTCAATTCTTCAGCCATTCTTTTCGTTAGTGTAGTTACCAAAGTTCTTTCATTACGAAGTGTAACTTTTTGAATTTCATCAAGTAAATCATCAATCTGATTCAAGCTTGGACGAACTTCAATTAACGGATCCAATAAACCTGTTGGACGAATAAGTTGTTCAACAACAACTCCATCAGATAGTTGAAGTTCATATTCGGCAGGTGTCGCACTTACAAAAATCACCTGATTTATCATAGCTTCAAATTCCTCAAATTTTAATGGCCTGTTATCCATTGCAGAAGGTAATCTGAATCCGTATTCTACCAAATTTTGTTTTCGAGACCGATCGCCGCCATACATGGCTCTAACTTGTGGTATTGTTGCATGACTTTCATCTATAACCAAAAGAAAATCATCAGGGAAGTAATCAATCAGGCAAAATGGTCTTGAACCTTGATCTCTGCCATCAAAGTATCTTGAATAATTTTCAATACCAGAGCAATAACCGAGTTCTTTCAGCATTTCCATGTCGTAAGTAACTCTGTCTTCCAGGCGTTTTGCTTCCATGTGTTTGCTGTTTTCTTTGAAAAATTCAATTTGCTTAAATAAATCATCCTGAATTAGATGAATTGCTTTCTTTATCTTTTCTTGAGAAGTAACAAAAATATTAGCAGGAAAAATTTTAATTTCCTCTTCTTCAGTAACTTTCATGCCATTTATTGGATCTATTGATTCAATGCTTTCAAGTTCGTCACCAAAAAATATTAATCGATAAGCATAATCAAGATAGGCAGGATAAATATCAACGGTATCACCTTTTACTCTGAAATTTCCTCTGTTAAATTCAACTTCCGAACGTGAGTATAAACTTTCAACCAACGAATGTAAAAATTTATTTCTGTTTATCGTATCTCCAACTTTAATATTAATAATATTATTGTAAAAATCCTGTGGATTTCCTATTCCGTAAATGCATGAAACAGAAGCTACTACTATGATATCTTTTCTTGAAGAAAGTAATGAAGAAGAAGTACTGAGTCTGAATTTTTCAATTTCCTCATTAATAGATAAATCTTTTTCAATGTAAGTATTGGTAACCGGAATATATGCTTCCGGTTGATAATAATCGTAATATGAAACAAAATATTCAACTGCATTATTCGGGAAAAATTGCTTAAACTCGCTATATAATTGAGCTGCAAGTGTTTTGTTGTGGCTTAAAATTAAAGTTGGTTTCTTTATTTGTTGTATAATGTTTGCAATTGTAAACGTTTTGCCAGAACCAGTAACTCCAAGTAAAGTCTGAGCTTTATCACCACGTAAGACACCTTCTGTAAGTTGTTTTATGGCTTCCGGTTGATCACCTGTTGGTTTAAATTCTGCTGTAAGTTGAAAATCCATGTCTTTAATTTCTTTATTATGTTGAAACCCAAACTTAAAAATAAATTTTAGATTTCGACTTTAATTATGTGAAATTACAAAAAAATCTTATTGATAATGAATTTAAAATTTGAAATGTGTTTTTTATTATATAAATTTGCATTAGAATAACTTAAAAGTACTTATTATGATAAAGAAAAAAAATATCGAACTAATAGATTTTTTGAAAGGATTTTCAATTTTTACAATAGTTATTTATCATTTATTACAATTATTGAAAATGCCTGCAATTATTCATAAATTTATTGCCTTTGGTGGAACCGGAGTCCATACTTTTATTTTTATTTCGGGATTTGGTTTGTATTTGTCTTATCTTAATAAACCTATTGGTTTTGTTAATTTTGTGAAAAAAAGATTTATAAAAATTTATATTCCCTATATTATAATTGTAAGTTTTGTTGCGTTAATTTCATTGTTAATACCATTATATCCAAATTCATGGTATGCATATTTTGGTCATTTGCTGTTTTATAAAATGTTTGATGAAAGTATTATCGGAAGCTATGGTTATCAATTATGGTTTATATCTTCAATTGTACAGTTTTATTTATTTTTCTACATTTTCGTTGCTTTAAAAAATAAACTTAAAAATTCACATTTTTTGATTTTAGGTTTTGTTATAAGTTTGGTATGGAGTATGATAGTTGTTTATTTTGGCAAAGAAGATTTGAGAATTTGGAATAGTTTTTTTCCTCAATTTATATGGGAATTCTTTTTGGGAATGATACTTGCTAATTTGTATTTTACAAAAGGAAAAGAAATCTGGGATACAAAGATTGTTTATTTATTTGTAATTGCTTCTATTGGATTGCTTTTGTATAGCTTGTTAGCTCTTAAATTCGGTTCTTTAGGTAAAATGTTTAATGACATTCCTGCATTTTTTGGATATACAACTATTGGTATTCTTTTGTATAAATTAAATTTAAAATGGATTAATAGTTTTATATTGTACATAGCCTCAATATCTTACTCTTTGTATTTGATTCATATGTTTGTGATTAAAACTGGAATGCTAGTATTCAATAATATGCATATTTCATATAATTTTTTGTATTTGGTATTATTGTTACTGATTAGTATATTTTTCTCTGTTTATCTTGAAAAGGTGCTGAAATTTATTTATAATAAAATGAATTAGATACAACAAAAAAGGCTCTTGTTATTATTCAAGAGCCTTTTTTCTGAGTTATTAATTCCTTTTACTTTTCATAAAGCACAATTTCATTTATATTAGCATTTTTGTAAAGTGTAATTCTGATATATCTGGTTTTTACATCTACAACTCTGTTCGACCAAGTCTGAAAAAGTTTAGATTCATCTGAAAATAAAGAAATCCAATTAGAAGGTGTTCCATAACTTATTTCATAATTACAAATTGAATATGAATCATACAGATATATTTGCGAAATATTTCTTTCATGGCCTAAGTCAATATAAGCAGAAGCAGGATAATCATTAGCATTATAGGAAGTATGCCAATTAGTTACTGGGTTGCCTGCATTTCCTAAAAAGGGTTCGCCAGAAATAGTTTGTTCATCAACCAAAAATTTTGCAATTCCTTTACTTGACTCGTTTATTATCATCGTTGAATCTAAATAGATTTTCCGTTCATTTGAAACTTCATTAGTGATGGTAGTGTCTGAAGAGGTAATCAATAGAATTGGTTTTTCCGAGATATTTAAACTAATTATATTGTTATCTATCAGTGTGTCAATTTGTAAACCGTTAATACTTCCATTTTCAAATTCTACTTTTCTAATGTATTTACAATCTGGAGGCAAGTTAAATGTATAATTATTTATTGTTTGATTAATAGAAGTAGGACACCATATTGCATAAGCTTTTTCATTACTTGAATCTTTCTCAAATTCATAGATTTTAATATTATTATTTGCTGTAGTTATTTCTTTCGAAAATCGGAATTTGAATAAATTGTTTTTTAATGTATAAATATAAAACCAAGCTGATTTTGGTGCATAACCAAGTGATCTTTTAGATGTTATGCCTGATGTACAGTATGTATTTCCTATAACATTATCTTCTTCTTCATCTGATAAACGATACATTATGGCTTTGTCAATTCCACTGGCTGCTAGTTCCAGAAAAGATCTCAGTAACCAACGTGCTTGAATTTCTTCCCTTGAACAATTTCCAATTTCAGGTGCACTATAAATAGTATTTGCAGATGTATTATAACCAAATTCAGAAAGCCATATTTCTTTGTCTGGCATATATTTATTACGATAATTTACAAATTTTACCATTTTCTCTTTGATTTTAAAATCTTCAGGGCTAACACCTTGTAAGTTGTTGTTTATATTCATATTAAAATATTCATGAGTATTAATAACATCAATTGGTGTTTTTTTGTCATTTCTAAAATGCTGGCTCCAGAAATTCATAGCCTTAATATATTCCAAAGTTCCTTCAGCTAATCCTCCCATTACCAATTTTGCTGTTGGATCGGCAGTCTTAATGCCCAAATTATTGTGATTATCAAGATATACTGTGTTTTCATGCCCATCATAATCAGTACTTGTCATTGCACAATATTCATAAGGAGAAAAGAATTCAGATCTTCCTTTCCACCATTTGTTTTGTTCGTTCCAGTTTTCGTAATATTTTAAGAAGTTCAACCCTGTTTTCTTAATTTGGTCCTGATTTACCTGAATCTTATTCAGATCTACAGTATTAGCACCATATCTGGCTGCCATCTGAAACATAAAATTTGCATGGTTTTTATACGATGAAGGATTTATTGGATTTAAGTTTGAAGAATCTAAGGGTTTTGTTAAATATAAACTTCCATTGTATTTTGTAAGCCATGAAACATTGTTTTGTATTACCGGGCAAATTCCTAGTCTTTGGTTTGCAATATTTTTATAAAAATCATCAAAATCCCAAAATATTAAATCCCATTTAATATTACCTTTGATATAAGGATTACTTAATGAAGTTCCCATGCCTTCATTCCATTCCCAATTGTGATATTCTCTGATAAATCCAGCACAATTAAGTTTTCCAATTGGATCATTATTAAAAGCGTTAACACCAATAAATTCATTTATTAATGGAAATTTTCTATTTGTAGTATTTTGGATTATTTCAGGTTGATTATTTGTTTCAGCAGAACCCCATAAATAAATTTCTCCCATTTTTACATTTGGCGAATTGGTTGCGATTCTGATATATCTAATTTGTTCATAATTTAAATTATTACAGATTTTCCATTTATAGGCAGTATCCAAAGATATTTTAATGCTATCTGAATTTTGAAATGCTTGATTATTAAAATAGGCTGTAATATTTGAATTTATTGTAGATTGGTTGTAAATGGCTAATGTTTTAATCTTATAATAATTACCTAAATCAATTACAATAGATAGGGGATAATGCCAGTTATTTGCAACATTATTTTCTTTAATATCCCAATAGTTGCTTATGTTGTTCTGAAAATTATTATTTAAAATAATTGTCTGCTCATCTGCAAGTTTCTCAGAATTTCCAATAGCCATTTCGTTAATAATCATATCCTGCTCAATAATTATTTGATGAGGAGCTGCATTAATTTCTATTTTTGTTTTTGCATATATAATGTTTGATATTTCTGAAAAATTGAAAGATGAATCATAGGAGATAATTGCGAAATAATAAGGTGTACCTGAATTCAGATTTGAAACTTTAAAATATTGTTTAACTAAATTATTATCAGCTAAACAATTTGAATCTGATTTGCTAGATAATAGATAGTTATCTTTGGTAATAGGGGAGTTACTATATCTGATTTCATAGAAAGACAGATGAGAATCATAAGCCTGAGTCCAATTTAAATAAACATCGTTATAAGTAGTGCTATCTATTTGTAAATCTGAAATAGTACTTGGTGGGATGCTATCAGAGGTAAGTTCAGAAATTTCAAAACCGTAAATAACCATTTCTGCAATTTTAGCACCGTTATCATCTTTTTTAAACCGTAAATATCTGGTTTTTATGTTGTTGATGTTGTGTGCATTCCATGAATTATATCCTTTGCAATTGTCTTTCAATAGAAAATTCCACGAACCAGGATAACCATAAAAAATAGAAAATAATCCAGAACTATTCACATCTCTTAAATAGATATTTGTAATATTATAGACTTTGCCTAAATCTACATATGCATATGCTGGATACTGAATGTTAGAACTATAGCCACATTCCCAAGTGTTAATAATCTGATTTGAATAGGTGTTTACAATATTTCCTCCATTTCCGTTTTTAGGATCACCGGCTTGTAATTGTTCTTCAAAAAGCAAGTAAGCATTACCGCAATTGGTTTCTGTAATTGCTTTTTGTGGATTTACAGGTATTTTATAAATTTGTTGAGAGTGTAAGATTGTGCTGAAAATTAGTATAATGCTAATTATGCTAAATTTTTTTAGTATTAAATTCATATCCTTTATTTTATAATGTTGATATTTCCGGTATGTTTTTTATTTTCTGTTGTGTAAACTATTGTGTAATTTCCCGAAGGCAAATTGTGTTTTATTTTTGTATTTTTATCATAATCAACATTGTTAACTATTGCTCCGGAAGAATTGATTAATGAGATTTTCCCATTTTTTTCTTCGCAGGAAACAGTAAATTCATCTCTGCATGGGTTTGGATAAATATTTAATTTATTCATTGTTGGTTGGATATTATTATTGGCTAGCTTAATGCTAAAACCTCCCTTCCATTTTTCTCCTTTTTGTATATAGATATAAAGTAAAATTTCTTTATTGAAATCTAAATCAAAATTAGAAAGATTTAACTTAAGGTAGCTTAATCCGGCTTGCAAATAATTTTCATAGACAGTAACTTCAGAATTGTCAATTTTAGAATGTGAAATTATAGATAAATTTATATTTTCGCTATTGCCAATTTGAAAAGTAATTTCTTCATTTTTAAATTTATAGGAATTGTTTAATTTTAAGCAAATTGTTTCCCATTTGTCTTTGTTTGTATTAATAAAATAATTACCATTATCATTATTAATTATAAAATGATCATTGGCAAAAATTTCAAAGGCTTGATTGACGTTAGTTTGTGCTTTTGACAAATTTACTAAGCTTATTGAAAGCAGAATAAATATAAAATGTATTTGTTTTCTCATGTTAAATGTATTAAAAGTTTATATAAAGATATAAACTTTTTTTACCATTTTGGGAATTTTTTATGTGTTTTAATTTGAAAAGTTATTAACTGATTGTTGATAACTTTTCGCTTTAAATATTAAGTTAATATAAATAAAATGAATAAATTATATAATAATTCGAGAAATTAGTTTGATTAAAAATAGAATTTTTAAAATTGTATGTTTTATTTTGGGACAAATATAAAGAAAAAAAAGCGGTTTGTGTTTAACAAACCGCTTTTTTAAAAAAAAAATATTTACGAATTTAATATCATTTTTAGTTTTGCATCCAGTAAAATTACCTCCTGTTTTGCATTTTCAATTTTCTTTTCAAATTCTTTTTTAAGTAAATCAGCTTGTTTAGAGTGAGCTAAAAATCCGATATTATTTTCCCAAAGGTTGATATCTTCTTTTATCTTGCTGATTTTGTTTGAAATAAAAGTTTTTTCTTTATAAAGCATTTGTTTTGCATCACCATTTTCTTTAATATTATCAATTCTATTGCGATAATTCATTGCAGATGCTTCCATGCTATTTACTCTCATTTTATCAAAATAACTATTAAGAATTGTTCTGAATTCATTATGAATCCTGTCTTTTTCTTTCATTGGAATATGTCCGATTTCAGACCATTCTCTTTGGAAATCTTTAAGGGTTTGCAGATTTTCGTTCCTGTCTTCTCCAAATTGGAAGTTTTTTACTTTTTCAATAAGTTCTTCTTTCAATTTCAGATTACCGGCTTCACTTTCGTTAACAGTTGAGAAAAATGCATCTTTCTTTCCGAAAAATTCATCACAGGCAGCTCTGAATCGTTTCCAGATTTTGTCATGATTTTTGCGAGGAACTGGTCCGATTTCTTTCCATTTTTTTTGAAGATTCAACAATTCTGTTGTCGCATTTTTCCAATCATTTCTTTCTTTAATTGATTCAGCTTGTAAACACAATTCAATTTTCAGATTCAGATTATTACCTTGTTCATCTTTTACTTTACTGTAATAGTCGTTTTTAACGGCATAAAAAGTGTCAAGATAGGTTTTAAATCTCGCCCATACTTCATCATTTTCTTTTTTTGAGGTATGTCCAATGGTTTTCCAAATTTTTATAAGTTCAGAAATTTCGTTAGAAGAATCCTGCCATTCTTTAACTGTTTTTTTGTCAGAAGCAATAATTTGTTCTGCTTTATCACAAATGGCATTTTTAGCTATTAAATTGCTTTCCATTTGTTCGTGCTGAGAAGCATAAAAATCATGACGACGTTGATTAATTTGATCTGAAGCAGTTTTAAATCTGTCCCAGATTTCGTCTTTTTTATCTAAAGGAACTTGGCCAAGGCTTTTCCATTCATCATGATATTCTTGTAATTTTTTGAATGATATGATAATAGATGGTTCAAGCAATAATTCTTCTGCTTTTTCACAAAGCTGAATTTTTGCCTCCATATTTCTTTTTAAATCTAAATCTTTTAATTCTTTATTTATCTTTACTTTATCGAAGAATTTTTCTACTAAGAAATGATAATTTTGCCAAAGATTATTGTTTTCTGTACGAGGTACTTGACCAATTTCTTTCCATTTTTCTTGTAAAACTTTAAAATCGTCGTATGTTTTTTTTAAGGTTTCTTCTGAGCTAATTAAAACTTTTAAATCTTCAATAATTTGTTGCTTTAATTGAAGATTATTTTGTTTAATTTGTTCCTGCTCTTCATTATATTTGTTTTTGCGTTCACGATAGATATCAAAAGCAGTTCTGAATTGAATTTCAGTTTCATCTTCCATTGCAACATATTCTTCTTTTACACCACCTTCGTCAATAAATTTCAAATAAGCCTGATGTTTTTCTTCCCTGATTATTTTCAGATAAGCTACTTTAATAAGTGCAATTTTTGATTTTACATTATTGATATTTTCTTCCTGAACCAAAAGATTAAGCAGTTCAATAAGTTCTGTTTTGCTAAAGTGATTGTATTTTTCTTCTAAAGCCAAAACATCTAAATCTTCTTCATGAAGATCATTGTCATCAATATCAATGGTAGTTTCAATTGATTCATCTGTGATTTTTACTGTTTCTGTTTCTTCTTTAACATGAAGATCAGTAATCTCTTCATTTGTTACAATATCAGGTGAATTTATTGCCTGATCTGCAGTTTGTTCTTCATTTTGATTTGTTTCTTCCTGATTATTAACAGGTTCGTTGATTAAATTTTCCATAAAATTTCTGTATTATTACAGATTTAGAATTCTCTTTTTAGGTTTAATTTCCTAAAAATCCGATAGATAACATCTGTATATTAATTAATAAAAATTAAAATAAATCCCTTTTTTATTTAAAAGGAGTAGCAAAAATATAAATAAAAACCTAAAGAGCAATAACAATTTTTTAAATGCAATAAACATAATTTGTAATATTACTCTTTTGCTCTGGAATTGAATATGATATAACCAATATTAAATATCAATGAAAATTTTTGATCCGTATTTTGATAATAGTTCAAATTAAGACTAATTGGCCCGATTGGGCTATGTAAAACCAATGCTGAAGAAGCAATTATGCTCCTCTTGTTAAATTCTTTTCCATAAGAAGCAGTGAAGTCGTTATTTTGAATAATTTCTTTATATGGTTGAAAAATAAAAGCTTCCAGTCTGAAATCGATATTTTTTGAAATTGAAATAATGTCTTTTAGTCCGAGAGCAGCATAAAAACTTGATCTGTATGCAGGAAAGAAAAAAGTATTTGATTCAGGTATTGGCTGAAATGCTTCTGATGATAATACGCTGGAAGTGTAATTGTTAAATAAAGATTGTGAAGAATAGAAACTTTCAAATAACAAACCAAAAGTATTGAAATTCCTTTTTCTAAAATATTTATCAAAAACAAATTTAGCCTGTATCCATTTGTGATTTGTTTGCGAACTCTTTCTGTTAATTGATGTTGAACCTGGTAAAAATTCTTCAAATCCATTGATAAACTTAATTTTAAGTTGAATTAAGCTTCCTGAATTGGCAAATTGTTTTTTATTAAGTGTATTGAATTCATATTTTAAACCAATTGCCCTGAAATTAAAATTTGTTTGATCAGCAGTGTCGTTTCTTACAAATGTATTGTTTTGATAATAATCATTATTTGACATACAATCAACAAATTTTAATTCAAATTTTGCTTTATTACCTGCTGGAAGTCCCAATATTATATCAAAATATTTTTCATTCTGAATTAAGTATGAAGGCGTTTTATCTTCGAAAAAATAGGTTTTTGTTTTAAAAAAATCCCATTGATGTATTACAAATCCTCCTTCTAAATATAAAGGAGTTTTAAAAGGATAATCAAATCTGGCCTTTGCAAGAGCAGAACTGTAAAATTTACCTATATATGTATTTATAATAAAACTACGTGCAGTTTTTCCGAAATGTTTATATTGAAGCTGCATAAATGCCTCATTAATAGGGCTTGATGATATGTTTCCTCCAAAATCAGCAACAAAATTTTTATCTTTTTTAATATCAAGCAACAAATTGTAAAATTTTGAAATTTTATCATATTTTAATGATGGTGAAATACTTTCGATTTTATCATCAGCCAATAATTTAAAATATTCTGTTTTTATAGTTGATATTGGAATTTTATTTGAATTTCTTAAAAGTAATTTGTTGATATATATATATTGATTTTGAGTTAAGCCATTGATTTTTATACTGTCTATAATTAATTTGCTCTTTTTTTGATTAAAGTTTAACCTTTTGATATTAACAGAATCTGCAGGAATGCTATCTGAGATAAAATGTCTTATTTTTTCAATATTACGCATTGTTTCTACATAACCACTATCAATAAATTCTTTGGTGTAGCTAAAATCTATAACATTAACTTTCTTTACATTAGGTGCTAAAATAATACCATTATCGCAAACTGCAGAATAATTTGTTTTTTCCATCAGCATATTCTGAAGTTGAGAAACAATGTCATCTTCATCGGGTTTTGCATAGTTTCCGGCAACTTTACTTCCTATGATTATATCCGGGAAAAAATCGTTGTACATTACATCTGTTGGGAAGTTATTAAACATTCCTCCATCAAACATTAAAGTGCTATCGATTTTTATGGGTTTAAAATAAAACGGGAATGTCATTGAAGCTCTGATTGCTTTGCCAAGATCTCCTTTTTTAAGAATAACAGCCTGACTTTTATAAATATCAGAGGCAACACATCTGAACGGTATCATTAAACTATCGAAATTGTAATTTGAAACTGCATTGGCTCCTGCAAAAATTTCCATAAATGCAAAATCCATTTGTTGTGGAGAAACTAAATTCGTTGGGATTTTCGGTTTTATAGTATTCTCATAATTAAATCGGATATCTATCCATGATGCATTTGGGTTTTCTTTTTTGAAGTAATAATTAAATTTTGGATCAATTTTACCAGAAATCCAGCTAGCAAATTCATTGCTTAGAAATATTTTTTCCATATCATCGGGTGAATATCCCGCAGCATAAAGACCTCCGATGATTGCTCCCATTGATGTTCCTGCAATATAGTCGATCGGAATTCCTTTTTCTTCCAAAGCTCTTATAACTCCAATATGAGCAACTCCTTTTGCTCCACCGCCACTTAATACTAAGCCAACCTTTTGAGCTACAGCTATTTTTGTACTAAATAAAATAAAAAAAACAATACAAATCTTTAATGTTTTATTCATGACTTTTGCTTACAAATTCGACTGCTAATTTAATAAAAAAAAGCCTTTGAAAAAAATCAAAGGCTTTTTTTTAATTATTTGGTCAAAATTATATTTTTGATAATGCCTGATCTAAATCAGCTATAATATCTTCAACATTTTCTATACCAACAGCAAATCTAACTAAACCATCTGTGATTCCGGCTTTTTCACGTGAATCTTTATCCATTTTTGAATGAGTCATTGAGGCTGGATGTTGAATTAATGTTTCAACTCCTCCAAGTGAAACAGCAAGAATAGCTAAATGAACGTTGTTTTGTAAAATTTTACCAGCTTCGACACCGCCTTTTAATTCAAAACTAATCATACAACCAGGTCCATTCATTTGTTTTTTAGCTAATTCAAATTGAGGATGAGAAGTTAAACCAGGATATTTAACCCATTCAATTTTGGGATGATTTTCTAAGAAATTTGCCACTTTTATAGCATTTTCCTGTGCTCTGTCAATTCTTATTCCTAATGTTTTTAAACCTCTGATAACCATATATGCCTGATGTGGATCCATATTGCAACCCATATTTATCATCATGGTTCTGAGTTTTTTATAAATAGTTTCTTCCTTTGCAACAATAATACCTGCAACAATATCAGCATGACCATTTAAGAATTTAGTCATAGAGTGAAATACAATATCAGCACCTAAATCAAGTGGTTTTTGAAGATATGGGCTGCAAAAAGTATTATCAACTGCAACTAAAATACCATGTTCTTTTGCTATTTTGCATACAGCTTCAATATCTGTAATTCCCATGGTTGGATTTGCAGGAGTTTCAATGAAAATCAGTTTTGTATTCGGGCGAATTGCATTTCTTACTTCTTCAATATTTTCGGAATTAACATATGTTGACTCAACTCCAAAACGTGAAAAATGTTGTTCCATAACAACTCTTGAAGGACCATAAACTGCTGCTGAACTCACGATATGAGCGCCTTGTCCTAATATTCCCATATAAATGGTAGTAACTGCAGCCATTCCTGAACTAACAGCTATACCTCCAAAGCCTGATTCTAAATCAGCAATCTGACTTTCCAAAGCTCCAATTGTTGGATTCCCGATTCTTGTATAGATAAAACCATCACTTTCACCAGCAAAGCAAGCAGCACCATGGTCAGCATTTTTAAATGCAAATGTAGATGTTTGGTAAATTGGAACTGTTGCACTTCCTAATGCATCTTCGAAATCACCACCATGTATTAATTTTGAATTGAATCCTAGATTTTTTGTATTCATCGTATTTTGATTTATAATTTTTTTGCAAAGATAATAATATTAATTTTTAATGCTTTTCAAAATTTTATAATTTAAGAATTTGTATAACCAAACTGCAATTATTGCTAAAATCAGCCGAGGTATTATTAGCCAGAAAAGAGCAACTCCTATTGCTAAAAAAAGGAGTGTATCTTCTAATAAAGAATGAGATAATGAAACATGATAATTGAGTAGGTTGATTTCTTCTCTTGATAATTTACCTTTTTCAATTTCATCAAAAATTATCGCTGAACTATAAGCAAAACCTAAAACATTTGATACAATCCAAAGAAATGAAGTTTTTGGGGGTAACCCCATGATTTTTAAGAATGGAGCAAATAATTTAGAAATAACTTCGATAATACCTGATTTCTCAAGAAATTTCTGTAATATCATTAAACTTGTTACAAATATCATTACTTTTAGCGATAAATAGAAAGTATTTATCAACCAAATTTGCAATAAATTAAGTATTGATAAATTTTGAATATTTGAAATAGCTTGATTTAAGTGAGGGGTATCGGATTTTATAAACTGGTTAAGTACAAAGGCACATAAGATACTCGATAACAGACGCACCAACACCATTTGTATGGCTGATGAGCCAGTTTTTTTTTGAATGATGGTTTCAATAATCATGTTGTGAGAAATTAAACACATTACAGCCAAAATTGTAATTTCTTTGTTGGACAAAGAAAGACTGGAAATGACAGCTATTGCTGAATAAATGTTCAGAAATATACTTGTTAAAAAAACAAAGGCACATTGCCCCGACAACCCAACTAATTCAAATATTGGGTTTAAAAAAACAGCTACAAAGCCAATTATTCCAAAATATTGTAATATTGTTACTAACAGAGATATTGGAATCATTAAACTTAAAAGCCATCTAATGGTTTTAAAAGCTGGAGGCAATGCTGTTTTAAATATCTCAAAAATATTATTATAATGCTTATTCATTAGTTTTTTTATGAGTAGCAAAATTAGTAAATTAATTTAAATTGATTTAATTTGGTGTAAATTGATGAATATTATTGTTCGACAAAATTAATAAACAAGATATTGAAATTTTGACTAACTATACTTATGATTTCTTAATTTGATTCTTTACAAGAAAAAGGATATTTAAAAAGATGTTTTTATATTTGGATTTAAATTGATATTTTTGCATACATTTAATGTATAATACCATGAATAAAATTTCTCGCATTTTGCTAATGTCTTTGTTTTTAATAAGTTTTTATAAATCAGCTAATTCACAATCTGGAGATAGCTTGTATATAAAGCCAACTGATACATTAGTTTTAAATAAATTAAGCTGGTGGCAAGATATAAAGTTTGGATTATTAATGCATTGGGGTGCTTATAGTCAATGGGGTATAGTTGAATCATGGTCTTTATGCCCGGAGGATGAAAACTGGTGCAAACGAAAAATTCCTGATTATACTGAATATGTAAAACGATATGAAGCATTGAAGTATTCTTTTAATCCGGTTCGTTTTAATCCTGAAAAATGGGCTGCTGCGGCTAAAGATGCAGGTATGAAGTATGTTGTATTTACTACTAAGCATCATGATGGTTTTTGTATGTTTGATACCAAGCAAACAAATTATAAAATTACCGACAAAGAATGTCCGTTTTCGGTCAACAAAAGGGCAGATGTAACAAAAGAAATATTTAATGCATTCCGAAATGAAAATTTTGGAATTGGAGCATATTTTAGTAAACCCGATTGGAATAGTAATGATTATTGGTGTCCTGATTTTCCACCAATCGACCGCAATGTTAATTATGAAACTGCCAAATATCCGGTAAGATGGAAACGTTTTCAGCAATTTACTTTTAATCAGATAGAAGAACTTACCTTGAATTATGGAAAAGTAGATATATTGTGGTTAGATGGTGGTTGGGTTCGTAGTATGGCAGAACAAACTGAAGAGTCTCGAACATGTTCGA
>JAHEYQ010000071.1 GCA_023251515.1 Bacteroidales bacterium
CGTAAGCTTTCAGCATTACTTCTTCTTTCGAATCATTTACATTTCCATCTTTTTGCGCCTGATTTCCACGGGCTTTTAATAATGAATCGTGAAACAATATCATTTCGTTCATAACCTGTGAAAGAGCCGAATAGTTTTGCATTACAACAACAGCACTTCCCAGATACTTAATACGTTGTTCGATAGGAAGTGTTGACAGGGGTGTTAATCCCTTAGGAAAAATTGTAGAATATTCGGGTGTTGTTTTCAGAAAAACATTCTGAATAGCAACGTCCCATTTGTGTGCATTGATAGACGACATTTGTTTCAAAAGCTGTTTAAGCAATTTGGTATCGCCTATTCTGAATGATTTGTTTACAATTTTCTGATCGTAAACATCGTTAAAAGAAGTAAATAAAGGTAATAACTGTATTAGTTTATCATTGAAAAACGGATCAGTTGTGTTTGATTTCATTCTTTCCAATAAAATAAAGCAGAATTTGAAAAACCGTTGCAAGCTACGTTCGGCAAGCAAACGGAAAACATTGGATGTAAATGACCATGAATGTGCCATTATTTTACAAATTAAATTAATAAATCATTGAATTAATAAAACTCGCGAGTAAATATAATAACTCCATTTGGCTTTTATTATTGTGAAAATGGAAAGAAAATTGTTAAAAACCGAAAATAATATTTTGATTTAATCTCCTATAAAATTATATCAGCAAATTTTAAAAAAAGATGCTTCAAAAACGATTTTTTGCCCGATGTGAAAGTGCACAACATATGAAAAAACGACTTTTTACTTGATGTGAAAGTTCACAGCATATGAAAAGTCAACTTTTTACCCGATGTGAAAGTTCACAGCATATGAAAAGTCATGTTTTTACTCAATGTGAAAGTGCACAGCATATGAAAAGTCAACTTTTTGCTCAATGTGAAAGTGCACAGCATATGAAAAGTCAACTTTTTGCTCGATGTGAAAGTGCACAGCATATGAAAAGACA
The DNA here is from genome assembly GCA_023251515.1 of Bacteroidales bacterium. Classification (GTDB taxonomy): domain Bacteria; phylum Bacteroidota; class Bacteroidia; order Bacteroidales; family JACABE01; genus JACABE01. The sequence continues at coordinate 990 of JAHEYQ010000071.1, forward strand.
GGTTTTTTATCGGGTGTGTATTATGATTCTAATATTAATGTAATTCTGAAGAAACAAGCACTCTGTAATCTATATTGATTAATGGTAGTGTAAATAATTTTTTTAAAACACATCTCTGTATTATATGATACTTATTTAGGGATACGATTAAGTCATTTCAGTATTTAAAATTTCCGTTTCGGTATTATTTTCAAATGTAATATATGATTACAAAATAATTTTGCTTCATAAAATAATATTACAAATTTATGAAGAAGACAATTTTAATACTAAGTTTAATACTAACAATTAGTCAACTTGTATATTCGCAGGAAAACAAAAGCACAGGGTTATCGTTGCAGCAATGTGTAAAAATAGCCGTTGAAAACAACATCAATGTAAAGTCAGCCCGAATAGACAGGGAAAAAACCGAATATAAAAAGCAAGAAACACGTGCAGCTTTACTCCCTAAAATAAATTTATCAGGAAACTTTCAGGATAATCTATCATTACCCACTACAGTCATTCCTGGTTCATTTATCGGCAAACCGGGTACCGACATTGCCATGCAAATGGGAAGCCAATACAATGCCAGTGCATCGCTTAGCATAAGTCAGGTTTTATACAACAGAACCAACTTATTAGCTTTGGAAATTACAAAGAAATCGGAAGCACTTTCTAATTTAAGTGTAGAAAAAGCAAGCGAAGAAATTGCAGCTGAAGTAGCCAGATTGTATTTTCTGATACTAACTACTACAGAACAGCAAAAGCTTATTGAGGGGAATATTGTACGTTCTGAAAAACTGAAAAATATAACAAAAGTAATTGTCGAAAACGGTATTGGAAAGCAGGTGGATATTGACAGAGTTAATGTAAATCTGGAGAATTATTACACACAACTGAGTAACACACGGGCAACGCTTGAACAACAGATGAATATGATGAAATATTTACTGGACATTCCGCAGGAACAGAACATTTTCCTGACCGACAAAACAGATGTGCCTATTTTGCAGAACACTCCTGCATTAATGTCCGATTTTTCAAATCAAGTGGACATCAAACTACTCGAATCACAACAGCAAACTAATCTTTTGAATCAGAAAATGGTAAAAAGCGAATATTTGCCAACGTTAAGTGTTTCAGGCTTATTTGCATATCAGGGTTTGAAATCGGATTTTAAAGATTATTTCGGCAGCAGCAATAAATTTTATCCATATTCATACTTAAATTTCAGCTTGTCAATTCCTCTCTTCGATGGTTTCAAAAAGCATGCAAAATCAAATCAGGCAAGGCTTGAATATCAAAAAACACAGGATAAGTTAGACGCCGCAAAAGAAAGTTTTAGTATGAATTACAAAAATGCACTAAACAACTATATCAATAATAAAAACAATGTAAGTCGTCAGCAGAATAACCTGAAACTGGCCGAAAAAATATATGATGAGTCTTCGCTGAAATACCACGAAGGATTAACCAATATGAGTAATCTTCTGCAGGATGAAATAAGCCTGAATAATTCACAGTCGGGATATCTAACAACAATATATAACTTCAGAGACAGTGAAATAAAGATTATGTCCATAAATGGAGAAATCAGAAATTTATACAACAAATAATTAACTACTTTAAATAAACAATATCAGGAATATATAACACAAAATAAATAAACAACAAACAAAATGAATATTAAAAAGAAAACAATAATAGCAATTTCAATAATAGCTGTACTCATAGGAATTATGAGCTGGACACTGGTTTCCAACAAAAAAGTAATTGATAGCCGCAAAACGGTAAAAGTAACAGAAACTAACATTGCTGTATCAGTAGCTTCAGCTGAAATGAAAGAAACAAACGGAAATATTGAACTGACAGGCGCAACTCAAGCTGCCAAAGAAGTAAATATAGCTTCGGAAACAACTGGTAAAATCGTACAGGTAAATTTCAAAATGGGAGATTACGTTTCCAAAGGAAAAGTATTGGTTAAAATAGATGATACATACAAACGTCTTGCTTATGAAAATGCAAAACTGAATTACAACAAATGTAAGGACGACATCAACCGCTATAAAGCTTTGCGTAGAGGTGAAGCTGTCTCCGATACACAATTGCGCGATATTCAGTTAGCTTATGAAAATGCAGCCATACAACTGGAAAATGCAAAAAAACAATGGGATGATACACAAATTACAGCACCTTTCAGCGGATATATTACTTCTCAAAACACAGAACTGGGAGCTTATGTAAATGCAGGAATGTTTATAGCCGGAATTGCAGATATTTCAGAACTGAAAGTGATTTTAGATGTTTCTGAATCAAATGCTTATGAACTCTACAATGAGCAGCAGGTTAGTGTAACCACTGATGTATATCCTGAAACCATATACAAAGGAACAATATCTAACATTAATCAGAAAGCAAGTACATCACATACCTATCTGGTAGAAGTAAAAATTGCAAACAACGGCAAAAACAAACTTAAAGCCGGAACTTATGTAAATGTGAATGTAAATATGGGTAAAAGTGGTGAAGCACTGATGATTCCACGCGATGCCATTATAAGTAGTATAAAAGATCCATCAGTATATGTAGTAAAAGACAATATTGCTCAACTGGTGAAAATAGGAGTTGGACGTAACTACAATTCAGAGGTCGAAGTTGTTTCAGGGCTGAATAAAGGTGATAATGTAATTACTAACGGCCAGATAAACTTATCTGATGGTTCAAAAGTATCAATAATCAAATAAATAAAAACATAGAATTATGTCAATAATAGAAACATCAATAAAGAAGCCCTTAATAATAGCAGTAATATTTATATTATTGATTTCAGGAGGCTTAATATCCTACAATATGCTTAATCTTAATTTAATACCTAAGTTTGAGTTACCTATGCTTACTGTACAAACAGTTTATCCGGGTGCAGGAGCTTCAGAGGTAGAAACATCGGTTACAAAAAAGATTGAAGACGCATTGTCAACGCTCGAAAATTTAAAAAAAATCAGTTCAACATCCATGGAAGGCTTATCTGTAATAGCCATCGAACTTAATGAAGGTACTGATGCCAATCTGGCTGTTCAGGAAGCACAACGTAAAATTTCTGCAATAAAAGCCAATTTACCAACCGAAGTACTTGAATCATCCATTAATAAAGTAGCTCTGGATGAAAAAGCTATTCTTAGTGTTGCAGCAACATCATCTTTATCTCCTACTGAATTTTATAAAATAGTAACTGATCGTATTCAACCTCGTTTGGCTAAACTTCCGGGTGTAGGGATAGTTAAAATAAATGGTGGAAATGAACGTGAAATAAAGGTAAATATTGATGCTGAGAAGCTAAATGCATATAAGATTTCAATTTTGCAGGTAATGCAGGCTATAAACAGTGCTAATATGGAAATACCGGCAGGTAATGTAGAAAACAAAAATGCTGTTTACTCAGTACGTCTGGCTGCAAAATATTCAAGTCTGGATGAACTAAGAAATACAGTAATTTTAACTACAGCCAACGGAGGTAAAGTAAAGGTGAAGGATGTTGCAGAAATAGAAGATGGTGTTAGCGAGCAAAAGTTGATTAACAGAATTGATAATCATGATGCTATCGGAATTTCAATTCAAAAACAAAGCGATGCAAATGCTGTGAATGTTGCTGATCTGGCTAAGAAAGAGTTTAAAATCATAGAAAAAGAATATGCCGGCAGTAATGTTAAGTTTGAAATCGCTACCGATGATTCTGTTTACACAAAAGCTTCTGCTAATGCTGTGGTTTTTGATTTATTTCTGGCTATACTAATCGTTGCCTTTGTATGTTTTATTTTCCTTCATGATATCCGAAGTGCAATGATTGTAATGATTGCTGTTCCTCTCTCTATTATTCCCGCATTTATAGCTATGTACATACTGGGATATTCACTGAATATGATGTCCTTGATGGCATTATCACTTGTAGTGGGTATTTTGGTGGATGATTCTATTGTTGTTATCGAAAATATGTTCCGCTTTTTGGAACAGGGGAAAACAAAATGGCGGGCTGCTCTGGATGGAAGTAAACAAATAATGTTTACTGCTATGTCAATTACGCTTGTTATTGTGGTGGTATTCCTGCCTATGGCAATAAGCGGCGGATTAATAGGTAATATACTTAAAGAATTTGCCATTCCAATTGTAGTTGCCACTTTATGCAGTTTATTAGTCTCATTTACAGTAACTCCATTATTGATGTCGCGTTTTGGTAAATTGCCGGATGATAGACATAATTCCCTTTTAGGTAGATTCTCCCGTTTCATTGAACACATTTTCAATGCATTGAAAAACTGGTATGGAAAAATCTTAGCTTCAAGCTTAAAACACAAAACAATCATACTGCTACTCACACTGGTTTTATTTATAGGTTCATTTTCATTAATAACCGGTGGATTTATTGGTTTCGCATTTATGCCCGAAGTAGATAAAGGTGAAATTACAGTTACACTGGATATGAATCCTCAACTAACTTTACATCAAAATAATATGCTCACCATGCAGGCCGAAAAAATAATAAATACACATCCTGAAGTTGAGCGGATTTATACTATTGTTGGTTCATCGGGTACAACTACCAAAAACAATGTAACAAAGATTGAAGTTAAATTGATTAATAAAGAAAAACGTAAAATAAGTGTAGTTGAGTTTGCAAAACTCATAAAGGCTGAAATTATGAACAATATCCCCGGTGTTCGTGCACAGGCAAGTCCATCATCATTAAGTGGAAGTAGTTCTGAACCTATACAGCTTATTGTTCAGGGTGCCAACTATGAACATGTTCAGAAAACTGCTGCTATGATTAAGGAAACCATCAAGCAAACCCCTGGTACTTCTGATGTTAAATATTCTATAGATGATCCCCGTCAGGAAGTTCAGGTAACACTCAACCGTGAAAAAATGGCAGCTTTTGGATTATCGGTAAGTGATGTTGGCACAAGCCTTCGTACTTCACTGAACGGCTACGACAAATCAAGATTCAAAGATGAAAATTTTGAATATAATATCAGGATTGGTATCGATAATTTCGACCGTACAAAACTTGAAGATGTATCTAAACTTACCTTCATAAATAAAAAAGGTGAAATAATTGAATTGAGCCAATTTGCAGAAATTACTTATGGTTTAGGTCCTTCAGCACTGGAACGCATCGACCGTATTTCTTCCATCACTGTAAAAGCTAATGTTGATGGACGTCCAACAGGGACTGTAGGTTCTGAAATCATGGCTGCAATTGCAGGCAAAATTCCATCGGATATTACAATTAAGCCAAGTGGTATTATGGAAATGCAAAGTTCCGCTTTCGGAAGTCTCGGATATGCTTTTCTTGCAGCTATTGTACTTATTTATTTTATTTTGGTTATACTTTATAACTCTTTAACCGATCCATTGGTTGTTTTGTTTTCAATTCCTTTGTCGATGATTGGTGCTTTTCTCGCACTGGCTTTAACTATGAATAATCTTACCATATTCAGTATAATAGGTTTAATTGTGTTGATAGGTCTGGTTGCAAAGAATGCAATTTTACTGGTTGACTTTACCAATCACATGAAATATGATAAAGGATACAGTACTTTTAATGCCTTGATTGAAGCCGGAAAGGAACGTATTCGTCCGATTTTAATGACCACATTTGCCATGATTTTTGGTATGTTGCCTATCGCTATGGCTTCGGGTAACGGAGCTGAAATGAAAAATGGTATGGCTTGGGTAATTATTGGTGGGTTAATTAGTTCAATGATACTGACTCTAATTGTTGTACCAATTGTTTACTATATTTTCGACCGTATCAGATCTAAACGCAGAAAGTTTTACTGGAACAAAAAGGTCAAAAAAGTTAATCATAAACTTAAACTCCAAATAAAATCATAGCATTAAAAATAAATTATGGATAATCTGATTTATCTTATAGAATCAGATTATCCTTTCCATATATCCAGCATAAATTATCTAATCCAATACCTGTTAATGAATAAAATTAAAAGATCATGAATAACAATACTGAACAAATTAATAAATCTGTTAAAGCAGAAATTACTGTTATATTTAAAACCTGTAATTTGATGGATGGCAACGAGTTATCAGAAAAATATAACGGAAATATTACAGAAGCTGTTATAGAAATGCTTAAATGCTTTTCTTTAAGTGATTTAATTGAAGAAAACTATGTTATATACAAGATAAACATCTTGGAATAGCTGGATTTTAATCTGGTTAAGTATTTAAAAAAAGTTTTTTTAAGAACATCAGACAGATTTTAAGTTACGAAGTTTTTTAATCAAACAAGAATTATATCAGGCAACCATTTTTATTTATTTGTATCTTTGTTGTTATGTAACAAGTTTCGGCATGCACAAAAAAATTATAAGAAAATTTGTTAATTAAATAGAATAATCTCAGAATGAATAATTCAAGCATTAAAAGACTTAAATCAATCGACTATTTTTCCTACAAAGGGGCACTTGTGCTTACACTATGGATAAGCAATCAACTAAGTATTATCATGTTACTGAGTTATTTCTTTAACGAACCGCTTAGTCAAATAAATTTTATTAAACCAATTTATATCGTTCTTAGTAATACTATTTTGTTTTATATCATATACGTTATTAATGTAAATAGTATTCAAATTAAAAGAAAGGCATCGACAAAATATATAATATGGATTTTTGGAACTACTATAATTGCTTTAGTTCTCAGCTTTATTTTTTCAAAGATACTGTTCTTTTTTAGTGCAACCGATCAGTCAATCATAGAAAATGAAAGTTTAAAAAATGGAATTAAAGATTTAATCATTGTAGCAATCGCACATATTACAACGCTATTCGTTTACATGACTAAGAAAGAAAAAGAAGCAGCTATAGAGCAGGAAAGGTTTATAGCTGAAAATATCCGCATTCGCTATCAGGTTTTAAAAAGTCAGGTTGATCCGCATTTTATTTTCAACTCACTCAATACACTTGATGGATTAATCGGTATGAATGATGATAGTGCCCATGAATACCTGCAAAATTTTTCATCGGTATTTCGCTATGTTATCAACAATAAGGAAATTACGCATTTATCAGATGAATTAAGTTTTACAGAATCTTTTGCCAATATGCTAAAAATCAGATATGGAAAAAGTTTCAGAATTGTATATAATATTGACGAAAAATATAAAACTTGGCTGATTATGCCTATCAGCCTTCAATTATTGGTGGAAAATGCAATAAAACATAATGTGATAAGCAAAACTTTTCCTTTAATTGTTACTATAGAAACGACACCTAATGATACCATCCGTGTAAAAAATATCATTAAATTAAAAAAAGAACCAGAACAAGGTGAGGGAATAGGTCTTGCAAACCTTACTGACCGATACAACCTCTTATTTAAGAAAGAAGTGATCATTACTCAAACGGATGTCTTTTGTGTGGAAATACCTTTAATAAACCAACTGAAATAAATCATATACAATGAATGCTGTAATTATAGAAGATGAACTCGTTGCTGCTCAAAAACTGCAACGTTTAATCAGTCAATCAGTCGGTGATATAAAAGTGATTGCCGTTTTACAAAGCGTGGACGAAAGTATTGATTGGTTTTCACAGAATAATACTCCTGATTTGGTTTTTATGGATATTCACCTGGCTGATGGTTCGTCCTTCACAATTTTTGAAAAAGTTCAAATAAGCTGTCCTATAATCTTCACTACGGCTTATGATGAATATGCTTTAAAAGCTTTCGAAGTGAACAGTATTGATTATCTGCTTAAACCTATCAATGAAAAAAGTTTTGAACGTGCTATAGAGAAATTCCGGCACTTAACTGAAAAAAAAATAGATAATACTGACATGATAGCCAATATAATGAATGCTATCAAAGAAACAAAAATGGTATATAAATCAAATTTCTTAATACCATTTAAGGATAAATTAATTCCACTGGCAGCTGATAAGATAGCCTGTTTCTATTCAGAGTTTAAAATGGTGAAGATTTTTACTTTAGATAATCAAACTTATACTATGGATAGTTCTCTTGAGGATATATATACAAAGCTCGACCCATCAAAGTTTTTTCGTGCCAACAGACAATACATTGTTTCACACAAGGCTATCAAGGATATTTCAGTCTGGTTTGGAAGTAAATTATCAATTAATGTAACCGTGCAACTACCTGATAAAATCATTGTCAGTAAAGCCCGTGTTCCTGAATTCAAGATATGGTACACTAATTGATTTATAGAACTTAGGATAAAAAGTCTGCTTTTGCTAAACTTACAATTTTATATTAATAAGCAATTAAAAATATTTTGTTAATATTTTTTAAACATTGCTAAAATATATATTATCTTTGTAGAAACCAAAAAAAAACTTAAGTCTTATGAATAAAAAAATATTCTTTGTTTTATTAGTTGCTTTATTATCAACAAGTAGTTATAGCTACGCTCAGCGTTTCGGATTAAAATTTGCATACAGCAAAGCCGAACTAAAAATAGATAATGTTAATCAGGATAAAACCCAGTTGTATCAGGGATATCAGTTTGGGATTTATGGGCGGTCTGATAGTCGAATTTATCTACAACCCGAGATTTATTATCATAAAAAAGAGGGACAATTTGCAAATGAACCCGGAATGCTCAGTTACAATTCACAAATTGCTACGTACAATCAAACAGTTACACTTCAAACAATAAATATTCCATTGGTATTGGGTTTAAATGTTATCAAACACAAAAACTTCACTTTACATGGCTTTGGAGGCATACAATCAACTGTAGTTGTAGATAGTAAAATATCATCAACTCAAACTTTTGCTCCAATTACTAAAAACAATGTTGAAAATATTACTGTTAAATATTTTTGGGGAGCCGGTGTAGATATTTACATTTTTTCGTTTGATGTAAGATATTACACAGAGCCTACTAATCCACTTAGCTCATCAAACGATGTTTCTTTTAAGTATTTAAAAAATTTCTACACCTTTAATATTGGTTTGAAACTCTTTAGATAATTCATATAAAAGCAACTAAACATAAAAGCCTGTGAATACAGGCTTCTTTTATTTATTAGCATTAAAAGATTTGTGGATACATTATTAAATAATAGCTGGTAGAATCATTTATTATCAAACAATTCTTTGCCCGAGCTCATATCATACCATTCGGAGCAATCCGATTCATTGCCTGAGCACTCGTTTGAACAATTGTACTAGTACAGCTATATCAACCTGATTTATTGTATTCTTTTTAAGCCTGCTTTGGCTTTGGTATGCAGGCTGTTTTTGTACTCTTTAGGCTCCATAAGCAGGCAGCGATTGTAATACAAACGGGCTTTCGGAAATTCGTCTTTGGCTTCATAAATCAAACCTAGTTGCAAAGCAGCATTTGCCGAAAAATACCAGGGCAATTTATCGCCTTTTCTGACACACAATTCATAATACGGAATTGCGGCATCCCTTTTACCCCATTCATGATAAATTCTACCCATCCGATAAAGAAATTCCAGACTATCCTTTGTGGTTTTCAACACCAGATTATCAGCAGTTAACACATTAGCTGCCTGTTGATAATATGCTCCATCGCATTGCAAACGGGCTTTTAATAAAAAAATATTCGGATTTTCAGCTTTTTCCGATTCATATTGTGCCTGTTTATCTATTTCAGATAATGATGAACCTAATGTGGCAATTTTTTTCATATTTTCTTTATAGCCAATGGTATTTCCATTCAATAAATTGTACCAAGCTATTTGCTGATATGCTGCTTTTAAATAATGTTTCCCTTTATAATTTTTAAGATAAGCATAAAAATAATTTACGGCATCCTTATCCAAACGATTTTGTTTGATTCGTCCACACAAATAATCGATAAACCCGAAATAAGCTATATCCTTCCCTCTCGGAAAACTTTCCAGCGTTTCTATCGCTTCATCATTTTTACCAAAAAACATTTCATAACGTGCCTTTGCATACATCAGAACAGCATTGGTTTTAAATTCGTTGCGAAAAACAGCATCGTTATAATATTTTTTCAAAAAATAAGCTTTGTGCTTATCGCCCTGCATATTAATTTCGATAAAAGTTAATAAAAACAAAGATTCCGATTTCAGAAAATCAATATCATAATCAATCATCGACTTATCTGTTAATTGCATCAATTTGGCAATGCCTTGCTCAAAACTCCCTTTAAAAGCAATGGTTTGTACAATTCCTTTATAACTTTCAGGTACAGCATCTATTAAAGCCTGCATCACGCCCAAAAGCTTCAGATTTGGTGCAAAATCAGGAAATTTGCCTTCATTTGCCGATATAATAGCATAAGATTTTTTAAATTCCAAAGCTGCCTTTAAGCCATCAATCATATTGGTAATATCTTTTACAAAAATCAAACGTGCAACTGCCCATTGAAAATAAGCATCAGCCAGGCAATAATTATAATAAGGGGATGATTTATCGCCCTCTTCAAGCTTTGAAATCAAATCGGCACGTTTATCAATTAAATTATTAAAAACTTCTTTATCCTGACTGATAACAATAGAAACAAAATCGCAATAATTATCCAGATAATAAGGTATCAGATTGGAAGGAAAAGCTTTTTTCTCTATTGCAATTAAATTGCGGGCTTCATTCAATCGCAAACCCATAATTGCCTGATGTGCTTTCCGACAATTTGCATTAAAATCGTAATTAGCAGAACTCTGATAAATTCCGATAAAAATTAAAAGTATAAAAATTAAAAGTTTTTTTATCATTCTTTATTAATAAAAATACATGCAAAGCTAATATATATTTTTTGAATTTATACCAAATAAAAAAGCCTTGTTACAGTTTAGAACCATAACAAGGCTTTTGGATTTTGAAAAAAACAGCTTGCTCTCTTTAAAAAGAAAACTATTTTTTCATTCTGTAAACTTTAGAACCACCATAGATAGCACCCATAGCAAGTAAAATGCTTAGTCCACCATCAATAGGAGCACCACCACCAACTGGTTGTTGTCCTGGCTGATTTTGACCTGAACCATGTGTATATGTTGGTCCAGGATGACCAGGCTGTGCATTTAAAATAAATGGTGATAGAGTAATAATAGCTATTACTAATATGTTTTTAATTATTTTCATTTGTTATTTCCTTTCGTTTTAAATTATTTTACAAATACTTTTTCAGAATTAACATTCTTATCAGTTATAACCTTTACAATGTAATAGCCTGTAGAATTACCATTTAAACTATATTTAAACGATCCCTGAGGATTGTTAACGTTATAGATTAATTGTCCAATGGTATTATAGATCGAAACCTGTTTGATAGCATCAGCAGAACTTACAAAAATTTCATTGTTATAGCTGTAAATGTTACTGTTTCCTTTATTGTTTTCGCCAACACCAACTGCTGAATTAAAATACAATTCAAAACGGTTTACATTATCTGAAGCAGAAGCTGTAAAATTATAAACCGGATTAGACATTAAGTCCTGAGATGAATTGGTCTTTAAATCCAACAAGGTAATAGCTGAACAATTGAAAGTATTGATACCATCAGCAGTTAATTTGTAATTTGAAGCAGAACCTGCAACAAAACTAACTGGAACCATAACAACATTATTATTAATGGTTGGTAATACGTTAGTTGATAACATATTATTACCTGCATGAGTATAAAGTTGTGGTGCTCCGCTTAATCCAGAAATGAAATTAGCATCAAAATCAGAATCAAAACCATTGGTAGCAGATGCGTCTGTTTTTACAATACTTTCTACATAGGTATTGTTACCAATACTTGAAGCTGTTAATTTCAATCGTTCTGTAATTGTAGATTTATTTAATAAATTTAAAGAACTATGATCTCTTGCAGCAGCAGGAATGGTAATAGCATTAGTTGCAGATGAAACCTGAACAAGGAAACCTTGCATAGCAGGAATAATATCATTAGCACCTAAATCAGTATAAGTACCACCACCATTTAATACTTTAGCGGTAGAACTAACATTAGATAAAGCCCAGTTTCCATCATTCCATTTAATAGCAGATGTAAAAGGATTTCCCAATAAATGCCAACCTGGTGTAGCAGGAAGAGCTATTGGAGTTAAGCTAAGATTACTAAAAGTTACATCTGCATCATTTATAGTACCAGAGAAACTCTTAGTAGCACTTGCTGCATAAGCTGCCATATAGCCCATTCCTTTTGTAAAGCCAAATGGTGAAACCATATAGTTTTCCCATAAGTCGAGAACTTCATTATATCTGAAGAAATCATCACTTCCACCTGGAACAAAATTGCCAATGGCAGTATTGCCAACAGGAGAAGAAATGAAACGCCAACCATCTGTATTATTTGTGTAAGCAGAAACATAACGTTGAACAGTTGCAGTACCAGCATAAGTTCCTTTATTGATAAAAGAACCTGTACCAGTAGCATCAGATTTAATCAGGAAATTACCGGTAAGACCAAGTGTTTTACCAGTATTAACTGTTAAAGCAGCACCTGAATTGATAGTTAAATCACCAGTTACGGTTGCATTTTCATCCATAGTAACTGTACTAGCAATTATAACATGATTTGTTGCATTTGGTGTATGATTTAAATCCCAAGTTGAGCCCACACTCCATAAACCACCAGCTAAAACTGAAGTTATAGGAACTGTGGGTCCACTAATAGAACCATTTATTTTTATTGCATCTACTGGAATAAAGGTTGTAGGTAAAAATTCTGCACCAGTAATAGTGACTGAAGAATAACCACCTTTATAAGTGAATCTCAAATCAAAACATTTTCCATTGGGAAAATCAAATCCACTAAAAGTGCTTTCTTCAAGATTAAATTGGATTACACCACCACTTCCATTCGGCATAGGTGATAAAGATGCAGGAGTTACATTTGATGTTATTATTGGATTCATATTATTATAACCAATATACTGTAATACATCCTGATTAAACTCAATTCTGATTGTTGCTGTTATCGTATTTCCATAAGAACTTGTGATATTTGAAGCATTAATAGGGACTGAAATTATTGTACCTATGTCAGAATTTAATAATGTTTGATTTGTTGTCGAAATTGTTTGACCATAATTTAAGGATATAATTAAACAATTAAAGACAATAATTAAAAAAAACTTTTTCATGATATTGAAATTTAATTTATAAAAATTTAAAATTATTAAGGGATATAATTAGCATTTACATCACCTCTTAATATACCATTAATTGATTGTCCAGAAACATTTGCTCCTGAAACAATTACTATTGGTAAATCAAAAATCCAGTTAATATTAGACCAGCCAGCAGCTGAAGATGTGTTAACTCGATTTCTTACCAATGCATAATCGGTTAAATTAACTGAATTACTATTATTTACATCAGCAGCTAACCAAAAAATACCATTTAATATTGGCGTTCCTGTATTAACAAAACTACGAATAATTGCATAATCGGTTAAATTAACAGCTGTATTACTCCATGGTTTAGTGCATATTACTTCATATGTATAAGTTCCATTTGGAATTCCTACAAAAGTAAAAGAACCTGTAGCATCAGATGTAGTATTAGCAATTTCATTTGCCCCTGATTTTAACTTTATTGTAGTATTTGTGATAGGTCTTACACCACCTGTAGTATTAGCATATTTTAAAATACCACTCACATTGAACTTAAAATTCACACCACCATTATTCCAATTTGAATTAATAGTAGCTAATGTAAAGTCCGCAAGTTCGCTTCCGCTTACAAAATTTACATAAGCATCACAATCGCTTGTTGTACAATTATAAATAAATTTTAAATTCAGAAATGTACCGTTTATATTGGTGGCTGAAGCCGCATTCCATGCAATTGTAATTTTATTAGGAGAACCAGCCTGAACAGAAGCTCCAAATATATTATTATCAACTCCAATATAGGTTAGTTTGCTTACATCATAGTTCAAAACCAAAGTAGCTGCACCCATATTAGCAGGTAAACCGCTAAAATTTAAGGGAACAATTACCTGATTTCCCTGAGTTGCCTGAACAAATCCGAGAGTAGCACTACTTACTGAAGCAGCAGGAGAAATTGTTGATGCTGTATAATTAGCAGCCACATTAGTTAAAGATGTATTGCTTAATACACATCCGCTACCAAAATTAACATTAGCATTTCCTATTCCTAAATATTTGAATTTCAGTTTTAGAAAATCTCCGTTAATATTTACTGCGGTTGTAATATTTGTAGAAGTCCATGTCAAATTAATAGTATTACCATTACTACTAATATTTGCATTTGAGGTATTGTTACTTACACCTATAAACGCTAATTTAGTATTATCAAAGTTCATTTGTAAAGTTATAGCAGCAATACTGTTAGGCAAGGTTGTTGAAAATCCGGCAAAATTTAAAGGAATTTCAAAATCCTGTCCTTGTATAGCATTTACATAAGAACCCAGAGTTACCGATGCAGAAGTTGCATTCGGAGTAATAGTACCATTGAAATAGCTAACAGCTATATTTGCAGTTGAATTATTAGTAATTAATGAACCTGAATAAAATTCAAGATTTGTTGCATTACTACCGGTATATACAAAATTAAGATTAATTAAATCAGTTGGAAAATTAAAACCAGCACCATTTGTATTGGTCCAGGTAATTGTAATAATACCGTTACTGGCATTTGCATTTGCCCCGGTCAAACTTCCCAATGTTGAAATATTTACAAAACTTAATTTTGTATTATCATATTTAATTTTCTGGGTAATTGCACCTACATTTGAAGGAAATCCTTCAAATTTTACGGGAACAGTAACGTTTGCACCACTTGTAGCATTAGCTCCTAAAATAGTAACTTTAGCTGCATTTGTTGTATTCGTATTTACTGCACCGCCTGTATAGGTTGGATAAATTATTGATAATCCTTGTGTAACTTCACAATTATTAAGGAAACTCAATTGACTTGAACTTACCCCTATAAAATTAAAATTTAGATTAAGTAACAATCCATTAGAAAATGTATGCGCACCTGAATTTGAAAAATAAGTAATATTAATCGTTGAATCAGTCGCACTAGCCATAATATCTGAAGAAGCTGAATTTGAAATTCCGGAATAATTCAATAAACCTGGATTAAAACGGATTTTAAATGTAATAGCGCCTATGCCTGTAAAATTTGTAACATTTATAGGTACAGATATATTTTCGCCAGGACTGGCTGTAACTGTTCCTAAAGAAACAGTTGCCTGCCCTATTGATGCTGATATAAATATGAGCATCAAAATTATTGTTGAAAATGTTCTTTTTATCATTGCTTTATAAATTAGTTGTTATTCTACTTTTTAATCTGAAAAAAATCAATTGAAAGAATTCAGAAATTTATGTGAAATTCATTAAGTTTTATCTGAATTTATTATCACTTTTGTAGAAACGATAGGATAG
The DNA here is from genome assembly GCA_023251515.1 of Bacteroidales bacterium. Lineage (GTDB taxonomy): Bacteria > Bacteroidota > Bacteroidia > Bacteroidales > JACABE01 > JACABE01. The sequence goes on from JAHEYQ010000071.1 coordinate 16,373, forward strand.
CAATAATTTGCTACCCTATCGTTGAAATAATTACTTTTCTAAAACTAATTTATTAGTTCTGATAAATGAACTTGTTAATCCTTTAACTTCTACATTATATAAATAAATTCCTGCTTCTAAATTCAGTGCATCCGCATTTACAACTACATTGTAAGAACCTGCATCTTTTACTTCCTGAGTAATCGTAGCAATAGTTTGTCCAATTAAATTAGTTAATGTGATTTTCACTGAACTTTTTTCAGCAATTGTATAATTGATATTTGTAGTTTGGTTAAATGGATTTGGATAGTTATTTACACTAAATCCATTTTCATTTTCAGTAATAACCTTTGATAGTTTTAAGTTTACATTACCTATTCTGTTTGCAGTAATATCAGCAAATTCACTTTCATTTGAAATCGTAAATATTTCTATTGCTTTTTCAATTGATTGTTTTGCTTTCATTTGCAAACTGATTATTGCATCTTCATTTTTAAATGAATTACCCATAACATCTGACCATGCAATTGATACTTGACCATTATTTACAACATATTTTACATCTTTCAACGAAGAAGTAACGTTTTCAATTTCAAAAAGATTATCATTATAATTCATAATTAAAGTTACAGCTCCTAAATTAGATAAAGAAGCAGATTTAATATCATAATTAAATGATTTTCCGTTTTGAATTTTTATTGTATTATCAGAAATTGAATTGATATCTGAAGTAGATTTCAACATATTAGGAATATAAGAACCGTTTACATCACCAACACATAAACCTTTAATATTCTGGGCTATGTCTGCGGTTGAAACTGTAATAGAAAATTCTTCAAATTTCCAGTTACCGGCAGGATAAGTATTAATAGTTCCGATAGTGCGCAATTTAATATAAAGAGCATCCAATGAAGATATTCCACCGGACATATTTACATCAGCTGCAATTGCTTTTACTCCTGTTAAAGGATAAGAACCAAGAATATTTAATTGAATAGCTAATGCATCTGTAGCATTGTTTCCACCCAATGTTCCGTTGTATTGTGCACCTAATGTATAATTACCTGCAGGAATATTAGCTATAGAATAATATCCTGATTGTCCTGTACTTCCAAAATTAGGAGCAGTAACAGCTGTTCCGATTACAATTCCCTGAGCATTTTTTAAATTAACAGTAACACCATTCAATGCTGTGTTGTATGTATTATCATAGTTTACATATCCACTTATAGTATAACCTAAAGCCTGAATACTTACATTCATTGAATAAGTAGTTTCACATGAGCTGGCTGATGTTTGTGTAACAGCAACACTGCCTGTACCTGCATTTGACCAATTAACTGTGATACTATTAGTACCCTGACCAGCTACAATATTGCCACCAACTACAAACCATGAATATAAATGATTTGTTACTGAAGGAGTAGTGTAAGTTACACCTGCTTGATTTTCACTTACTGCGTTCAAACCTGTAATTACAGGAGCAGGTAAAGTATTAATAATCACAGGATATTCAGCAGTAGTATATATACAACCAGTTAATGTATTAGTTTTTGTAAGTTTTAACCAACCTGATGTATAATTATTATTCCAAATAACTTGAATCTGGTCTGTATTAGCTCCGTATTGAATTATTCCACCAGAAACAGTCCATTGGTAGGTATAAGTTCCACCACTAATATCTGTATCAAAATATGGAGTTGTGACATTTGGACAAGACGAAGATGCACCAGCTATTACAGGAGCAGGTAATTCGTAGATTTCTGCATTAGTAGCAGCAGTAAGACTAGAAAGCATATAGTTTCCTGCACTTGCACCACTTAAAGTTAAACCACTTGCAATAACTGTTTGCATTCCGGGAGTAGAAGTGGCAAATGAAGCACTTGCAACATTTAAAATAACCACATCAGCACCTAAAACACCAGTTAAAGTTTGACTACTTAATGTAGCAATATTGCTTCCGTCAAAACATTTATCATTTGCAGTAACAATAGGGGTAACCATTTTTTTGGTTATGCTAAAGTTTGCACTATTATAAACCAACGTATAATTAGAACTTAATGCTAATGTCCCTTGATTGATAGCGTAAGCATTTCCTACATTTTCACCTGCAGTTCTTGCTAATGTTCCTGTAAATACATCACCAACAATTAAAGCAGGTGTAAATGTATAAGTAAATGGTAATGGATCAACATTTCCGTAAACCTTGGTTTGACCTGAATTTGCAGTAACAGTTATAGTTTTTGCTGTAATTGCAAAGTTTGCACTATTATAAACCAAAGTATAATTAGGACTTAATGTTAATGTTCCTTGATTGATTAAATAAGTAGTTCCTACATTCTCACCTGCAGTTCTTGCTAAAGCACCAGTAAACGCATCACCTACAACTAATGCGGGTGTAAATGTATAGGCTAAAGTTGGATCTGTTGAACCATATACTTTAGACTGTCCTGCTGTTGCTGTTACAGTT
>JAHEYQ010000013.1:0-37534 GCA_023251515.1 Bacteroidales bacterium
AAACCTGAATTTATCGATAATTTCGGAAGAAAGAGTCTCCGGAATTGATTGCTTAGCCATCAAAATGAGGTTTGCTGTAATTTTGCTGATGCCTTTAGAGTTTAAACCAATCGATTTTAGTTTTTCGGTAGAATTGTAAAAAGGGTATAAACCTTCTGTAATCTCCTGTTGACTTTCTGCCACTGTTTCAATATCAGGATGACTGATATTAAAGCTTCTGTTAAAAAGACTTGGTTTACCAAAAACAATATATTCTTCACCAATACGGAGTTTTTCTTTTATCCATTTAATTCCCTGAAACCATATCAATTCAATACTGCCGCTATCATCTTTCAAAACAGCTACCAATCTGCTTGCCCGCATTTGTCCGTGAGTTTCTAACGAAACAATTTTGCCTTTTAATTGCACATATACCAAATCGTTGTCAATTTCGGCAATTCTGTGGTATTTACTTCTGTCGATGTAACGGAAAGGATAATATTGCAGCAAATCGCCAAAAGTGCGGATATTCAGTTCATTCGTGAGCATTTCAGCCCGTTTGGGACCTACTCCTTTCAGAAACTCTATTTTGGTATCGGCAAAGTTAAACTGCATTTATGTTTTTTCTGCAAACCTAATTATTTTATTCTAAAAAAAAAAGAATCCATTACAAAAAAATTATAATGGATTCTATAAATATTACAAATACAAAATACAAACTACTAATTATTTAAACTGTAACAACATTCTATAAAGCCATAAACAACTAAATTTATCTCACAACGGTTACACTTCCAACTCTTTCTCTTGATTTACCATTAACTTCTTTATATGTAATATAATAAACATAAACACCCGGCGAAACATAATCGCCAACATTATGATATTTACCATTCCAACCCGATTCAATATCGGTAGTCGAAAAAATTTCCTGTCCCCATCTGTTATAAATAAGCATTTGATAATTCTTTATATCAATTCCTTTGCCACGTGGTCTGAAAATGTTTACTTCTGAATTTAAACTTGTGGTAACTAAAGCATTTGGAATATAAAAAGAAATTGGTGTTTCAACTAAAATACTTGTATAAGAAGAATCTTTACATGCATAATCGGAAGCAACTACCAGCCATACCACATAACTTCCCCCACCCGAAAATATATGTTCTGGCGATTGCAGATTAGATATATTGGAAGAAGAATTAACATCACCAAAATTCCAGCTCCAGTTTACTGCATTCGTAGATTGATCAGTAAAAATCACAATCGGTGCATCCGTATTAACAACCATCGGATCAGCAATAAAACTGGCAACCGGTTTAGGATGAACCTTAACAATGCCACTTGCAGTATCTTTACAGCCTGCATTATCTGAAGCAATTACAGTATAAGTTGTGGTTGCAGGAGGCGAAACCGTTAATGGATTAGTAGTTGCATTATTATTTGTCCATAAATAGGTAAGATTGCTACCACCACTTACAGTAAGCGTAGCAGAATAGCCGCTACAGATTTCGGCACTATCAACATTAATAACCGGAGGATTATTTACAGTAAGCAATGCAGAATCTTTTCCAATACAATTATTTATATCAGTACCTACTACATAATAAGTAGTAGTAACCGGAGGACTAACTTTTAAAGGGTTTAACGTTGAAAAATTATTATTCCACGAATAATTTAAGGCACCATTTGCAATTAAAATTGCAGTATCATGCAAACAAATATTTGCATCATTAACACTAACAATTGGATTAGCATAAAAAACAACATTGGCAGTTGTACTATCTTTACATCCAAAACTATTTGTTCCAATTACTTTATACTGAGTACTAATATTAGGGTTAACATACAATGGATTAGAAGTATAACCACCAGGATTCCATAAATATGTATTTGCTCCCGAAGCTTGCAAAACTGCAGTATCACCTTCGCATATGGTATCTGAAACTGCAGTTATAACAGGCTTGGGATTTACTGTAACAATAGCTGTATCCTTATTTGTACAACCCCAGGTATTGGAACCTGTAACAATATAAGATGTAGTAGTTAACGGAACAACTTTTTTAATATTTCCAGGCGTTAAACCATTATTCCATGTATAGGAATTAGCACCAATAGCAGTTAATTTTGCAGTATCTCCCTTGCAAACAAAGGTATCGTTTACGATTACATTAGGTTTTGGATGAATTATAATTGGGTGAGTGATGGTAGAATAAAAACCGCCCATAGTATAAACACCCAAACTAACACTATAGGTACCTCCTGTAGCATACGTATGAGTAGGGTTCTGAACAAAATCGGAACCTCCGTCACCAAAATCCCAAACCCAGGCGGCAACAGGCAAACCTGTAATGCTTTGATCAGTAAAAGTTATAGGTTGACCAGCACAGGCAGTAGAATCAGAAACAAAATTTGAAACCGTTGTCATACAAACTTTTTGAACATTCCAACAACCACCTGTAGAACCACTTACTCCCCAATACACATTCGGATCGCCAGAAAAAATTCCGTTTATAACATTCCCAGTGTATGATATTGTAGGTGTGGCAGGCAATACAGTTGCATTGCCGAAATATACATTAATAGTTCCACTGCCTCCAGAAGAAGGAATCCAGTTAAATCTGAAAAGATGATATTGTCCATCAGTAATATTTACAGGAAAACCAACAGCAGAGGTATATGAAGTCAATTGATTTGCAGTATTATGCAATTCATCACCATTTTTATGTATAGAAATATGTTGATAAGATGGGTCGGTAGGATTGTCAACATATGTATCCATTACAACACCCACAGAAGGTGTTATTCCATTAAACCCAACACCCGAACCTGCACCAAAAACACCTGAACTCAATGGCTGTAAAACAAAACTCATTCCATCAGCACCACAAGTAGGTGGATCATAATGAGGATTGTTTCTGTTTCCGAAATTTAAAGAAAGTGTGATATCAAAAGGTTGGTTTAAATTGATTTTAAATATATTCCAAACAGCACCAGCCTGTCCGGTTGTACTTGTTAATGTATAACAACCTGAAGGTGTGGTAGGAATAGCTGTACCTGCAACATTATATTGCTGTGCATTAAGATTATTCAGCGTAAATCCCATTAAAAAAATCAAAAACAATAAGTATAATCTCATTTGTTTTATTTCTGACATAATGTATTTTTTCATATAAACATTCTTTACAATTTAATTATTAATAGATTTTAATAAAAAAATTGACTAAAAAACAAGAAAAATCAAGTAATTTTAATCTGTTTTTTCACTTTACAAATATAATAAATATTTGTTTAGTTTTTAAATATTTAGAAAAATTTAAACCGATTTAGTTATTTTGTAAAAAAAGTGTTTTCAATCAATTATTTGCATTTAATGTTTTGATATATTAAACCAACTTTTCGTTGGATTTGAATACTAAAATATCAAAAGGGATTATAAAATATCAGAGATTTTATAAAAGATTTGCCAAATACAATTTATTGAATTTTTACTATTTTTGCCGAATGAATAAAATTAAAATCATCTTTAAGTTTTTAAAATATCGATTTAAATCTCAAACCAAATTCGATATTCACTCTCCTTTTGTATATGAACTTCTTATAAAATGTATAAACGATAAAAAAAAATATTTGGATTATATTGTAATTGAAAACCTTCGCAAAGATTTGTTAAAAAACAAAAAAACAATTGAAATTCAGGATTTTGGTGCAGGTAGCCTTATCTCATCATCAAAAACAAGAACGATTAGTGAAATAACCTTAAACTCAGCCAAACAAAAAAAATATGCGCAATTGCTTTTCAGACTTATTAAGTATTTTCAACCTCAAAATATTCTCGAATTGGGAACTTCAATGGGGATAAGCTCTGCATATATGGCGAAAGCTGCACCTAATGCTCAGCTAATAACAATTGAAGGAAGTAACAATATTTCAGAAATTGCAATTGAAAACTTCCGGGAACTTAATATTGAAAATATTATTGTAAAAACAGGAAACTTTGATAATATTCTTAAAGATGTTTTAAAGGAAAATCGCAATTTTGATTTTATTTTCTTTGATGGTAATCATCGTAAAGAGCCCACATTGAAATACTTTCAACAATGTTTATCATATAAAAAACCTGATACTGTTTTTATTTTTGACGATATCCATTGGTCAGAAGAAATGGAAGAAGCCTGGGCAGAAATCAAAAATTCAGAACAAGTAAGTATGAGTATCGATTTGTTTTTTATCGGTTTAATCTTCTTTAGAAAAGAATTTACAAAACAACACTTTATAATACGATTCTAAGCTTTTGATTTTACATTCAGAAATGTTAATTCATTGCTTTTGGCAGAATAAACAACTTTTTTGTGATTATAAAAAACTACTTCAATTTCATATTCATCTATATTGCAAACCAATCCATTGCCATGTTTTGGATGAGAAACAGCTGTTCCTATTATTACATCATTACTCATGTATTTTTCAATTTCAGATGATAAGAGTATGGAAGATTCTGCTCTGGTTCTCGACTTTTCAGGCACAACTTTTAACGGTTTTTCAAAAAAATCATCAATTTGTGGTGTCTTTGAATCAGGATACTTAATGCTTGCTGTACTTTGATATTTCTCTATTGGTAGTTCAAATGCATTTTTATCGAAAATATTATTCGTTAACATGGAATTCTCAGCATTTGCATTTGATTTCTTATCAGGTTTAATATCAATTTGCTTTTCAGTATTTTCTAAATTCGAAAAACTTTGTTTTCTTCCATCCAAAAAGATAATTTCATAAGAATTTTTCATAATTTTACTTATCATTCCTTCGCCAAAATCAGGATGATTAATTTGTTTTCCTACATAAATATCATCCAACCGAAAAGAATTATCAGTTTTAACTAAAACGGGGTTTTCTCTTTCAATTGGATTTTTATTTAATAAAAATTCTTCCGGAACATTCTGTTTGAATGTTTTTTCGGCGAATTCAAATCTTTGCTTTTTTCCATTCAAGAAAATAATTTCATAAAAACTCTCACCTAATTTGCTAATCATTCCGTCACCTAACTCAGGATGATTAATTTGTTTTCCGACAAATAAATTGTTTTCATCAAAATAATCTGCATCATTTTTTATAGAAATGTAATCAGTTTTTGCAGGTTTTTCGGGTATTGTTTGAATTTCATGCTGTTGTGGGTTGTCGGGTAAAAGAAAGCTTTGTTTATGCCCGTCCAAAAAGATTACTTCATATGTATCATTAAATATTTTACTTACCATTCCATCACCAATGTTTGGAATAGAAACCTGCTTGCCAACAAATAAATCAATTGATTCTGACTTATCAGATTGAAAATTGGTTTCAATTTCAAGCTTATCTAATGCCATTTCTGAATTTGTAAGCAGCTTTAAATCTGGTGAATTTATTGGGATATTATGCTTTTCTCCATTCAAAAAGATAATCTGATATTCGTTTTTCAATATTTTTGTAATCATACCTTCTCCCAAAAGAGAATGCAAAACACGTGTATTTTTATTCATTGCTTGCGCTTTGCTCTGATTATTTAACTCATAATCAAAATATTCAGCACGATTTCCTTCTTTCAGCAAATCAAGTTCTTTTTTTATTTTATTGGCAGCAGATGGCAATGGTGGTTCAAGCCTTTCTAATTCAAAATTAGAAGAACCAATAAGTACAACTTCATCTGTATCAGTAGAAAAGCTTCTGCGTTGCTCATCTAAAAATAAAACTTCCATCTGATTATTTCTGATTTGAATAATCATACCTTCACCAAATTTGTAATGATTTATCCTGTTTCCTACCGAAAATTTTGTTTTCATACCTTGATTTTGAATTTCAAACTGCTAAATTACGAAATGTAATTAATTCGATGTTAAAAAAAATATTAAAATCTATTTTTAAAACGAAATCTCTCTTAAGTGATTTACTTAATTATTTTAAGCAAATAACCAATTCAAATTACGTTTTAATATTAACATACAAAACAACAACAATTCCAAACTTTGCAATGTTAATAATCAATTTTAAATAACATGAATATATTTAAACAATTTTTTACAGGTATTTGTTTGATAACCCTACTTTTTGTATCAGTTTTTACAGTAAAAGCACAAACTGAAGAAGGTAAATCAAAATTAAAACTAACAACAAGTATAATGAATCGATATGTGTGGAGAGGCTTACAATTAGGTGGTGCCTATCCGAGCATTCAACCAACTTTGGAATTCAGTAAAGGAAAATTAGCAATTGGTGCTTGGGGTGCATTTTCAACCAATGGGTTACAAAGCCAGGAAGTTGATTTGTATGCATCATATACATTTGCAAAAGAAATGTTTACTTTTACGTTGACAGATTATTTCTTTCCAAGTGATACAGCATCATATAACTACTTTGTTTATGATAAAGATGCAACTTCGCATTTATTTGAAGCAAGTTTAAAATTTAATGGTACAGATAAAATTCCATTTACATTATTAGTTGCAGCAAATATTTATGGTGCTGATACTAAAAAATTAAACGGAGATAATGTGATGTCTTCATATATTGAATTGGGTTATAATACAAAAATAGGAGAAACAGACTTAAATGCATTTATTGGTAGTGCATTAAATGCACCTGGCGATAATCTGACTGGATTTTATGGAAATACCAAAACCGGAATTATAAATTTAGGAGCTACAGCATCAAAAGAAATACAACTCAGTGATAAATTTTCACTTCCGGTTACTACTTCTTTGATTTTTAACCCATATGCAGGAAAAATATTTTTCGTTTTCGGATTTACATTATAATTTTTTTTAAACAATAAATACAAAATAAAATGATGGACACAGGTTCTACCGGGTTTATGCTGCTTGCTTGCAGTTTGGTGATGCTAATGACTCCCGGCTTAGCTTTTTTTTATGGTGGTTTAGCTACCAAAAGAAACATTTTAGGTATTATGATCCAAAGCTTTGCTTCTTTAGGATGGACTACAGTTTTATGGGTAGCTTTTGGATATTCACTTTGCTTTAGTGGAGGAGAAGGCGGTATTTTCGGAAATTTTGATAAATTTTTCCTTAATGGTATAGCTATTGATTCTATGTATAGTAACGGAAAAATTCCTGAAATTGTTTTTGTTGCTTATCAAATGATGTTTGCAATTATTACCCCTGCTCTAATAACCGGAGCTTTTGCAAATCGTGTTACATTTAAATCTTACATGATTTTCTTAACTTTCTGGCAGATTCTGGTTTATTATCCATTTGTTCATATGATATGGGGTGGCGGTCTTTTAGCTCAATGGGGCGTTTTAGATTTTGCTGGAGGTATTGTAGTACATGCTACAGCAGGTTTTGCTGCATTGGCGTCAGTTTTTTATGTAGGAGCGCGTGTTGATAAAAATTCTACTCCTAATAGCATTCCATTAGTTGCTATTGGTAGTGGTTTATTATGGTTTGGTTGGTATGGTTTCAATGCCGGTAGTGAAGTAGCAGTTGATTTTGTTACATCTGCAGCATTCCTAAACACAGATATTGCAGCTTCATTTGCCACAATGTCGTGGGTTATAATAGAATGGAGCAGAGAAAAGAAACCAAAATTTGTTGGATTACTTACAGGTTCGATAGCCGGATTGGCTACTATTACTCCCTGTGCAGGTTTTGTTCCTATATGGGCTTCACCAATAATTGGTACAGCAGCCGGAATTGTGTGTTATCTGGCTGTTCAGCTTAAGAACAAAATGAAATGGGACGACGCTCTTGATGTGTGGGGTGTTCATGGTATTGGTGGCGTTTTCGGCACAATATTATTAGGTGTTTTTGCTTCAAAAGCAGTGAATGCTGCTGGTGCTGATGGCTTATGGTTTGGTAATGCTACTTTCTTTGTTAAAGAATTGGTTGCTGTAACTATAGCTTCGGCTTATGGTTTCATTTTCACTTATTTAATGTTGGCTATAATCAATAAAATTACACCGGTCAGAGTATCTGAAGAAGATGAAATGGCTGGTTTAGATGTGGCTCTTCATGGCGAACAAGCTTATGATGAAGGTGCATTGTAATTTTTATGATTTATTTAACTTCAAAAGCTTACTGTTAATCAGTAAGCTTTTTTATTTTTGTAATACTAAATACTTAGCTATATGAGAAATCTATTTTTACTCCTTTTTATAGGATTGTTTTTTTTGAATACAAATCAAGCACAAAAATATAATAAAACGATTATCGACAGCAAAACCAATAAAGAAATTCTTTATGGTAAATGCAATGTGGAAGGTTTCAAAAAAACAGAATTTGGCGAAATCTTTAAAATTGAATACAAATATTATATTCCTGACTCAAGTATTATATTAAAAATAAAACCTTTGCTTAAAAAAATCAGGTTTCAGATAACAATGGGAAGCTGGTGTGGCGATAGTCAGCAACAGATTCCACGGTTTATAAAAACACTCAATATGCTTAATTACAAAACCAAAAAACTTGATATATTGGCAATTGATCATTTTTTCAAAGCAAATAATTTTGAAAAAGGCACAAATAAAATTGAAAAGATTCCTACAATTATTGTTTATCGCAAAGGCAAAGAAATTGGTAGAATAATTGAAACTCCAACAGAAACTTTAGAGAAAGATTTACTTAAAATATTATCAAATATTAATACAAGATAAAGTAAATTGGTTTTATTTCACTTCTTATATCATTTTTCCTTTTGAATTTTGATTGGATTTGGATACAAGTCGGCGAAATTGAAATATTTTCAGTTTTCAGATGCCATCTGCGGAAGTGCGAATGGCATTTTCAATTTTCAGATGCCATCTGCAAAAGTGCGGAAGACATTTCCAGTTTTAAGGTGCCATCTGCGTTTTCAGCGTTCCAAAAAATAAATTTGAAGATATAATAATGTATTTTAAAGTCTTACCATAAATGATCCTTTTTACTTAATTGCCAAAAATATTTTAGAGAAATTTTTTTTATTATATATCATCTTAAAATGCTAAAATGTTTAATACTTCAAGTGAATATATTAAACAAAAAAAGTTTCTTTGAAAATAAAAAAAATCCTGTAATAAACTGATAAGTAAAAAATTGAAGGTATTATCAACTGAAATTACAACAATAAAAAATACTTCTTTAAAAACTTTTTTAACAAATCTATGTTTAAAAAAATGTTATGGATATTTAACACAAAGTATTATAAATTAAATTTCTTTTTATATATTTGTAAAAAAAAGGAGTTTTGAATTAAATTTATCAAAAGCTTATGAAAAGATTTTACAGTGCGGTGGCAGCATTATTATTGCCTGCCTTGAGTTTTGCCAGTGAGGCAAATCTGGTTATCCCTGAGGGGATTAAAAGTGAAAGTATTTTATACTGGGGCTTTTTAATTACAATATTAGGTATGTTGTTTGGTTTTTACCAATTCGTAAAAGTAAAAAAGATACAAGCACATCAATCGATGTTGGATGTTGCTCAGGTTATTTTTGAAACCTCTAAAACCTACCTGTATCAACAAGGAAAATTCCTTTTGATTTTATTTGCTTTTATTGGTTCTGCAGTAGCTTTTTACTTTGGTTATTTGTCAGAAGCTAGTTTCGGATTTGGTGGAGTTGCCATGATTTTGGGATGGACTGTTTTAGGAATTTTGGGTTCTTATTCTGTTGCTTGGTTTGGTATCAGAATGAACACCTTAGCCAATTCACGTATGGCATTTGCTTCATTGGAACGCAGACCTATCAAATTATTAAACATTCCTTTGAATGCTGGTATGAGTATTGGTGTGATGCTGATATCGTTAGAATTAATTATGATGTTAATCATTTTAATGTTTGTACCCGGCGAATATGCAGGTGCCAGTTTTATTGGTTTTGCTATTGGTGAATCATTAGGTGCTTCAGCATTACGTATTGCAGGTGGTATTTTTACTAAAATTGCGGATATTGGTTCTGATTTAATGAAAGTTATCTTTAAAATCGGTGAAGATGATCCACGTAATCCTGGTACTATTGCTGATTGTGTAGGCGATAATGCTGGTGATTCTGTTGGTCCAACTGCTGATGGTTTCGAAACTTACGGTGTAACCGGTGTTGCTTTGATTTCTTTTATTTTATTAGCCGTTACCGGTGCTGAATTACAAACTCAATTACTTGTATGGATTTTTGCCATGAGAATTATGATGATTGTTACATCTATTGTTTCTTTTGGTATTAATAATGTTATTAGTAAAGCTAAATACAATAATGTTGATGATCTGGATTTTGAAAAACCATTAACCTGGTTGGTATGGATTACTTCAATTTTATCAATAGTTGTAACTTATGTAATCAGTTATTTATTAATTCCTGATATTAATGGCAATGCTGATATGTGGTGGATTTTATCAACTATTATCAGTTGTGGTACGCTGGGTGCAGCTTTGATTCCTGAATTTACCAAATTATTTACCAGTCCAAAATCTATTCATGTACAGGAAGTTGTAGAAGCTTCAAAAGAAGGTGGTGCATCTCTGAATATATTATCAGGTTTAGTTGCTGGTAATTTCAGCGCTTTCTGGCAAGGTATGGTATTCTTTTTATTAATGGGTGTTGCCTATTATGCAAGTACATTCGGTTTAGACGGATTTATGATTTATCCTTCAATTTTTGCCTTTGGTTTGGTTGCATTCGGTATGTTGGGTATGGGACCTGTTACCATTGCTGTTGACAGTTATGGTCCGGTAACTGATAATGCACAATCTATTTATGAATTATCTTTAATAGAAGAAATTCCAAATATTAGTGCAGAAATTGAAAAAGATTTCGGTTTTAAACCTGATTTTGAAAAATCAAAACATTACTTAGAAGCTAATGATGGCGCAGGTAATACTTTTAAAGCTACTGCAAAACCAGTACTTATTGGTACAGCTGTTGTTGGTGCCACAACAATGATTTTCTCATTAATCTTAGTTATAAAAGGTTCGTTGGGTATTCAGCCGGAAATGGTTTTAAATTTATTAAATCCGTATTCAATTTTTGGATTCTTATTGGGTGGTGCTGTTGTTTATTGGTTTTCAGGAGCTTCTATTCAGGCAGTTTCAACTGGTGCAAGCCGTGCAGTTGCTTATATTAAAGAACACATTAATTTAGATCCTAATGCTCCTAAAAAAGCTGATGTTGAAAAATCTAAAGAAGTTGTAAAAATATGTACACAATATGCTCAAAAAGGGATGTTTAACATTTTTGTTGCCATTTTCTCTTTTGCATTGGCTTTTGCATTTTTATCTTCACCTGTTGGTTTAACCAGCGATATGAGTGATGCAGATAAATTAAAATATGCTGCTCCTGTTTCTTTATTTGTAAGTTATTTAATTTCAATAGCTTTCTTTGGTTTGTATCAGGCTATTTTTATGGCTAATGCCGGTGGTGCATGGGATAATGCCAAAAAAGTAATTGAAGTGGATATGAAAGAAAAAGGAACTGAATTACATGCTGCTTCTGTTGTGGGTGATACTGTTGGTGATCCTTTTAAAGATACTTCTTCTGTTGCTTTAAATCCGATTATCAAATTCACTACCTTGTTTGGCTTACTGGCTATGGAAATTGCAATTTCTGAAGCATTCAGACCAATAGCACATTATGTTGGTATAGTTTTCTTAGTAGTAGCATTTTACTTTGTTTATCGTTCATTCTATAAAATGAGAATTAAACAGTAACAAAATTTATATTATAATAAATAGGCGGGATTTAAATCCCGCCTTTTTTATTTTTAAGAATCAATTTATGATTATGGATATTATTGGAAAAATTTGTATGGGAAATAATAAGTGTTCGATAATATATGTAGATTCTTCGCTTCACTCTGAATGAAAACATATTATATATATTTAGTTGGATAAGGAAAGAAAGCGGCAAAGTCGCTTTATTTCCCCATCTCAGATATAAACAATTGATTGTCATTCTGATTGAAGTGACGTATCTAAATTAAATTTCAGTTTTAGGAGTTTATCTGACTATAGTGATTTTCAATTTATAAACCTTAATTAAATTTGATTTTTATAGGGAAATAAGCAACAAAAAAGCCGCTAAATGAATTTTAGCAGCTTTTCTAAAGATTTTTTTGAAATTGATTTACATCTTGATGTATGTAAGTGATTCGTTATTAATTATTACACCTTGTGAATTTTTTTCTACAAGGTTTACCGTAAGAATATTGCCAACCAAAACACCTGTGATAGTGGATGTTGTGTTGTCAACTGGATCAGTTTGATTTCCGGTAAATGTTGTGCCAACTACAGTAAATGAGGCAATACCCGATACCGAAATTGTGTTTGAATTAACTTTGATTATAACCATAATTTCGCCGGGATCAATAGAATTTACCCATGTGCCAACAAATTTATCTGCATCTGCAGCTTCGTCGTCTTTTTTGCAGGAGTTTAAGCTTAACATTGATAATGAAGCAATAAAAAATAAAAATAAACCAATTTTCTTCATCGTTTTTTAATTTTTAATATTTGTAATTTGTATTTATTAAGTTGCAAATTTAGTTAAAATATAAGATTAATCCATTTTTTATTAAAAAATGAATGATAATTACAGACCGATGTAAGCTTCTTTGTAAATTAAATATTTATAATTGCAATCTCCGTCTTATTCCAGTTTCTGCATACTGAAATTAAATTTTTGTGATTGATTTCCCGAAGCCAGTACGAGGTTTGATTGATGGTATTCTTCATGTCCGAATGCCAGTAGCTTAATGCTATAAGTGCCGGGTATAATGTTTTCTATAAAGAATTCGCCATTTGCGTTGGTGGTAGTTTTATGATTGGTATTATCTATTTCGATAATGGCATCTTCTATAATCTGATTGGTTTGGGCATCGCTTATAATACCTTGAAATATAGCAGTACTTACTTCTTTTCCGCCATGTTTCACAGTTTTTTTCTTGGGCGAACGGTCAAGTATATAATCTCTTAACTTTTCAGGATTATTTTCATAAATAAGCTTACCGGCTTTAGCAACGCCGCTAATAAGTTTCCACAAATCATTATACGCTTTTACACGTTGTCCGGTAGTAAGATAGCGTTTCTTTTTGGCCTGATCCTGGTCTATATTTGCCTGTTCAAAATCTGCTGCAATTTTCTCAATATCATCAACAAATTCGAGCGTTAATCCTTTGGTTATTAGTTGGTCTTTATATATTATAGTAGTTTTTGCAAAATTCTTTAAAAACATCATCAATTTTATCTGCGATTTTCTAACTTTTTGCAGTTCGGCAAAACCAAACTGATTTAAGATAAAGCTATCATCAGGAAATGTTTTTTCAATATAATATTTTAGCTTCTTAATCATGCTAAGAGCTATTTTAGAAGTATCTACTACTTTAAGTGTAGCCTCCATTTGTAAAGCTTCCAGCATATAATCAGCATCAATATTACCAACTATTGCAAGTTGATTACTTATTTTTGCACTATAATCTAAATTTAATTCAGGATCAAATGCTTCGAATTCAGCAATATCTAATTTAAATGAAATATTCATTAAAGTGGCTATTTCGTATTGCAATGCTTGCGAAATGCCTTTTGAAGTATGTTGTTTGATTGCCATAATAAATTACTTTTTATATATTTATAAATAGATTTCTTTTACTTATTTTTTATTATGATTTACAAATTATAAAATAAGATGCAAATATAATATATTTTAATTTAAAGTGTATATCATTATCAAAAATAATTGTTGAATAAGATAATATATTTTTATACTATGAATATCTTATCTTATTCAAATATAATTGGTACACTAAATTTCCATATAAATACATGCAAAAATTATATTAGTATATTAATAATTCATTACAATATATTAAATTAGTTATAATGAACATTAAATAAAATATATGGAAGATTAATTAAGTATATATATTTACTAATTTAGTTTATATAATTTATAATTAAGATTTACTAATGATTAAATATTCTAAAAAATAAACTATTGCATATCTTAAATTAATAATAGATACACTAATTCATGTAAATAAATAAAAATACTGAAAACCCAAATTAAGCGGACACATCAAACAAAAAAATGCTTATTAAATATAAAATAAGGTTTTTACACAATATTTTTATATTTTTGCATTACAAACTTAGCAAAATCCTGATTAAATGGAAAAAATCAAGTTGGAAATAATGGGATTATCCTACAGCAAGTCGCAAACCGGAGCCTACGCCCTTATACTTGCCGAAGAAGGAGGAAAAAGAAGATTGCCGATAATTATCGGAGGTTTTGAAGCTCAGGCAATTGCCATTGAACTTGAAAAAATGAAACCTAGCCGTCCATTAACCCATGATTTATTTAAAAGTTTTGCTTTGTCATTCAATATCAATATTACAGAAGTATTGATTTACAAGTTTGTAGAAGGAGTTTTTTATGCTAAAATATTTGCCACCGACGGCATTACAAGCAAAGAAATTGATTCGAGAACCTCAGATGCCGTTGCATTGGCAATCAGGTTTAATTGTTCGGTAAATACCTTCGAAAGCGTAATGAAAGATGCCGGAATAGTTGTGGATGAAGATGATGAATTAACAGATACTTCTTTACAAAAGGCTTCACATACAGAAGGCGCTAACGAATTCGACGAATATACAATGGAGGAAATGGAAGAATTGCTTCAGCTTGCCATTGAAAATGAGGAATATGAAAGAGCATCGCAAATAAGAGATGAAATAAACAATAGATTGAAAAAATAAAAACTTAAAAATATGGGTTTAAAATTTCGTTTAACAGTAATGAGCTTCATGCAATTTTTTGTATGGGGAGCTTGGCTAATTACAATCGGAACTTATTGTTTTAATGCCAAAGGATGGACGGGTGCACAATTTGGAGCAATTTTCTCAACACTGGCACTTTCTTCATTGTTTATGCCTGCATTAACCGGTATTATTGCCGACAAATGGATGAATGCCGAAAAACTTTATGGAATATTACAAATATGTTATGGTATTGTTTTGTTTTTTGTTCCGCAGGTAAACGACCCTGATACACTATATTATGTAATATTTCTTGCCATGATATTTTATATGCCAACAATATCATTGTCAAATTCAATATCTTACAATATCTTAAAAAATAATAATTACGATATAGTTAAGGTATTTCCACCCATCAGGGTATGGGGAACCATCGGATTTATTGCAGCCATGTGGACAACCAACCTAACCGGAAGCAAAGCCAACGGAAATCAGTTTATAATAGCAGCATTTGCAGCAATAGCACTTGGCGTTTACGCATTTACATTGCCCAAATGCCCACCTCAAAAATCAATATCAAAAGATGCTTCAATGATTGAGATGATGGGTTTGAAAGCATTCAAACTTTTTGGGAATGTAAAAATGGCTTTATTCTTTATATTTGCTATGTTTTTGGGTGGAGCATTGCAGCTTACCAATATGTACGGCGATTCGTTTCTGGATGATTTTAAAAACCTGCCGGAATACGCCAATTCTTTTGTCGTAAAATATTCAACCATCATCATGTCGATATCGCAAATATCCGAAACAGTCTTTATACTTACTATTCCTTTCTTCTTAAAACGTTTCGGAATTAAAAAAGTAATGTTAATAAGTATGATAGCATGGTTCTTGCGTTTTGGTTTGTTTGCTTATGGCAATCCATCACCCGAATTATTATGGATGATAATTTTATCATGTATAGTTTATGGAATGGCTTTCGATTTCTTTAATATTTCAGGTTCATTATTTGTCGAAACTACTACTGACTCTTCAATAAGATCAAGTGCTCAAGGTTTATTTATGATGATGACAAACGGATTTGGAGCCTATTTGGGTAGTAAAATAAGTGGTGTTGTTATTGATAAATATTATACCACAGCCGAAGGCAAAGACTGGCATGGAATATGGTTAAGTTTTGCCATTTATTCATTAATAATTGCCATATTATTTGCAGTCTTTTTCAAGCACAAGCACAATCCTGATCTTGAAGTAAAACACTAATATATTAATTGGTGTCAAATCTTTTTTTTTTTGTTTTCTGAATTAAAGTAATGTTTAGAGTTAAATGTCTGATATTTATAGTAATATTTTTTGCTCAGATAAGCTTAAATGCACAGCATAAGCTTGTTGAGAAAGGAATTGCGTCCTATTATCACGACCATTTAAAGCTGCACAAAACTGCAAACGGCGAGTTGTATCATCCTGCCGAGATGACGGCAGCTCATTTAACCTTGCCCTTTAATACCTTGGTTGAGGTTCGGAATTTGGTAAATAAAAAAACAGTTAATGTTAGAATAAACGATCGCGGTCCATTTGTCGAAAACAGAATTATAGATTTATCAAGAGCAGCTGCCGATTCACTGGATATGTTGTATCAGGGTTTGGTAAATGTACAGGTAAAAGTAATTTCTTTCGGCGAAGCTTATAAAAAGAAGAAAGTTAATGTATTGGCTTCAAATAATATTAAAATCAATAAGAAAAAGAAAGCAGAACTCGATAATAACAGCCCCGATTCAACCAGATTCTTAAAAGATAATATAGCGTCGAAAGTAATTATTCCACGACAATTTATTGCCAATCTCGAAGTTGAGAATGAAGATATCGCTTTTTCAACCTCTGGAAATTCAGGTGATAATTCCAATAATATTGTAATACCAACAGTTTCGTCCCGACACGTTGAGGTAAACAACTCCGAAATATATGTTAGCAACGAGGTTGTTTATGGTATTCAGATCGGCAGTTTCCGCAAACGAAGCAATATGGAAAAGCTTTCGGAAAGATTAAAGAAGAATTTTATAGAAAAATTTAATGTACAGGAAATTAATAAAGGCGACACTTTGTATTATCGTATGATATTGGGCGAGTTTGAAAATGAATCTTCTGCCTTAAAACTAAAAAGCCGCCTAGAAAAAGAATTTCCGGGATGTTTTGTAACTAAATACAATAAATAATATGCAACAATATCTGCAATTACTTGATTATGTAATGAAAAACGGTGTATCCAAAGAAGATCGTACCAGAACCGGAACCATTAGTACTTTTGGTTATCAGATGCGTTTTAATCTTGAAAACGGATTTCCTCTTCTTACTACCAAAAAATTACATTTACGTTCAATTATTCACGAGCTTTTATGGTTTTTGAACGGCGATACCAATATCAAGTATCTAAACGAAAACAAAGTTAGCATTTGGGATGAATGGGCTGATGAACAAGGAGATTTGGGTCCAATTTATGGATATCAATGGCGTAACTGGAAATCAGCGGATGGCAAAGTAATTGATCAGATATCGGAAGTAGTGGAATCGTTGAAGAAAAATCCAGATTCGCGACGTCATATTGTAAGTGCCTGGAATGTCGGAGAAATAGATAAAATGGCTTTGCCTCCCTGTCATGTGATGTTTCAGTTTTATGTTGCCAATGGCAAACTTTCCTGTCATTTGTATCAGCGAAGTGCCGATATTTTTCTGGGTGTTCCGTTTAATATAGCATCGTATGCAATTTTGTTGCAAATGATGGCTCAGGTTACGGGTTATCAGGCTTTTGAATTTGTTCATACCTTAGGTGATGCACATATCTATAATAATCATCTCGAACAGGTAAAGACCCAACTTAGCAGAGAACCTCGCAAACTTCCTAAATTGATTATCAATCCTGAAGTGAAAAGTATTTTTGATTTCAAGTTTGAAGATTTTCAATTAACCGATTACGATCCGCATCCACATATAAAAGGTGAAATAGCAATATAATATTATAAAAATAAATAAAAATTTATTCTAATAATTAATTATCTCATCAATAGTATATTTAGAATTTAAGAATGCAAATAAAACGCAAGCCCGAATGGCTTAAAATAAGACTTAATCAAGGTGAAAATTACCTGAAAGTAAATGAAATAGTAAAAGACCATCATCTGCATACCATTTGCCAGAGTGGAAACTGCCCAAATATGGGTGAATGCTGGAGCAAAGGAACTGCTACTTTTATGATACTGGGTAATATTTGTACAAGAAATTGTAAGTTTTGCAATGTTACAACTGGCAAACCACTTGCAATAGACCCAAATGAACCCGAAAAACTTGCCAATTCAATACGTTTGATGAAGTTGAAACATTGTGTGGTAACTTCTGTTGACAGAGATGATCTGGAAGATTTAGGTTCTTCGCATTGGGCTAATTGCATTAAAAAAGTTAAAGAAATAAACCCTCAAACAAGTATTGAAGTTTTGATTCCTGATTTTCAGGGAAACAGAGATTGTATTCAGCGGGTTATTGATGCCGGACCCGAAATTATTTCGCATAACCTGGAAACCGTGGAACGATTAACCCCACTTATCAGAAGTAAGGCTAAATATCGTTTAAGTCTCGATGTATTGAAACAGATTGCAGAAAGCGGTGTGAGAGCCAAATCGGGTATTATGTTGGGTTTGGGTGAAACCGAAGATGAAATACTGCAAGTTATGGATGATTTGCTCGAAGTGGATTGTAAAATTATTACCATTGGTCAGTATTTGCAGCCAAGCAGGCAAAATTATCCTGTGGTTGATTACATAACGCCCGAAAAATTTGAATATTACCGTTTGAAAGCACTGGAAAAAGGCTTTGAATTTGCCGAAAGTGCTCCTTTGGTTCGTTCTTCTTATCATGCCGAAAATCAAGTTAAATAAATTTATTCTAATACATTAATGTCGAAAATTACAAAGTTTCACTCGTTGGGAGTGATTGATTATAAAGAGTGCTGGGACTTCCAGGAAACATTGTTTAATGATATTCTTAAACAAAAGCGCGAAGAAAAAACCAATATACTGAATCATCTTATTTTTTGCGAACATCCGCATGTTTATACCTTAGGCAAAAGTGGTTCGGAAGATAATATGCTGATTAATTACATTCAGCTTCAGGCCAAAAATGCTACATTTCATAAGATTAACCGTGGTGGCGATATTACCTATCACGGACCCGGACAGCTGGTTGGCTATCCGATACTGAATCTGACTGCTTTTGAAGTAGGGATTAAAGATTATATTTTCAAAATAGAAGAAGCCATAATAATTGCATTGAAGCATTATAACATTGAGGCAACTCGCCTTGATGGTGCTATAGGTGTTTGGTTAGATGTTGACAATCCGAAGAAAGTACGTAAGATTTGTGCAATAGGGGTGCGTACGAGCCATTGGGTTAGCATGCATGGTTTTGCATTTAATATTAATACCGAACTGGATTATTTTAATCATATAAATCCATGTGGTTTTACCGACAAAGCAGTAACCTCGCTTGAAAAAGAACTGGGCTGTAAACAGGATTTTGAAGCCGTAAGCGCTATCGTAAAAGCAAGCCTCGCTCAGGTTTTTGGGTTTGAGTATGCTTGATTGGAAAAATAAAGTATTTCGGGAGGCTTACATGCTACTGAATTCATAATAGATTAATTGATTAATTCAGTATTTGTTGGTTTTTACAACTATAATAAATAAATTGCACACAATAGAATTTTATAATGGTTATTCGAAGGGATGATTTCGGATTTCCTAAAAATGTTTTTGCCTTTCTTAAATTTATTTATATCCTTCCCGAATGTATTTGGTGCTTTCCTGAATACAATATATTGAATCTTGGGGAGCAAAACATCTTTCTTGGATGTAAAATATGCAATCATGGGGAGCAAAGCTGCTTTCATAGATGCAAAATATTCAATCTTGGGGAGCAAAACTGCTTTCTTGGATGCTAAATATGCAATCTTGGGGAGTAAAACAGCTTTCTTGGGTGCAAAATATGAAATCATGGGAAGCAAAACTGCTTTCTTGGGGAGAGTATAAATAAGTTTGTGTAAACATATCGGCATGTTATATTATATGATTTATATTTTGTATTAAATCTATTCTATTCATTTTATATTAAATGTTTACTTAATGTAAATTTATTTTTTTACAAAAAAACACCCTAAAACTCTTATTAATATTGATATTTAGACTGTTTTAATTATTTAGAATATTTATAAATTACATAAAATTAACAAAAAAATATTGTTAATTGAATAACATTGAAAATAAATATTGTATTTTTGAAGCGAAATTATTAAAGATAATTTCCTAAAAATAATTAAATAATTAAAAAAGTATAACGTATATGGAAAAAACAATTTCATTAAAATTACAAATGTACAACAAAACGGATTTTGTTTTTGTGAAGTATGAGAGTGTATGGGCTGCTAAACCGGCTTTTAAAGAAAACGTAATCTTATTCAGAGAGAATAAGGGATTTGTTTATGAAAATGACAATAAGCAGACTAAATCGGCATCGTCGAGCGGAAGCAAATTGATGGCTCGTGATAATATGCTGAATCTGGCTCAGTTGGTTTGTAATCTGGGTATAACTTATGCAAGCTCTACATCAGACAAAAAGTTAATGCCGATGTTTAATTTTTCGCCTAGCGAATTAAAAGAAGGATTGGAAAAGGAAGTAAGCAAAAGATGCGACGATGTGAGCAAAGCAGCTTTGCCAATTCTGGATAAACTGATAGATTTGGGTATGCCTGCTGACCAGCTTGATAAGCTGAACATAGCAGTAGCTGATTATCAGGCAGTGATTGATCTCCCGCAAAGTATTATCAATGCCAGCAAATCGGCTAAGGAAGATATGCTGAAGTTTATTGCAGTATGTGATGATATACTTAAACTGCGCTTAGATAAAATGATGCTGTTGTTTAAGGATACAAATCCCGATTTTTACAATGAGTATTTTAATGCCCGTTATATTGGTGGCTGGAGCCGCAAAGATAACGGTGATATTGAAGGCAGCGAAGAAGCACCGATGGTTTAAAAAAACAAAAGCCGCCCTGTTTTTATTGGAAATGGGGAGGCTTTTATAATAAAAATTGGAGGCCAGAAACCATTAATTCCGTTGGATTATATCCTGCGAGTTAAACAAACGGGGCGAAACCGAAAAACAAGATGGGGATGAACCGAAAGACCAGATGAGTAGGGAGTAGGGGTTTTAATTAAACATAATATGAAAAAAACAAATTTACTGATTTTTATGCTGTTTGGCTTTAGAAGTGTTTTTTGCCAGACCAATCAACCGGAAGTGATTACTTCTTCGGGTGATTTTTTTAAACCAAATGCTTCGTCTCCTACTTTGAGCTGGACTTTGGGCGAATGTATTACAGAAACCTATTATTCAGCTTACAATATTATTACACAAGGGTTTCAGCAAGATTCTTTGTATATTATTGGAATAACAGAAAACCCTGATAAGGAATTTTTTATTAAAATATTCCCAAATCCGACTTCCGATTTTATTACAATTTCTATAAATCCGTTAACCGGAAAATCCAGCGATTATATTATAGAACTTTACGATTTGCTTGGCAAAAAGCTTTATACAGGAACTTACAGGCAGAATGAAATACAATTGGATATGTTTACTTATCCAACAGGAACATACTTGCTAAAAGTAATGATGAAAGGCAACAAAACTTTACAAAATTTTAAAATTCAAAAAACCAAATAAAAACATAACTTTATGAATAAAATATATACACAATTAGTAGTTTTACTACTTTTAGCTTTTCCGCTTGCAAATGTGCAAGCACAATCTCCAAAGATGTTTAAATACCAGACTGTAGTTAGAAACAGTAATGGTACAATTGTAGCTAATCAGGCAGTAGCATTTCAAATTTCTATTTTGCATTTAGATACAGCTGGACTAGTGGTGTTTAGAGAAACTCATCATAAAACAACGAATAATTTTGGTTTGGTAAATCTTGAAATTGGAAATGGGCTTATTGATTCCGGTTCAATGAATACCATAAACTGGGCTAATGGACCATATTTTGTGAAGGTAGGATTTGATATAAATAACGGAACTTCTTATATTCCTATGGGAACTTCCGAACTTCTTTCAGTCCCTTATGCCTTATATGCCGAAAAAGCAGGAACAACCAGCTATACTGAAACTGATCCGATTTTTGCAACTCATCCTTCTTACGACATAACATCAATAAATATTACCAACTGGGATACAGCATTTAGCTGGGGTAATCATATCGGATTATATCGGACTAATACTTGGTTACCTTCATGGACTGATATAACAAACAAACCTTTATTATGGGATAGTACATGGTCAACAATAAAGAATAAACCTAACTTCTCTACAGTTGCAACAAGTGGTGATTATTATGATATAATAAATAAACCAACTCCTTGGGATAGTTCATGGGTAAGTATTAAAAATAAGCCAACTTTTGCTACTGTTGCAATAAGTGGGAATTATTATGATTTATTAAATACACCAACTATTCCTGCCGCGCAAGTAAACAGTGATTGGAATAGTAGCGGTGGAATGAGTCAA
This sequence comes from Bacteroidales bacterium, assembly GCA_023251515.1. Taxonomy (GTDB): domain Bacteria; phylum Bacteroidota; class Bacteroidia; order Bacteroidales; family JACABE01; genus JACABE01. The sequence goes on from JAHEYQ010000013.1 coordinate 22,288, forward strand.
ATATTAAATAAACCTGTACTTTTTGATGGAACATGGTCAAGTTTAACAGGCAAACCTTCTCTATCTACAGTAGCTACAAGTGGTAATTATAATGATTTAAGTAATAAACCAACAATTCCTGCATCGCAGGTAAACAGCGACTGGAACAGTAGCAGCGGATTAAGCCAGATATTAAATAAACCTGTACTTTTTGATGGAACCTGGGTAAGTTTAAACGGAAAACCCAGTTTCTCAACAGTAGCCACAAGTGGCAGTTATAATGATTTACTGGACAAACCGATTTTATTTAATGGTACATGGGCTTCATTAACAGGAAAACCAGCATTATGGGATAGTACATGGAATACTATCAGAAATAAACCAAATTTTGCTACCGTTGCCACAAGTGGCAGCTATAATGATTTAAGTAATAAACCAACAATTCCGTCTGCACAGGTAAACAGCGACTGGAACAGTAGCAGCGGATTAAGCCAGATATTAAATAAACCTGTACTTTTTGATGGAACATGGTCAAATTTAACAGGCAAACCTTCTCTATCTACAGTAGCTACAAGTGGTAGTTATAATGATTTGAGCAATTTACCTGCTCCCTATATTGCAGGAGCAGGTATTCAATTTACGGGAAGTAGTATAAATGTAAATTTAAACCTTTCAGTATCAAGTGCAGGAGATACATTGAGACTTACACCTGGAAATTATGTAATTATACCCGGCATAAGTGCAAATAATTCCAATATTCAACTAGTATCAAATCCAATAATTACAGGAATAACACCAACATCCGCCATTTGTAATTACACTATCTTATCAAATACTGCGAGTATCATTTTAAGCAGAGGTGTTTGCTGGGATACTACCGGAAATCCGACAATAAACAATAATCACACAACTGAAACCGGAGGAACAGGATCTTTTTCAAGTAATATTACATCTCTATTACCCAATAAAATTTATTATGTACGCGCTTACGCAACAAATAGCAACAATATATATTACAGCAACCAGACTGCAATTTCATCTTTATCAACAACAGCTACACTAATAACAGCCGACACATCCAATATTACTCAAACCACAGCTGTTTGTGGTGGAGATATTATATACAATGGTGGTGTAAATGTAACAGAGAGAGGTGTATGCTGGTCAACTTCAACAAACCCAACTATCAGTAATAATAAAATTCCAAATGGAAGTGGAAATGGAAGTTTTGTTTCTAATTTAAACAACCTGCAACCCAATACTACTTATTATGTTAGAGCCTATGCTATTAACAGTGCAGGTACAAGTTATGGTAACAATGTTTCTTTTACTACTAAAGGAGCCCTGCCTACTGTTACTACGGATGTTGTGCAGGGAATTACCATAACAGAAGCTGTTCCAAATGGAACTGTGATAGCTTCGGGAAGTTCGTCTGTTACTGAAAGAGGCTTTTGCTGGTCAATAACTAATCCCAATCCAACAATATTCAATAACAAAAAATCTGTAGGAAGCGGAACCGGTAGTTATAATGCATTGATAACATTTTTATTACCTGATAGTACATATTATATACGTTCGTATGCAATAAATTCTCATGGAATCAGCTATGGAAACGTTGTTGCATTTACCACATCATCAGCTTATTATGATAGTTTTGAAGCTGGAATGCCAAATGGGTGGAATGGTAATTGGAGTCTTTCCTATTCAAATCAATATGATGGCTTCAAATCCTTGTATTCAGATCAAACTAATGATACAGTATCTATAACCAGAACTATAACTTCATCGGAAGGAGGATATATTTCGTTCAGGTATCTTGCAACGAATTATCATTGTAATCATGGAAGTTATAATGCAGATACTCCAACTCGAACTTATTTTTATATTGATGATGTATATATAAAAACATGCAACAGTACAACATGGTCAATAACAAGTGTTCATGTTTCTGCAGGAACTCATACTTTTAAATGGATTAATAAAGGGAGAGAAGGAACTCAGTATTCAGGTGAATGTTGGAATGAGGGTATGTATGGCCAAGCATGGATTGATTATTTTATATGTGCATATTAGTAAAAAATAACAAGCCATCAGGGAATTGAGGGAGGTGGCTTTTAATTTATTTCAATTAATTTAATAATAAAAACAATAAAAATGAACGGTAAAAAAGTTATTGAAATAGCTAATAAAGAAATTGGTTATACAGAAAATCCTGCTGGGTCAAATAAAACAAAATATGGTGAATGGTTTGGTTTAAATGGCGAAAAATGGTGTGGAATATTTGTTTCATGGTGTTATTACAATGCAGGTTTCCCTTTAGGGAATATTGGATATAAAAAAGGTTTTGCAGGATGTATGACAGCTATAGATCATTTTAAGAAAACATCTGAAATTACGTTGACACCCAAGGAAGGGGATATTGTTTTTTTTGACTGGAATGGCGATAAGAAATATGAACATACTGGGTTATTTGTGCGAAAAATTGATAATGAATTGTTTGAAACAATTGAAGGAAATACATCAATAAATAATGATAGCAATGGTGGTGCTGTTGAAATCAGAAAAAGGAAGTATAAACAAGCAATATTTGTGCATCCTAAGGTTTTGGATGTATTAGTAAGTTTAAAATAGTTTTAATTTTAATTTCAATTAAAATGGATATAAAAGTCTTTAGTATATGGATTTTAGTTTTAGTTTCATCTTTTTCAGGGATTTTGATAACAAGTTTATGGTTTACTTTTTTTAAAAATGGAGAAAAAGAATTAAGTGAAATTACTCCCAAAAAAGATTATAGTTTGTTGCTGTTAGCTGCATCCCTTTTTATGTGGAGTTTCTATGGTATAACAGTATTAGTTTCTCAACAATATGAAAATTTATTTATTAAAATTACTTTTTCATCTCTAAATAATTTATTACTATTGTTAGCTGCTATAAATTTTGAATATGCCCCCAAAAGGCTTATTAATAACAAAAAAAAATTCAAGGTATTTTTTATCTTCTTTTCTATTATTGTATTTATACTAACATTAATATTGAATAATAATATAAAATCAAAATTACTTATTTCACTTCCTGATTTTCTTTTATCAACTATTACAGCCATATTAATTGGTTATTTGATTGTCAAAACATTCTTTCAAAATAAATTAATTTTATTATCCATATTTTCGCTTTTAACTATAGCTCAGTTATTAATAGTACAGGAGTTCATCAAAATTATCTTAGATTATAGATGGGAATCAATTTTTCTAATTATCGGGCTTTATACAAGAGTTTTATTTGTTATTGTGATTATACTATTGGCATTTAATTGGGCTTTAAAAAACTATTATACGATAAAAGAAAAAATGTATCGTCTTAACACAAAGGTATCTGATTTACAAGTAGAGAAAAAAACAATAGAAGAAAAATTAGATAGTGCCCAGCAGCAACAATTGATTGATAAAAAAACACTTGAAGCAAAAGGAGCTTTTATAGCAATTGTATCACATGAGATAAATACACCTTTAGAAATAGGTTCTATAGGTATAACTGCAATTAGAGATAATACTATTGAATTAAAAGAAAAATATGAAAATGGAACTTTAACAGAAAGTTCTTTTAATCTTTTTATTGAGCCAACTATTGATATGGCAAATTCTGCATATAAAAATATGCAGGAAGCGAGTAGGTTAATTAAGAGTTTAAAAGAAATTTCAAGAGATCAGATGTCGGGTATATTGAGAGAGATTTCATTAAAGGATTTTTTAAGTGAGTTATTTAACACCTTAAAACCTGAATGGCAAAAATATGATTTGCAATATTCTATTATAAGCGAACCGGAAAATATTAAAGTGAAAACATATCCCGGTGCATTATCACAGGTTTTTACAAATCTAATCACCAATTCAATACGACATGGTTTTGATGAATTTAAAAACAGAAAAGGAGGGAAAATAGAAATTCAGATAAAAAGATATTCAAATCAGATAAATTTTTTATATAAAGATAATGGTAGTGGTATCAATAATGAAGATTTGCATAAAATTTTTGATCCTTATTTTTCAACCAAACCCGGTACTGGCTCAGGTTTGGGATTGTATATTATAAAAAAAATAGTGGAAGATAAAAAGATTTTTGATGGAAAAATTCAATGTGAAAGTTCGAGAGGACAGGGTGTTAAATTTTATATTAATATTAAAACAATAATTTAAAATGGATAAATTTAAATTTGCTGAAGAACAAAATACTATAGAAATAAATAATCAAGATATTTGGAAAATATTAATAGTTGATGATAATCTTGATATTTTTAATACAACAAAACAAGCTCTTTCAACTAAAGAAGTTTATGGTAAAAAACTAGAATTTATATATGCCTCATCAAAAGAAGAAGCTATTAATTATTTTATAAATTTTAATGATAAAGATATTGCTGTTGCTTTAATAGATGTAATGATGGAAGATAATGATAGTGGACTTCAATTAATAAATTATATAAGAAATACATTAAAAAATAATATTATTCAACTAATAATAAGAACTGGACATCCTGGTGAATTTCCAATGTTAAATTTATATGAACAATATGATATTAACAATTATATTGAAAAAGGAGCAAATGAAGTTAGTTTGTTATATATTGAACTATTACAAGCAATTAAATCGTATAAACTATCTAAGGATATAGCAGTAAAACTTGAGGGGAAAGTTAAAGATATAAATAATCAGTTGTTTGCCTTTATGGAACATACTCCTAATTTTTCATATATTAAAGATAATAATCATAAATTTATAATTGCAAGTAATAAACTTGCTGATATTGCAAAAAGTTCATATAAAGGTGAAAAGAAAATAAATGATTGGCAAGATTTAATAGGAATGTGCGATCACGATATTTTCCCTAAAGAGTTTGCAGACGAATGTTTTGAAGATGAAAAGAAAATCTTTGAAACAGGAATTCCTATTATAAATAAAGAAAAGGAATTAAAATCTGGGCAAGAAAAATTTTTTATTTTAACAACCAAAATTCCATTAAGAGATGAAAAAGGTGAAATATATAGATTATTAGGAGTTGGAAACAATATAACACAAGCAAATTCAGCAGAAATACTTAAAGCTCAATATGACACACTTGCTCATGTTAGTCATGATATCAGAAATCCAATAAATGCAATATTAGGATACTTAGAATTAATAAGAAATATTACTTCTACTTCAAATGAAAAAGAAGAGTTTATTAAATTATTGAAATCAATAGAAATTAATTGTGAAATATTAACTGAATTGCGTGAGGATATTATGTTTCTGAATAATACTACTGAAATTGATAATGTTGATTATGATATAAAATCTATTAAAACAATTATCAATTCATTATTTGAATTAAAAGCGAAAGAAAAAAAAATTGAACTTAGAATAAAAATTGACAAGAAAATACCAAATATTATTATTGACAAAAATAAATTCAGAAAATTAGTAACAAACTTAATAAGTAATGCAATACGATTTACAGATAAAGGTTTTGTTGAACTTGAGATTAATCTTATAAAGATTTATGAGGGATTGGTTGATATTGAAGTTGTTGTTAAAGATACCGGACGTGGCATTCCTGAAGATAAAATTAATCAGATTTTTGAACCTTTTATATATTATGACAGTCCTAATGGAGGAGGATTGGGATTAGCAATAGTGAAAAAAATTACTGATTTATTAAATGGAAAAATTGAGAAGCCAATTTCAATAATTGATAAAGGTTCGACTTTTAAAATAATATTAAATGAAATAAAAATTTCAACTTCAAAAATAATTGTTGAAGAACTCATAGATATTTCAGAGATAAACAAATCTATATTAGTTGTTGATGATATACAAAGTAATATTGATACAATAAAAATCTATTTAACTAAATCTAAAATTAAAATATTTGAAGCTAAAAATGGTGATGATGCAATTCAAATAGTTAAAGATAATCATATCGATTTAATTTTGATGGATTATAATATGCCTCCCGGTAAAAATGGTGCAGAAACAGCCATGATAATAAAAAGTGACGTGAAAAATACAAACATCAAAATAGTCTGCTACTCTTCTACTTGTTCGGTTGAAGAGATTAATCAAAAACACGATTCGCTATTTGATGATTGTTTAAAAAAAGCTGAAAATAAAAATGAATTGTATAAATTACTGAATTCTTTCTTTCCATTATTTTCTAATAAAGAACCAATAAAATACCTTAATAACTTTGGAAGTGAATTTCCTCATATCAAAAAAGAAATTGAATCTATAAAATTATCTTACAATATTAATAACAATGATTCTATTGATAATTTGATTTCTTTTAATGAAAGCTTGTGTGAAATTGCTAATCAATATCACAATGAAAGATTGTTTAATTTCTGTAAAGAATTCAAAACATACTTAGATAATTATAATATTATCAAAATAAATGATTTTTGTAATGAATTGAAGTTGATATAAATGACATTATAAAAAATAAATTAAATATTTTATTAAAAAGTATAACATAAACAATATGAAAAATAAATTATCAATTATAATTATAGATGACGATGAGTTTTTTTTAAACTGTATTACGAAAGATTTAAATACATCAGGTTTTAATGTTTTTTATGCAATTACAGGTGAGGAAGGTTTAAAAAAAATATTTTCAAATAAAATAGATTTAATCATACTTGATATATCTTTACCAGAAAGGAGGGATTATGGCTTTGAGGTATGTAATAAATTAAAAGAAAACCCTAAAACTTCAGATATTCCTATAATATTCCTTACAGGTTCAAAAGATATTGAAGTAATAAAACAAGGATTTAAAAGTGGATGTGTAGACTATATTATAAAACCTTACCAAAAGGAAGAGTTAATTGCAAGAATTTCTACTCATTTGAGTTTAAAACAAAAAACAGAAGATTTAAGATCAATAGTTAATCAACTTGAAGAAAAAGTGAGTGGTTTTAGATTCTTTGATTTTGCTATTAAAAAAGAATTAGAAAAACTAATTAATGAATATAAAGACCATGCACCTAATTTGCTTTTTTTTACTCATGGTTTTGGTGGAAATGCAAATAGGTGGGATAAAATGATTTCAATAATTAAAGAAGATCGTGAGTTATCGATAGAATATGAAATTAAAAAATTTAATTATCCGACAACTAAATTTATATATTTTGGATTGTTCAAAAGATTACCGGCAATAGAAAATATTGCTGATGCATTAAAAACAGAAATACAATTAATTATAGACAAAAAAAAATACAAAAAAATTCTAATTGTTGCTCACAGTATGGGGGGGCTTGTTGCTCGTAAGTATTTAGTTGAACAATTTGAAAATATTTTAAAATCTGATATAGAACTTAATTTAATATTATATGCAACACCAAATAAAGGATCTGATTTGGCAAATATTTACAAAACAATTAGTATTGGTAATATAGTTGTTAGTCAGATGTGTAAAAAAAGTAAATTTCTTGAAAATCTAAATGACGATTGGGATAAATATAAAATAATAAATAAAATTGATATTATGTATGTACATGCTGGGCAAGATAAAATTGTAAAATCTGATAGTCCTGATAAAATTTTTGCGGGAAAAATGATCAAAACAGATATTAATAAAGATCACTTTACAATTGGTGTACCTAAAGACAAAGAAGATACATCATTTGAATTGCTGAAGAATTTTGCTTTAAAAAAATAAATTAAAGTGTTTTTCTATCTTTGATTTTTTTTTACAAATAAATAAAAATATATAATTCCGAAAGTTCTTATTTTTTTAAGGCTTTCGGAATTATATTTAATAAATAATCATTAATTTTACATCAAAAAAACAGAATATGGAAAATATTATTAAACCAAATTACAAAAGATTTAATTCGGATGCAGATAAACCTTATTTTGCTGCATATTTTAATACCGCAAAACAAAACCTGTTTTTAATTCTGAGAGATATATCTGAGAGTCTGGGTATTGGTTTTGATTTGTCGAACGACGACAATATGATGAATGCAGGCTTGTGGAGATATCTGAAAACAAATAGTGAACCGGAGGTTAGCCAGCAAATTATTAAAAAGTTGGAAAAACAATTCCCTTTTGCTGACTTTTTGGCTAAGAACTATGCATATAAAGAAAGACAGGAAAGGGAAGCAATACCGAATGATTATTTCGAAATTTTTGCCAAACTGATTAATCAGTTATATAGTTACCGGAATTACTATTCGCATTATATACATGATGCCGTAGAAATGGATTATCAGATAATAAAAGGGATGCAGATATTATTTGATGCAGCTCGCAGAGAGGTTAAAAAAAGATTTTCGCTGAAAACAGAAGATGTAAATCATTTGGTAAGATTGGGCAAAGGAGGTAAAGAACCAGAGCATTTCTTTTATAAATTTGAAATTAATAAGAAAGTAACAGAAAAAGCTTTGGCATTTTTTATTTGTTTGTGGCTTCAGCGAAAGAATGCACAGGAATTTCTAAAAAAACTGGAAGGATTTAAAAAGAGCGAAAACAATGCGCAGAAAGCTACTTTAGAAACATTTACCTATTATGGCTTGAGAATACCGCAACCTAAACTAAACAGTAATAATACCAGAGAAAGCCTATTGCTTGATATGGTAAATGAAATGAAAAAATGTCCTAAAGAATTATACAAGCTGTTAAGCGAAGATGATAAGGCAAAGTTTATATGTACAGATGAAACAGATAAATCAGAAGATGATGAATATGAAATATTGCCAATAATGAAAAGAAGCATTAATCGTTTTTATTATTTTGCCCTGAAATATATGGAAAACGAATTTGATAAAATTAAATTTCATATTGATCTGGGAAATTATTGCTTTAAATCTTATGATCAAAATATTGAAGATAACATACGCAAAAGAAGATGGATAAAAAAGATGACTGCCTTTGGAAGTCTGGAAGATTTTAGTGATGAAAAACGCCCAACTGAATGGATAGAAAAATACAGAAAAACAGATGATAATGAGGAAAATACTAATAATGATATTTACGTTAGCCGTACTACTCCTCATTACCACATTAACGAGCAAAATATCGGTTTTAAAATTATTTACGATTATCCTATAAGAAAAAAGTCAAATAAGTTGTGGCCCTTATTAACCGATTATGATTTTGAAAGCAAAAAAGGCAAACCTCAAAACGAAATAGCTGATTGCTGGCTAAGTTTATACGAATTGCCGGCTATAGTCTTTTATCATTTAATACAGCAAAAATATGGTATAGGCAAAACCGCCGAAAACATAATAATTAACTACACCAAAGATGTTATAAGCTTTTTTGAAGAAATTGAAAAGGGAATAATAAATGCAGGGTTGAACGATACGGAATTAACAGATATTTTAGCTGCCAGAAATCTTGAAAAGTCATTTATTCCAAAGAAAATAATCTCTTATCTTACCTTAAAAAAGCAAAATACCTTTAACGAAATTGCCAAAAAAAGGCTTGAAGAATTAAGAGACGAAAATAATACGATGCTTGAGAAAATAATAAGCCAATCGCATTCATTTGATAAAAAACCCGGCTCAAAGGATTATATCAAGTTAAAATCGGGCGATATGGCCGATTTTATTGCCCGTGATATGATAAGATTTCAGAAAGCTTTAGATAAAGAAAAGGGTAAAGCTAACGGTACTGAATTTCAGATATTGCAGGCAAAGCTTGCATATTTTGGGATTAATAAAGATAATCTTTATCAAACCTTTAAATATTGCAACTTAATTGACAGTAAAAACCCTCATCCATTTTTAAAATGGATAGATGCTAAACAATGTAATGGAATACTTGATTTTTATATAAAGTATCTGGAACAAAGGAAAAAGTTCATTCAAAAATGCATAGATGAGAAAAAATATGCCGATTACCATTTCCTGAAAATAAGTGAAAGAAAAACCAGATATGATAAGAACTATATAGCAAAGCTGATTTCAGATTTGAAAAATGAAATAGCAATAAACATACCCCGAGGCTTATTTTTAAAACCCATAAAAGAGTTATTGAAAAGTGCAGAAGAATGCAGGGATTTATCGCTACATATTGAGCAATTAGAACGGGTAAATACTGCTTATATTATTGATAAGTATTTTACAATTATATTGGATGATGAGGCTCAGGAATTTTATAGTTATAAAAAATCATACGAATTGCTGAATAAATTGTTTGATAACCGTAAGAAATATGAAATGCGTAACAGCTTACCCAGTAATTATTACAGTACTGAAGAGCTTAGTAAATTGTGTGCTAAAATAAACAATAATACCTACGATAATGAGTTGCTACGCAGATTAGATCAATATATTGATGAAAAAGCAGAAAAGAACAACAGCGGTCCTTCAAATAAAAAAATTACTGAAAAAGATAAAATAAAGCTTAAAGCTTCATATTTTGAGAAATATAAGGATTTTACCGAAAATGAAAAGCAAATAAGACAAGCCAGAGTATGCGATATGGTTTTGTTTATGCTTACCGACAGACTTTTCAGAAGTAGTTTTCTGCAAAACCAAGTTGCAAAAACTAGCAAAATTCAGACTACAGATGTAGAAATAGGCAAAGGATATAAGCTTTCGGAGATAAAAGCCGATGCTGACAAAGGCTTTTTATCGCTGCAAACCGGAGTTAATATAAGAATGCCCTATAGGTATGAATTAAACAAATTGGCGGTTTTCAGACAATCGTGCGAAAAATCGCATTTGTCGGATATACAGCATAAAATTATAATCAAAGAAAATATTCAGATAAAAAATTACGGTGATTTCAGAAGTTTGCTTAAAGACCGTAAAATAGAAAGTTTGTTGCCTTATATAAATGATGAGGTTATACATTTTGAAGCTTTGCAAAAAGAGCTTGAACTTTATGAAAAAGCCCGTATGGATATATTTGAACTGATATATCGGTTTGAGAAAAAATTTATAAGCGAAAACAATATTGCAAAAGAAAAGAAAGGCTATGTAAAGCATGATAGTATTCTAAAAGAGCTTATGGGTGAAACTGATGAGAAATGCTTATTTATTAAGCATTTGCGTAATTCCATAGCGCATAATAATTATCCGGCATTTATTTTGTTTAAAGATAAAATAGAAGGAAAGGGCTTTAATGAACTTAAAGATTACAGCAAAAATAACCACAGTGTAATAGAAAAATCGGTAATTTTACAGTTTAAACAAATAATAAGTTCATATTATGAATATTTTATGGATAATAATGCAGTGTAGTGCTGCCTGCCCAGATAATAGCAACAATACAGGAATAAAACTGATTGCCGTAATTATGCCATCATTAATTGCCATAGCAGGAATAGGATTAACAGCCTTACTTGCATACAGGTATGCCATAAAGCAAAAACGGATGGATATAAGGATAGGTATTGAAAAAACCCGATATGAACGTAAGCTATATGCATTGGAAAACTGCTGGAAACTTATGACTTATACAAGCGATACCGAGAATACTAAAACTATCCTTATATGGGAAAAATCAGTAGAAAATGCAAAAATCTACTATGTAAACACTGATAACTGCAAAGAATTTATTAAAGAATTAAATCAGTTTTTTTATGGTAGCGGACTGGGTATTTATTTAACTACAGAAATAAAAGAAAAGCTATTTGAATATCGTAGCATAATTTATGGAATACTGCTGAAAGAAAAAGAAAACAAAGAAATTAAAATCAGGATTAATAATCCGGAATTGGCTGCCAATATGATAAAACTACATCAGCAGATGATAAAATTTATAAAAGAAGAAACGGTATATCTGGAAAAGGATGTAAATGTTTAGTGCTTTTTTTAATTAAAAAAAATGAATCTAAAATAATGATATTAATACTTTTACAGATGCAAGGCTGTTGAAGCCTGCATTTTGAAAGGTATTTACAGCGAATTAAATAACAATAAAAGATTATATTCAGCTGTTGAAGCCTGCATTTTGAAAGGTATTTACAGCAAAGGAATGGCGATACTTCCTATCCGGTTAGCTGTTGAAGCCTGCATTTTGAAAGGTATTTACAGCTGGGTTGTTTTTTAGTTTTACGACAGATCCGCTGTTGAAGCCTGCATTTTGAAAGGTATTTACAGCTGATGGAGTATAATCATCCCAACACCATTGGCTGTTGAAGCCTGCATTTTGAAAGGTATTTACAGCATAGCTACCAATACCTTAAAAGCTCCAATAGCTGTTGAAGCCTGCATTTTGAAAGGTATTTACAGCAGATATTTGAGATATGTTTAAAGGAGGAACGCTGTTGAAGCCTGCATTTTGAAAGGTATTTACAGCACATAAGGTATTGATGATGTCAATCCCGGCGCTGTTGAAGCCTGCATTTTGAAAGGTATTTACAGCTTTGCTGTTGTAATTTGGGAATATTCTTCTGCTGTTGAAGCCTGCATTTTGAAAGGTATTTACAGCACTCCTTCGGGTACGATAAAATACAATCGGGCTGTTAAAGCCTGCATTTTGAAAGGTATTTACAGCTCGTCCGATATTACTACTAATGGAACTCTTGCTGTTGAAGCCTGCATTTTGAAAGGTATTTACAGCAAAACTGGGATACAGAAGAATTTGTACAAAGCTGTTGAAGCCTGCATTTTGAAAGGTATTTACAGCCAATGATATTTCAGCAAATAAACCGCCTTCGCTGTTGAAGCCTGCATTTTGAAAGGTATTTACAGCATAACCATCAGTATAAAAATGGCGTTCGGGCTGTTGAAGCCTGCATTTTGAAAGGTATTTACAGCTAAACATTCTGAGCAATCTCTAAAGCTTGTGCTGTTGAAGCCTGCATTTTGAAAGGTATTTACAGCTTTTCTTATTTCATAAGTGTCGTGCGAATTGCTGTTGAAGCCTGCATTTTGAAAGGTATTTACAGCAACGCTGCATCTTTTGAAGCATCGTTAAAGGCTGTTGAAGCCTGCATTTTGAAAGGTATTTACAGCGAAGGGTACTTCACTTCTTCTATTTCATCAGCTGTTGAAGCCTGCATTTTGAAAGGTATTTACAGCTCAATTCAGATTGTGAACCAATCCCGTATAGCTGTTGAGGCCTGCATTTTGAAAGGTATTTACAGCCGTAGTAATATTCTTCTGCTTTTTTCATAAGCTGTTGAAGCCTGCATTTTGAAAGGTATTTACAGCAATCTATCATCACCATTTAAGGTTGAAGTCGCTGTTGAAGCCTGCATTTTGAAAGGTATTTACAGCAAATATTGAATGCTAAATCAGTTGTAGTTTGCTGTTGAAGCCTGCATTTTGAAAGGTATTTACAGCTGTTGTACTCATTTGATATACAAATTAGTTGCTGTTGAAGCCTGCATTTTGAAAGGTATTTACAGCGTCATTATTTCTTAATTTTACTTGCTGCCGCTGTTGAAGCCTGCATTTTGAAAGGTATTTACAGCAATGTGATGTTTTGATTTATCTGAGTTTGAGCTGTTGAAGCCTGTATTTTGAAAGGTATTTACAGCAACTTTCAATGTATTCCTGACGTTCTTTTTGCTGTTGAAGCCTTCATTTTGAAAGGTATTTACAGCTGTCATTAGGCAATGGTATTTCTTTTTACAGCTGTTGAAGCCTTCATTTTGAAAGGTATTTACAGCTTTTTTCAATTTTCATGTTTTCAGGTTTTGCTGTTGCAGCCATCATTTTTAAAGGTATTTATAGCAATTAATTCGTTATTTGTTTTTATGAGTTCGCTGTTGTAGCCTTCAATTTGCAAGGTATTTACAGCCTCAAAGGTTGACATCTTTATTTTACCGTCGCTGTTGAAGCCTTCATTTTGAAAGGTATTTACAGCCTTTTTTTAAACATAAATCCATTAGTAGAATTTCCATTTTTTTTCGTTATTTTGCAGAAAAAACGAAATGAATATTCTTCTTCTTGGATCGGGTGGCAGAGAGCATGCCATGGCTTATAAAATGGCTGAAAGCAAAAAGCTTAGCAAACTATTTATTGCTCCGGGCAATGCCGGAACTGCTCAGTGCGGTATTAATGTAAATCTTGATTTGGTGGATTTTGAGGCTATCAGAAACTTTGTTCTCGAAAATCAAATCCAAATGCTGGTAGTTGGTCCCGAAATTCCATTGGTTGAAGGTATTCATGATTTTTTTCTGAATGATGAAGCTTTAAAGCAAATTCAGGTAATCGGTCCGCAGAAACAGGCTGCCATGCTCGAAGGTAGCAAAGATTTTGCCAAAAGCTTTATGAATCGTCATCAGATACCTACAGCCAAATCGAAAACCTTTACCAAAAGTCAGATCAGAGATGGTGTGGTGTATATTAATTCATTAGAACCACCTTATGTGCTTAAAGCCGATGGGCTGGCTGCCGGAAAAGGTGTGATAATTACCGATAATCAGGGTGAAGCCGCTCAGGTTTTAAATTATATGCTGGCAGATGCTTTGTTTGGAGAGGCTTCAACCAAAGTGGTGATAGAAGAATATCTGTCTGGTATCGAACTTTCGGTTTTTGTGGCTAGCGATGGCAATTCGTATAAAATACTGCCTGTTGCTAAAGATTATAAACGAATAGGAGAGGGCGACAGCGGTCCGAATACCGGTGGAATGGGCTCTGTAAGTCATGTGCCTTTTGCTGATAAAGAATTTATGGATAAGGTTGAAAAACGTATTGTTATCCCTACTATCGAAGGACTGAAACAGGAAAACATACCCTTTAAAGGTTTTGTTTTTATTGGTTTGATGAATGTAAAAGGCGAACCTTATGTAATTGAATACAATGTCCGTATGGGCGATCCCGAAACCGAAACGGTATTTCCGAGAATAAAATCGGATGTTATTGATTTGTTTGAAGGCATAGCCAATGGAAACCTTAATACCAAACAGCTCGAAATTGACCCCCGCTTTGCCACATGCATTGTACTCACAGCCAAAGGTTATCCCAATAGTTACGAAAAAGGAAAGCAGATTCATCATATCGAAAAAGTTACCGATAGCCTTGTTTTTCATGCCGGTACCAAAACCGACGAACAAGGTAATATTCTGAGCAATGGAGGCAGGGTGCTGGCAATTACTTCTTTTGGTAACAGCATTGAAGAAGCCATTGCCCTGTCGTTGAAAAGTGCTGAAATAATTAGTTTCGACGGAAAATATTACAGAAAAGATATTGCAAAAGATTTAATTGCCAAATTGTAATCTATGCTATATCTGATACTTACCATACTTACTTCGGCAGGAATACTGATGCTTTTCAGGATTTTTGTAAAATATGATATTCATATTCTGCAATCAATAGTTGTAAAT
>JAHEYQ010000013.1:37544-82034 GCA_023251515.1 Bacteroidales bacterium
GCTGCTGTGCTGGGTTTTGCCATTCAGTGGAATTCATTTACCCTAGCAGAGGTAGTTAATCAGAACTGGCTGCCTTATGCCATGGTAATTGGCTGTATTTTTATCATGACTTTTCAGATTTTTGCCTATTCATCGCAAACTGCCGGAGTGGCAATTACAGCCATATCAAGTAAAATATCGGTAGTAATTCCTGTTTTTATAGGCGCTTTTTTGTATGCCAACGAAAGTCTGAGTTTGATGAAAGTTTTGGGATTGGTTTTTGCCATAATTTCTTTTTTGCTGGTTTTCAGCAATAATGCCAATATGAAAATTAATCCGCGATTTATTTTTCTTCCGATTATACTTTTTCTGGCAAATGGTTTAAACGATTCGATGATGACCTTTGCCCAACGCAAATTTGCAGGTTTCAATACCATGTTGTTTGTTTCCTGTATTTTCTTTTTCTCTTTGGTAATAGGTGTAATATGGTTGGGAGTAAATTATCTGGCTTTAAAACAAAAACTTCATTATAAAAATATTTTAGCCGGAATATTGCTGGGAATACTCAATTTTTTGTCAACTTATTATTTTTTCAAAGGAGTAGAAACAATAGAGAGTGCCATTTTCTTCCCTGTTTTAAATACTGGAATCGTGAGTTTATCTGCTTTAATCGGATATTTTGTTTTTAAAGAACAGCTTAATAAAATCAATTGGCTGGGAATCGTAATTGCTTTGGGAACCATTGTTTTTATTGCATTTGCCAAATAAAAAATTTTGAAATATGATGATGTTTGATGATACTTATAAAACAATAAAAGCTCGATCGGAAGGAATTTACAAGGAAAAAGGAAGTAAGTTTATTGCTGTTGCCTTGCCAGTAAAATCGGAAAATGATGTAAAAGAAGCATTGGCAATGTTGCGAAAAGAATATTATGATGCCCGTCATCATTGCTATGCTTATATACTGGGTTTCGACAAATCGGCTTATCGAATCAATGATGATGGCGAACCTTCGGGCACAGCCGGCAGGCCTATTCACGGGCAACTTTTATCTTTTGACTTAACCAATATTCTGGTTGTAGTCATTAGGTATTTCGGAGGCACCAAATTAGGTGTAAGTGGTTTGATAAATGCTTATAAAACAGCCACAAAAGAAGCATTGGATGCTGCCGAAATTCTCGATTTGATTGTTCACGAAGTTTATGAAATCAATTTCGATTATCTTCAGATGAATGATGTTATGAAACTGCTTAAAGATGAGAATCTCAATCAATTCAATCAGATTTTTGAAAACAATTGTAGTCTGCATTTTGCGGTTCGTAAGAATGATGCAGACCGGATATGTAGTTCATTCAGAAAAATTAACGGATTGCAACTTAAGTATATTCGTACTGAATAATTGATTAAAAGGATGCTGTTTATACTTATCCGAACAACAAAATATTACTTAATTCAATTCAGGCATTAAACTTTTTTGTTATTTTGATGTCTAAAGTTCCTGAATCAACAAAAAAATAATTGGCTATTACTGACGACATAGAGATTTTGCAAAAACTTCGCGACAAAAATTCGCTGAATTATGCATTTAGTTTGCTGGTTAATAAATACAAACAGCAGGTTTATTTTCATATTCGGCGCATTGTAATCAACCATGATGATGCCGACGACATTACCCAAAATACTTTTATCAAGGTTTTTGAAAACCTGCATCAGTTCAGAGAAGATTCCAAGCTTTATACCTGGATTTATCGGATTGCTACCAATGAAGCACTCGGACATCTGAAAAGCAAACGAAATCGTTTCTTTTTACCTTTTATTGATGTAGAACATCAGTTATCCAACTCATTGCACACTTCAAAATATTTTTCTGGTGACGAAATACAAATGAAATTGCAACAAGCAATTTTGAAATTGCCTGAAAAACAACGTCTGGTTTTTAATATGAGGTATTACGATGAAATGAAATACGAAGATATGGCTGAGGTACTTGGCACTTCAGTTGGAGCATTAAAAGCTTCCTATCATATTGCAGCAAAAAAAATTGAAGAAAGTGTAACCCAATAATTAAACCTTTTGGATTGAGAATTATCAAAGAATCATAATTTAAGAAAATGGAAAACAAGAATGACATATTATCTGAAATTAAAAAGATTGCACCGGGGCTTACTGCTGTTGAAAAGAAAAACAGCTTTGAAACACCAGCCGATTATTTCGACGATTTAAGTGCAGATATTCAGGAAAGAATAAGGATGAAATCCTCGCAAAATCAAAAGAAAGTAATTACCTTGTTCAGGTATCCTCAAATTGCAATTGCAGCTTCAGTTATTGTAATACTGGTAATCGGATTCTTTTATCTAGATAATTTAAAACAAAAGCAATATGCCGAAAACAATACAATTTACTGGGACGAAATTTTAAATGACAATTCGTTGATAGATAAAGTGGAGGAATATCAGTTGATAGATGCATACATAGAGCTTACAGCTAATGAAAAGCTTAATGATAATAAGGCACTTCTAAATGAAAGTGAAGAAATTGAAAACGAATTAGCAAACGACATATTTACAGAAATATAATAATAAATAATAATTTCAAATACAATAATGATATGAAAACAAATAAGTTAATTAAATGGTCAGTACTGTTGTTGATAATAACACTGCCAATGGTAAATTACGCTCAGAAGGAACAACGTAAAGGAATGCTTAAAGAAAAAATTGAAACTCAGAAAATTGCTTACATTACAAATAAGCTGGCTCTAACAGCAACAGAAGCACAGCAGTTTTGGCCGGTTTACAATGAATTCAGCGATAAAAATGAAGAACTATTAAAAGCATTTCGTAAAAACAATCTGGAAGACCGGGATGTAAATGTGGAAACCATTAGCGACAAAGAAGCAATGGATATGGCTGATGAACAGATAATACATGCTCAGAAGATACTGGATTTACGCAAAAAATACCATGCAGAATTTAAGAAAGTTTTGCCAGCCAAAAAATTGCTTAAACTTTATCAAACAGAACGCGATTTCAAAAAGTTTTTGCTTAAAGAAATTAAAGAAAGAAGAGACAATAGGAAAATGAGGTAATTTTATAGTATTGTAAAAATATTAAAATCAGGTAGCTAAATAAGTTGCCTGATTTTTTTATGTATTTCAATTACCTGTGGAATTATTAATTCGTCACCATTGTTATTTATCAGAAAATCTGCGAGTTTTATCTTTTGTTCTTCACTCCATTGATTTTCCATTCGTTGTAATATTTCAGTTTGTGTTATTCCATCTCTTTTTGCAATCCGTTCCATTCTAATGTCTTGTGAAGCTGTAACCATTATTGTTTTATCTACATATTTATCAAAATTGCTTTCGAAAAGTATGGCTGCTTCCTGTATTACATAATGATAATGAGATGATAATGAATTAACCCAATTTTCAAAATCTGTATTAACTAAGGGATGTATCAGATTGTTTAAAAACGATAATGACTTTTTATCTTCGAAAACAATTGCTGCCAGTTTTTTGTTGTCAATTTTATTTTCAGATAAAATATTGGATCCGAATTTGTTTATAAGTTCTTGTATTACTGTTTGATCAGTTAAAAACTTTTTTGCTTCTATATCTGCATGATAAACCGGGATTTCAAGAATATTAAAGATTTTTGCAATAGTTGATTTTCCGCTGCCAATATTTCCAGTTAATCCTATTTTTAACATAATCAATTATTTAAAGATGATATATTCTGCTTTTTCCGGATAAATACCCGTAATTTTAATTTTATCAGGAACTCTGATAATATTTATCTTCGTTTTATTATCAGAAGGATTGAATAAATCTGCATTTACGGAAGCAGTAAACATTTGCTGATTAATTCTTTTATAATCTTTTAATGCAACCAGATATTTTATCTTTACTTTGTCTGGAAAGAGTTTAATGTTTTTGAAATTTGTATTGTTTTGAATACCTATTGGAATTTCAAGTTCCGATTCTGTATATTTTTCTACTGAAAACTGAACTTTCACTTTTTCGGCAAAAAGTTTTATTTTGGGGAATTGTTTTGGTTTAATTATATTTAAATATATGGTTTGATTTGATTTTAAATTATTTAAGGCTACTGATTGCGTATAAAATCTTTGTATCTGATTAATATCTTTTAAAGTACCGCTGATAAAAATTGAATCGGGTGATATTTTTATGCTGTCATAAATCTGATATTGTTTTTGAAAATTAAGTTTTAATAATGGAGTAACAGCAATATTTTTATAAATGGCTTTTTCCCATTTTAATGCAAAAGTATCGGGAAATAAACCAATTACATTATAGTTAAAGTCGCTTTGTGCTTTAATGATTTTAAATATCTGATTTGC
The DNA here is from genome assembly GCA_023251515.1 of Bacteroidales bacterium. Taxonomy (GTDB): domain Bacteria; phylum Bacteroidota; class Bacteroidia; order Bacteroidales; family JACABE01; genus JACABE01. The sequence continues at coordinate 41,886 of JAHEYQ010000013.1, forward strand.
ACCTAAATAGCTGATTTTTTCAGAGTTGCTTTCATATAATTTGATTTCTGAAAAATCAATATTCAGATTATCGTTATGATTGAATAATTGATGATAAATAAGATTAAATCCTTGTGATTTGATAGTTACAAAAAAACTGCTGTCTGAATTATTAAGTAAAACTCTGTCGGAAGGGAAATTCTGAAAATTAATTTTATAATGGAGGGTAAGTTGGTATTCTTTTGAAAACTTTTTTAATGTCCAGAAAAACAAAGAGATAAATAAGCAGATAGAAAAAATGATTAGTTTCTTTCTGTTATGTATTTTTTTGTTTTTTAATGCTTTATCAGCAAGTTTCTTAAATTCGGTTTCCAAAATATTTGTTTTAAAAATAAATCTCAATCCGGTTAAAGATTGAGATTTAATATTTTAAATATTGCAATTTGCTATATTATTTGTTTTCTTGCAATTGTGATGAATTATCGAGTGCAATAGCAGATTTTTCAATTTTTAAGCGGTTTTGACCTTCTACTTCAATAATAGCAGTAGATTCTTGTAAATCAATGATTTTTCCATGGATACCACCAATGGTTACAATTTTCTGTCCTTTTTGAAGATTCTCTCTGAATTTTTTCTGTTCTTTTGTTTTTTTCATTTGTGGACGAATCATAAAAAAGTAAAATACGCCAAAAATTGCGATAAGAAAAAATAATGATTCAAATCCGCTTCCTCCTGATTTTCCACCAGATGGAGGTGCCATTAAGATGATGTTTAATAAATTATTCATAGATATAATTGTTATTTAATTTGTTTAATTGTTTTCAGGTGAATGTACTGTGGCTTTAATATTTAGAACGTAATTGCTTGGTTGTGTGTTTGCAACCAAAGTTACAGTTTTATGTTGAAAACCCATTTTGCCTTTGGTGTTAAAAGTTACAGTAACGTTTCCTTCTTCCCCCGGACGAATTGGTTCTTTTGAAAAAGTAGGAACTGTACATCCACAAGTTGCACTGGCATTGGCAATTACCAAGTCAGATTTGCCTGAATTTTTAAATTTGAAGCTATATGTAAGGATTTCCCCTTCAATTGCTTTGCCAAAATCATGTAAATCAGTTTCAAACTGAAATTGTGGCATATTTTCATTGCTAATTGTTGTGTCTGCCGAATTTGGATTATTTACCAAATCAGTTGATAATTTTTCTGAATTATTTTTACATGCAAATAATCCAAATGTAACTAAAACTAAAAAGAAAATTTTTGTTTTCATATGTATTCTTTTTATTATTATTTAAAAGTTCGCAATACTTTTAAGTTCTAATCATTGTGAATATTCTTATGGCTATATTTTGTTTTTTTATACTAAACCTCTACCCAGTTTACTAATTGATTTGTTGGTTTTTAAATCAGAAATTATTTTGTCAAGAATTCCATTGATAAAAATTTTGCTATTATCATCGCTAAAACCTTTTGAGATTTCAATATATTCATTCAATGTAACTTTAACCGGAATTGAAGGAAATTCTGTCAGCTCAACTATTGCCATTTTAAGCAAAATTTTATCTATAACGGCAATTCTTTCAATTTCCCAGTTATTGGTGTGTTTTTCAATTATTTCAGTATATTTTGCATTGTTTATGATGGTCTTTCTAAAAAGTTCTTTTATGAAATTCTTGTCATCATTTGCATTGGTTCTGTCTTCTTCTTTATAAAGTCCGGGAAGCTCATAATATTCATTTTTGTCTTCTTTAAAGCTATCTAAAGTTTTTAAGACCATCATTGCAACTGTTTGATAATCATCAGCCCAATAAATATTCTTATCTTCAAAAAAGTTTTCCAGTTTTTCGTCTGAAATAATTAAACGTCTGAATAGTTGGAGTACAATTTTTTTATCGGCTGAATATGAAGAAGTTTCAGCATTCATATAATCAATATATGCTGTAGTTTCTTTCATTTTCTGATATAATGATCTGAATATATCCTGCTCTTCAGACCAATTTATCTTTAGTTCATTATAATGTAGTACGAAACTGTTATTAGAGACTAACTGCTTGATTAAGCGATTTTCAATAAATTTTGTATTGGGATTTAAATCTTCATCAGATGGAACGAATTTTTGTTTGTTTTCTTCCATTCGTTGTTTTGAAAATTCTACAAGTTCAAACAATATAGAAAGTTGGTAGATGTATAGTTCGTAAAGTTTATCAATACTTCTTATCAGATTTCTTTCTGCAATGTCCATACGGTTATCATCCGATTGGAAATATGCGTAAAGTGATTGCATCACTTTTGTACGTAAATATCGCCTGTTGAGCATAAATTTTATGAGCGTTTTTTTAAATGATTAATACCATTTGTTTAGTTTGCAAAATTACAATTTTAATTTTGTTTTTCAAACTTAATAGTTTATTATTCTGTTAACTAATCTTAATATACAGATAATTAGAGGTTAAAACCATGTATTTTTTTATCCATGAGATAATTATTTTACAGATAACAAATAAATTACTACATTTGCCTTATATTTTATATTAAATTTCTAAAGTTAAAATGAAAGAATCTGAACACTTTGAGCGTGATACTGTATATTCTACAGCTGTTAGAGCTGGAAAACGTACCTATTTTTTTGATGTAAGGCAAACAAAAAATGGAGAAAAATATTTGACTATAACAGAAAGTAAGAAAAGATTTGATAATGGATTAGGTAAGTTTGTTTTCGATAAACATAAAATTTTTCTTTATCGTGAAGATTTTGACAGTTTCAGATCTTGTTTCGATGAAATGATTACATTTATTAATACAGGTGAAAAAACAGGTTTTTTAGCAGATGATCGTTTAGAATCTGATTTTACAGATGTAGATTTTGATAGTTTAGACGTTAACAAAGATTAATAATTTTTATATTGATGAAATACAGGCTGTTCCATCGGGCAGCTTTTTTTGTTATTAACTTTATGATTGAAAATATAATTTTTAATCTTAATTTTGTATGCTAAAATATTACCATCTTTATCAGTTGTAATATTATTTATACTCATCATTATCAGAAAGTAACAAATGGGAAAAGTAATTGCTATCGCAAACCAAAAAGGAGGAGTCGGAAAAACCACAACTGCAATCAATTTGAGTGCAAGCCTTGCTGTACTTGAAAAAAGGACATTGCTAATTGATGCTGATCCTCAGGCAAATGCAACTTCCGGTGTAGGTTTCGATCCTCAAAATATTAAAACCAGTATATACGAATGTATTATTGATGAGGTAGATCCTCACAAAAATATTCTTAAAACATCAACTCCGAATCTTGAATTAATTCCAGCTCATATTGATTTGGTTGGTGCTGAAATTGAAATGATTAATATGCCTAACCGCGAAAAAATGATGCGTAAGGTTATTGCCAAAATTAAAGATGAATATGATTTTATTATTATTGATTGTTCACCATCTTTGGGCTTAATTACAGTTAATGCTTTAACTGCTGCCGATTCTGTAATCGTTCCTGTTCAATGTGAGTATTTTGCTTTGGAAGGTTTGGGTAAGTTGCTGAATACCATCAGAATTGTACAAACAAGGCTTAACAGTGCATTGGAAATTGAAGGAATACTTTTAACCATGTACGATTCAAGATTAAGACTTGCAAAACAAGTTGTGGAAGATGTCAGAACTCATTTCCAGCAAATGGTTTTCGATACTTTGGTTTACCGAAATACAAAATTGGGCGAAGCTCCAAGTTTTGGCGAAACAATTATTATGCATGATGCATCATGTTCGGGTTCAGTAAATTATTTGAACTTAGCCCGGGAAATATTGCAAAACAACGACTTAACAAAAATAAAACAACAGGACAAAAAAATAAATTTTTAGCATGAATGCCAAAAAACAAGCTTTGGGAAGAGGTTTAAGTGCCTTATTAGCAATCCCTGAATCTGAAGAAGAAAATAATAATAATAATACAGGTACTGTTGTAGGTGCAATTGCAAGTATTTCAGTTGATTTAATTGAAGCAAATCCATTTCAACCACGTACAGAGTTTGAAGAACAGGCTTTAAATGATTTGTCTGCTTCTATTAAGCATCAGGGTATTATTCAGCCAATTACTGTTCGTAAAATAGGACACGATAAATATCAGCTTATTTCAGGCGAAAGAAGATTAAGAGCTTCTAAACTTGCGGGTTTGGAAGAAGTTCCTGCATATATTCGTTTTGCTACTGATGGCCAGATGCTCGAAATGGCATTGGTCGAAAATATTCAGAGAGAAAACCTGAATGCCATTGAAGTTGCTCTTTCGTATCAGGCTTTGATTGATGAATGTAAACTAACTCAGGAGCAAATGAGCGAAAAAGTTGGTAAAGACCGTACTACCATTACCAATTATTTGCGTTTGCTCAGATTGCCTGCCGAAGTACAGTTAGATATACGCGATGATAAAATTAGTATGGGACATGCCCGTGCTTTAATTACTTTGGATGATTTTGAAAAACAATTGTTTATCACAAAACAAATTGTAGAAAACGGATTATCGGTTCGTGAAGTTGAAAAAATGGTAAGGATAATTAACCATCCTGAAACAAAAAAACTGAAAAAAGAAAAAGGGGTTTTACCTGTTCAGTATAAAACTGCAAAAGACTCTCTCGTTCAGCATTTTTCAGCTAAAGTTGATATCAAACGCAATAACAGAGGACGTGGAAATATTTCCATCCCTTTTACTTCTGATAAAGATTTTGAAAGAATCATTAATCTATTGAAAGATAATAAGTAATACGGCTGAAATATTGAAAAGAAGATTTTTTTTGAGCTTATATCATTTAAAAAAAACAATAACATTAAGTGCTTTGTTTGTTGTTTTTTTTACGTTTTCTTCATATCAATCACATTCTCAGAGTTTGGCCGATAGTATTAAATATCAGAATCATTCGCCACATAAAGCTACAATTTATTCTTTGGTGCTTCCGGGTTTAGGTCAGGCTTATAATAAGCAATACTGGAAAATCCCGATTTTGTATGCAGGCATTGCTACTATTACTTATTTTGCCATTTTTAATACCAATAAGTATCATACTTATCGCGATGAATATTTTGCAAGATTAAGTACTGATACTACGTTAATTCCAAATCCTAAATATGTCTTATATTCAGATAATAGTATAAAGCAATTGAAAAATTATTATCAGCGGAATCTGGAGTTTACTTACATTATGGCAGGGGTAGTTTATTTGCTTAATGTGATAGATGCCAGTGTTTATGCTCATCTTTTTTCATTCGATGTCAGCAACAATCTGAGTATGCGGATAGATCCTTTAATTAATGAAAACGCTTTTCGTTTTGATAGTCCGCCTGCTGCCGGAGTTAAACTTACCTTTAGCTTTTAGGATTTTATAATATTAAAATTAATTAAAACGTCAGATAATTAAATAATTACAATATCACTGTTTATGAAAATTGCTTTATTAGGTTATGGTAAAATGGGCAAAGAAATCGAAAAAATTGCTCAGGAAAGAAATCATGAAATTTTTTTAAAGATAGATTCGTTTGAAGATTGGAACACTCATATATATAATTTCTTACAGGCTGATGTGGCTATTGAATTCAGTACTCCGGCTACAGTGCTTGATAATGTGATGAAATGCTTTTCGGCAAATGTGCCTGTGGTGGTGGGTACTACAGGTTGGTTCGAACAGTTGGAAATTGTCAGAGAACTTTGTACTGAGAAAAACCAGTCTTTGTTTTATGCCAGCAATTTTAGTGTTGGGGTTAATATGTTTTTTCAGATTAATAAGAAATTAGCTCAGCTGATGAATAATTATCAGGAATATAATGTTTCGATGGAAGAAATTCATCATACACAAAAACTTGATGCTCCGAGCGGTACTGCTATTACGCTTGCAAATGATATTATTGCAAATATGCATCAAAAAGAATGCTGGAAAAATGAACTGACTGACGATAAAGCCGTTTTGGGCATTAAATCTGTCAGAGAATCAGATGTTCCGGGAACTCATACCATAACTTATGAGTCTGCAAATGATATTATTGAAATAAAACATATTGCTAAAAACCGCAAGGCTTTGGCTACAGGGGCTATTTTGGCAGCTGAATTTTTGGTAGGAAAAAAAGGTATTTATGAAATGAAAGACATGTTGTTTTAATCCAAATTGCTCATTTGAAAATGAGCAATCGAATAAGTTATTGTAATTAAATTATTAGAAATAATTTATAACAATAACTAAATCGGGATTAACCCAACTAAATCAAATAGTTCGACTTTTCAAGTCTCCTATTGATTAATTTGGTTTTAACATTTTTTAAAGTAATAAATTTTATATAATCAACGTTTTATAAGACTTTTGTAAACATATTTAATACAATCAATATGAGTATTTATGCAATTCTGACGATTTTATTTTTCATATTAAGCCTTGTAGGTTTATGGAAACTTTTTGAGAAAGCCGGTACACCGGGTTGGGTAGTACTGATTCCTTTTTATAATTTTTATATATGGCTCAAAATCATTAATAAACCCCTTTGGTGGTATATTTTTATTTTGGTTCCTTTTATTAATGTTTTTACCATCATGCTGATGATTGTTGAGTTGGTGAAATGTTACAAGAAATTTGGATTAATTGAGCAGGCACTTAGTGTTTTAATACCGTTTTTTTACCTGCCTTACATAGGGTTTAATAAAAATGATGTTTATGTTCATCCTAAAGACTGGCCTGTAATAAAAAAATCTGTTAGCCGCGAATGGGCAGATGCCATTATTTTTGCAGTTATAGCAGCTACTATTATCCGTACTTTCTTTATTGAGGCATATACAATTCCTACTTCTTCGATGGAAAAATCGCTTTTGGTTGGCGATTTTCTGTTTGTAAGCAAGATAAGTTATGGCCCTAAGATTCCGAATACTCCGCTTGCATTTCCTTTTGCACATCATACCTTGCCATTGACCAAAGATATTAAATCGTATCTGGAATGGATAAAATTGCCATATTATCGTTTCCCTGGTTTTGTTACGATAAAAAACAATGATGTTGTCGTATTTAACTATCCCGATGGCGATACCGTTTCTACAGCATGGCAAAGCAATGCCAGCTATTATGCTTTGGTGAAAGAATATGGCAGAGAACTGGTTTGGAGCGATAAAGCTCATTTTGGCGATATTATTGCACGCCCTGTTGATAAACGCGAAAATTTTATAAAACGTTGTTTGGCAATACCTGGCGATAGTATAAAAATTATTGACAGACAAGTTTATATTAACGGGAAAAAAGCCGAAAATCCAAAAGACCGTCAGTTTAATTACGAAATTATTACAAACGGCACTCCTGTTTATAAAAAGCAAATGAGAAGTATGAATATTTCTGAGGAGGATATTGCGAATATGAATCAATATGGGTTTTTACCTTTAACCGAAGAAAATGTAAAACTAATTAAAGCATTACCAAATGTGGTTGATGTTAAACCTATTATTTCTCCCAAAGGTTTATGGGATGCACGTTTGTTTCCTTTTGATTCAAACTATCGTTTCAGTTTAGATAATTATGGACCAATTTATGTTCCTAAAGCAGGAGTTACTGTTGATATCAATACCACCAATATTTGTTTGTACAAACGTATAATTCAGACTTATGAAGGCAATAAACTGGAAATAAAAGATAATAAAATATTTATCAACGATAAAGAAAGCAAAACCTATACCTTTAATATGAATTATTACTGGATGCAGGGTGATAACCGTCATAATTCAGCCGATTCGCGTTATTGGGGTTTTGTTCCCGAAGACCACGTGGTTGGAAAGGCTTCTTTTGTTTGGCTTTCATTAGATAAAGACGAAAGCTTGTTTAATAAAATAAGATGGAGCAAGCTGTTCAGATTTATTGAGTAGATGGAAGACGGAAGACAGAAAAATTAAATAGTATATTTTAAGTAAAACATCAATAATAAATGAAAAAAGCAGAAATACATACCGCTAAAGGTATCATGAAGGTAAATCTCTTTGAAGAGGATGCACCTAATACAGTTGCTAATTTTGTAAAACTTTCGAATGAAGGATTTTACGATGGATTAAAATTTCACAGAGTAATTCCTGATTTCGTTATACAGGGTGGATGCCCCAACGGAAACGGCATGGGTGGACCAGGTTATAAAATCAATTGTGAATTAACCGGCAATAATCAGTATCACGACAAAGGAGTATTATCAATGGCACATGCTGGAAGAAATACCGGAGGTTCGCAGTTTTTTATCTGCCACAATCGCCAAAATACACAGCATTTAGATCGTCAGCATACTTGTTTTGGCAAAGTTTACGAGGGTTTGGATATAATAGACCAGATTCGTCAGGGTGATAAAATTGAAAAAATTGTGATTATTGAAGAATAATCCGTTTGAAATTAATAATAATACAAAATCCGCATTTGCATGCGGATTTTTTTTATGCCTTCACGGATAAAAATAATTGAATAATTGAGTAACTGAATAACTGAAATTTTCCTCATCTTTCACTTATCAGTCTCTCGATTGCGGGATTTCACATAAATGTCACAAAACTTGCATTTACTTTTTGCCTGCCCAAATATTGATGTATAAAAAAATTAAAAAATACAGCAAAAACCTTTGCACTTTGCTTTTTTTTAAATACTTTAGTTATCCGATTAGCATTAAAAAAACATAAACAGTCCATCGTATGATAATCACTTCAAAACATACCATAGCAAACCATCCGCAAGCCTGTTCTCAACAGGCTGTATCTCAGTGTAATTTTATGAATAAAGGGTTTTGTGATGCTCCGCATTTTGGGGAAAACCACAATTCGGTCGACGGGAAGCATTCAGAACTTTCTGAATGGTACTTTTCAGCCGTCGGGAAACATTCAGAAACTTCTGAACGATACTTTTCGATCGGCGGGAAACATTCAGAACTTTCTGAACGGAACTTTACGGTCGTCGGGACGCATTCAGAAACAGCTGAATGGTGTTTGCAGCCTTGCCACAGATATTCATTGAATTTGGGTGGAAATGTATTAAAAAAAGCAGATTATTTTTACTCAAATAATAAATAAACAAATTGTATAATTTTAAAAAAACATCTATGGAAATTATTAAAATTAATTCAAACAATCTTCGCAACAAAGAACATAACAGCTTTCAGGACGAGACAGTTCTTTACAGTTAAAAAAGTCGAAAGACCGAAGTAGAACGTTGTGCTTCGGTTATAGAAATTGAGTAAAAATTCGTTGTGAAACGCTGTAAATTTTGATTTTACCTTTGCGAACTCTGCTCAAACCTTTGCGGTCTTTGCGGTTATTACATTAAATAAAAGGATAATTGAAGAAAGCATGAGCTACTATGTACAGAAAAAAGATATTAGTACTACCAAAGTTCTTCCCCTTTCAGAGCCTGTCCCGATTTTCGGGAGGAAGTTAGATGAGGTCGTTTACTTTGCTGTAAACGGTCTTTTTTTTATTGATTTAAAATTCTTTGATACTTAAGCCAAATTTTAGTCTTTTGCTTACATCAATTTCTCAATAATATGCTCAATACTGATTCCTTCGGCTTCAGCTTTGTAGTTTTTAACAATGCGATGGCGAAGAATATTTGCAGCAACAGCTCTTACATCTTCAATATCGGGTGCATATTTGCCCGAAACGGCAGCATGTGTTTTAGCTCCGATAATAAGGTATTGCGAAGCACGCGGACCTGCACCCCACGATAAATAATTGTTCACTATTTCGTGAGCATTTGGTGTATTCGGGCGTGTTTGTCCTACCAGTTTTACAGCATAGTTATAAACATTATCTGTTACAGGCATTTTTCTTATCAAATGCTGAAAGTATAAAATTTCTTCAGCTGAAAGAATAATTTGCGGTGGATTTTCTTTATCGGCAGTAGTAGATTTTACGATATTAATTTCTTCTTCAAACGAAGGATAATTAAGCCATACATTAAACATAAAACGGTCGAGCTGAGCTTCGGGCAGGGGATAAGTACCTTCCTGTTCAATCGGGTTTTGTGTAGCTAAAACAAAAAACGGATTGCCAATCTGATACGAAGTACCGGCAACAGTTACCGATTTTTCCTGCATGGCTTCGAGCAATGCCGACTGGGTTTTGGGTGGAGTTCGGTTAATTTCGTCGGCCAAAACAATATTTGCAAAAACAGGTCCTTTTATAAACTTGAATTTGCGGTTTTCGTCTAGAATTTCAGTACCTATAATGTCAGAAGGCATCAAATCGGGCGTAAACTGAATACGGCTATAGCTTAAACCCAAGACTTTAGAAACGGTATTTACCATTAAAGTTTTGGCAAGTCCTGGCACACCAATTAATAAGCAGTGCCCGCGGCTAAATATCGATATAAGTATATTGTTTACAACTTCATCTTGTCCTACAATTACTTTCGCAATTTCTTTTTTGAGTAAATTATATTTTTCAACAAAGGCATTCATTGCCTCAACATCCGATTTATAGTCCATTTTATTATAAGTTATTAGGTTAATGAGTTATAAAAACTGCCAACTGAGTGCTGTTTATTTCTTCAGCCAGTTATTTTCGAAAGTGCAATTTTTATAATTATCAAAAATCTTAATATATGTCTTTGCAATTTTTTCGTTTATCCACTTTTTAACTGCTTTTGCTTTGGCGTTTTCGAGTGCAGCATTCTGAATTTTGTCGTAATCATCCTTTAGATTGGCTCTGTGAGCTGTAGTTCTTGTTTTCAGATAGATAATGCGATATGCTTGTTTACCATCAGCATCTTTCATTACAACAGGTTTAGAATACTCACCAATTTTTAATTTGTCAACTACAAAAAATACCGAAGGATCCACATCATCAGCACCAAATTTGGTAGTTCCGCTATTTGGATTTACTATCAAACCACCATTGTTTTTATTGGCGTCATCAGAAAACCTCAGTGCAGCAGTTTCAAAACTCATTGCACTATCTTTTATAACCTGATAAACACTGTCGAGATAATTTTTGGCTTTACCAAGTTGATAAGGCGAAACTTTAGGCATCAATAAAATGTGTCTTACGTTTACAAATTCGCCTCTTCTTTCGATAAGCTGCAATAAGTGATAACCGGCTTTGGTTTTAATTACTTTCGAAACTTCATCAGGCTGTTTTAAACTGAAAGCAGCAGCTTCAAACTCCGAAAACATTTCGCCTCTGCCAAATAAGCCAAGTTCGCCACCTTTTGAAGCAGAACCGGGATCTTCTGAATACAAAACGGCTAAAGATGCAAATTTTTCACCTTTCAGAATACGTTCACGCAATTCTTCAAGTCTTTGTTTTACAACTTCCATTTCTTCCTTACTTATTTCCGGTTGGCGAACAATATGTCCTATTTCATATTCAGCATCAATTAAAGGAATGCTGTCTTTTGGAATTTCATCATAATATTTTCTTACTTCATTTGGTGTAACTTTAATGTTTTCAGTAATATTACCTTCCATCATCTGGGCAACCATTTGTCCTCTGATAATTTCTCTGAATTCATCTTTAAATTCAAGTGTAGATTTTTTATAGAATTCTTCAAATTTTTCTTTTGATCCAAATTGAGCAATGTAATACCTCAAACGGCGGTCAAGTTCATTTTCAACTTGTTCATCAGCCACAACTACACTGTCTAATTTCGCCTGATTTATCATCAGTTTGGTAAACAAAGTGCTTTCTAAAATATTGCATTTGGCATTATCTCCACCAGTTAAATTTCCCTGAGCTTTCATTTGATTATATTGAATTTCAATATCAGAAAGCTTAACAATATTAGCTCCCACTATTGCAACTACCTGATCAATTATTTGATTTTGAGCAATAGATGAAGTTGAAATAAAAAGAGTAATTAAAATGATGAATATTTTTATTTTTTGCATAGTATTTATAATAAGTTGTTTTACAAACTCAATTTTCTTTTTTTTATTGTTGGTTTAATAAATTTTAAAATCATTATTTTTAACTGCCTGATCAAATGCTTCTTTATGCATATTTTGTATCAGTTCTAATTTTCGTTTATTAATAATGATATTTCTGATATTATCTTTTTCGAAACTGATAGGTGAAGTGCTTTCCCTTATTTTAAAGTCTTTGATATTTATTAAATAGTAAAAATTTTCATCTTTGGTTTCTATGGTTCTGTTACTTTTCAAATAAGCTTCCTGATCATAGGTTTCTATAGGAATTTCTTTTAATAAATCATCGAAAAGCAACCAGGCATCGTCATCCAGATAAAAGTTTACTGCATATTTTGTACACAGATCTACCAATTGATTTTTATCGTTACTATTATCTTTTTTGCTGAAAACTAAATTTTTAAATTTAGCTTTCATTGGTGAATTAATTTCTAATTTAACATAGTTTACCTTAATAATATTGTCTTTCAGCAGGAAATTTTCGGAATTTGCATTATAGTATTTCTCAATTTCTTCATTTGAAATATTCGTATCAAGAAGTTGGTTAATTAGCTTGGTTTCATAAGAATAGATAATCAATGAATTTTTGTAATCTTCAAGTTGTTGCGTAAAATCTTTTTGATCTGAATTTAGATTTTTCTCAGCTTTATGAAGTACTATTTTTTGTTTAATCCAATTGTTTATATAATTTTTAATAATAGAAATACTATCAGATTTAGAACTACCATCAGGAACAATACCTTTAATATCCGATTGATATAGTGTATAATCGAAAGTTGTTGCCAATATTGCATCATCTTTTTTTGAGTTACAACTTACTATAAACAGACAAAAGGTAAAAGCCAAAAGTAAATTCTTGAATATCTCCATTTAAATTTATATTAAAACCTGACAAGTTATCAGCTTGTCAGGTTTTTAAGTGAAATTAGATTTATTTTATTGTATTATAAACTTCTCTGTTGATAGTAAAAGTATATTTTTGTCTTAAAGATTTTAACCATTCTTTTTCAAGATAGTTTTGATAATCAGCAGTAACAACACCTTTTGCTTCTGATAATGTTTTTTGCTCTGGTGCTATTTTTTTGTTTATAAGTATAATTATCAGATTGTTTCCATCATTAAGTGTGTTAGATGCACCTTCCTGCCAGTTAACCTGATCAACAAATTTGTTGTCTCCTTTAGAAAACTTGTCATATTTGTATTCTACAGCAGCACTGTCTTTTGAAAGTTTTGTAATCATTGTTTCTATTTTAGAAAAATCATGATTATATTCTTTTTTATTTATTTTTTCAACAAATTTGCGGGCATTTTTTTCACTTACTTTATTGTCTTTAAATGTAAATACAGTTGCATCAACCCTATCTCCCCACATATAATTTACTGCATTTTTCGAGTGGAATTCTTTTAGTCCAACAGTATCTTTAATCGCTTTTGACCAAACATTTCTGTCGGTTAAATCAAATAATAAAATACCATCATGATATTCCTGCATTAATATTTTGAAATCCTGATATTTATCTTCAAGTTTGCTATCTGCAAATTTGAATAATAAATATTCCTGCCATTCTTTATACTTGTTATTTACATAAGATTCAATTGATTGTGTGGGTATGCCTTCGTGTTTAACTGCCAAGTACTGTGCAAAATCTGTTTGAGTATATGTTTTTTCGCCGATACTGAACATTTTAGCTGTAAGCATTTTAGCTTCTTCAGCTTTCCATGAATTTTGGAAAATAGAATCAGTAACTACTTTGTAAAAATCTTTAATCGTTTTTTGATTTTCAGTGAATTTATATTCAATTTTCAATTTATTTAAAAAAGATTCTTTGCTTTTATTTGAACGTTCGTCTTTGGCAATTTTTTGTTTTATTTCTGAACGTAAATCATCTAAAGGTTTAATTGCTTTTTTGTCAATAAGTTTTAAAATGTGCCATCCATATCTCGATTGAATTGCATCGCTGATATCACCGGGTTTTTCCAGTTTTGAGATGGCAACAATAAATTCCGGAATCATTCTGTTTACACCAAATTCTGGTAATACACCACCTTTACTTACTGAGCCTTTATCGTCTGAATATTCTTTTACTAAATCTTCAAATGATGTGCCGCTTTTCAGTTTGGTTTTAATCTCATTAATTTTTGTCTGAGCATTTTTCATATCAGCCTCAGGAGCATTTTGTGGCAATGAAATCAAAATATGAGCAATCTGAACTTTACCCATAGCTTTCTTTCTAGCAGTAACTTTGATAATATGGTAGCCATAATCAGAACGAATTGGCATCGAAATTTCACCGGTTTTGGTTCTATATGCACCATCTTCAAAAGAATATATCATATCAAATGCTGAAAAATAACCTAAATCACCACCATTTCCTTTGTACTCAGGACGTTCTTTGGTTGCAGGCATGTCTTTTGCTGATGGGTCATCAGAAGATTCAGCAGCAACTTTTTCAAAAGCTTCGCCTGCCAAAATTCTTTTTCTGAGATTAATAATCTTGTTATAAGCAACAAGCGTATCAGCCGGAGAGGCATTTTTGTCGAGTTTTATCAAAATATGACTTGCTCTGATATCAAATTGCATATGATTATATGCTTCATTGATAAGTTCTTCGGTAACATCTTTATCAACCAGATAAGGTTGAGCCAATTGACCACGATATCCGCTTAATTCTGATTTAAATGATTTAGCAGTATCTAAACCAGTTTCAATAGCTTCTTTAACTTTTAGTTTGAAGTTGATATATAAATCCAGATATTCATCAAGAGCTTTTTTATCAATCGCTTGATCTTTAGTGTTGTTTTTCTGAAAAACTCTTAAAAATTCGGCTTTACTGATGTTTTCACCTGCAATATTTAATAAATATGGCTCGTTGTTTTGTTGAGCAAAACTGCCCGAAAATGTGAATAATGCAAAAAGAATCAGAATTGATTTTGTTACTTTCATTTGCTTATTAATTATCATTGACATAGATTTTGTAAGTTTTTTGTTTATTAATAAATTATTTATCGGCTATAATTTGGTGCTTCTCTGGTTATTGTGATATCATGAGGATGACTTTCGGCAACACCAGCTGGCGTAATTTTTATAAATTTGGCTTTTTGAAGAGTTTCAATATCTTTTGAACCTGTATAACCCATACCAGCTTTTAATCCGCCAACCATTTGGTGAATTACTTCTGATAAGGTGCCTTTGTATGCAACTCTTCCAACAATCCCTTCAGGTACAAGTTTTTGAATATCGTCTTCCATATCTTGAAAATAACGATCTTTTGATCCTTGTTGCATGGCGTCAATTGAGCCCATTCCTCGATATGTTTTAAATTTTCTGCCTTCATATATAATGGTTTCTCCCGGTGATTCTTCCACACCGGCAAATAGCGAACCTGCCATTATTGAACTTCCACCTCCTGCTAATGCTTTTACAATATCGCCAGAATATCTGATACCTCCATCGGCTATCACAGGAATTCCACTACCTTTCAATGCTTGCGAAACATGATAAACTGCTGATAATTGTGGTACACCTATGCCTGCAATAACACGCGTTGTACAAATTGATCCTGGTCCAATACCAACTTTTATTCCATCGGCTCCTGCATTCATCAGGTCAATTGCTGCTTCAGCTGTAGCAATATTTCCAACAACTACATCTATTTCTTTGTATTTGCTTTTTACCATTTTTAATGCATCAATTACTCCTTTGGTATGACCATGTGCAGTATCAATTACAATGGCATCAACTCCGGCTTTTACAAGTGCATCAACTCTTTCCATCAAATTACCGGTAACACCAACACCGGCAGCAACTCTCAAACGTCCGTTTTTATCTTTGCATGCATTCGGACGTTCTTTAAGTTTGATAATATCTCTGTAAGTAATTAAGCCAACCAGTTTATTTTGATTGTTTACAACCGGTAATTTTTCAATTTTGTGTTCCTGTAAAATATCGGCAGCTTTATCAAAATCAGTGAATTCTGAAGTTGTGATAACTCTTTTTGTCATTATTTCACAGATAGGTCGTTTTTGATTGCGTTCGAATCGTAAATCTCTGTTTGTTACAATTCCAACCAATTCCATTTTTTTATTTACTACAGGGATTCCTCCGATTTTAAATTCTTTCATCAGGCTTAATGCATCAGAAACCAAAGCATCCTCATTTAATGTTACAGGGTCAAGTATCATGCCATTTTCAGCACGTTTTACTTTTCTAACTTCATTAGCTTGTTCTTCAATAGTCATGTTTTTGTGCAATACGCCTATGCCTCCTTCCTGAGCAATTGCAATAGCAAGTATTGATTCAGTAACTGTGTCCATAGCTGCAGAAACAATAGGTATATTCATTTTTATGTTTCTTGAAAACAATGAACTAACATTAACTTCGCGAGGAAGTATTTCTGAATAAGCTGGCACCAGCAAAACATCATCATAGGTAAGACCTTCTCCAAAAAATTTCTCCTGATTTGTAAACATTTCTCTAAATTTTAAGATTGCAAATTTAAGAAAATCCTGCATATTTTGTGTTAAAAAAACTTAAGCTCATTATCTGTAAATTTAAGTTGTTCAAGTATCATAAAAACAGAGTTTTATGTTAAGTTTTGGGTTTGATTATTTTGTCTTATTTTTTCTGATTTTACTTTTGTGAAATTATATTTTCTGTTATTTTATAAATAAGAGCTAATTTTGTCGAATATTAACCGGGCAGAAATGTTCAAAAAATTTATAGTTTATGAAATTTGATTTACAGGGAGAAGAGTATATAGAACTTATTAAATTACTTAAACTTCTGGGTATTGCCGAATCAGGTGGTGATGCGAAACAAATTGTTGAAAATGGCGATGTGCTCGTTAATAATGAAGTAGAATTCAGAAAAAGAAAGAAGTTGCGTACAGGTGATATTGTTGAAATTGGAGACGAAACTATAGAAATAGGATAAAAAATCCTAATCTTTTTTTGAAGATTAGGATTTTTAGATTTTGTTTTATAATTTACAGTTATTAATCCATTTTAGAAGTGCTTTATTAATAGCATCATTAAAATGCTTTTTTCTGTAAGTTGAATTCGTCCAGTTTTTTACAGCTTGTTGCATGTTTTCATTATAGGTAAATGCATGATCAGAATTTGGTAATGAAATAAACTGTGCATTCTCTTTATGGTATTGATTTACAATATCTGCAATCCATTGATGATCAAGTTTGCTGAAAGCAACAAAATCAGTTTCACCCCAAATTGACAAAACTTTTCCATTGTAATCAGCCCAACCTTTAAGCATGCTTACATCCTGTAATTGTTGCCAGTATTTGTAATTTCTTCCTGTAATTTTATCGGGAAACTGATATTGCCATTCTGTTTTTAGAATTTCATTTATTGCACTGTCTTTTGATAATTCTTCAGGTGTTTTTTTGTTTATAAGATACTCATAATTAAATTTTAAGCGGTTTGCAAACCTGTTTTCATTTTCTATATAATCTTCACCGGAAAGTGTATTTTGAATTCTCGACATTTCAACAAAATATTCAAACCATGAACGGGTTACAGTTCCATAAACGGCAATCCCTCTGGCTTCGGGCTGACGTTTCATTATTGGTGCAATTACACCTCCCATTGAATGTCCGAAAATAAATATATTATTGGTATCCAAAAACATATAATTTGGAATGCTCTGATATGCTTTTTCAAAAGCTCTCAGTTCGGTATAAAAGTCAATGTCTTCACAATTAGGTGTTCCTTTGCAGTCTCCCATACCTGGTTTTTCAACTTTAAAAACTGCAATTCCGTTTTTAACAAGTTCTGTCAGAATTTTTTCATAAGGATGATCAAATCCCATATTGTCAATACTTGCACAAGTATAACCCTGAATAAAAAATACTACAGGCAATTTTATTTTACCTTTGGGTTTTAAAATTATATTTCGCAAATATCCGTTTTCAAAAGGAATTTCATCATAAATTACATCTGCAAAATCATAATTATCAGGTTTGTAACCCAAAGTTTTTCCTTTAATAGTTTTGGTTTTATTATTTCTGAATATCGAAAATGAAATTTCTTCATCAGCTCTTATTTTAGAAATGATTTGCAAAAATTCACTTCGGGTTTTTATTTGTATATTATTAATAGACAGTATAATATCACCTGAATTTAATCCGATTTTTTGAGCTGTTCCACCCTCAATGGTTTGGGTAATTAAAACGCCATTTACTGAAGTTAAATGATGAGCTTTTACAATAGAATCATTGAGGTTTAAAAGCACGCTACCCATAAAAGCTCTTCTTTTAAGATTCTGAGCATCTGTAAGATGAAATGCAAAAATCAGAAAACTGAGAAAAAATAATTTTTTAAACATATTGGATTGATTTTGATTTTAATGCAAAGAAAAAAGATTGCTAACTAATTAGCAATCTTTTTCGATATAATTGTAAAAATAAAAGATAAAAGCTTTTAGTTTTTATTTAAAAAACATTTTTATCGGACAATGACTCCATCCGTTTAAACAAAGTATATAAATTGCAATTGCAGCTAAAGCAATTATTATCAATGTAATAGGAATGACAGGCGATTTTTTCTTTGAATAAGGATCTATCAGATTTCTTTCCGAATTAGGCGGTAAAGTAGCAACTGCAGTAAGTGTTCTTCCGAAATAGATGTTTATAAGCGCTCTGGCATTTATTGCCCAGCCGTTTGCATCTAAAAGGGGTGCCAGATTTCTTTTTCTTAGTTTCAGATAAGCCAGTATCATTGACGGACCCGATATCAAAAGCATAATACCTAACATAGCCAATGGCATTTGCCACCATGTAAGTTTAAAAAATCCTGCTAATATAGCAACCAAAGCAGTACCTATTGCACCAATAGCCATACTGATTGCTGCAAAAATTCCGACAAATTTTCCTATATCAAATGCTTCTGAAGCTTTGGTTGGAGCCGGTTTCTCATCAGCTGGTTTAGCTGCAGCATTTGCCGGTTCAGTAATTACTTTTTTTGTACCTTGCTCTACACCACTTGCCATATTATCATGTGCACTCTTTTCTTTGGCAGCCGCAAATTTCTCAATCTGATTGCCAATCATTTTGCTGGCTTTGCGGTAAGGCGACCAAAATGCTTGCCTGATACTTACCGGATTTTCAATAATTTTGGTAATAGTGGCATCCCAGTCATTACCTGATCTGTCGTAAAAGACACCATTTCTGCCAGGTATCAGATTGTCGATATCTCCATTTGTTAGAGCCACAACAATTTGCATGGTTTCTCCTTTTGAGCGTGATACACATTCACAATACATCAGATACATGCCGCTCAAATTTGCCATAACACTATGTTTTGCTACATCATTAACTCTCAGGCACAAATCACAACTTCTTCTATCAATATAAAGTGTTCCTGCCTGAAAAATAGCTTTTTGATCTCTGGCATAAAAATCATTAAATGAAACAAAGTTTTTTAATAAAACATATAAATCTCTGTAATATCTAACCAATTGGTCTACTTTTGATATAGAATCTGCTTCTTCCTGTAATTCAATATCTTTATCAATAAGCAAAATTAATTGTGATTTAATATTGCTGTTCAGGTATTTATGAATTTTTTCCAGACCTAAGATTTCTGCATTTGTAAGTGGTTTTTCAGAAATCCAGTTTTTATAAGCAGTAAATTTTTCTGATATAAAAAGCCAATCGCTTTCTGTAATTGATTTTTTGTTGTTAAATAAAACATCTGCTATCAATGTTTTAAAATCATTTATCTCACTTTGCCATGCCGGATTTATTTCTTTTGTTAGTTGAAGTTCCTGATTTGCAGCTGTAAATGCCAATGGAAAGTTAGCAATTTCATCAATGCATTCGGTAAGATTTTTAGCTGAAATATTTTCATAGCGACTCATAAGCTGATTAAATATTTCGGGAGAACGATTGTCGAATTCAGCCAGTTTGCAACGCAAAAAATAATCATCAATCTTAGCTTTCAGTTTATCAAAGGTTTGCATACACAAATCAGTGTTTTCACCAAAAGGTAATATTAAATCTGCATCTGTTTCGGCTTTTAACTGCCAATTGGAGTATGTTTTACATTCTTCAAAAAATTTCTCAATAATTTCAAGTGAAATACCCGGATTTCCACTTCTGTCTGTAACTGAACCACAACAGTTTATAATGTCATTAATACATTCTTTTTCTTCTTCATTATCAGCCGAATCAGAAATTATTATCCCGTCACCGTTAAATAAGGTTGATGCAAATATTTTAACCGTATCTGAGGTTTCTTCTACTGTAATATATTCATCATCAGGTCGTCCGATATTGTGAAGTATTTGTTTTGCCGATTCATAAAGTTGTTTGCCTTCCGGATTATCGGTATTAATGGCACTTAATGGAAATTTATCACCTGAATTAATTAAATCATCCGGATTTTTCAATATCGAACCTATCCATTTAATGGCAGTAATAATTTCATTAACCCTAAGTCTGCCGTCGGAATCAGCATCCATAAGTTCAAGTGTTTTTGAATCCAGTTCCAGTCCATATATGGGGCAACTCAATGCAGTCCATAGTTTCTGATCTAACTGATCAAGATTCATTAAATCACTGCCTTTATCTATACAAACTCTATCAATGCCGCCAACTCTGGCAAATTTCCATCTGTAAGCAGTTTTATTAAAAATTTTTTTCATAACAAAAAATTTGATTAAATATTTGTTTAAACAATTAATTTAAAAAAAATATTGCAATAAAACATTGTTTTATACAAAAATAAGCAATTTTTATTAATATTATTAATAATGAAAATATTATTGATATGTATGATGTTGGAATTGTATAAAATACATGTTTTCGTGTAATTTTAAAGTGTTTTTAATGAGATTTTTGCGTTAAATTTAATCAAAAATAAAGTTAAAAAATTTTTATTTGTGTAATTATGTGTAACTTTGTATGATTTTTCTAATAAAAATATTTAAAATACAAGAATAAATAATTAATTTTTTTAAATCATGAAGAAAACAATTACAATTTTTTTATCACTTATTATGGTGATATTGATGGGCTTAAATGTAAAAGCTCAGATTACATTAACTGGTTCTTCCTATACTCAAAATTTTGATGGTATTGGAACGGGATATCCTATTGGTTGGGTTGTAAAATTGCATGCAACAGCTGCTGCATTGGGAACAGATACTGTTCTTACAACAACCAAAACAAAATGGATTAGTAACACAAAAGGAGCATATAATTATGCATCTGCAGATGGATTAACATCAACATCGGACTCTGCTGTTCAAATGGCTTCTACAGATAGAGCTTTAGGGTTTAGACAAACTAGTGCTGTTGGAGATCCTGGAGTAGCATTTACAATGCAGATTGCAAATACTACTAATATGAATTCTTTTACACTTTCATTTAAATTACAATCATTAGATGCCACTTCTCCAAGAATAACAACATGGAAGGTTCAATATGCAACTGGAGCTACTCCAACAACATTTACTGATTTAACAACAGCTCCAACTGCTATTACAACTGGTGGTTCTGCATGGACAAATACTGATGTAACTGCAAATTTTGGTGCATTACTTGATAATCAATCTGGTCCTATTTGGATAAGAATTGTTACCTTATCTACTTCTACAGGTAGTGGAAACAGACCAACTTCTGCAATTGATGATGTTAATTTAACATGGACAAATGGTGCTGCAACAACTGTTGCTGCTCCTGTTTTTACCCCAGGTGCTGGTACTTATTTTGGCTCTGTTAATGTTAGTTTAGCAAGTTCAACTTCAGGCGCTTCAATTTATTATACAACTGACGGAAGTACTCCTACAATTTCATCTACTTTATATTCAGCTCCTTTTGCTATTGCGCAAACTTCTACAGTTAATGCAATAGCTGTTAAAACCGGATTAACAAACAGTTCTGTTGCTACAGCAACTTATACTATCAGCGTTCCAGTTTCTTGTGCAACTATTGCTGAATTAAGAGCTAAACCAGCAGATAATTCAACAATTTATAAATTAGCTGGTGAGGCTATATTAACTTGTAAAATCACTAATAGAAATCAAAAATATATTCAGGATGCAAGTGCAGCAATTTTAATTGATGATCCAACTCCAGCAAAAATTACAACAGTTTATAATGTTGGTGATGGAATTACTGGAATTACTGGTAAATTATACAATTATTTTGGACTTTTAGAATTTGTTCCTATTCAGGATCCAGGTGTTGCTACTTCTGGACAAAATGACCCTGCTCCATTAGTATTAACTGCTGCTAATATGTTAGATACCACATTAATGAAAAATCATCAGGCAAAATTAATTAAACTTGAAAATATTTCTTTTGCAGCAACCGGTCTTTTTGCAAATGGTAAAAAATATAAAATGACACAAGGTACAACAACAGATTCTTTATTTTATGCTTATATTTATAGTACAGATTATATTGGATTAAATATTCCATCAGGAAATGGTTCTGTAGTTGGTGTGGTTAATTTTTCTTATAATAAATATTATATTACAGCACGTAATAAAATGGATATTAGTTTGTTAACTGGAATAAACGAAGTTGAAAATAATGTTATTGGTGTTTATCCAAATCCTTCAAATGGAAAATTTACCATAAATACAGATAAATTAAATAATGGTCAAGTGAAGATTTATTCAATGGTTGGAAATTTAGTTATATCAAGAGAAATTTCTAAAGAAAACAATGAATTTGATTTATCTTCATTTGGAAAAGGAATGTATTTTGTTAACTTTACAGATTCTAAATCAGGAAAATCCTGGACAGAAAAATTAGTTGTAAAATAATTGGTTTATATAAATGACAAAAAGGCATTCGGAATCGGATGCCTTTTTGCTTATAAAATAAAAAAAACTTTTATAAATTTAAAAAACAAACAAAATGAAAAAAATTTATGGATTATTATCAGCTTTTTTTGTGTTGGTAATGTTGGGGTTTAATGCAAACGCCCAGATTAACTTAACAGGTACTTCATATTCAGAATCATTTGATGGAATAAGTATGGGTTTCCCAATAGGTTGGAAAATAAAACTTCACTCTACAGCTAATGCTTTGGGAACAGATACTGTTCTTACAACAACAAAAACAAGATGGAGTAGTACAACTAGAGGAGCATTCAATTATGCTTCTGCTGATGGATTAACTGCAACTTCTGATACTGCTACACAAGCCAACTCTCTAGATAGAGTAATGGGATTCAGACAAACAAGCACAGTAGGAGATCCTGGTGTTGCATATACAATGGAAATTGCAAATACTATTAACAGAAATTCTTTTTCAATGAATTTTAAATTACAATCTTTAGATGCAAGTTCACCAAGAATTGTAACATGGAAATTGCAATTTGGTATTGGTGCAGCTCCTACAACTTTTACAGATATTGTGACTATTCCAGCAACTACTACAACTGGTGGGTCTTCATGGACTAATACAATTATTGCAGCTGATTTTGGTGCTTTATTAGATAATCAATCTGAACCAGTTTGGATTAGAATAGTTACATTATCAACATCTACTGGAAGTGGAAACAGACCAACATCAGCAATTGATGATGTAAATTTAACATGGACAAATGGTGCTGCAACTTCTGTAGCAACCCCTGTTTTTACTCCAGTAACTGGTACATATTTCGGTTCAGTTAATGTAAGCATAGCAAGTCCTACAGCAGGTGCGACTATTTATTATACAACAGACGGAAGTACTCCGACTATAGCATCTGCTTTGTATTCAGCTCCTTTTGCAATTACTCAAACATCTACAGTTAACGCAATTGCAGTTAAAACAGGATTAACAAACAGTACAATTTCATCTGCAACATATACTATAAATATACCTGTTTTATGTGCTAATATAGCTGAGTTAAGAGCCAAACCAGCTGATAATTCAACAATATATAAATTATCTGGAGAGGCAATTCTGACATGTAAAATTGCAAACAGAAATCAAAAATATATTCAGGATTCAACTGCTGCAATTTTAATTGATGATCCAACAACCCCAGCAAAAATTACCTCAGTTTATAATGTTGGTGATGGTATTACAGGAATTACAGGTAAGCTTTACAATTATTTTGGTTTATTAGAATTTATTCCTATTCAAGATCCTGGTATTGCTACCTCTTCTTTTAATGCTGTAAATCCTTTGATTGTTACTGCAGCAAATATTCAAGATACTACTTTTATGAAAAATCATCAATCAAAGTTAATAAAAATCGAAAATGTTAGTTTCTCTGATGCTAATGGTGTAAATTTATTTTCTAATGGTAAAAAATATAGAATGACTCAGGGCACTTTAACTGATACTTTGTTTTATGCTTATATTTTTTCAATCGATTATATTAATACTTACTTACCTTCAGGTTTAGGTAATATTACAGGGGTAGTTAATTTTTCAAAGAACCTTAATTATATAACTGCACGTAATTCTGCTGATTTTTCGTTTATAACAAGCCCAATAGTTACTACTGGTTCTGTTACTTCAATATTAGCTACAACTGCAACGGTTGCTGGAGAAGTAACAAATGATGGAGGTTCTGCAATTACTGAAAGAGGAATTTGCTGGAGTACATCTGCAAATCCTTCTATTAACGACTCTAAAGTTATTGTTGCTGGAACGACTGGTGTTTTTAGTGGAAATCTTACATTATTAACAGGTTCTACCAATTATCATGTAAGAGCTTATGCTACAAATAATGTAGGAACTAGTTATGGTAGCGATATTACATTTACAACCGCAGTTGATACAATTATTTGTACTTCAATTGCTGATTTACGTTCAAAATCAGCAAATAATACCACAATTTATAAATTATCTAGTGAAGTAATTTTAACTTGCAAAATTACAAATAGAAATCAAAAATATATTCAGGATGCAACTGCTGCAATTCTGATTGATGATCCAAATCCTGCTAAAATAACAACAGTTTATAACGTTGGTGATGGTATTACAGGTATTAGAGGTAAATTGGAAAACTATTTTGGTTTATTGGAATTTCATCCAATTGCAGATCCCGGAGTTGCAACCTCTACTTCTAATGTGGTTAGTCCATTGATTGTTACAGCAGCAAATATTCAGGATACAACTTTTATGAAAAATCATCAGGCAAAATTGATAAAAATAGAAAATGTAAGCTTCACTGATGCTAATGGTGTTAATAAATTTGTCAATGGTAAAAAATACAGGATGACGCAGAATACAATTACAGATTCTTTGTTTTATACTTATATTTTTTCAATTGATTATATAAATACATTCTTGCCTTCTGGTTTAGGTAATGTTACTGGTGTTGTAAATTTTACCAAGAACCTTTATTATATTACTGCTCGTAATGCTGCTGATTTATCATTTACAGCTTTGCCTGATACAGCTGGTGTAATAACTGGTAGTACAACTGTTTGTCAGGGGCAAACAAATGTAATATATTCAGTTCCAGCTATTGCAAATGCTACTTCATATATGTGGACATTGCCTGCTGGTTTTACAGGTACAAGTTTTGGAAATTCAATCACATTATCGGTAAGTAATAATGCAGTTTCTGGTAATATAAGTGTAAATGGTTTAAATGGCAATGGCAATGGTGTTGCTTCAACTTTATCCATTACTGTTAATCAATTACCTGCTGCTGCTGGAGTGATTACTGGTTCTCAGCTTGTTTGTGAAGGAAGTTTAAATCAATTATATCATATATCAACAGTTCAAAATGCTTTAAATTACCAATGGTCTTATCAAGGTACAGGTGTTATGATTAATGGAAATGATACTTCTGCAATAGTAAATTATAATATGGCATCAACTTCAGGATTCTTGGTTGTAAAACCTGTAAATTCTTGTGGTATTGGTGATTCGTCAAAACTTGCTATTACGATTAATCCAATTCCTGTTACTCCGATTATTACTAAAAACGGGAATACATTAACATCTAATGCATCTTCTGGTAACCAATGGTTTAATACAACTACCGGAATAATAAATAATGCAACAGCAACAACTTATTTACCACAGCAAAATGGTTATTATTTTGTAATTGTTACATTAAATGGTTGTAGTTCCGATTCTTCTAATATTATTCATTATGATAATACTGGTATAAATAATATTGAAAACAATAAAACCGAAATTTATCCAAATCCAACGAATGGAAAATTTAGTTTAAATATAAACAAAGCTGAAGTTGGCGATGTTAAAATTTATTCAATGCATGGTAGTTTAATTCTTTCTAAAGAAGTAATTGAAGGTATTAATGAATTTGACCTTTCTGCTTTTGGAAAAGGAATTTATTTTGTCAAATTTACTGATAAAAAGGGAAAATCTTTAACCGAAAAATTGATTGTCAGATAATTGTAATGATTCTGTAAATAAAAAAGGCATCCGATTTCGGATGCCTTTTTATTTTACATCAAAAACCAATTGAAGTAATTTATTTAGATTAGATTGGTTTGAAAAATTCTGATTTAGTATTCTTTCTCTTTCTTCCAAATCTTTGTAGTTAAACTCTTTAGTAAATATTTTATTGATTGTATTTTTAATATCTTCGTTTGTATCTGCTATAAAGCATAGTTCGTGTAAATTGGTGCCAGCCAGCATTTTGTTGTTTACCAAACAGTATCTTCCATTATATAAAGTATTTAAGAGTTTTAATTTTAATCCGGTTTCCTGAAAAGTAAGTAAAATATTTATTTGTGCTTCGCTTATTAATTCATGCATTTTCTGCTCATTAGGATTTTCTATAAGTTTGATATGTTGATATTTGGCTGTCAGGTTTTTTAATTTATTTCCCGGATTTAATCCTGCTATAACAAAAGGTAATTTAATTTCATTGAAAATATTTTCGATTAAATAGCAAGCAGCTTCCTCATTTTCAGCTACAGAAAGATTTCCATGATATAAAATATAACTACCGATTCCCTGTTTAACCTTTAAATTTTCATTCGGATGAAAACTTGGCAAATAGCAAATTTTGTTTTCGGGATAGTTTTTATGTAAGTAAAATGTGTCTTTTTCTGATACAACAAGCATTAAATCAGCATTTTTTAATGTAGATTGAAAAAGTTTTAACTTGAAACTTTCCGTAATAAAATATAGTTTTTTGAATATATTTCGCTCAGATTTGAATAAATGATAATAATAATGATGTTCAATGTTACTTTCGCGATAAATTTTAATACGGTCTTTAAGTCTTTTATCATCAATATAATAACAAGTATGCAATCCTTCAAATAATATCGGATAGTTATCTTTAATCAAATTATTAATTAAATCTTGTGATTTTCTGCTTTTTACAATATATGGCTTGAGGCTTATATTAGAGATAATGCCTGTTTTCCGTTTGTAATACTTTATTTCGAAACAAATCTTTTTTAATTCATCAGGGAAATTTCTTCCATATTCAAAACAATGCAAGTGTATCTTAATACCAGCATTATACAAAGCTTTAATTTTATAGAAAACATCAATTACACCACCATAATTTGCAGGGTAGGGTACGTTAAATGATATAATGTGTAGATGTTTATCTGTCATTAATATTTAAAACTCAGAAATATTAGTTGCAATTGTGAAAAAATGAGATGAACCTGCAAGGTGTTGAATTACATTGGCATAGCTTAAATAAAATTTTGACACTTTAAACCCGAAACCCCATGAAAAGCCAACTGTTGAAAGTGCTGATTCAACTTTCATTTCCTGACGGCGCTGATAATTGTATCCAAGTCGGATATTGAAATTTTCGGATGGAATAAATTCAACACCTGCAACCACATGCCTCATTAGCTTATCACCAAATATTGCAGCTTCTGTTTTTTCAATCTTTTCACCGGTTAATGGATCAATTTTTATTGTTGGATTTAATGGGTCTTCGTAAGTAATATCCCATTTTTCAAGGTGATTTAATAAGAGAGAGAAGCGAAACGGAGCATGTTTAAGCCTTTTTGATAAACCTAACTGAATCTCGAATGGTAAATTTTCATGGTTGCCTTCAGTATAATAAGATAATTGTCTGCCAATATTTTTCATCATCAACGAAGCTGTAAATCTTTTTGCTGTATTATTATAAGTTGCTGCCAAATCAACTGCAAAACCAAATGAATTGTATGTTTCAAAATTTGAGTTAATCAATTTCAAATTTGAACCAAGGCTGAAGTTTGAATCCAGCATTTTTGACCAACCAATATTAAAAGCGTATTCTCCGGCTTTAAAAGTCCCTGAAGTCTGACCTGTAGGGTCTGCATAAATGAAGCTTCCGTAATTTATATATTGCAAACTGCCTACAAATGTACCTAATTTTTTGAAAGATTGAGCATAAGCTGCAAATCCGTAATTGATATCTGAAAAATAATTTACGTAATTAATTGCAAGTTTTCTGCTCATTTTATCTGTAATAAGTGATGGATTTGCTATTGCCAATGTGATATCGTTATCTTTAATAGCTAAAAAATTACCACCCATTGCAGCAATTCGTGCTGAATTAGGTAAAGTTAAAAACTGATATGTTTTTGAACCTCCTGTTTGTGCATAAGTTTTAGTGTAAATTGCAGTAATTATAACAATTATAATGAATACGATTGATTTCTTCACGCTAAGTTTTTATTATGATTTTGTTTGATAACGCAAAAATAGTATCTTTATTTTAATGATGTAGTAAAAAACTGAAATATTGGATTAAAATTTATCTGATTTTATCTATTTTTTCATCATTATCATCAATCCATCTCTGAATGGTAATAATAGATTTTCTACCCGATTATCTTCTTTAATTAATTTATTGAATCTTTGTAAATTAATTGTGTCAAAGTCGTTTTTTGTAGCTTCATTTAGTACTTTACCGCTCCACAAAACATTATCAGCAATAATAATTCCCCCTTTTCTCACTTTTTCAATTATCATATTAAAATAATTGATATAGTTATCTTTATCTGCGTCAATAAATACCAAATCGAAAATTTCGTCAAACTGAGGTATAATTTGTAATGCATCACCTATATGAAATTTAATATTATTTTCTAGGCCAGATTTTTGAATATAATCTCTCACAATATATTCAAGCTCTTCGTTGATATCAATAGTATGCAAAATTCCATTTTCAGTTAAACCTTGTGCCAATGCAATTGCTGAATATCCTGTGTAAGTTCCTATTTCAAGTATCCTCTCGGGTTTAATCATACAGCTTAATAATTCAAGTAGTTTGCCTTGCAAATGTCCTGACAACATCCGTGGTTGCATGATTTTTAAGTGGGTTTCTCTGTTTAATTGCTTTAAAATTTCTGTTTCTTCAGAAGAATATTTTGATGCATATTCTTCATAATCAGGGTTAATCATTGTAAACATAAGCTTATTTTGATTTGTAATTTAATATGCTCAATTTGCTGTTATCAAAAATTTCGTTTGCAACTTCCAATATGTTTTCTGAAGTAAGAATATCTATCTTTTTGCAAATTTCTTCAATGTTATCTACTTTATTATAAACCAGATAACTTTTTCCTATTGAAAGCATTTCATTTAAATTTGAATCAAATGATAAAGCAACTTGCCCGGTATATTGTTTTTTGAATAAGTGTAATTGATTTATACCAAGTTTATTATTTTTTAATTTATCTAATTCTTTTATAACAGTTTGTAGTGCTTTTTCGTAAGTTGAATTATCGGTTCCGAAATAAATGCAAAATAAACCAGTATCTGAATAGGGAGTGTAACTTGCTTCTATATTGTAAGATAAACCATTTTTTTCTCTTAATGCAATACTTAAACGTGAATTCATTGCCGGACCACCCAATAGATTTGTAAGAAAAGATAAATCTGTTTTTTTATTGTCATTTAGAGGATAAGCTATATTACCTATTAAACAATGTGATTGAAATGTTTTTTTATTTTTAGAAACAATACTTGTTTTATAATTTTCAAATTTTAGTCTTTTATAAGATCTTAAATTCGGTTCGAAAATTCCGAAATATTTTTCGCAAAGTTTTATAATTGCTTTAAAATCAATTTTACCAACTGAGCAAATAACCATTTCGTCAGTATTATAAACTCTCTTTATAAATTTGATTAAATTTGTAGAATTGTATTTTTTGATTTCTTTTGCTGAGCCAAGTATAAGATTTCCAAGTGGATGATTTTCATAAACTTGTTGTTCAAATTCATCAAAAATTAATTCTGATGGAGTATCTTTGTACGAACTGATTTCTTCGATTACCACATCTTTTTCTTTTTTGATTTCTTTTTCAGGAAAAACTGAATTGAAAACAATGTCTGAAAATAAATCGAGTGCTCTAGGGTAGTATTCCTTTAAAAATGAAGCATAAACAACTGTTTCTTCTTTAGTTGTATAAGCATTTAAATCGCCGCCAACACTGTCGATGCGATTGATAATATGATGTGATTTGCGTTTTAAGGTTCCTTTAAAAATACAGTGTTCAATAAAATGGGCAATTCCTATTTCATTTTGGAGTTCGTCTCTGGAACCAGTATTAATTATTAAACCACAATGTGCAATATTTGAGTTGGTATATTTATGGACCAGTCTGATACCGTTATTTAAACGATGAAATTGATATTCCATTAAATGGTTTAATTTTTGATAATATTTTTAATATTTTCATCAAAATATATGTAGAAAACCGGAGTATAGCCTCTTATTGTTCCATCGTTTTCACGATTTTCAGTAAGCAAACTAATTGCTTTTACTGTTTTGAATAAACGGAATGATTTTGGATCTATTTTCCAATCTTCAATAAATCGAATTTTACTTATTGATTTGATATCTAAACTAATATCTGATATCTGAGGAGTAAAACTACCTGGATCTTCAGGGTTTTCGACCAATACCGTATCTTTACGATTTAAAATTTTCTTAAAGGATTCTTTATCAATAGATTTATCAAAATAGTCGTAAATTTTTAATTTCCCTTTTGATGCAACTTCAATTATTTTATTCAAAAGATATTCCCTGTCTGATGCAACTATATTATTTGAATACCAATTGTTTTTATCGTTTTCGGATTTAATAAAAACATCGTATTGTATTTTATGAGTAATGGTAATCAAATCTTTGTCTTCAGAATTTTGCAGAGAGTCAGAGAAAATCCAAAATAATGGAAATGTAAGTTTATTATCTTTTTCAGGATTCTCGACTTGCATTACCGGGCAAAAAGCATCAACTTTTTTCTCTATTTGTAATGTGTTTTCATTAAATGACCATTTTTCTCGGAATCTGATTTGGTTTATTTTTTCCTGATTAAAAGAATTCGTAATAAATATCGTATCAATCATTTGACCTTTTTTACCATTTTTTTGAAGTTGAATGGTGTCGAAAGCAAATAGATGAGAGAGCACACTTTCTAAATTTGTACTCTCTCCATTTAAGTTGTATATATTCAGTTTGTTGTCTTTAATGGCTTCAAAAATCAGATTTATGAATTTGTCTCTTTTAGGTCCTTCAATATTTTGAATCCACCAATCCATATCTGGCTCTGTATTGTTAATTAAAACATCGTATTGAATTTTTTCTGTAATTAATTTATTGTCTTTTGAATGATTTGTTTTGCATGCAATTACAATAAAAATTAATACAATAATACCATAAAGTTTTTTCATAAATCAAAATCTTTAATTATTCAGAAATTTTTACAAAACGAGTTTTGTAAGTGTTATCTTTTGTTTTGATTTTTACGAAATAATTTCCATTTGGTTTCTCTAAAATATTAAAAGTATAAATATCGCTACTAAATTGAGTTTCAGTTTCAAATATTTTTTTACCTTCCGAATTATAAATTTCAATTGTTGCATTTGAATTTATTAAACTGCTGACATTCAAGTTTACTTCTACTTTAGTAGGTGATGGAAAAGCAATAATTTCCTGATTGTTATCAGGATTTTCAGTAATCGCATTAGGTGTGTAAAGTGGTGATTCCCATACGCCTCTTCCATAAGTTGCAGCTCTGATTTTGTTAATTGTAGGCGAAATTTCCAATTCATTTACAACAACATTGGGTAAATTATTTGAAAATAATTGCCATTCAGTTAATGTACTGTCTTTGTAATAAATACCAGCATCCATGCCAACATAAAGTGCTTCGTTTGATTGACTTTGATATGCCACACAATTTGCAGGAATATTTGGTAAATTACCTGAAATATTTGTCCAGGTAGATCCTGCATTTCTGGTTTCATATATTTTTTGTCCGGCTGTATAACCAGAGCAAGTAATCCATGCAACGTTAGGATCTGTTGCGCTAACAGTAATGTATGTAATTGCATTTGTTGGCAATTGTGCACTATTAATTGTTGTCCAGTTTGCTCCGCCGTCACTGGTTTTATACATAATATTATCGGTAGCAGCATAAATATAATTGGGATTAGTTTGCGAAATAGCCAAGGTTTTTAATTGGTCTGTAGAACTGAAATTAGATAATTTAACCCAATTATTTCCTCTGTCAGTTGATTTCCAAACATTTATATAACCTGCAAAAATAGTAGATGCAGTTGTTGGATGCTGAATAATTGGAGTAACCCATGCGCCTTCTTCCTGACTGGTAATATTGCCGGAAATTTGTGAAAATGTATTTCCTCCGTTTGTTGATAGCTGGAAACTACCGTTTGGTGTTCCCGAATATATAATACTTGAATTGGAATAATCAATCATACAATCCATTCCATCGCCACCTGCAATTTGCGACCATGAGTTGTTGTTTAATAAATTTGTACCGTTATCTTGCCATCCTGTTACTATTTTGGAGGGTATTGATTTAGAAACACTCATACGATAAATTTGTGCAATTGATAGACCATTGCTTAAATCTGTCCATGAACTTCCTCCTGTTGATGTTTTTGAAATGCCTCCATCTGAACATGAAAACAAAATGTTTGAGGGAGAATATCTTAATGCATGAATATCAGCGTGTACATAGGGTTTGTTATTAGCTCCATACCAATGTGCTACTATTGACCAATTTGTACCTCCGTTTGATGATTTCCAAATATTTACACCACCAGCATAAATTTCTTCTGCATTGGTTGGTGAAACTGCAATTGCCATATCATACCAAGCTTGTCCACCTGTACCTGAACCGTTTACTGACCAGTCGAAAATATTTGGTGTAGTTGAACGTACTGTAAATGTTTCTCCTCCGTCAGTTGAACGGTATAAGCCATTAAATCCCTGATCAGCTGATTTTCCGGCTAATAAGTAAACATAAGATGGATTGGCAGCTGATACCCCGATATTTATTCTGCTTGAAGTTGCACTAAAAGATAAAGATCTTAATTGAAAGCTGGCTCCAGAATTGATAGATTTGTAAAAATTGGTTTTTGTTACTGCATATAAAATTGTTGTATCGCCGGGTTTGTATGTTATATCTTTGGTATAGTCGCCGGTAGTAAATTTCCAGCTGATTCCACCGTCATAAGTTCTGTAAATTCCGCTTGATGTAGCTGCAAATAAAGTATTAGGTCTCAAAGGATTCATAATAATTTTGTTGACAGACTTCCGTTGTTGTACGGTATGAATCATGCCTGTAGTGTTGAATGTAAGACCACCATCAATAGATTTTAAAATACCAATTGAATATGTGTCAGTTGCATCGCCATCGCCGGTTGCTATATAAACTATATTAGGATTGTTATAATCAATTACAATATCACTTACACCAATTGCTGGTAAATTATCAGTAAGTGTTGTCCATGAGTTTCCTCCATTAGTGGTTTTCCATAAACCACCTGATGGTGCACCAACATAGATAATATTAGCATCTGTAGGATGAAAAGCGACACAGTTCAATCTGCCGGCATCGCCTCCGTTTGATGGTTTTATAAAGGGGCCTAATGGTTGCCAGTTTGATGATGATGTAGTTTTATAAGCATATTTGCTTTTGAATTGCATAAAATTCTTGTATGCAGCATCCATTGGAATCCTGTTTCCGGTTGGATAAACTCTTGGTGCTACAAAATATTCCCATCTTTTATATTGCTTGTAACCTTTTGATCTTTCTACTATTCTACCTTCCCAGTATTTATTAAATGATTTTTGTACTTCATAAAAATTAGTATTTGGGTCTTGCATCTGTTCTACCCAATCTTGTGAAAATAAATTATTACTAA
Source organism: Bacteroidales bacterium (assembly GCA_023251515.1). Taxonomy (GTDB): domain Bacteria; phylum Bacteroidota; class Bacteroidia; order Bacteroidales; family JACABE01; genus JACABE01. The sequence continues at coordinate 75,857 of JAHEYQ010000013.1, forward strand.
ATAGGATAACTATTCCTAAAATTAAGTGTTTATAAATTCTAATTTTCATTTTTAGATTTTTTTTGCAAAATTATTAAAAATACGAATGCCAAATATTTAGGCAGATGTTAATAATACGATATGGAAATTATTAAGTATTAATCGCATGTTAAAGACGATAACTGTAATACTTAGGTTGGGTTTTAATTAGTTTTGCTAAAATATTAATTTAGTTTACTTTTGTAAAAAAAATAAAATGCAATTTGCAGATAAAATACTCAGTATATTAATTGTTTATCAATCATTGATATTCAGTTTATTATTTGTTTTTTTTTATTATAAAACCAGAAATAATCCATTCAAAACTTTGGGTTTTTTTATGTTTTTAAATGCTGTTTATTTTGGTTTTAGTCTGGCTTATTATTATGGAAATTATCATATTTTGACGATAGCTTATTACTTTAGTTTGCCGGTTGCATTGTCTTTATTTCCTGTTTTTTATCTTTATATACAATCACTTACACATCGTCATTTCCAGATATCTTACAGATATTTATATCATTTTATACCTTCTTTTGTTGTTTTATTGCTTAATCTGCCATATTTGTTTTTGCCTTACAAAGAAAAACTTTGGTTTGTTTCAGGTGGATATGGCCAGATAACTGATAATTTGCTGCTTATATATCTGAAATGGATTAACAGAATAGGTGTTTTTGGCTTTATTAATCTGCAATTGCTGGTTTATATTATTCTGTCTGTTTATTTTTATAATCAGTATAAAAAACAAATTGAAAATATTTTTTCATATAAAGAAAATATTGATTTAAAGTGGATTAAGATGCTGGTGATTTCTTTTCTGATTTTATTTTTGATGATAGATAGCATTCACTTTTTTAGTGTAAAAACAAATATGCCTCATCGTATATTGTTTAATACTTCTATGTTGCTTTTCAATTTTGCTATTTTTGCAAATGGCTTGTATCAGAAAAATATTTTTGTAAAGGCAATTGTTTCAGTAGAAAAGCAAATTATTCCTTTTCAGGAAGTGATGGAAAGCAGACAATCGAAAGATGAAGAAATTCAAATCCCTGAACTAATAATAGAAATTGATTCGGAAATAGATAATTCTTTGTCAAAATATCAGAATTCTAATTTATCTGATGATGTTAAAATTAAAATTATTGAGGATTTGGAGAGGTATATGGCTTTGAAGCCATATAATTACAGCAATCTTACCATTGATGATGTAGCCGAATCACTACAGACAAATACTAAATATCTGTCACAGATTATTAATGAAACATATCAGAAAAATTTTTATAATTATATTAATATGTTCAGGGTAAACGACTCAAAGGAAATGTTGTTAAATCCTGAATTCTCAAATTATTCTACCGAAGGTATTGCCAAATCTGTTGGTTTTAACTCTAAATCTTCGTTTTATACTGCTTTTAAGAAATATACAGGTTTAACTCCTGTTGAGTTTAAAAATAAATCGATAATTGAAAATGCCTGATTTTTTGCTTAAAATGCCAGATAAAATTCGCGGGTTAAATCTATAAATTCGTTGGTGTATTTATTCTTTTCTTTTAAAATAATCAATTGTTCTTTTGTTGTTATTGATTTTTTTTTGCCAAATTGCATAAGTATTCGCTTGATGGGTTTGCTTTTGCAGGGTATAATTTCAACTTCATGCTGGCAGAATAATTGCTGATTAGTAGCTTCTTCTTTAAAATTAAGGGCTTCATTAATAGGGAGAATGATGCAAGCTTTACCATCAGACAATAGTAATTTTGATATGCCTATAGCCAGTTCTTTAAAGCTTAAACTATCATTGTGCTTTGCCAAATTATTGATATTATCTCTGCTTTTTAACGAATTACTGAAATAGGGTGGATTGCTGACTATTAAATCATATTGATTTTTATTGTTTTTATAAAAGTCCTGAAATGAGATATTTGTTACTTCTATTCGTTTACTCCATGGTGATAAACAAGCATTTTTTCGGGCTTCGTTGCATGATTTGCTATCAATATCAATGGCATGAATATCTGCATTGCTGCGTTGGGCAAGCATTAATGCTATAATGCCGCAACCGCTTCCTATTTCAAGTATTTTTGATGTGTTTTTTATATCGGCCCAGGCGCCTAGCAGTATGGCATCGGTTCCTACTTTTAGGGTTGATTGCTGATGGTAAACCGCAAATTGCTTGAACTGAAATGGTTTCTCCATTATTCGAGATACAATTCTATTAAGCCTTCGGGTACTTTTACCTTTATTTTTTTGTTTTTTCGGTCAACTTCCAGTATAATGTCGTCGGCTATGGGTATTAATATTTCTTTGTTATCAGAATTTAGTACTTGCAATATGGGTTGTGCCGGATAATCGAGTACTTTTTCTATTTTTCCGATAAGTCCTTTTTCGGTATCTATAACTTCAAAATTTACTACTTCGTGAAAATAGAATTTGTTTCCTTTGAGTTTTGGCAACAGATTTAAGGGAAGATATAATTCTTTTTTTATCAATGTTAATGCCATTTCGGGGCTAACATCCTGAAGGCGAATGGTTGCATTATTGTTTTTTAACGATAATTTCTCTATAAAAAATGGTACCAAACCTGTTCCCATGTCAACCAAGACGGTTGGTAATTCTTCGTATTGTGTGGGATCATCAACATCCAGATATATTACCAGTTCGCCTTTGTAGCCAAAGGGTTTGGTTATTATTCCCAGATAAAAGCAGTCTTCTTTTTTCATTCTTTATTTGTTTAAAATGTTGTCCTAATGCTGTGTTAGCTTTGTGTTTAATGTTTTTTTAATCTTCAATAATCATACCACTGCCGATACATATTCTTTCTTCGTTATCGTAAATAACGCCAAATTGTCCGGCGGCAATTCCCTGTATTTTTTCCAACGAACGTATGCGGTAAATATCGCCGATTTTCTCGAGTTTACCTTGTGTAAAATCGGGTGTATGCCGTATTTTGAATTTGATATCAATAGGTTCTGATATTTCGCCCCAAGGGTTTTCTGTAATAAAATCGAAGGCCCCCAGATTAACGGTTTTGCCGTATTGGGTTTCGGGATCGTAGCCGCGCGAAGCATAAACGATGTTTTGTTCAATGTCTTTTTTTACCACAAACCAAGGTCCGCCACTCAGTCCCAAGCCTTTTCGCTGTCCGATGGTGTGAAACCAGTAACCTTTGTGTTTGCCAACTATTTTGCCGGTTTCAAATTCGATGATATTGCCCGGCATTTCGCCCAGATAGCGACGTATAAAATCGTTATAATTTATTTTGCCCAAGAAACAGATTCCCTGACTATCCTTGCGTTCGGCGCTTGGCAATCGTTCTTTTTTTGCAATGCTTCGTACTTCGCTTTTTAGCAGATTGCCTATTGGAAACATCAATTTTGCAACCTGTAAAGAGTTTATCTGACCCAAAAAATAGGTTTGATCTTTTACATGGTCTTTGGCTGTTGAAAGATATATTTTGTTGTTGTGTTCGGTTGTAGTGGCATAGTGTCCGGTTGAAATTTTATCGAAATCTTTGCCGTATCTATCTTCAAAAGTACCGAACTTAATCATTTTATTGCACATCATATCGGGGTTGGGCGTAAGTCCTCGCTTAACCGATTGTATGGTGTAATCTACCACATTGTCCCAATATTCTTTGTGCAACGATACAATTTCAAAACGGCATCCGTATTTGCGGGCAATATAGGTTGTAATTTCGATATCTTCTTCCGAAGGGCAATCGATATAACCATGCTCGTCTTCCATACCGATTTTTATATAGAAAATTGTCGGGTCGTAACCTTGCTCTTTGAGCTGATATACAGTTACTGAGCTATCAACTCCACCCGAAACCAATGCTGCTATTTCCATTTTGTAATACGAAAAATTATTTTTTGCAAAGATAGGGAAATTAGTTGTTAGGTTAAAAAAGTAATTTCTGGTTTCAGGCAATGCTGCAAAGGGCTTTTTTGTATTTGTAATTCAAAACCAATTATAACTATTTTTATTAAAGCTATATCAGTACTATAATTTATTTTTAGAATATTTAATCATTAGTAAGTCTTAATTATAAATAATATAAACTAAATTAATAAATATATATACTTTATTAATCTTCTGTATATTTTATTTAATGTTCATTATAACTAATTTAATATATTGTAATGAATTATTAATATACTAATATAATTTTTGCATGTATTTATATGGAAATTTAGTGTACCAATTATATTTGAATAAGATAAGATATTCATAGTATAAAAATATATTATCTTATTCAACAATTATTTTTGATAATGATATACACTTTAAATTAAAATATATTATATTTGCATCTTATTTTATAATTTGTAAATCATAATAAAAAATAAGTAAAAGAAATCTATTTATAAATATATAAAAAGTAATTTATTATGGCAATCAAACAACATACTTCAAAAGGCATTTCGCAAGCATTGCAATACGAAATAGCCACTTTAATGAATATTTCATTTAAATTAGATATTGCTGAATTCGAAGCATTTGATCCTGAATTAAATTTAGATTATAGTGCAAAAATAAGTAATCAACTTGCAATAGTTGGTAATATTGATGCTGATTATATGCTGGAAGCTTTACAAATGGAGGCTACACTTAAAGTAGTAGATACTTCTAAAATAGCTCTTAGCATGATTAAGAAGCTAAAATATTATATTGAAAAAACATTTCCTGATGATAGCTTTATCTTAAATCAGTTTGGTTTTGCCGAACTGCCAAAAGTTAGAAAATCGCAGATAAAATTGATGATGTTTTTAAAGAATTTTGCAAAAACTACTGTAATTTACAAAGACCAACTAATAGCCAAAGGATTAACGCTCGAATTTGTTGATGATATTGAGAAAATTGCAGCAGATTTTGAACAGGCTAATATAAACCAGGATCAGGCCAAAAAGAAACGCTATCTTACTACCGGACAACGTGTAAAAGCGTATAATGATTTGTGGAAACTTATTAGTGGCGTAGCCAAAGCCGGTAAACTTATTTATGAAAATAATCCTGAAAAGTTAAGAGATTATATACTTGACCGTTCGCCCAAGAAAAAAACCGTAAAACATGGTGGTAAAGAAGTAAATGCGGCTGTACTACAAGGCATTGTAAGCGATGCCCAAACCAATCAGATTATAGAAGATGCCATTATCGAAATTGATAATACTACTCATAAAGCTACCACCAATGCAAATGGCGAATTCTTTATAGAAAACATTATACCCGGCACTTATAGCATTAAGCTACTGGCATTCGGACATGAAGAATACCATCAATCAAACCTCGTACTGGCTTCGGGCAATCAATCACAAAAATTTAATTTCAGTATGCAGAAACAGGAATAAGACGAACGTTTAAATTTATTAATCATTTAGTTGCTTGGTTTTTTTATCAGTAAAAAAACCGAAATAAAACAATAATCATTAACTTTGCATCATTCAACAACAAACAAAAGCATGGTTTATTGTTGCATATATTAAGGATTATATTATATACTGTCAAATAATTTTCAATATGAAAATCAGGGTTTTAAATCTGTCAGCGCTACTTTTTTTGTTGCCATTTTATTTGTTTTCGCAAAGCAATAATGCAGATATTACCGTAAATGAATTAAAGAAAAGTATTGGTTTTCTGGCTTCAGATTCGTTAAAAGGTCGCCAGCCGGGTACCGCAGAAATTTCGGTAGCAGCCAATTTTATTCAATCACAATTTAAACTTGCAGGTTTAAAATTCCCGAAAGATAATGGTTATCAGGATTTTGAGCTGGTAACAGGGGCAAGTACAGGCAGCGAAAATCAGTTTTTCTTCAATGGAAAATATGGTGTTTTGGGCAAAGATTTTACCCCGCTGGCATTTACAAAAAATGCTTTTCTGTTTACAAAAATGACTTTTGTAGGTTATGGTTTATCAATAAAAACCGACAGCCTCAATTGGGACGACTACAAAGGTATAGACGTAACAGGTAAATGGGCCGTTATTTTGCGCGGGCATCCCGAACTTAGCAAAACCGAAAGCCGTTTCAACGAATATTCTGACGAAAGAAGCAAGGTTTTGCTTGCAACCGATAAAGGTGCATCGGGCGTTATATTTGTTACCCCAACAGAACTAAGCAAAACCGACGAGTTAATGACATTAAACTATGATAAAAGTCCGGCTATAG
>JAHEYQ010000072.1:0-16247 GCA_023251515.1 Bacteroidales bacterium
CAAATATATTTTTTTTGCTCTATCCCCCTACAGGAAATTTTAATTATCAATAAGCTCCAATCAAGGTGTTTAACTGATTTTTAACTCTTTCTCGCTTTTCTTATGCAACTTGGGTTAAAAGTAAGCTGATTTAAAAATATAATTTAGTTAAGAGCCAAATTTGTAAATTAATTTAGTTCAAAATCATCAATAACTTATTTACTTATTATGCCAATAACTTATAAATCAAATAAGTTTTGTACTTTTGCAAATTAATTAAAAGCGTAATACTTACGTTACAAATTGCTTCTGAATACATTGATGTATTTGTAGTTTTATAAATTATTAAAAATGAAGAAAATATTAATAACCGGAGCTAGTGGCTTTATCGGTAGTTTTATTGTGGAAAAAGCTTTGGAATTGGGTTTCGAAACTTATGCGGCTATCCGGAATTCGAGCAGCAAACAATACCTTACTGATAGTCGTATCCGCTTTGTAAACATCAACTTAGCAGATAAAGCCTCGTTAAAACTTCAGTTGAGCGAACATAAATTCGATTATATTGTACATGCCGCCGGACTTACAAAAGCCCAACAAAAAAGCGATTTCGATAAAGTAAACTTTAAAGCTACACAAAATCTGGTAGAGGCATTGATAGAGAGCGATTCGTTGCCCGAAAAATTTATATTCGTAAGTAGTATGGCAGCACATGGTCCGGGCAATGATAATGATACAATACCCGTAAAATGCAGCGATAAAGCACATCCCGATACACTATACGGAATCAGCAAGTTAAATGCCGAAAAATACATCAATTCATTAAAAGATTTTCCGGTAATAACCTTGCGACCAACAGGCGTATATGGCCCGCGCGAAAAAGATTATTTTGTGTTTTTCAAAACCATCAACGACGGTATCGAACCATATATAGGACTAAAAGAGCAATATCTGACATTTATATATGTACGCGATTTTGTAGATGTGGTTTTTAAAGCCATCTCCTCCCCTATTATCGGCAAAACCTATTTTGTAGCTGATGGCAAAGGCTATACCGCCAAAGAATTTGCCGATATAACCAAGCAAATTCTGAACAAAAAAACTTTCAAACTTTATGTGCCACTGGCAATCGTAAAACTGATAGCAATTTTGCTCGAAACCGTAAATGGATTTTTTGGAAAAGTACCAACACTCAACCGCGACAAATACAATGTATTGAAAGCCCGCAACTGGCTTTGCGATATATCCGATTTGGAAAAAGACTTTGATTTCAAAGCAAAATACTATCTCGAAGACGGCGTTAAAGAAGCCACCGATTGGTATAAAAAAGAAAAATGGTTAAAATAAAACGCAATAACATTATAAAACTCTATTATTCAATTAATCAATTAATCAGTTAATGAAGAGAATAACAACAATACTCATTTTTACACTATTTACAATAGTTGGTTTTGCCCAACAGGCAGTAATAACCGGCAAAATTACCGATGCCAATACTAATGAACCCATTCCGTTTGCCAATGTATTTTTTAAAGGAACTACCATAGGTTCTACAACCGATTTTAATGGAAATTATTCATTAAAATACAATAATTCTATCGATTCACTAACAGTAAGAGTAATGGGTTATATTACCAAATCGAAAAAAATAAAAAAGAATCAAACTCAGGTAGTCGATTTTCAGTTAACCCCTACTTCATTTAATTTAGGCGAAGTATTGATAGAAGCCGGCGAAAATCCATCATGGCGCATTTTACGCGAAGTATGGAAACGCAAAGAAGCCTATAACATGGTAAATCTTGATGCTTTGCAATACGAAAGTTATGTAAATGTGGATATTTCTGTTGACAACATTTCAGAAAAATTCAGAAATAACCGCACCATGAAACCCTTTGCAGCCGTTTTTGATAGTTTAAAAAAAGCGGCCGGCGAAGATGGAAAAGTAGTATTACCATTTTTGGTATCAGAATCAATAGCAGATGTTTACACTTTGGGAAATCCCATTCGCTACAAAGAAGTTATCAATGCCAATAAATTAACCGGACTTCTGGTAGATAGCCCCGAATTATTTGCTCAGTTTTTGGGTTCTTCTTTCCAGAAATACAATTTCTACGACAACTGGTTAAAAATCTTCGACCGCAGTTTCATTTCTCCCATAGCACGTGGAGCCTTAGGCTTTTACGAAATCTATATTATGGATACAGTACAGATTGATGGTCAAAGTTGTTTTGAACTCAAAGTAAAATCAAAACGTAAAGAAGATCTGGCATTTAACGGTAAGATGTGGATAACAGATTCTACATATGCACTCAAAAGAATTTCTGTAGAAATAGGCAAAGGAGCAAACTTAAATTTTATCGAAAGATATAATATTCAACAAGATTACATCAAAACAGATGCTGGTGCATATGTACCCGAAAAAACCAGAGTTTTGGTTGACGTAACTGAATTTACCGAAAATTCGGTTGGTTTAATTATGAAATTTAATATTAACAATAGTAAATTTGTTTGCAATAAACCTAAAGAAGCAGATTTTTACCGTGATAATCTGGAAGTAGTTCAAAACTCTATGGATTACGATAACGATTACTGGAAAAAACAAAGATTGGAACGTGCAAACGACTCAACTGTAATGGAAAGAGCTTATGCAGCAATTGATACCATTCGCGATTCGCCTCGTATCAAATTCTGGCGTGTATTTATCAACACTGCATGGGAAGGATTTTACACTGTTGGAAAAATAGATGTAGGTCATTGGATTACATTATATGGTCACAATAAAAATGAAGGAAACCGTTTTCAATTAAACCTTAGAACTAACCCTAAATTTAGTAAATACTGGATTTTACAAACCCATGCTGCTTACGGAACAAAAGATGAAAAATGGAAATACAATTTTCAGGTAGAACATTTTTTGTCAAGAAAATACTGGACAAAAATCGGTTTGAAAAGGAGTTTTGATGTTGAACGTCTTGGAATAGACCCTTCATTTATTGAAGAACATATTTTTGTAAATATTATGTTTTCATTATCTTCTCAATTAGGATATCTGGATAAGAGCAGTTTAAATTACACCAACCGTTTGTGGTTCGAATCAGATTGGGGAAAAGGATTAAATCACAAAATTGTTTTCGAAACCAAAGATTTTAATCCTCAGGGCAATTATGTTTTCGGATATCACAAACCAGATGGAAGTGTTTCTAATTCATATAAACTCTCAACCATAAGTTATTATCTTCAGTATGCACCCAAAAATATCTGGTTAAGTAAAGATAATTATCGTATCGGGATTTCGGCTAAACAAGGTAATGTATGGACTTTAAGATATACCATGGGTTTAAAAGGTGTGTTAGGTAGCGATTTTAATTTCCATAAAATTTCATTAAATGTTGGACGCAAATGGAAATTAGGAGCTCTCGGACAACTAAACTATTCTGTTACAGGTACAAAAGTATTTGGAAAAGTACCTTATACATTAGGAGTAATATTCCAGGGTAATGAAACTTTCTTTGAAAGCGAAAGAAGTTATAATATGGTAAATTATCTTGAATTTGCAGCTGATCAGTCAGTTGAAGGTATGGTTATGCATCATTTTCAGGGTCTGTTTTTTAATAGGGTTCCTTTATTTAAACGTTTAAAATTGCGCGAAATCGTTGGTGCTAACTTCATATTTTCATCATTAGATAATAAAAATAATTTCAGAAATACATCAAACCCTGGTGGAATAATGGCCGAAACATCAGATGGTACTCTAACAGGGAAAAAACTAACCCCTTTTAGCGTAATGAGTTTCGACAAACCTTATGTAGAAGCTTTCTGGGGAATAGAAAATCTTTTCAAACTATTCAGAATCACCGCTTATCACAGATTAACCTATCTTGATACCCCAGATGCACCCAAATTATTTGGTATCAAAGGATTTTATATTAAAGGTTCGATTTATATTACTTTGTAAAAATATTAATTTCATATCTTAAAAAGCCTTATTGATTTTGACAATAAGGCTTTTTTTATCTTGCAAAAAAACGGTTTCATCTGCTATGTTTAACAGATAAAGTTTGCAAACATTGATTTAACGAATATTTTTATAAGTTGGTATAATAGATTTTCAAAATCATATTGTGAATTATAAATTTGCTAAAAAATCACACTATGAACAAGTACAAAATATTATGGTTCTGCATTATCCTAACATTAATGATGAAAAATGCACTTGCAACTACAGATTATCCTGATGGTAAAGGAAAAATAAATGGAGTAGTAATAGATAGCAGTAGCGGTTCAAAAATTGAATATGCCGGAGTTGCAATTTACAAAACACTCGATTCAAAACTAATAGGAGGAATTATTACAGACGATAAAGGCAAGTTCGAAATAAAGCAAATACCTAACGGCAAATACTATTTGCTAATTCAATTTATGGGTTTTTCAACAAAAAGAATAGATAATATCGAAATAAATATTGATAAACAGCATATTCAATTGGGTAACATTGTCTTGAAACCAACTTCAAAACAGCTTAATGAAGTTAACATTACTTCCGAAAAACGCCAAATAGAATACAAGCTTGATAAAAAAGTAATAAATGCCAATAGCCAATTAGCTTCAAGTGGCGGAACTGCAGTTGATATTCTTAAAAATGCTCCATCGGTAAGCGTTGATAATGAGGATAATGTTAAAATTCGTGGAAACTCAGGTTTTCAGGTATTTATCAACGGAAAACCTTCTGTTTTAAAAGGTTCTGATGCTCTGAAACAAATACCTGCTGCCAGTATAGATAATATTGAAATAATTACAAATCCTTCTGCCAGTCAGGATGCCGAAGGTACAGCCGGTATAATTAATATTATTACCAAAAAAAATACGTTCAACGGAAGTGGAGCATTGTTTACAATAAGCTGTGGATCTGATAGATATGGAGCCGATATAAATTTAAGTCATCAGCAAAAAAAATGGACTTATACTTTTGGTGCAAAATACATGTACTACAATGTACCTGTTGATATTACAGATAACCGTTATCATCAAATGAAAGATTCTGCATTTTATATTAAGAATACAATGAAACAATTTCATAAAACAAAAATTAAGGGAATAAATTTTGGTATTGACTATGATTTAAACAAATTCAACACTTTCTCAATTGCATTAAATGCCGGAACCTGGCGGCATTTTCACGATTTTACTTCAAAATATAATTTTCATTCATCCTTAAATTCAAATAACACTTATTCGATAGGGAAAAACGAATATGAAATTGGAAATCAATATTTTTCAGCTAATTTGTTTTATAAACATACTTTTGCTAAAAATCATGAAATCAGCACCAATATTTTTTACTCCTTAATTGATGGAGATAGAAACTTAAATTCAAAATATGATTTTACAAACATTTCGTATAATACTCTTTCTAATGAAAATATGAATAGAAATAATGAAAATAATCTGAGTAAAGACATTCGTTTTAAAATAGATTATATCAGACCTTTTTTAGCAAATATAAATATTGAAAGCGGAATTCAGCTTCAGCTAAAACCTTATGATGCAGAAATGAAATTTGATAACTACAACTTCAACAACAATTTATGGATGTCAGATACAAATTATACACACAATATTTTGTTTAATGTAAATTTATATGCAACTTATTTAAGCTTGTCGGGTAATATAAACAAATTTGAATATAAAATAGGTTTAAGATCAGAATATTACGATCGTAAATTTGCATTTAAAAACACTTCTGTTTCATATCCTTACGATCAAATTGATCTGTTTCCCACTTTACATCTTTCTTATAAAAAATCAGACAAAAATCAATATCAATTCAGTGTAAGTCGTAGGGTTAATCGTCCATCAGCCTGGTTTATGTACCCTGTTCCAGATTATACTGATAATTATTTTGTTACAGTTGGAAATCCTGATTTAAAACCCGAATTTATCAATGCTTTTGAATTTAATTATATTCATAACTTTAAAAGAGCTTTGTTATCAATTGAAACATTTCATCGTCGATCAGATGGTTCTTTTAATCAACGCTTTACATCAAATGAAAATGGTGTAGTTCAACAAAAAATGGAAAATCATGGTAATGAATATTTTACTGGTATTGAAAGTTCTTTAAATGCTGATATTTATAAATGGTTTAGTGTTAATATAAGTGCTTCATGGTATTACGCATTGATAAAAACAAATTTAGACAATATTCATAAAACCATAGAAACCAATGTATTTAATACCCGATTGAATTCAAGTTTTATTCCAGCTAAAAATATAAAACTTCAGCTGGCAATGTATTATGATGCACCTTTTGATTATGTACAATCGCATAATTCAGAAAGATTTAATGCAAATATTTCAGTTAAAAAAGATTTTCCAAAGCAAAAAGCAAGTTTGACATTTACAGCGCGAAATCCTTTTTGGGGTTCAACAAATTATATTGATATCAATGAAACTAATTATTATTCAGTTCTAAAAACAGAAATGCAAGCTTCATATTCATTTACGCTTACATTTAGACTCAATAACTATAAAAGAGCAAAAAACGTGGGAGAGCAATTAAATGTTGGGGATGGAGCATAAAAAAAGGGAGATTAATTTCTCCCTTTTCTTTTTATTTTTAAATGATTTATTCAACCACAATAATCAGATATTTAGACACTTTCCAAAAATCTTTGACATTGATAATAACCAACTTATCAACTTTCTTTTCAGTACCTTCCATTTTGTAACTACCTGAAGGATGAGATGTTAATAATTTGGCTTTTTTACCTCCAATATTTATTGAAGTAAGTTTCGTTATATCAATCTTTTTAAAATATTCAGTATTAAAATCTTGTTCTACTTTCTGGTTACGTCCTATTCCGATAAAACCACCACTTTTAGTAATTACCTTATTTTCTTTCAGCTCTTTTTCGGTTCCCAAAGCGTAATATGCGGTGTTCATTTCTTCAGTTTTTTGCGAAATTACTTCTTCTTTAGCCTGATTGGTCTTTTTAAGTGTATCAATTGAAGCACTTAAATTTTCAACAGTAAAATTGAGGTTTAATAATTGCTGTTTAAGTTGTTCAATTTCAACATCTTTATCCTGTAATTGTTTCTCATAACGGGCAAGCATTTCCTCCAATTTTTTTATTTTCATATTGGAGTTCTTAAGTTTGCTCTTCAAAGAGGCAATTTCTTTTTTATTTTTCTCCATCAAATCATTAATCGTCTGAATATCATCATTAATAAGTTGACGGGTATCCTGACTGATTTCATTGTTTTGGCTGGTACTTTGCGAAATAATACCTTGCTTAGATTTCACAACAGCCAGATTACTCTCAATTTGATCCAAAGTTCCAAAAAATTCATTAATAGTTGAGTCTTTTGAATTTAACTCGGTTAAAAGTTTTTCATTTTCTTGTTTCATTTTATCCAAATCTTTGTTGCCGCAAGCCACAAACAACAGAATTACTGGAATTAAATACATAAATTTTTTCATAGACTGTGATTTTAAAGTTTTTACAAAAATAGTCATTATAATACGTCTGATTGTAAATTTTATTGTAAAATAATACATTTTTCGATTCAAACCGAAAATAGTTATGCTTTTTTTCGATTCAAATCGAAAATAGTAATGTTTTTATATATTGTATTGATTTTATGATAATTATAAAGGTAAAATATATATATTAAATTTATGCCTCATTTTCAGCTAATTCGGTATGTAATTCTTCCCATAAAAGCATTTGTTCATCTAATTTATGTTTGAAATCCTCATAAATTTTATAAATGTCTCCCTTTTCAAATTCCTTTTTGTGTTCAGCAGGATTGGCCAAAACTCTGTCAAGTCGCTCTATTTCAGTTTCTATTCTGGATATTTCTTCCTCACATTTCTGAATTTTATTTTTAATTTTTCTGATTTCTTTGTCCGATTCACGCTTTTTTTCCCAATTGATTTTATTTTCGGTAATAACCTCATTTTTGGAATTATCTGTAATTTTATTATTAATTTCCAATTGCTTCAGATTCTCCAGTTTACGACTTTCTAAAAAATCATAAATATCTCCAATATAAGGTTTTATCTGTTTATTTCTAAATTCAAATACTTTTTCAGTGAGACCCTGCAAAAAATCTCTGTCGTGCGAAACCACAATTATAGTTCCTTCAAATTGCAACAAAGCATTTTTTAGAATATCTTTTGATTGCATATCAAGATGATTGGTAGGCTCATCCAAAACTAACAGATTTACAGGAGTTAATAACAATTTAGCCAAAGCCAGTCGTGATTTTTCTCCACCCGAAAGTACTTTTACCTTTTTCTCAATATCTTCAGTTCCAAACAAAAATCCACCTAAAATAGAACGAACTTTTGGTCGAATATCTCCAACTGCAATATCATCAATGGTTTGAAAAACAGTTCTCTCACCATCAAGCATAGCAGCCTGATTTTGGGCATAATAACCAATCACAACTTGATGACCCAATTGCATTTTTCCTTGATATTCCAACTCCCCTACTATTATTTTTGATAAAGTAGTTTTTCCTTCGCCATTTTTCCCGACAAAAGCAACGCTTTCACCTTTGTTTATAGCAAAATTAATATTATCAAGAACTAATTTTTCGCCATATTTTTTAATGAGATTTTCAGTTTCAACCACAACTTTGCCCGAATGCGGTGCCGGTGGAAATTTAAAACGGATAGAACTGTTATCAACATCTTCAACTTCTATAATATCCATTTTTTCAAGCATCTTTATCCGGGATTGAACCTGACGTGATTTTGTAGATTTATACCTGAATCTTTCTACAAAACTTTCAATATCATCAATTTGCTTTTGCTGATTGTTAAATGCAGCCATTTGGTTTTCGCGTCTTTCAGCTCTTTGTTCAACATATTCGGAATAAGAGGTTTTATAATCATTTATACGTCCGAGTGTTATCTCAATTGTTCGGGTTGTTACATTATCCAGAAAAGCCCTGTCATGAGAAACCAAAACCACAGCTCCCTGATAATTGATTAAAAAGCTTTCTAACCATTGTATAGATTCAATATCCAGATGATTGGTAGGCTCATCAAGTAAAATAGTATCCGGTCTTTTTAATAGTATTTTCGCCAGTTCAACTCGCATCTGCCATCCGCTGCTGAATGCTGTCATGGGTTTGTCAAATTCTGTTTTCAAAAAACCCAATCCTAACAATATTTTTTCGGTATCGACCTGCATGGTATGTCCGCCAATTAATCGAAAGCGTTCATCTGATTCGGTCAGTTGATGAACAATATCCATATACTCATCTGATTCATAATCAGTTCTTACTGAAATTTCTTCAGTTAAATGTAAAACCTTTTTTTGTAGCATCAAAGCTTCTGCAAAAGCTGTTAGAGCTTCTGCAAAAACAGATTTTTTACTATCTGGTATCATTTCCTGAGGAAGATAACCTACTGTTTGTCCGCTGGTTTTAACAATTTCACCTTTTTCAGGCTCCATTTCGCCCGAGAGTATTTTAAGTAAAGTTGATTTACCGGCACCATTTTTTCCAACCAAACCTATTCTGTCTTTGTCATTAATAATAAATGAAACATCATCAAATAGATATGTACCTGTAAAATGTATTGATAGTCTGTTTATTGAAATCACGTAAATTTTTTTTTTGCAAAGGTAGCAAATTCTAAAAAATATAGATAGTCTCACTTTAAGTAAGACTATCTATAAACAAAATTATCATTACAAATCAATATAATACTGAGTATTATAAATGTTTTTACAAATTACTCAATATACTGAGTAAAATTACTCAACATATTGAGTAATTTTGTATATTTGCAAAAATATTATATATTATGTTTGAACGGAAGCAATTACAAGTATTAAAAAGCAGACTTCTTGAACCAAGAAAATTTATTCAGGTAATTTTAGGTCCTCGCCAAATTGGCAAGACTACTTTGGTTAAACAACTTACGCAAAGCATTGATATTCCATGGATTTTTGTATCAGCCGATGATGTTCCAACTTCCAATAATTTATGGATTGAACAACAATGGCAAACAACAAGAATTCGATTAAAATCCGAAAATACCAATTGTATTGTGCTGATTATTGATGAAATCCAAAAAATTCATAATTGGAGCGAAGTAGTTAAGTCGCAATGGGATAAAGATAGTTTTGAAGATATACAGGTAAAGCTGGTTCTTTTGGGCTCAGCTAAACTTACTATTCAGAAAGGATTAACAGAATCATTAGCTGGCAGATGCGAAACCATTGCAATGACTCATTGGGATTATTTAGAAATGAAACAAGCTTTTAATATTACACCGGAACAATTTGTTTGGTTTGGTGGGTATCCGGGAATGGTTTCATTGATTGAAGATGAAGAGCGTTGGCGTGATTACGTTATTAATTCATTGATTGAAACAACCATCTCAAAAGATATTTTAATGTTAACAAGAATTGATAAACCAATACTATTGAAAAGATTGTTTGAACTGGGATGTGCTTATTCCGGACAAATTCTTTCGTATTCAAAAATGCTCGGACAAATTCAAGATGCCGGAAATACAACAACTTTAGCACATTATCTTAATTTATTAGATGCAACGGGTTTGCTTTCAGGTTTGGAAAAATTTTCTCGTGAAAAACTCCGCCAAAGAGCTTCGAGTCCCAAGTTTCAGGTACAAAACAATGCGCTATTTTCGGTTATGTGTGGACGAAGTTTTACACAATCTTTTGAACAACCTGCTTTATGGGGGCGACATGTAGAAACTGCCATCGGAACACATTTGCTAAACGCTTGCAAAACCAACAATATAAACATTTACTATTGGCGTGAACGCAACGATGAAATGGATTTTGTGTTAGAAAAAAACAGCAAAGTTATTGGTATTGAAGTTAAAAGCGGAAATATAGAAAAAACAAGCGGAATTGAAAAATTTAAACAAAACGTACAACCTTATAAAGTTTATTTAATCAGTAATTCGGGTTTAAGCTGGCAGGAATTTCTTACAATCAATATCAACGATTTATTCTAAAAGACAGATTAGTAGGGCGAATTTAAGTCTGCTTTCAACTTCTTAAACCAAACTTGTTGTAATTAAAGTGGGGGAGCGACTTGAAGTCGCCCTCCCACTTGTGAGCCTGTCGAAGTAAGGTTGCTAAGCGAAGTCGAAGCAAACTTTTTTCTCCATTTTTCTCTTCCGTTTCAAAAAATCATTATCTTTGTTGTTAAAATATCGTTCTTTTTTTATTTACATGAACGCAAAAACAAAATGATATAAGGGGTAGCGGCATTAGGGTTTATTCGCCTTCAATAGATTGCTGCCGGGGAATAGAACGCCAATATGCAGAAAACGGATAGGCAAATGATACATGCCTGATGTTCTTAGTTGTGGCAGGGATGCTCAACAAGGCTCATTACAGCTGTATTTTATGAATAGGCTTTCGATAAAACCGTTTTCAGCCGGTGTTTTGATTATATAATTTGTTGTTTCGACTTAGCTCAAGCACCGTCTTCGGACACTGAGCTTGTCGTATTGTTATTCATCAGATTACTTGTCATCAGATGAATATTGGTAAACTGCAGTTCTTTAAATAACTAAAGATTTTTTAAATTTTACATATTATGTGAAAAAACAAAAAATTAGATTTTAAAAAACATATAATTTCATTGATTAATAAGGCAATATGCCCTGTTTCTTACCTAAGCTATACAAAAAATGCTAAGGATGAGATATGAAGTATATTGCCTTTTATTAAAATGAATACTTCGCATATAGGTTGCTTTATTTTTTCTCTATGAAAAATGAACAAAGCGAATATGCTCAAAACACTTTGAGCTGGTCTTGCTCTGAGTACGGTTGGTCTTAGTCATGCTCAGACGACGGAAGATCTCTATAAAGATCTCAATACCAAAGATGGGAATAAAGAAATTTCTCTATGAGAGGTGAAGTCTTCATTGACTACCCTTTCTTCTGCTCCCTCATGGACAGTGATCAAGCCTACGGATCATGGACTTCCTTATGATGTTGTTAATTCTTTGTATTTCGATGCTACAGATACTACTTGGGTCATCTGATGAGCAGGTGGGATGGCTCTTCATGATTCAACAGTTTCTATTTCTCCTTGTTTTGGTGTTTTGGCAAATGGATTTTCCTCTTATAAAGATGGAGATACTATTTATTATGGAAATCAGTCAAATGGGTGAAGTGCTTGACTCGTAAAACGATCTCCTGCGGGGTGTTCGGTGAATACTAGCTTTACAACAACAATAAATAGTATTACGAAATTTCAAGGTAAGATGTATGTGTGAACATGACAAGGTATTTTTGTTTACAATCCAAATGGTACACTGTTTCAACAGTATACTATTACCAATTCACCATTACCTAGTAATTCTATCAATAAGATAGTCCCAGATAGCCAAGGCAATCTTTGGATTGCTATGCAAGGATGATGATTGGTGAAATTTGATGGAGTTAATTGGATAATCTATAACTCAACTACTACATGAATTGCTAATTTTAATTTTCCTAAAGATGTTGCTATAGATAATGCTGGTACTGTACGGACTGGAAATGTAAAATTATTTAGATTCTCATGATGAATTTGGTCTGAGGTAAATGTTCCTGTTGATGTTTCTCAAAATCCCTTGAATATTTTTTGATTGGAAGTGGATCAATTTAATAATCTATGGCTTGTTACTAAATATCATGGAGTCCTTAAACGTGATGGAACTACTGGACAGCGAATTACGTATGACACTAACAACTCCCCTCTTACTACCAATCGAGTCAATGATGTTGCTGTAGATACCACGGCTCAGGATAAGATGCGTATCGGTATAGGAAGTGATGCAAGTGGATTTATCCTCTTGGAAGAATCTACTGCTGACTATCTTCCACAACTTCCAACAACTATTTATATTGTTGGTGAAGATAGCATACAACCTGGCAGTACTTATACATATCATCTTTCGGCTACCGTGCCGCAAGCTACTGATTATCTGTGGAGCTACAGCGGAAGCAATGTTACGCTTACACCAAACGACAGCATGGTTCAACTCCATTTTGGCAGTAATGCCACCTTGGGTACACTCAGTTGCAAAATCCGTAACAATTACACCAAACCCATCAACGATACACTTATATTAAGTGTTGATATTCTGAACAATACAGTTGGAATAGCCAATAATGATTTTGATGATAAATGTAAGGTTTATCCCAATCCGGTAACTGATAATATTTGCATTTTTCCATCCGATGTCTTAAAGTCATCTGATGAATACAGTTGCTATATTTACAACAGCACTTTCAAACTGCTGATTACAAGCAATAAACAATGCATAGATGTTAGCAATCTGCCAAATGGTATGTATTTTCTGAGGCTTACAAACAAAGAAGGTAAAAGCAGTTACGTTAAATTTATAAAGCAATAAAGGCAGTCGTTTCGACACTTCGACAGGCTCAACGACCGATAGCGTCGGTTAGTGAGCGAAGTCGAAGTACCCACTTGTTTTAAAAAAGAGCGGGTGACGGGAATCGAACCCGCACCGGGGATTGGATATGCCCACTTCAGACCCTGAAAACCTGCATGCTACCCTTACACTACACCCGCTAATATTTGGCATGAGCAGCCGGACTCGAACCGGCTCTGAGAGGGTGGAGCCCTCAGTACGGCGCCGAAAGCCGTTGTGCTAAGCCCTTACACTATGCCCATATTTAATGCAAAAATATAAAAAATAATTTCTTTTAGTAAATATTTATGTATAAAAAAATGTAATTTTGCTTTATAAATTATATTTATAAATTATGCAAATGTATGATATTCAATGGTTACTAAAAATGCTCAATATTGATGCAAAAAAATCAGAATTATTAAAAGCACTTACTCATAAAAGTTTTTATGAAAAAGAAAAAGATGAAAATAAAAGTAATAGCCGATACATATTTTTGGGTATGTATGCTTTTAAAGGTAAAGTAGCAGAAATTTGTAATCAGTATATTTCTGGAAGTGGCACACAACTTCAGCATTATCTCGGAAATTTATTTACAAAAGAACGTCTTAATAATATTTTTAATAAATATAAACTAATTAATAATATAAGATGTAATAAATCTTTTGATATTCAAACAAATAAACATATTTTTGTTTATGGTTTCTTAGGCTTTGTATATTCAAATTTGAAAGAGGATAAACTTAACTACTTCATTTATAAAAATATTTTAGAAAATTCAGAACATTTGTTGCACCATCAAAAAGCATCAAAAGATGTTGCTTCGCAATGTAAATTTATGATTAAAATGATTTACAACTGCAAAACCGATTGTAAAATTATAAAACAAGAAAACAACAATTTCTTAGCACAGATATGGGCAAAAAATCAATTGATTTCAGAAGCTGAAAGTATTAGTTATCGTTATGTTACAAAAAAAGTTTATAAAAAAGCATTGATAACTCTGGGCGAAATTTCAATGAATGAATTAAATAAAAGCATTCCTTTTCAAATACGTGAAGCTGAAAGAGCCAAACAAAAAGAAGCTGAAAAAGAAGCCAAAAAAGCTAAAAAAGAAGAACTATATCAAACAAAAATTGAATTACAACGCGAAAAAAGAAGACAAATTAAATTAGATAATGCTCGTATTGCTAAAGAAAAAGATAATGCACGCAAAAAAGCAAAAGCCCTTGCAAAAGAACGTGCCGAAAATAAAAAGAAAACTGAAGCTAAAAAAACTCAACAAATGCAAAATATGAGTGCCAATAAAAGAAGACATTTACAAGATAAAATGAAATAGCTTTAGAATTTAAATTAATCCCAACTCCCTTGATATATCCAACATCCTGATAATAGGTTTTTTAGCTTGTTCGATAATATTTTCAGAAAGTAAAATTTCCGGTTTTTCATTTTTCATGGCTAAGTATAACTTTTCCATGGTATTAAGCTTCATATAAGGGCAATCGTTGCATGAACAAGTTTCATCAGCCGGAACTATAATAAATTCTTTATCAGGCGATTCTTTTTTCATTTGATGCAAAATACCTGTTTCGGTAGCTACAATAAAACGTTTGGCTTCGCTTTTACGGGTAAAACCCAATAGAGCAGTTGTAGAACCAATAAAATCAGCCAATTCCAAAATTGCTGCATCACACTCCGGATGTGCAATTAATTTGGCATCAGGATTTTGAACTTTCAATTCAATAATTTTCTCTTTTGATAGTATATTATGTACTTCGCAAGTTCCATTCCATAAAATCATATTTCTACCAGTCATTTTATTTATATATCCACCCAGATTTTTATCCGGTGCAAATATAATCTTCTCATTTTCAGGTAATGAATTTACAATTTGTAATGCATTTCCAGAAGTACAAATAATATCGGACATGGTTTTAATTGCTGCTGAGCAATTTATATAAGAAATAACAGTATGATTGGCATGAATATTTAAAAAATCTCTGAATTTATCAGGTGAACAAGAATCTGCCAACGAACATCCTGCTTCCATATCAGGCAAAATAACTTTTTTATGAGGATTTAAAATTTTTGCAGTTTCAGCCATAAAATGCACTCCTGCAAATACAATAATTTCAGCATCAGTTTGTTCTGCATTTTGAGATAAGCCTAAACTGTCTCCAACATAATCTGCTATATCCTGTATTTCAGGTATTTGATAATAATGAGCCAATATTACAGCATTCTTTTCTTTTTTTAACTTTGCAATCTCGTTTTTTAAATCAATCATATTTAGATTATATTATTATTTAAAATTTAAAAATAAAAAAAACTTATTTAATATATGATGTTAGTTATGTTTATAAAAAACTGAATAAAAATTTGCATTTTTCATTTATATATTAAAGAGTTTAGTTATCAACAATGATAGTATTTTTAGTTTACTTGAAATGAATAAATTGAATAATTATTAACTATATGTTGATAAATTTAATTGTTGAAATTTATTTGATAAATTTAATACAAAATAATGTTCAAATAATGTTTATAACAAATAAAAACTTTATGTAACCATCGTAAATAATGCCAATTTTAATGAAATTGTTGATAACTATAAAAACTTATCACCATTCAAAGTGCAAAAATAAACAGTTATTAACAATGCCATTGTTAAAAAAATAAAAAATTGAATGATAAGCATTTAAACTATTGTTTAAGATAATTTAAATAGTTTAATAATCTTATAATAAGCCAAATGATAAATAATCATTAATTTTGTATCGTAAATATTTATGAACAATGTTTGAAAAAGGAAAAGAAATTGCTATAGGAAGTGATCATGGTGGATT
>JAHEYQ010000072.1:16257-18454 GCA_023251515.1 Bacteroidales bacterium
TTTAAGAAAAATACTTGAAAATCAGGGATATTCTTTGGTGGATTATGGATGTTTTTCAACAAATAGTGTTGATTATCCAGATATTGCGCATCCAATAGCAGAAGCAGTATCAAATGGAAAATTTGAACGTGCTATTATTATATGTGGAAGTGGAAATGGTATTCAAATGGCAGCAAATAAACATCGGTTTGTTAGAGCAGCTTTGTGTTGGGATGTTGAACAAACAAAATTAACAAGAATGCATAATGATGCAAATATCCTCTCATTACCTGGACGTTTTATAAATTTTGAACTAGCTGCCGAACTAGTTAATGTTTTTTTAAATACTGATTTTGAAGGTGGAAGACATAGTATAAGAGTAAACAAAATATCTAATTTTTAAAGAATGATATCTGAAGCACAGAAAAAATTTATTGATAATTCTGTTATTAATTCTATTAATACCAAGCAACAAGAAGTATTAAATTCAAATAATTTGATATTTCATAATAATTTTAGCAATGCTAAATTACAATTTTCAAATTTGAATATGGCCAAAAGAAGAGCTGGTGGCATTAAACACCGTGTTCTTAATAATCTTGACAAATATCTTGTTGAATTTGAAGCCAATTTTACAAAACGTGGCGGCAAAGTAATTTGGGCATTAGATTCACAACATGCATTAGATGAAATATATAATTTAATTTTAAAAAATAATTATCAAAATATAGTAAAATCAAAATCAGTTTTAAGTCAGGAAATTGATTTACAAAATTTTTTAAAAAGCAAAGGTTTAGATATTAAAGATACTGATTTTATTGAATTTATTAATAAAGGAATATCACCAGAAAAATCTTCAGTATCTAATTTAAATATCTATACTAACGATAAAATAAAGAAGTATTTGGTTCAAAAATATGGATTATCTAAAGATAAATCAATAGGTGAAATCATAAATACCATTAGTAAAATCAAAAGAGAAAACTTTATTAATTCTGATATAGGTATTATTGAAGCCAATTTTATAATTGCTGATATTGGAGCAATTGCAATAAGTGAAAATGATGGAAATTCAGTATTATCTTCTTCTTTTCCAAAGATTAACATTGTTTTAGCCAGCATAGAAAAATTATTACCAAATTTGCTGGATTTGGATTTATTTTTTCCATTATTTTCTACATATAATAATGGAGAAAAACTATCTACTTATAATACAATACTTACAGGCCCTTGTCAGGAAAATGAAACAGACGGACCAACAGAAATGTATGTTGTATTAATAGATAATAACAGATCAGAAGTACTTTCAAAAAAAGAACAAAGAAAAGCAATGAGTTGTATTCAATGCGGAGCGTGTTCAAATATTTGTCCTGTAGCAGGTTTAATAGGTGATAATATTTCTGATTCTACCTTTAAAGGGCCTATAGGATCAGTTGTAACTCCCTATTTAAAAGGGATTAAAGAATATTCTCATCTAAGTTATGCAACTACTTTATGTGGAAAATGTTCTGAAATTTGTCCTGTAAATATACCTTTACATGAATTATTTTTGCACAATAGAAATGATTTTGTAAAGAAAAGTGAAATAGAAACTAAAGAAAAGTCTTTATTTTGGATTTGGAAAAAGATAATTTTAAACAGAAATTTCATGAATTTTGGTTCAGCTAATTTGAAAAACAAAATTTTTTCTATGATTTTTTCTAAAATATGGGGTCTAAAAAGAAAATTACCTGAATTTTCAGTAAAGAATTTTAATCAAATGTGGAAAGAAAATAATAAATAATTCCTTTTATTATAAGAATTTTTATTAATATTAATATATAATATATTGAATATTAATTTAATATATTTATTGTTAATACTTATTTTTTTATTAAATATATATATAATATTGAAATTTAAATATATACATATAATAAACATACTTTTATTGATTTAATAACCTGAAAATTTCATTAGTTTAATTTTTTTTTATCCTCTAAATAATTCTGAATAAGCCTGTTAATAAGAATGTTTAAAAAAAGGGTAAAAAAAAGGCAAAAAATATTTGGTGATAATAAAAAAAGTAGTAATTTTGCACTCCCAATTACGCGGGATGTCTGCTGAAAGAAAGGCAGAATAAACGTAGTAATAAAGGGGAAAGTTCTTAGAAAAGACTGAAGTTTTAAAAAAAGCCAAGTAGCAAAAAGCGGTTATAAGATGTGAATTTTATAATCAA
>JAHEYQ010000073.1 GCA_023251515.1 Bacteroidales bacterium
TTTCTTCATCTGCTTTTTCGTGCAAAACAATTTGATATTTTGCACTAAGTTCTGAAATTGCGCGATTTAGAATCTGATGAATATCATCGTTATAAATTGAAGAATTGAACATGGAAACATTTATTTTAGTGAAAAAACCATTTGCATATTACATTGAACTTTAACAGGTTTCCCTTTATAAGATC
Source organism: Bacteroidales bacterium (assembly GCA_023251515.1). GTDB lineage: Bacteria > Bacteroidota > Bacteroidia > Bacteroidales > JACABE01 > JACABE01. The sequence goes on from JAHEYQ010000073.1 coordinate 186, forward strand.
CAGGCCTCCATCTTGGCATATTTTTGATTAGTCTGATAGTTTCCTTATCTAATAAATCTGCAACGCCCTTAACGATAACAATATCTGAAATACTCCCATCGGTTTCAACAACAAAATTTGCATAAACAGTTCCCATTATCCCATTCTCTCTGGATTCCATTGGATAATTTATATTAGTATATAAATAATCAATTCTCCCATTTTCGCCACCTGGAAACTCTGGCATAATAATAAAATTTGAATCAATTGCTTTGTCATTAATATCAAATGATTGAGTGTTTATTTTATAAAAACAAATTTTATTAATTTCAGAATAAAACCATGAATCCCTTTGCGAAAAAACCCAAACAGAATATAATGATGCTTGATTTGGTTCATGAGATTCATAAAATCTATAATTTAACTCATTAATAGTATAGTCACTAACTTTAGAAAAAGGGTAATTTACTTCAAAACTTTTTTGAGCTGAAATGGCTGCTTTACTTTTAAGAATTTTGTAGTTAGAAGTATCAATCATGATGTAATATATTACATTTTCATTGCAATTTTCTTCACGTAAAACAAATACGGATTGAGTATTGTCTGGATTTGTATCTCCAAATGACCAAATATTTTTGTTATTTTGATTTTGCAACCATGATTTTTTCTTAAAATAAAAACTAACAGATTGTTTTCTCGACATTTGCAATTTTATCAATTCTTCAAAACTTATATTTTGAGAATAGACATTACATTCATTTACTAAAATGCAAGAAAAAAATAAGAAGAAAATCTTCAACATTAAAATATTTATCTTATGATTCATTATCCTTTTTTTAATTTTCCCTCAATACATATTCATCATACTCTATTTCAAAGCTAAGCTTATGCTTAGATTCTTCAGCAGCCAACGAAAGAAAAACATTTTTCAAATCGGTATTTGGAGCTCTTTCGGCAAGTTTGGCATAAAGTTTAAATGCTGCTTTTTCCTTTTTCATAGCAAACACCAAAGCTTCAGCATAAGTCATATCAGGACTTGCATCCACGCTCATTTTATAATCGGCAATTTTTAAATCAATTACAGCTTCAGGACTCATGGTAAACAAGCCATTTTCTTTGATACTCATCAATTTGGCTTTGTGATTGATTTCTTCTTTTGCAAAATCGGTAAAAATCGTTTTTACATCAGCACTATCAGCATTAGCAGCAAGCTGAGTATATAAATCAACTGCTTTTTGTTCTTCATTGATTGCAAAATCAAGAATGTCGTTTATGTTTTCAAATTCTTTCATTTTTATTATTTTTTATTTAGATAAAATTATTTTTGAGATTAAGTCTTTGGCATCCAGATTAATCTTAGAAAAAGCAAACCATTTCTTCCCCAAATCTTTTAATGATGCACCTATGTGATATATAACACTTTGATCTAAAATAAGAAAGCGATCATGTGATTTTTCAAAAGTTTTTATTTCTATTGCAGGATACTGAGTCTTATGCTTTTGCAAATCCAATGCCAATTGTTTGCTGATATTAGCAGTATATATTAAAGCTGAAACATGATTGTTTCGCTTTGAAAGCATAATTAACACACTGTCATCAATGTAATTATCAATAAGAATAATGGATTTTTCAGCAGATTTTATCAAATCTGAAACAAATTTATAGGCATCGTAAATTTGTCCATCAAAATAAATTCCCTCATTTGGCGGCAATTGGGTTTTTATCTGCAGATCAAATTCATCCACTTTTCTTTTCAATGTATGCACATCATTTTCAATCCGTTCAAAACGCTGATTAACAGCATATCCTTTCAACAAATAATCTTTCAGAATTTTATTTGCCCATATCCTGAATTGAGTACCTCGTTGAGATTTAACACGATAACCAACTGATATAATGACATCGAGATTATATGTTTTCGTTTTATAGTTTTTCCCATCCGAAGCAGTTGTCAAGGAATACTTGACAACTGAATTTTCTATCAATTCGCCTTCCTTGAAAATATTATTTATATGAAGACTGATATTTTGTTTTGTAGAATTAAAAAGTTCAACCATTTGATTTTGAGATAACCAAACAGTTTCATCTTCAAGACGGACTTCAAGATGTATATTTTTGTCATCCGATTGATAGATTATAATTTCGTCTTTTTGCATAATATTGTTAGTTATAAAAAGATAGTTGTCGATAAATAAATCGACAACTATCTTTTTAATTATCCATTTATTCTATCATCAAAATCATCATCAAAAACTTTTACAACGCTATCGCAGCCATGCTCAAATAAAGGTTTATAGAAATTATCTGTTGTATTTATAAATCTGTATTTTCTTTCGCCTTCTTTTTCATGATCAGGCAATAGCGAAATAACTTCCATCAATACATCATTTACATCGTTAGTTGTGTTTACACCTAATTTTTTAAGCAAGGTAAATAACATATCATACGAAGTTTCTGCTATACGTGATGGCATGGTTTGGTGGATTTTTTGGATATAACGTTGCGTATTGGTAAAATGTCCGCCAATTTCAAAAGGAAGGGAAGCAGGCATTACCAAATCAGCCAACTGTGCTGTTTCTGTCATAAAATAATCCTGAACCATACCGAAACCGCCCTGTGATGCAACTTTCTTAATATTTTCCTTATCAATTGCACAACCAATAGGGTCTTCGCCAAAAATAAAAACATTCTTTATTTTGCCTTCTCTAAGCAAAGTTTCCTGTTCTGAAAAATAAGTTGTAGATAAATTATCTACACCCCAAATCTTTTCCAGTTTCTTTACAAAATCTTTATTATCAATCTCCTGATAACCTGTACCAAATTTCGGAGTTGCACCCATATCAAACAAACCCTGAGAATTATTTTTGGTTTTAAGGGCAATTAATCCATTGGAAGTTTTTCCAAGTTTGCCGGTTATCATGGTTAAATTGTATAACTCGGTGGAAGTTGGTGCAGAAATTTCTTTTTCGGAGAATAGAATTATTGCATTCATCTGATTATTATAATCAAGGGCACAACTTGCAATTTTTTCTTCAGTAACACCTGACAATCTTACCAATTCATCAAAATTTTCACTTAATATTGCTTGGCTGTATGCTTCAAAATCATCGCAATTGTCTTTGATAAACAAAGCGTTATATAATTTATTACTAATCAGATAATAATTGATAGCCTTAATAAAATTGTAGTATGAATCCACTTTTACAATTTTATCCACTTTGGTTTTCATAGAACTGTTGTCAGAAGTTGTACACAATTCAATTTCGATGCCGGTTTTGAAACGGGTATTGTTAACCATAAAACCAACCACTGCATTCTCCATATTTATATCAGAACCAACCAGATATATCTTGCTGGCATCTTTAATCTGACTAAAAGGTGCATTATCGAAGGAAGTATTTATCAGATGCGCACCACGTTTGATGTAATGCATACTGGTAATATTGTTGGTTTTAGCTCCAGCTCTTGCCAGTTTCTGTATCAGATATATTTCTTCATTGGTTAATCGGGCACCTGCAAAAAAAGCATTTTCATCAGGTTCTACACTTCTTATTTTTTGAATAATAATATCATAAGCCTGTTTAAATCCGATTTCCTCAAATTTACCCTCATCATTTTTTAGCAAAGGTTTTATAATTCGTTGTCTGTTATTAAGATAATGATAACCAAACTTTCCATATTTACATATATTTCCGTCCTGATTTACCATTCCGTTAGCACCTTCTACCTTCATCACAAATCCTTTTTTGTGATGAATTGTAAGACTGCAACCTACTGAACAATAATTACAAACGGTTTCAAAGGTATCTGCTTTTACAGGTCCGGGTTTGAAAGGAAAATTTTCAGTAATGGCACCCGTAGGACAAGTTGAAATACATAATCCGCAACTTTCGCAGCTGGAATCCTGCAATTTTTCGCCCAAACTGGGAGCAATATAGGTTTTAAATCCACGCTCTACCAAACCCAAAGCATTGGCTCCGACCACTTCTTTGCAGATTCGGATACATCTTGAACATAAAATACATTTGTTGTTATCTATTTCAATAAAAGGATGGTCGAAATTTATCTGATGTTCGATAAATTCGCCTTCAAAATGATTTTGCTCGGCATTGTATTCTGTTGAATATTTTTTCAGATCGCAGCTAAAGTATTCTGCACAACCACATTCCAGACAACGTTGAGCTTCGTGATATGCTACTTTTTCATCTTTATAACCCAATTCAACTTCCTCAAAATTATTGCGGTTTTTAGGATTTAATGTCGGCATTTCTTCCCTTGATTGTTTGGGATAGCAATCTATATAATCTTCTTTAAGTTGAGGTTTGAAATTATCTCTTTTGCTTAGAAATTCTTTTTGAGCAGCTTCTATCGGTAAACCTATCAAATACTGATGACAACTACGACTGGCAACTTTTGCCTGTGCAATTGCCTGAATTAAAGTGGCAGGACCTGTAACGCCATCGCCGGCAGCAAAAACTGATTTAATGCCGGTTTGTAAAGTGCTTTTATTACAATCCAGATCACCCCATTTATTTATTTTTAATTCGCCATCATCGGCAAACTGATTGATATCCTCCAAAAAGTTAACTTCCGTTTTTTGGCCAATGGCAGCCAATACATAATCCAGGGCTATTTCAAATTCTGAGCCTTCTTTAGGTATGGGTCTTCTTCTGCCTGATGCATCGGCATCGCCCAATTCCATTTTAATGCAGGTCATGGTTTTCAATTTGCCTTCCTTATCTTTGTTTATTTTTGTTGGATTGGTAAGGAACAAATATTCAACACCTTCCAGTTTTGATTCATGAATTTCGATAGGATTGGCAGGCATTTCGTTTTCTGTACGGCGATAAATTACATAAACCTTTTTGGCTCCGCAACGTATGGATGTTCTGCAGCAATCCATAGCAGTATTTCCACCACCCACAACTGCAACGGTTTTACCCGTAAAATTGTATTTCTGTCCGGTTACTTCCATTTTTTTCAGGAAATCGATACCTGAAAAAACATTTTCGGCATCATCGCCTTCGCAGCCTACGGTAGTTCCTTTTTGCGAACCAATGGTAAGAATAACAGCATTGTATTTTGCTTTCAGTTGTTCGTAACTCAGATTTACACCCAGATTTTTATTGTAAAATATATTTACGCCTAATTCCGTAATATTATCCACTTCTGACTGTAGCAAATCATTAGGTAAACGATATTCGGGAATACCATAGCGCAACCAACCACCAGCTTTCGGACTGGCTTCGTATATATCAACCTGATGCCCTTCTATCTGCAGGAAATAAGCTGCTGATAAGCCTCCCGGACCGGCACCGATTACAGCCACTTTCTTTTTGGTAGAAGGTTTAATTTCAGGAACAAATTGGGTGATTGATTCCAAATCTTTGTCGGCAGCAAAGCGTTTTAAATAATCGATTCCAACAGCAGCACCTTCGTCTAATAAATTGCGGCGACAGGCAACTTCGCACGGACGAACGCAGACTCTTCCGCAAATTGCAGGCAAGGGATTTACTTCCTTTATCAATGCAATGGCATCGTTATATAAGCCTTTTTCAATTAAAGAGATATATCCCTGCACATCTACACCAGCCGGACAAGTCTGCTTGCAGGGTCCCGCACAATCGGCATAATGATTGCTCAGCAGCAAATCCAAAGCAGTTTTGCGGGCTTTTTTTACTTTCTCGTTTTCGGTAGTTATTTTCATACCTTCTCTTACTTTGGTGGAGCATGAGGGCTGAAGTCCTTTCATGCCTTCTACTTCAACCACGCATACATAGCAGGATGTATAAGGTTCGATACGCGGATCGTTGCACAAAGTTGGTATGGAGATATTATTACGGTTGGCAACTTCCAAAATGCTTTCATCTGAAGAAGCTCTTACTATCTGACCGTTTAAAACGATATTTACGCTATTGCCCATTTTATTGAGTTTATAAAGTTATTCTTATTGAACTCTCCCCAGCCTCTCATAAAAGGTGAGGAGCTGGCGAAGTTCTATTTTTTTTTATTTTTTTGCTTTGTAATCTATTCTATTCTAAAATCTTCAATCGTTAATGGTTAAATTCATTTTCCCATGATAAAAAGAATATGAAATTAATAAAGTCTGATGCTGAGTCGAATTTGTAATTCGGCTCGGAATATAGGATAATTTGTAATTATCAATATTGCAGTTATTTAAAATCATTTATTTATACGTTTTTAAACTAAACGTTACTGGTATAATTTCTAATAATCCTTTTTCATCGGCATAAGAAACTGCACTTGAATAACGGTAATCTTCAGGATTATTAACAATACCTGCTCTAACCGGATTATTATGAATATACTTAACTTTAGTTTCTATGAATGTATTACTTGATATTTCTATGGCATGATTTTCATGTGTCCATAACTGAAATTCACCTGCTTTATTCTGTCGTTTTGCTGCATGTTTAAATAATCTTATCATCCATTCTTTTCTACTTTCAAGGGAGCTGTTTACTATTGTTTCTATAATTTTTTTGCTCGTATATTTTTTAAAATCCCGTATCGTATTACTTAATTCATTTGTTGCACTTCTGGCTAAAATATGAATATGATTACTCATAATAACATAAGCAAATATTTCAAGTCCTTTTTCTTTTTGGCAATATTTTAAACTTTCAATAATTATATCCTTATAAATTGGTCTTGTAAAAATATCAACCCAATATACTACCTGAAATGTAAGGTAATATGGCATTGATTGGTCTTTTATTTGATACCCTGTTGACATATAAAGCAAATTTACAAAAAAACACGATTTTATTTGATTATGATTACTTTTTTTTTAATGTTGAATTACAAATTCAACGATGTTTCGAGCCGAATTATAAATTCGGCTCAGCCCTTAGAGTTATTTCTAGTTACTAAATATTGTTAACTGTTTACTGCAACGAAATTGCTTCAAATTTACATCTCGAATAACAATCGCCGCATTTGATACATGCTTCCTGATGAATAAAATGAACTTGTTTACGCTCGCCTGTGATGGCTTTTACCGGACATTTTACAGCACAAATGGTGCAACCTGTACATTTGTCAGGAATAATTTCGTAAGTCAGTAAGGGCTTACAAGCTTTTGCCGGACATTTCTTTGCAAAAATATGGGCTTCATACTCATCGCGGAAATATTTAAGGGTAGTAAGCACCGGATTAGGAGCCGTTTGTCCCAGTCCGCACAACGAATTATCCTTGATTTGTGCCGCCAATTCTTCCAGTTTTTCAATATCTTCATGCTTGCCTTTGCCATCAGTAATTCTTTCGAGAATTTCGAGCATACGTTTGGTTCCGATGCGGCAGAAGGTACATTTTCCACAACTTTCTTCCTGCGTAAAATTCAGAAAGAATTTGGCAATATCCACCATGCAGGTATCTTCGTCCATCACTACCATACCGCCCGAACCCATAATGGCTCCGGTAGCATTTACAGAATCGTAATCTACCACAGTATCAGCCAGAAATTCAGGGATGCAACCACCCGAAGGACCACCCAGCTGAACTGCTTTGAATTTCTTTCCGTTAGGGATGCCACCACCCAGCTTGAAAATAATATCGCGGATTGTGATTCCCATTGGGACTTCAACCAATCCCGAATGATTGATTTTTCCGGCTAAGGCAAAAACTTTGGTACCCTTGCTTTTTTCAGTTCCGTATTTGTTATAGGCAGAAGCTCCGTTGAAAATTATCCATGGAATATTGGCAAATGTTTCTACATTGTTGATATTTGTTGGTTTACGCCACAATCCTGATTCGGCAGGAAATGGAGGACGCTTGCGGGGCATTCCTCTTTCGCCTTCTACTGAGGCAATTAAGGCTGTTTCTTCGCCACAAACAAAAGCTCCGGCGCCTTCCTTTATATGAATATCAAAATTAAAACCTTCTATACCTAATATATTTTTACCCAGATAGCCTTTTTGCTGTGCCTGTTCAATGGCAATATTCAGTCGTTTAATTGCTAATGGATATTCGGCACGACAATAAATTACGCCATCGGTTGCACCAATTGCATAAGCTCCGATTATCATACCTTCGAGCACCGCATGCGGGTCGCCTTCAAGTAAGGAACGATCCATAAAAGCACCCGGGTCGCCTTCATCGGCATTGCAGATAATGTATTTTTCAGCAGATTGATTATTGCGGGCAAATCGCCATTTCATTCCGGTAGAAAATCCACCGCCACCTCTGCCACGAATGCCTGAATCGAACACCGATTGAATTACAGCATCATAAGAGATTTTTTCGTCGGCAATTTTTCTGATAGCAGCATAACCTTGCTGAGATTCATATTCTTCAATAGATTCAGGATCAATCATTCCACAATGACGTAATGCAATTTTTACCTGAGCTTCAAAGAATTTATTGTCTTCGGTTTCAAATAATTTTGTTGCAACTACATAGTCCTTAATAGGTTCATCCTTTTTTATATGTTGTTCAAGAATTTCCTCAATTCTCTTTTCATCAACATTTCCATATAAATAAGAACCATTATTATCAACAATTTCTACCAATGGTTCCCTGAAACACATTCCAATACAACTGGTTTTTTTTAGCTCAAAATCCAGCTTTTCAGTATTCATTACCGACTCTATTTTATGATAAGTTTTCTGAGCTCCGGCAGCTATTCCACAACTACCTAATCCGACTATAACTTTTGTCTTTTCCATTTTAATCTGGTATTCTGTGCTTAGTTATTTTCTTTAATTCTGATATTCTTTACAATATTAACGGCTTCTTTACCTGTGAGTTTGGCATAAGTATCATCTCCTATCATCATGGCAGGAGCCAATGAGCAACAACCCAAACAGGCAACCGACTCGAGTGTAAATAAGCGATCATCTGTAGTTTCGCCATCCAAAACTTCGAGATATTCCTGCAATGCTTCTGTAATCAGATTGGCATTCTGAACATGGCAAGCAGTTCCATGGCAAACTTTAATAATATGTTTACCAACCGGATTTAATCTGAACTGAGCATAAAACGTTGCAACACCGTACATATCACTTAATTTCAAACCTGTTTCATCAGAAATCTTCACAAAAGCTTCTTTCGGAATATAACCATATATTTGTTGAGTACCCTGCAAAATCGGAATCAGATTTCCTTTTTTACCATTGTATTTTGAAATTAACGGATTTATCAAAGATAAGTCAACGGCTTCGTTGGCTCGTATTTCTTTGGTTTTCTTGAATCTTTCTATACGCATAGCCTATTTATTTAACAAAGCTAAATTATAAAAACATTTTGAGTAATAAGCAGATTTGAAGTATTTATAATAAATCTAAATTATAGATCAGAAGAATAATGCTTTCTTTTTTTAAATATTGTTGTCAGATAGCACTATGTAAGTTCTTCGCTTTAAATGACATCAATAGTTTACAGAAGGGGATTTAATTTGGTATTGCTGCATTATATCATTAAATAATTTATTGATTATACAATATAATCGTTTAGTTTTCTGATATCAGCATTTTGTTTTTATAAATATGAATGTTGTTATTCAATATAAGGATAGTGTTGATTGATATAGGGATTTTGTTGTTCGAAATAACGATTGTGTTTTTCAATATAACGTTTGTGTTGATCGATATAACGATTGTGTTGCACCTAATATTCATTTTGTTTTTCATTACAGCCATTTCATTGTGCGATATATGCTTTTAATTGCTCGAATTATTCATTTGATTGCTTGAAATACCGACTTAATTGAGTACTATATTTACTCATTTGTTTGATATATCGACTTGAATGAGCAATATATTTACTCATTTATCTGTAATATCGATTTGATTGAGTATAATATTTACTCATTCATCTGAAATATCGACTTGATCGAGTATAACATTTACTCAATTGTTTGAAATATCGGTTTGATGTGAGGATATATTGGTTTGATGTGAGGATATATTTAATAGATTAATCGAATAATTGATTAATTGAACAAAATTATCTGCTATAGCCGCAGAGCGGCGGTATTATGGTAGCAAAATATTGAGATAATATTTTTTAAGCCACAGAGCGGCGGCAGAATATACAAATGAGTAATTGATTAAATGAAACATTCATCACAATATATTATTGATTAACGTAGGATGAATACCACGTGAAAACCTAACAGGTTTTTTATATTACAACTGATGATTATCTGTTGCAAAAATCTTGTGATGCAAAGTTACTAATTAAACCTTTGCAAGACCGCAAAACTATTTACAAAATATTGTAAAGACGTTTGCAATCGGCAAAAAACTTGTCCTAAAAAATTCAAAATTTATTTTATATCGTATTTATATTATTTTTAAATTTGTAAAATATTAAAAAATTACCTAAAGGTATAATTAGAAAACAAATTATATAAGTTTTATACTAATCCGGTAATAATATAATAATAAAAACAAGTGTTAAAAGACAAAGCAAAGAAATAAATTTACTTAAAAAGGAAAACGAAAAAACATACAAACAATAAAAAAAAACAGCACATTTGTAAACGAAATAAATCGGTAATTAACCGAAATTTGCAAAAGAGTTTTTTTTTGCTGATGTATTAAAAGTGTCACAGAATGATTGATAATGAAAAGATAACAGAAATATTGAAAAGCTCTCCCAGTGTAGAACTACTCCGATTGAGAAACAGAGAGGCTATACTAGTATTTCTAATAAATACCTTTTCAAATCAACAAGGAGCAATATCATCCGAAAATATTCATATTAAGCTGACAGATTATTTAGACATTAAACAATTAGAAAAGGATGATGAAAGTGATATAGATTTATTTGACACTTGTGAAATGCAAGCTAAAAAATATATTCAAAGTTGGACAAACAAGGGTTTCTTAACTAATTATCAAGACGAACAAGGTGAAGTCTTTTATGAACTTTCATCACATTCAAGTAAAACTATTGATTGGGTTACAAGTTTAAAAAAAGAAGAATTTGTTGGCACGGAATCAAAATTCAATAACATCTTAAATCAGTTGAAGGAATTGGTTGAGAATACCAACGAAGATACTGAAAAGCGTATTCAATTATTAGAGGAACGAAAATTAGAAATTGAGCATCAGATTCAAAGAATAAAAACAGGAGAAGATGTAAAAATCTTTGAGGAGTTTGAGATTGTTCCACGTTTCAATCAAATCAATCAATCTGCAAAAGAATTATTGTCAGACTTTAAGGAGGTTGAAGAAAATTTTAAGGAAATAACGAAAAGTATATATCAAAAACACGCTGACCGTAGTTTAACGAAGAACGATATTCTAGAATTTACTTTCGATGCTCTTGAAGAGTTAAGAGAGAGTCAGCAAGGTAAAAGTTTTTATGCTTTTTGGTCGTTTATTTTGAATCCAGATTTACAAAATAAATGGGAAAGTCTTACAAAAGAGTTGTATAAAACTATGGAGGAGAAATCAATTCCTGTAAGCGACCCATTTCTTAAAGGAATGAAAAGATATCTTCATAGTGCTGGACAAAAAGTGTATAAAGCTAATGATAAAATGGCTGAAAAACTAAGTCGTATTATACGAGAAAATGAGAGTTCTAAATCAGAAGTAACAAAAAACATTATTCAAGAAATAAAAAAGCAACTTATAGAAATTAGCAAATCCAAGAGGAAACCTGAAATTTCATTTGAGTTGGAGACCGAAGTCGAAATTAATATTCCATTTGAACGAAGGTTGACTACTGAACAAAGCGAAGAAGTTATCTATAAAAACAAGCCTAAGATTGCAGACGAAGATATCACTTCATCAGACCACTTTGTAAAATTGTTTTCTCAATCAAACATTGACAAAGAGTTGCTTCTGAAAAGAATTAAAGACATACTCAAAGAAAAATCCCAAACTACACTTCTAGATGTGGTTGAAAATTACGGTGGGCTTGATAAAGGGTTGCCTGAATTATTCGGATATATTGGTATTGTAAAAGAGTTTAAACACTTCATAAACTCCGAAAAAACTCAAAGTATCGTGTTTGATATCGAAAACAGAAAACAAATTAAAATTCCAGAAATTATATTATCGAGATGAACAACTTAGAGAATTATAAAAAACCATATAGTAAAGCAATAGTAAGATTACTCAAATCAACTGTTGAGAGAAACTCAAATGTTTGGGATGATGTAATTAATTATCAAAACGAGATTCAAGAATACATCAGCCTAATTGGGTTGGAACTAATCGTAAAAAAAGATGAAGGCTTTGCTTTTGTTAAACAATTTGAAGATAGTGAAGGTAATACTCTTGGTATGATTCAAAGACGGCAAATTGGATTTGAGACATCAATAGTACTTGTTGTATTAAGACAGAGTTTGGAAGATTTTGATAGCAATCCAACACAGTTGGCAACAGAAAAATTCATTACAAATACGGAGATTAAAGATGAATTAGAATTATTTCTTCCTGAAAAATTCAACAGAGTGAAATTCATCAAAGAACTTGATAAATATATCAATGCAGCTGTTGAATTGGGTTATTTGAAAGAAATCAACAAGAAAGATACCGAAACGAAATACCAGATACACCGAATTATAAAAGAGAAAATAACGCTGGATATATTACAGAATTTCAAAACAAAATTGGAGGAGTATGTTGAGTCTGTTTAGTACAAGTTCCGACAAAGCAGGTTTTCGACTTCAATATATGGAGGTCTATAACTGGGGAACGTTTGACGAAAAAGTATTTAGAATTAATCCACAGGGAAATAATTCCTTATTGACAGGTGCAAATGCATCTGGTAAAAGCACATATATAGATGCATTATTAACATTAATGGTTCCTGCAAAGAAAGACCGATTTTACAATCAATCATCAGGTGTTGATAAGAAAGGTAACCGCACAGAAGAAACCTATGTTTTGGGACATTATGGGAATATCCAAGAAGAAGGTAAAAGTTCTACTTCTACACAAAAATTGAGAGAGAAGGACACCTATTCAGTTATTCTTGCTTGCTTTAAAAATACAGATTTAAAAGAAGTTACACTATTTCAAGTTCGTTGGTTTAATAGTAGTGGAGAATTAAACAGACAATTTGGCATTGCTCATACAACACTTGAAATTGAAAAAGATTTTCGCGATTTTGATTCAAAGGGATTGTGGAAAAGGAGGTTGGATAAAAAATACAATTCAAATACAACAAAAAAGAAAATTGAATTCATAGATGGGCCAACGGCTTATGCCGAGAGAATGGCTAGCTTGTTTGGAATGCGTTCTGTTAAAGCATTGAGTTTATTTAATCAGGTGGTTGGTGTAAAAGTTTTGGAAGATTTAGATGAGTTCATTAGAACAAATATGTTAGAGGAACACACTGAAAATGGGAAAAATTCAGAGGAAGCATTTCTTGAACTAAAAAGCAGTTTTAATACGTTGATAGACGCTAAAACAAACATTGAAAAAGCCAAAGAACAAATCAAGCAACTAACGCCAATCAATGAAATTGCAATAACACTAACAAATATCCAAGCTGATTTACATCGATTAGAAAATTCAAAAGAAACGGCTGTTTATTGGTTTGCAAAAAAATGTATTGAATTAGGAAAAAAGGAATTAGAAAAATGTTCGGAAGAATTACAACGTCTGAATGAAGAATTAACTGTATTACGCGGAAAAGAAGAAACTCTAAAACAAGATGAGAGAACAATTTCAATTTCTATTGAAAAAGATGAAGTCGGAAGTAAAATCAAGTATTTAGAAAAAGAAATTAAGCAGCTTGAAACAAGTAAAAATTTGAGAAGTAAGAAACTTGATGACTACAATAAAATTGCTCAAAAAATTGAATTGAGCACCAATCCAAGTGAAGAAACATTTAATGCAAACAGAGAAAAAGCAAAAAAAATAAAGTATAGCATAGAGAAAGATGTTATTGATGAAAATAAAAAACTACGTTCATTAGAAACTGAAGAAGAAAAACTAAAACAAGACACTGGAGATTTAGTAAAAACAATTAAAACGCTTCAAGAAAACAAAAACAACATTGCAGGGCGTGAGGCCGAAATACGAGATGAAATTATTAATAACATTGGAGCTAGCAAGGACGAAATCCCATTTATAGGTGAACTTATTAAAGTAAAAGATGATGAAATTAATTGGGAATCTTCCATAGAGAAAGTACTTCACAACTTTGCTTTACGTTTAATTGTACCGCCCAAATATTTCGCCAAAGTAAATGAGTACGTTAACAGTAACAATCTGCGCGGACGAATTAGATACGATAAATACGAAGACCAGGATTATCTCAAGAATCTTAAATACAAGAATATCAATGATAAATCCATAATCAACAAAATTGAAATAAAGCCGAAAACACAATATAAAGAATGGATAGAAAACTATTTAGAGGTTCAATTTGATTTCGTTTGTGTGGATGATCTTGAAGAATTTGATCGTCATTCTGAAATGGCAATTACGCAAATGGGCCTGATAAAATTCAAAAGAGGAAAGCACGAAAAAGATGACCGCTCTCACGTTTCAAGAAAAGATAACTATGTTTTGGGATGGGACAACAAAGAAAAAATTGCCTCATTAAGGAAAGACCTAATCAATCTTCAAAATCAGCAAACTGAAAACAAAAAAGCGATTACAAGTAAAAACACCGAAATACAAAACTTAGGTATTTTCAGAGATAGATGTCAAGATCTGTTTTCTAAGTTTGAGAAATTCGATGATGTCAATTGGCAATCGTATGCTAATGAGATACAGGAGAAGACGGTACAGAAAGAAGCTTTAGAAAACACTAACGACCGAGTAAAGAAGTTGCAAGAACAGCTAAGAAAAGTTCAGATAGATTTAAACCAAGTTTCTGACGTTGATATTTTCAATAAAAGTCAAGATATTTTTAAAAAAGGGAAAGATATTGAAGGTATTGAAGGAGAAATAAATGCGAATAAAAAGACAATTCAGATTACGGGTATTACAGACATTGTTGAGTTTGAAAATACAAATAAAGAAATTCTAAACGTAGATTATTCAAACATAAAAACAACACAAACAAATTTTCAAAGAGACTTAGCACAAAAGGACGACGAACTTAAAAAGAAGAAACAACATAACGAAAGAGAAGTTATTATAAAAATAAACGATTTCAAAAAGCCGTCAGAAGAAATTGCAAACAAATTCAAAGATTGGCGTTCAGATGTAAATTCTTTGCCAGATTCAGTCAATTTGGACTTAATTAGCGAATATCAGAGGTTTTTAGACAGATTAGAGAAAGACAATCTTCCAAGTTTCGAAAAGAAGTTCAATGAGTATTTACAAGAAACAATAACAAATAAGGTTGGCGATTTCAGGATGTTTTTTGAGAATTGGTCGGAGTCAATCAAAGAAAACATCAAACATTTGAACGATTCTTTGAAAGAAATAGATTTTAAAAACAGTCCTAAAACATACATTCAACTTGTTGCACCCAATAAAATCAGCGATGAAGTAAAGGAGTTTAGAAAACTTTTGGAAGAAGCCGTTCCGAATGTTAATCAAATGGAAAAAACAATTGATGGAAGAGAATATCATTTCAATAATCACATTCACCCATTTATAGAAAAATTAGATAAAGAAGAATGGCGTAGAAAAGTAATGGATGTTCGTTATTGGTTCAACTACAAAGCCGAAGAGTTTTACAAAGAAAACAATCAAAAATTCAAGACTTATGAAGCAATGGGACAGCTTTCAGGTGGCGAAAAAGCTCAACTCACATATACAATTTTGGGTTCTGCAATCGCTTATCAGTTCGGATTAACAAATTACAATCAAGGACTGGAATCTAAATCATTCCGTTTTATTGCAATTGACGAAGCATTTAAAGCACAGGACGAAGAGAAAGCACGTTATCTAATTACTTTATGCAAACAGCTTCATTTGCAGTTGTTAGTTGTTACACCTAGCGATAATATTCATATCGTTGAAAATGACATATCTTTTGTGCATTTTGTAGAACGCAAAGAAGAAAGACATTCTTGGATTTATGATATGCCTATTGAACAATTCAAAGAAGAAAAAGCAAACTACCTGAAACAATGATTACTCCCAAAGAAATTAAAGACAAAGCCGAAAGAAAATATATTTCCTTTCTACAAACTTTGGTTGAGAACAAGCCTTTTGAAAAACTCGTAATTCGATGTGATAAATCTTACACCAAATCATCATTGTCCGAATTTGAGAAAGAAATCCAACAAATCATAAGTCAATCCAAAGAGAAAAAAGGATTTGGCTATACATTGGAATTTCAACAAGTAAAAACAAAATCGTTAGGAACACAAGATTTACCATCTTCAATTTATTTTGATACCGAAAGGGATTTTTTGAGATTTTTGGGAAAGGACAAAGAAGTTGAATTGTACCTATTAAGTGTTGAACGAATACTTGGAAAATTTCCTGAGTTGAAAGACTGGGTGTTTAAAAACTCTATAAAAGTCATCCATAATCAAGATGAATGGGAAAGTATTTTAAATGTGTGTAAATATTTCAGAGAAAATCCTAAACCAAATTTATATATTAGAGAATTACCTATAAATGTGCACACAAAATTCGTTGAAAGAAAGCAAGCTGTAATAAAAGATTTGCTTGATGTTCTTATCTCAGAACATCTCAATAATGATGAAAAACAATTTGAAAAAAGGTTTAATCTAAAATACAGCGAACCGCAAATACGATTCAAAATACTTGACAAAGAAATCAGTCAAATTTATTTTTCAGGACTTGATGATTTGGCAATTCCCGTAAGTCAATTTGAAACATTAAACTTACCAATAAAAAAAGTATTGGTGGTAGAAAACAAAACAACACTTTATACAGCAACTACATTTTTGACACTTCCTAAAATGGATAAGACGATTGCAATATTTGGAAGTGGTTACAGTGTTGCTAATTTGAAAAATGTGAAGTGGTTTAAAAATATAGAATTGCTTTATTGGGGTGACATTGATGTGCAGGGTTTTGAAATTTTATCTCAATTTAGGGGGTATTTTCATGAAACAAAAAGTATTTTAATGGATATTGTAACCTTTGAGAAATTCTTCGAACATGATTTAGGAACCTCAACAAATATTAGTACAATATTAAATTTGACAGACAATGAACAAGAGCTATATGATATTTTAAAAACAAATAATTGGCGACTAGAACAAGAGAAAATTCCATTCGATTACGTCAATCAATTTTTTAATTAAGAATGCCTTATTAAATAACTCAGCATATTGGTTATATTAACAATTTTTAAAAAGTTTACAAATTGAACTATATAAATTTGATTAAGAATAAATGCAAAACAAAAAACTAAATCTTAATTTATTTTGTAATTTTTTTGATGTAATTTTGAATTTTATTAGCAGCCTGAAAACTGTTAATTTAATTTATAACGAAAACAAAGACGTTTCGGACGTTACGAGTGGGGGAAAATCAACTTCAGCTCATTGTTTTGTTAAACCTTAATGCGGATAAATGCTGGTAAACCCAACTAACAGTTGAACCTGGGTCGCATTAACCCAAGTTGCATAAGAAAAGCGAGAAAGAGTTAAAAATCAGTTAAACACCTTGATTGGAGCTTATTGATAATTAAAATTTCCTGTAGGGGGATAGAGCAAAAAAAATATATTTGATT
>JAHEYQ010000074.1 GCA_023251515.1 Bacteroidales bacterium
AACCTCATTTACTACTGCTTTTTTAAAAGCTACTGAAAAATACTTTCTTTCTTCCATTTTAGTCCTATTTTAAGTTGACATTTATTTGATTTTTTTGTCAACCTATGTTAGGACAAGACAGTATAATAGAAACCCCCGATAAGGGTTATCTGTTGGGGGGCTATAGCTGGGATTATTACAGTGCTTCCTATTCGGGCGATGGGAGAATCATCAAATTAGATTCTCTGGGTAATTTTGAGTGGGGCAGGCAGTTTGGCGGTCAAAATGCAGATGGTGCAGCCATTGTTAGTTTGGCTCCCGATAGCAATTATATAGTAGCCACTTCTTATGCACACTATACAATGCCCATGGCTGCTTCAGATTTAAAAATACAGGTGGTTAAAATTGATAAATACGATGGTAGTACGATTTGGGATAAACAATACGATACCATAAGAGCAGGAAATTACCCCAATATGGTAAAAATTTTACCCGATGGGAATATAGTTGTAGTTGGGAATGAAGGCTATTATAACGGTATAAATTATTTTTATACCAGTTGGATACTAAAACTAAAACCCAATGGCGATAGTATTTATTTCAGGCGTTATCATAAATACGACGATCAATATACACAGGAAAATATTACATGGGACTTTTGTATTACCGAAGAAAAAAGCATAGTAAGTTGCGGATGGACCTATAAACAAAACGAAGAGCAAAGACTATGGCTGGTAAAAATGGACAGTCTTGGCTGCCTGCAGCCTGGCTGCGATCCCACTGCCGGAATAGAAGAACCGCATTACTTAAAACCCGGGCAACTCAATATTTTCCCCAACCCTGCTACAACCCAAACTACCATAACTTATATACAGCTAAACAAAGAAAGCCAGCTGCAAATCTACAATATGCTGAGACAAAAGGTATATGAAGAAAAACTAAGCAAAGGCAGCAGCCAAACTACTATAAACACTGCAGGTTTTAAACCTGGCTTATATAAAGTAGTGGCGGGTGAGAGTAGTGGAAGTCTTATTATTAACTGAGTAATTGAATAATAGAGTAAAAGAGTAACTGAGAAATTTCAGCTTTTTCTGTTTTTATGTTGTATTTTTGTAATGTTTAAATTGTATTTCTGTTTGCAAAATTTGTAATAAAGCAAGATTGTAAAAGTGTTTGTTGTAATTATTATAACATAAAATCAGAAATTAATACGACATAAAAATGAAGACAATTATTATACTGATATCATTTTTTGTATTTAATCTTACTGCTTATTCGCAAGCTGCAGGTGATACATTGTTTCATAATAATAATGCTTTTCTTTTGCTCAGATTTGATAAAGTAAAAACCACAAAAATAAGTTTTCCTGATGCAGCTTCTTTTTCAATATCGGAATATCGCAGGTATTTTTACTTTAATATAAATGCTTGCAAAAAGGTATTTAATCAAAATGGTTTTATAAATAAGTATTCTTTAATTGCAAACGATTTTTATTATCATTATCCTCTTCATCAGATCGAAAAATATCCGTATTACAAGAGCTTTGATAATTACGATTATAATCCATTAAATCCTTATGGAGTTTCAAATTTTTCGGATGCGGTAATAGTGGGTTCTCTTAATTATATTATCTATCAAATATTTGAGAAATAATACCAAAGCGATTTTGACTATTGCATATTACATTTCGGTATTAATGCTGAATTCATAGCATTATTTGCAATTATTACATAAAAAAACCCCAACAAATTTTGCCGGGGTTTTCCTTTTTATTTATGTACTTTTTTAATAAAGTCTTCTACTTCTTTAACGCCTCCCTGATAAACCAGATATCCATTATAAGGTTCGCG
Source organism: Bacteroidales bacterium (assembly GCA_023251515.1). Lineage (GTDB taxonomy): Bacteria > Bacteroidota > Bacteroidia > Bacteroidales > JACABE01 > JACABE01. Next base: position 1,830 of record JAHEYQ010000074.1, read on the forward strand.
CTTTGTAATTTCGTCGTTGATAGGTGTAAGCATCATTTCGCGTACTTTTTCAGGATCGGTGGTTTGTCCTAAAACCCATCCTAACTTTATATAAGCAGTTTCGGGCAACATATTCATAGCCGGAATTACACCTTTTGCCATTAAATCGCGTCCGGTATCGTAAACAAACATATGCGCATAGCCCCACAATGTCTGAACACACATAAACATATGTACCCCTTTTGCAGTAGCTCTTTCAATAGCCGGATACAGTGGCTTGTTTACATGTCCTAAGCCGGTGCCGGCAATAATAATTCCTTTATATCCATTCTCAACCAATGAATCAATCATATCGGGTTGCATATTAGGATAATAATAGATAATAGCTACTTTTTCTTCAAAATACGGAAGAATGGTTACATTGCGGTCTTTGCGGCGATGATTATATTCTGTTTTAATTGGTTTTACACCTTTGCGGGTAACAGTTGCAAGAGGCACATCACCTATTGTTCTGAAAGTAGAACGATAAGAAGAGTGCATTTTACGAACCCGTGTTCCGCGGTGCAATAAACCATATTCATCAGAAGTAGGGCCAAACATACAAACCATAACTTCGGCAATGTTTCCGTGGGCAGCGGCAGTGGCTGCATGCATCAGATTGAGAGCTGCATCGGAACTGGGTCGGTCTGAAGAACGTTGTGAACCTACCAAAACTATTGGGACCGGTGAATTCTGAACCATAAAAGTGAGAGCAGCAGCAGTATGACTTAAGGTATCAGTTCCATGACCAATGATGATTCCATCAATACCATTTTCAATTTCTTTACCAATTGCAACAGCTAATTTTTTATATTGATCAGGACCCATGTTTTCGCTGAAAACAGCAAATACTTTTTCGGTTGTTAAATTACAAATATCAGCCAATTCAGGAACTGCACCATAAAGTTCGCCAGGCGAAAATGCCGGAATTACAGCTCCTGTCCGATAATCCAAACGTGAAGCTATGGTTCCGCCGGTACCTATCAGTTTTACTTTAGGGAATCCTTCAGTATAAGGAAATTCTTTTTCAGGAATTTTGTAATTGGCTTTTTTATAGCCGGTTTCATTCATACTGGTGATATTTGCAATATCTATACCTATGTTGTAACCGGTAATGATTTTCATTACGATATGCTGGTCGTCATCGTTTTCTGAACGTGGCAAAACGGTGCCCTGAAAAATGCCGCGTGTGGTTTGTACCTCTGCCTGTCCCCATACTCTCACATTATACTTTTTAAGCATTTCTAAGGCTCCACCTTTATATCCCTGAAAAAAATCTTCACTCATTTGTGTGTATTTTATGATAATTATAATTTGTTTTTTTCGACTGACAAAAGTAGGAAATTTTCAGAAATAAGCCCTCTTTTAATTAATTCTTTTTTATCCTAAAATCCGCAAGGATTTTTCTTAGTGTTTTATTATATAATAGTTATGGCTTATTGTTATCATTTATTTTTTTTATAAATATTCGTGTAATTCGCGTAATTCGCGGGCAATAAACTATTTAATTGCGAAATTAAGGTTTATACTAAAATCAAAGTATAGAATGATTTTGTTTAAGAGGGATTCTAAAAATTGAAGTTTAACGAAGAAAAAGCAATTTTTAGAAGTCCCGTTAAATGTGAATATCGGAAGACTTATGGTTTACATCAGTTTTTTATAAACCTGCCACCAACGATCGGGAATGTCATCGTTCAATGCAGTTTCATAATCGCTATAACCACACGGAACCAGATAATGGCGTTCAAATTTTATTTTCATATCTTTCGGGCAAGGTACTTCCATCCACCATCTGTCGCTTTTTTTGCTCTTATAAAATATAATTTCGTGTGAATTGTCTTTTATTGAAACGTAATATTTTTTGTAATTTTCTTTGTCTTTATAAGGATAATCATGTTTGCGATTATAATATCCTTCAATAAAATACCAAATCATTTGAGCAACCAAATGCGAAGTTTGTCCATTATTATCATACACCGGATTGCATTCATAAAACCCAATTGAAGTTAATTTATCGCTCAAACCCGCATAACGACTTATCTGACAGATTTCTTCACCATTAAAGCCATTGGGTGAAGCATTTGCATTGCCGGGAGCATCGGCTTGTCTAATTGCTGATATATCAATCGAAATCATATCAGCATTTCTAACCAAAGGTTCAACTATTTCCATGTCTTTCTTTATTGCACCCAGCCTGTAAGCATCAAAATAAAGCTTTTCCATCAATGCAATTGCTTCCTGATCAACAAAATATGTTTGATAGCCAATATTTGTATAATTGAAAAGAAAATTTGGTTGATGTAAAATAATCTTACTCAGAAAAGTTTGAGAATCAATATCTGAATCGGCATCTCCCAAGTCGAAACTGCTGTCAACAGCAAAAACATTAATAATCTGACCAAGCTTTTCGTAAGCTCTGTAGTTTGCAAATGTTAAATCCTGACTACCGCCTATTATTATAGGTATAATATCATTTTTAATTAATTCGGCACTTACCTCACTTAATGCAAAATAGGTATCTTCAACAGAATGACCTCTTTTGATATTTCCCAAATCGATAAGATTCATATTCGATTTTGATGGAAAAAGTTTGTACAACTTCTTTCTGATTTCATCAGGTGCATTTTCGCATCCAAAATTATTTACAGATTTCCGATCTTCCTTCACTCCAATTAATGCCAGATTAGCGCCTTCCAGATCAGGAAAATCAGCGTTTTTATAAAAAGCATTAATTTTATGTGCTATTCTTTCTCTTAAATCAGCAAAATCTAAATCATCAAACCCGAAACCAATTGGTTCTAAATATATTTTAATATCCATTGATTAAAAAAATTATCAGGTAAAAGTAGTTTTTTTCTTAGAACTAAACTAATTTTTCATGAAAATTCTTGTAATTATCAGATGTTCTGACTTTTATTGGTGTTTTAGTCAAAATTTTTACATAAATAAGCTGATTCTTAAAATAAAATTATAATTTTGCTTTTAATAATTAAAATAAAGCATCAATATGAACAAATTAAACAAATTATTAGTAATAGTTCTATTTTCATTTCTTTGTAGCCAAAATGTTCAATCTCAATTTGTCATTTCGGGAGAGTTTCGTCCAAAAGCCATGCTGATGGATGGTTATAAAGAACTCAGAAACGATACTAAATTTCCATATGGTATTGTAATACAGCGAAGCAGATTGAACTTTGATTATGCAAAAGACAATATCAGTATTGGTTTTTCATTACAGGACGTTAGAGTTTGGGGGCAGGATGCTTCTACTGCTAACAATAATACTGTTGGCGTACATGAAGCATGGTTAAAATATGCATTTTGTAAAGATTTGGCAATTAAACTTGGAAGACAAACATTAAAGTATGATGATGAAAGATTATTGTCAACTATTAACTGGAGAGATCAAAATGCAGTTCACGATATTGCATTATTGCAATATAGCAATGAGAAAAATGCTTTTAAAGCTGATTTTGGGCTGGCTTTGAATAATCCTGCCGCATATCAGAATTTTCTTACAGAATATTCTGTTTCAAATTACAAATACATGTCTTTTTTGTGGTTAAACAAAAAGTTTTTTGATAAATCTCTCGAAACATCTTTATTGGGTATTGCTGATGTTTATCAAACACCCTCAACAATAAAGAATTACAAAACAAGATATACTGTGGGTCCTTACATAAATTATAAAAAAGGCAATTTGAATTTATCTTCATCCTTTTATTATCAAACCGGAAAACTTGCAAACAATAAAGATGTGGATGCTATATTTTATTCAGCAAAAGCAATGTATAAAGTTCATAAAATCTTGGAATTAGGAGTTGGGTTCGATCATTATTCGGGTACTGATTTTTCTGATACTACCAAAGCAAAAACAAAATCAACTACTTTTGATAAATTATATGGTTCGGGGCATACCTTTTTAGGTTATATGGATTACTTTAACGGAAATTCTTCCGATATTACCAAAGGCGCGGGTGTTAATGATATTTATTTTAAAGCCAATCTGGTTTTTAATGAAAAACATAGTATGGAAGCAACTTATCATATTTTCAGTCTGGATAAACCCTATTTTTTGGTTTCTAAAAAAGCCAGTATAAAATATGATAAATCACTGGGTTCTGAAATAGATTTGTTATACTCTTACAAACCAAACAAAATAGTTAATTTTAATTTGGGTTATAGCGTATTTTTACCTTCCGAAACAATGGAAAATATTCATGGTTTTGCAAAAGGAGATAGTAAGTTTGCTCAATTTGCTTATCTGATGCTTACTATAAAACCTGTTTTTCTGAATTATACTGAAAAGTAATGCATCAATCAGATTTTGAAAGATTAAATCTGCAACATAAGCTGGCAGAAATATTTGAAAATGGCGAAGAAATCAATCTTCGCCATTTTGATGGATTTACAATAAAACTTTTTCAATTAAGTGATTTCTTTTGCGAAATCTGGTATAGCTCCGAAGCAAATAAAATATATGATGTTCAGATAATTGATACGAATAAAATTGTTGCTTTATATCCAATAAATCTCGATTTTGATAATATAATAAACGGATAATTAATCACTTTTTTATTTACATTTTTCTATTTTCTTAAACTCCTGAGTTTTGAAATAAGGTTCCCAATTATCAACCGTTTTCGAACCATAGCAAGAATAAAAATTAGCCGAACGTGCATTTACAAAACATTTGATATACATCAATCTCTCAGAACTTTCCAGTCCGGGAACTCCTGATTTATCATGTTTTATTGAATATGGTAAAATGATACTTACCGGAACATCTTCTTCCTGACTTAAAGATTTTGAGATTTCTTCGCTTGTAATTACATTCAAATTACCGGAATAAGATTTAATAATATCTTGCTTTTGAGTTTTTGTATCCAGATGTTTTTCATCCAATAACAAAGTTTGCCCTGCCAGTTTATCACAAAATTCTTCATCCTGATCTTTGGCAAAATCGAGTAATGTAAAATTCTTTTTGTCATAAGTCTGAATTTCTTTGATATGATTATGTAAAAGCTTGATAGTTATCAGTAAATCACTGTCAAATAATTCTTGTCCTTTTCTTGAATTGATATAGGGCAAATAAATGCTGTAATCTATCTTTTCGTTAAATTTATTATCGTAAGGTTCAGCTTTTTCCATACGTGAATAAACTAAAGTAGGAATGGTTTTGGCTGTAAAACATTCTTTTCCGTATTCGTTTGTTACCCACAATTTGGTTTGAACAAACTGCAAAATGGTGTAATTACGTGGATTAACTCTTCTTAAATCCTGAACTTCTGAAAATGTTTTGTATTCAATTTGTGTTTCTTTGTTGAATTGCCAGGTTTTTTTAATTACTTCTTTTATGAGTTTATTATAGTTCGAAACAAATCCTTTGTATGAGTTGAGTTCAGCTTCAAGCTCTGCTTTTCTTTTTGCATTACTGGTTTTTGAAATGTTTTTTTCAAGGTCTTCAACCAGATAGGCGTCTTCTGTGATCAATTGTACAATTAATGGGCGGCTTGTAATTTCTTTGAAATCTTCAGCTTTTGCATTAACTACTTGTGATTTTGTGTTTTGCAACTGAAATACAACAAAAAACAGCAATAAAAAATAATTTTTCAAATGTAACATTATGCTAATTATTAAATTTGGGTCAAAGCTACTATTTTTTTTGTAAATAAATGAATATGAAATAAAAATTCACAAAAATTTTGCAAAAAAACACCAAAACCATTGGATTTTTTAATTTTGCAGAAAAAATATTTATGCCACTTTTTTTACCTGAGAATTATCCTTTGACTGCTTTTTTTAAAAATAAAATGGCTGAAAATCGTATTTTACTGAATTCTGATTCTTTTCATAATAATACGATAAAGTTGGCAATTGTAAATATTATGCCCGAAGCTGAGAAATACGAAGAATTATTGCTGAAGCAACTGCTTGATTTGCCCCAATATATTGAAATTGAATTTATAAAGCTTAAAACTCATCTGTATAAAAGTTCTGATATATTGCATTTAAATACGTTTTATCACACTTTTGAAGATAGCATTAAACATAGAATTCCTGATGGATTGATTATTACCGGAGCTCCTGTTGAGTTGCTTGATTTCAACACAATCAGCTATTACGATGAGCTGATTGAAATTATGAATTATGCAAATCTGAATATAAAATCAACCATGGGAATTTGTTGGGGTGGCATTTTTGTCGGACATTTTTTGGGAATTAAGAATCAGATTTTCAGACATAAAATATCGGGAGTATTCCCTGCTGAATATAGTTTGGAAAATGTTTGGCTGAAAGCTGAAAATACTTTTTTTAATTGTCCGCAAAGCAGATATGCCGGCTTGAACGAAAATCAACTTTCAAATGCTGAAGAAAAAGGATTGGTAAATATTTTATGTAAGTCGGCTGAAGCCGGAAGTTTTATTTTTGAAACAACTGATCATAAATTTGTTGCTCATCTCGGTCATCCAGAGTATGAAGCTGACAGAATTATGTTTGAATTTCTGAGAGACCAAGCTAAGGGATTAAATATTTTTCCAAAATACTTTGATGTGAATAATCCTGAAAACAATTGGAAAAATCATAGTATAGATTTTTTTGAAAATTGGATAAAACTGATTGGTAATTAATTATTTTTACTATTTTTGTTATTGGTAATTAACCTAAATAAAAGCAAAATGGAAAGCAAAACCGGGCAACGTTTAAAAACCGCCGATATCTTGAAAGGATTGGCAGTTTTGTTTATGATAATGGTTCATATTATGGAGCAATTTGCTGATAAATCGGCTAATATAAGTGCGTTTGGACAAGTAATCTATTTTCTGGGCGGACCCTTTTGTGCTCCGGTTTTTTTGGCTGTTATGGGTTATTTTTTGGCTGTTTCAAAATCCAATACACTTGGTTTTCTAAAAAGAGGTTTTTTGCTGTTTGCTGGCGGAATTCTCTTGAATATTCTTCGTTCTACTCATCTTTTTATTGCCATTTTTTTTGAAAAATATCAATTAGATCCTTGGTTTTATGTTTTTGGTGCTGATATTTTAACACTTGCTGGCTTAAGCATTATTCTGATAGCTTTGCTGAGATTGATTTCTAAAGATAATTTGTTGCTATACATATCTGTTTTATTACTAATAGCTGGTTTTAGCAGTTTTATCACTCTTGAAAATCCTTCCATGAAATATTTATCAGGTTTTATTGCCGGTAATTTTGCGCATTCTTACTTTCCGCTTTTACCTTGGTTTGCTTATGTGGTTGCAGCTTATGTTTTCAAAATTCTTTATACCCGTTACGAGTTTTTAATATCAAAATATAATTCTGTTTATCTGTTAACTATTGGTTTAATTGGTATTGCAGTTATTGTTTCAGGCAAATTTGCTTTTGAAACTGCCAATAATTTGCCTTTATACTATCATCACGATTACAAATTTTTTGGATGGACAATTGGTTTTATGATTGTATATTTATTTCTGATACATCATATAGTAAAGCTGTTGCAAAATTCCATTATTATTAAATACATTAGCTGGACAGGCAAAAATGTTACGCTTATTTATGTATTTCAATGGCTGATTATTGGAAATCTGGCAACAGCTTTGTATCAGACGCAGGACTGGCTCGAAAGTATTTTGTGGTTTTTTTCAATTACGCTGCTTGCATCGCTGGTAACACTTGCATATCTGAAAATTGCACAATATTACAAATCGAAAAATGATACCATCTTTTAGTTTTCCCACAAATCGAGTTCGGTATTAAAGATGTCGTCTTTTATTTGTTCGCTTTCGAGCATGGCATCTATACCTGTTTTATATTGGGAAATATAGCGATTGTAAACATTCGATTTTTTGATAATATAGCTGCTGAAATATCTTTTCATAAAAATATCGTCGTAGCTAAGTTTGGTAGCATCGTTGTATGGATTAAAAGTTTTGACATTGGCAAAAAGCAGTCGGGCTTGTTCGAAATTTATCCAAAACATGGGCATATTTCCTTTTACATTATCATTATTATCTTTAACTAAAAGTACAGGACAAATACCCAAAATTCTGACTTCCAGACATGATTTCTGCTTGTCGATATACCAATCTTCCTTTATCCTGATTTGATAAATATCTTCGGGATTTAGCTTTTTGGTGATTGCTTTTTGAACCGGAAGGCCTGTGTCAAGGTCAATTACCTCAAAGGTATCAGTAACTTCTAAGCTTGCCATTAATTGTTTAAAATCAATAGGTTTCAGAAATTCTTCGTCCTGATAGGGTGTAATGAGATTATACTCCATACCTTTTAGTATCATTTGCATAAAACTCCATCTGCCATCAGTAGCTTCGGTAGGATAATAAAAAGGCAGATTTCTTTTTTCTTTAAAATTAATTACACGCCAAACCCGCATGGACCATACCATATCGGCTTCTCTTACACTGGTTAGCGGAACTGGTTTAATAAATTTTTGTGGATCGCCAAAGACGGTTTCTGTTGAAAACGGATTTTGTGTTTCTGCGGGGATATGTAAAATACATAGCATAATTACCCCAATAATTACTTTTCTCATAATACGTAAATTTGTTGTTTAACTCCAAAAAGTAAATTTGTTATAATAAGCTAAGTTTTGGGTAATAACGTTGATTGTGGGTGCAATATTGTTTTGTTTTTAAAAACAGACCCCCCCCGAAGTACCCGGAATGCCATTCGGAATACTCCGGATGCCATTCGGAGTAATCGGAATGCCATCCGGAACGTTCCGGATGCCACTTGGAGTACTCCGGATGCCACTCGGAACGCTCCGACTGCCATCCGGAACGACAGGAACGGCATCCGGAATACTTGGAATGCCATCCGGAACGTTCCGACCCCCGTCCGAGCGTTCCGACCCCGGTCGGAATGATAATTTTGAGCATTTTTTTATAAAAAAGGGCACTTCTTGAGGTTGCTATCTTCATTTTTTTAGAACCCATTCGTGATAATTGTGATTGAAAATTAAAGAGAAAGTGAATTAATTTAATGCCAAAAAGATGAACAAACATTATTATTTTAAATTTTTAATGTTTAGTGAATAAAAATGTATTACTTTTGAGGTTTGAATATGAGTAAACATTAAAAATATGATTAATTAATGCAAGAATTACCCTATCGTATCAATCCAGACCGAAATATTCCATGGAATGATCTTCCATTATTGCCTATTAATGAGGAACTTTATCAAACCATTGAAATTTTAACCAAACTTGGAGATGCAAAAGCTGCATTGGCAAGGCTTCATGGCAGAAGTGCAGTAATTCCGAATCAGGGATTATTAATAAATTCTATTAGTTTGCAGGAAGCAAAAATTTCCAGTGCTATTGAAAATATCTTTACAACCGATGATGAATTATATAAAGCATTTAGTGATCAGAATATCGAAATTGGCGGAGCTCCAAAGGAAGTCTTAAGATATAGAGAATCTTTATGGTCAGGCTATACCTATCTGAAAGAAACAAAAAAATTCAATATAGATTATTTTATCAGAATATTTCAGGAAATTAAACAAACAAAAGATGGAATTCGCCCCGATTTTTTAAATACAACAATCAAAATGGGAGGGAGCGGCCCTCATGCAGGCGAAGTTATCTATACTCCTCCAAAAGGAGTTGTAATAGTAAAAAACAAACTTGAAAATCTTGTAAATTATCTAAACGATGACGAACAATTTAAAATAGATCATTTATTGAAAATGGCTATTGCACATTATCAGTTTGAAGCGATTCATCCCTTTAGAGATGGAAATGGCCGAACAGGCAGGGTGTTAAATATTCATTATTTAACAAATAAAGGTTTGCTCGATTTCCCAATATTATTTCTAAGTCGTTATATTTTAAGTCATAAGGATGATTATTATTCATGTTTAATGGGGGTGTCTCAAAGAGCCGACTGGAAGAATTGGTTGTTGTTTATGTTGAGAGCAGTTGAAAGTACTTCAAATCTTACTTTTAATAAAATTAATGAAATTATATCTGTAAAAGATTCAATTCTTGATTATTTAAAGAAAGCTTCCATAAAATTTCGTAAACAGGAAGTTTTGATCGAAACATTGTTTACTCAACCCTTTACCAAAGTAAAACATTTGGTTGATGCCGGAATTTATTCTGAAAATACAGCAAGAGAATATTTAAATAAGCTATGCGAAATGCAAGTACTTGAAAAGAAGGAAATCGGAGGTCATCATTACTATCTCAACATTGAATTATTCCGCATCCTATCTGAATGATTTTTTCAATATCAGCCATGTACTCTTAAAAATTACCTTCTATCTAATACTAAATAGTTTATCAAAGCGTTCCGACCCCGGTCTTAATCACTTTTTTCTCTTATTTATTAGTTTTTAAGGGCTGTTAAAACTTATTTTTATATGAAGTTAAAAAAAGCAGAAAATATTTTTGTTAAAATGTTTTGGCAATAAATATTTTTGCTATTTTTGCAGCTTTAGAACCGTTAAAACTCACGTACATGAAGAAAGCAATCAATTCAGTAAGGGTAGTATTACCCGAAAATCCGAAAGACATGCTCGATTTGGCAGCTGTTATTTACGAAAAACATCTGACAGCCGGAGCACAATCATCATTATCATCATTAAACTGGGCCGATTTGGGTCCCAAGATTCCGGAAGCAATTAAGTTTCATAACGAAGCTGAGGAATTGAGGAAACAAATGGAAAAACTCTATGAGCAACGAAATCAGATTTTGGAGCCTGTAGATGATTTGGTAAAGCAAAGCCGCGATTTGCTAAAAGTTGTATATCGCAGTGAGCCCCGCAAAATGGGTGATTATGGTTTTGTAGTTAATGATACACCAGCCACCGGAAAAACTGATAAGGCTTAGTGTTAAAAAAAATCCACCGTCAAAGTATTTGTTGGTGGATTTTTTATTACTTTTGTAATAAATTCTTTTTAATCATGACAAATACAGCTTTATATACAAAATTATCAACACTTTCACCTCTGATTCAGAAAGAAGTAAGTGATTATATTGAATTTCTTATCCAAAAACAGCACGCCCCCGAAAAACAAAGAATACATCCGAAAGCAGGTTGTATGAAAGGCGTTTTTCAGATGGCTTCTGATTTTAATACTGATTTGGAAGATTTTAAAGAATATATGCAATGAGAATTCTAATAGATACACAGGCATTTATATGGTTTGTTGAAAACGACAAACAAATTCCTGTTAAAATGAAGAAGTATTTAGAGAATCCTGAAAATTCAATTATTGTAAGTATTGCTTCTTTGTGGGAGATGACAATTAAAATGTCGCTTGGTAAACTTTTTTTAAGTTGTGATATAAAAGAAATGACTGAAAAGATTTACAATAATGGATTTGAGATACTACCGATACTGCCTGAGCATATTATTAAACTAAGCACTTTAATATATTTGCACAGAGATCCTTTTGACCGGATTATTATTGCACAGGGATTAACTGAGAATATGCCCATCGTTAGTTCCGACAAAATATTTGATAGTTACGGCATCAATAGAAAATGGAAATAAAAATAATACTAATTTTACAACTTCATTATAAAACAAAATGACATGATAACTTAATACTCTACATAAAAACATAAAAAAGCGTTAGCTTTTATTTCTGTCTGAGAAATCTGGTAAATTTTATACGATACAGAAGTAATAGGTAATAACGCTCACGCCATGGCGTGGGCTTTACTTATTTGTATCGTGGGCTTACCAGAGCCTCTTAGACGAATATAGTTAAGTTCCCACGCTTTTTTAATACAAATAAATTATTAATGTCTGTGGGAATCAGACAAAGAAAAAAATCAAATAATATGAAAAAAAATCTTAAAAAAGTTATTCAATCAGCTGCTTTACTATTTATAGTATTAATGTTTTCAAATGCATGTAAAAAGGATGATAGCAGTTCAACCTCACCAACCGTTAAGTTAGGACAAAGTTATCAGGGTGGAATCGTATTTTATATTCTTAAAGCAGGAGATATAGGTTATAATGCTTCAGTACAGCATGGATTAATTGCCCCAGACAAGGATCAGTTTAATTCTAACGGGATTGCATGGGCGCCATCTGGTTCTGATATATTGGTTGGTACAACTTCCACTGCAATTGGAACAGGGAATGCAAATACCAATGCAATAGTAGCAAAATTAGGAAGCGGCACTTATGCGGCAAAACTTTGTTCTGACCTGATTTTAAATGGTTATAGTGATTGGTATTTACCAAGTAAGGAAGAGTTAAATGATATGTTTGATAGCCCATACTTGAGTAATTTTTCAACAAGCAGTCATTATTGGAGTTCAAGTGAGGTTAATTATTCAGATGCATGGGATCAAACCTATGTCAGTGGACAACAACATAATAATAGTAAAACTTCAATTTGTAATGTTAGAGCTATACGTTCATTTTAAGTAATAGTTATTTTAAGTAAATCAAAATTAGTTAAATACTATATCTATTTAAAAAAATAATGAAATTATAAATATGAAAAAAATCTACATTTTAATTATTGCAGTATTATTAGGAGGTATTGCAAAGGGGCAATGGCAAAACCAACCTACAAAACCAAATGCAAAAGATATAATAAACAAAACTATTTCTGAAAAAATTCCGCAATCCCATTTTCATGAGCAATTAAAAAAACCTATAGCAAGCAAATCGGTAAGCTGGAATTATGATACAATAGTTGCTTTTGATTGGCTCAATAATCTTAAACAAAGAATAACCCAGACTTTTGACGGAAATGGAAATGTTCTAACAAATATAACCCAGAATTGGGATTATAATACATGGGAAAATATTACCAGATATACTTATACTTATGATACTTATGCTAATAAGCTTACTGATTTATACGAAAAGTGGCAAAACAATGCTTGGGTAAATTATTCCAAACATACATTCACATTTAATGCTAACGGAAAAAAGCTTACTTATTTATACGAAAAGTGGCAAAACAATGCTTGGGTAAATTATTCCAGATATACTTATACCTATGATGCTAGTGGAAATATGCTTACTGTATTTAGAGAAAACTGGGAATTTATACAAAACGGGTCCGGGTCGTACTATGCTTGGGTAAATCAGGAAAAACATACCTATACCTATAATACCAATGGAAATATGCTTACTGATTTATATGAACAATGGCAAAACAATGCTTGGGTAAATTATTCCAAATATACTTATACTTATGATACCAATGGAAATATGCTTACCGAATTAAAAGAACAATGGCAAAACAATGCTTGGGTAAATGATGATAAACATACCTATACCTATAATGCCAATGGGAATATGCTTACTGATTTATACGAATACTGGCAAAACAATATATGGGTTAATGATAACAGACGTACTTATACTTATGATGCTAATGGAAATATGCTTACTGAGTTATTGGAAAAGTGGCAAAACAATGCTTGGCTAAATTATTCCAGAATTACTTACACATTTAATACCAACGGAAATATGCTTACTGATTTATATGAACAATGGCAAAACAATGCTTGGGTAAATTATTCCAAATATACTTATACTTATGATACCAATGGAAATATGCTTACTTATTTATCCGAAAAGAGGCAAAACAATGCTTGGCTAAATTATTTCAAAGATACTTATACATATGATAGTTTTGGAAATTCAATAACAGGAAAGTATGAATCATGGTATAATAATAATTGGGATTTAGCAAATGGTAGTTTAGATGTTTTGTCTTCGCAACAAAAATTGATTAGTGTTAGTTCTAGTGCTCACCGATATCAGGCTCATTTTATATCTACTAATAATCCTATGCCTCTGGCAGCAGATACAATTACGGGCTCATCATCAGTTTGTCAGGGGCAAACATCCGTTAATTATAGTGTGCCAACAATAGCCAATTCAACTTCTTATATCTGGACTTTGCCATCCGGGGCAAGCGGAACAAGCAGTGCAAATACCATTACAGTAAATTATTCAACTTCTGCTGTATCTGGATATATCACAGTAAAAGGATCTAATTCATTTGGAACCGGAGATTCTTCTTCTTTGGCAATAACTGTAAATCCATTACCTGTTTTAGCAGGGAATATTAGTGGTTTAGCAACTGTTTATCAGGGGCAAGCATCAGTTAACTATAGTGTACCTACAATTACAAATGCAACTTCTTATATTTGGACGTTACCAACTGCTGCAACAGGTACAAGTACAACAAATACTATAACTGTTAATTACAGTTCTTCTGCATTTTCAGGTAATATTACAGTTAAAGGAATAAACTCATGTGGTATTGGTGATACATCATCATTATATATTACTGTAAATCCTTTTATTCCCAATTGTTCGGCACAATTTGATCTGGTGGCTGATACAGCAGTTTTACATCATTATTTTGCTGTAAACAATGCTTCCGGTGTTCCACCTTTACAATACAACTGGAGCTGGGGTGATGGTACATTTAGTACAACTGCTTATCCAACCCATACCTATAGTGCAGCAGGATATTATAATATCTGTCTGACAATTATTGATTCTGTGGGTTGTACAACAACTTATTGCGATTCATCTTATTTACAGAAAGATCCGAATGCAATTATCAGCGTTCAGGTTATACCACAAGGTACTTTGGGAATAAGTAATTTAATATCTGATAAAATTAAAATTTACCCTAACCCAGCCAAAGAAAATTTGATAATTGAGCTAATGGAAAGCAAAATTTCTCAAAGAACAACCATTTCAATCTATAATATTCAGGGACAATTATGCAGGCAAATTATCAGCAATCAGTCCAAAACTGAAGTTGATATAAAGGATTTATCAGCAGGAATTTACATTATAAAAGTTAATAACGATAAAGAAACTTTGCAGGGAAAATTTGTTAAGAAATAGATGATTTTCCTATTTGCCGACATTGATATATTACAATAAAATAAAGCCTTGCATCTCAAAAATGCAGGGCTTTTTCATTTCCACCCCCTTCCGAACGCTGATTATGCCAGAAATGTTTGGAGTAACTACAAAACGATTAAATGAACAGGTAAAACGTAATATAAAACGATTTCCGGAACATTTTATGTTTGTTTTAACTAAGGAAGAAAAAGAGAATGTGGTCGCAAATTGCGACCACCTCAAAAGACTAAAATATTCACCTTATTTGCCTTCAATATTTAGGGTCTACTGAAAAACGCATATATCATTGACAATAAAAAAAATATAGCTAAATTTGCTAAATAAAGTGCAAGCAAATATGACAAAAAGCTATAAAAAGCGTGCATTAGCACCAAGTTAT
>JAHEYQ010000014.1 GCA_023251515.1 Bacteroidales bacterium
CATTAAACTATGATAAAAGTCCGGCTATAGCCGATATTCCGGTAGTAAACATTACCCGCAAAATGATGGATACCATTATTAAAGATGATAAATATCACCATATTGCCGAATTGGAAGCCGAAATTAATAAAACCAAAAAAAGCAATAGTTTTCAATTATTCGAAAAACTGCTAATAAAAACCGATGTAAAAGTAAATAAGCAATTAACTCAAAATGTTTATGGCATTTTAGAAGGCAACGATCCTGCTTTGAAAAATGAATATATTGTAATAGGAGCACATTACGACCATTTGGGTTACGGTGGACATGGTTCGGGTTCGCGTATGCCCGATACCGTTGCGGTACATTATGGTGCTGATGACAATGCTTCGGGTGTGGCCGGATTAATAGAAATGGCACAAAAACTTTCGGCCGAAAAAGACAAGCTAAAACGCTCAGTAATTTTTGTAGCATTTAGTGCCGAAGAACTTGGTTTGCTGGGTTCAAAACATTTTGTAAGTAATCTGCCGGTTAAAGCCAACCAGATAAAAGCCATGATAAATCTTGATATGATTGGCCGTCTTCAGCTTGATGATCCATATATTTTAATAAGTGGTACAGGCACTTCTGCCGAATCAGAATCACTTTTGAATAATTTGGGAAAGAACACAAAAATAACTTTAAAATATTCACCCGAAGGCTACGGAGCTTCTGATCATGCTTCGTTTTATGCAGTAAATATTCCGGTGTTTTTCCTAACTACCGGAGCTCACGAAGATTATCATACACCACTTGATAATGCCGAAAGAATAAATTACGATGGCGAAAAGCAAGTACTCGATTTTACTTATTTGCTTACAAAAGAATTGATAAACCGCGACAAAGCTCTTATTTTTAAGGAAGCAGGACCAAAATCGGATGCAGGCAGGCGCACCAGTTTGAAAGTAACCTTAGGTATAATGCCCGATTTTTCGGGACAAAGCGATAAAGGATTGCGTGCCGATCAGGTTACAAATGGCGGACCAGCTTCAAAAGCCGGAATGCTCAAAGGCGATGTGATAGTTGCCATTGAAGGAAAACCTGTTAAAAACATTTACGAATACATGTCGCGATTGAAACAACTGCAAAAAGGACAGCTAATCAGTGTAGATGTGATGCGCGACGGCAAAAAGGTAGTATTGCTGGTGCAGTTATAAAATCTTTAAATAGAATCATATTTTATGTAACCCAAACAGGTGTTTAAAAGCCTGTTTGGGTTTTTATTTTCCTACAACAAAATAAATCCATTTAGCATCTGGCACTTTTTCTCTTTTTGTATTGAGTGCGTTGTACAGTTTTTTCGATATATTCGGTAGCCAAAGGAACTTTGCAGGCAGTGCTGCCCATTATTACATTTACTTTTCCTATTTGTTCAGCAACTTTCATGGCTTTTTCTGCAAGTGGTTTGTAGTATGAACCCACTGAAATTACAAAACCATTCATGGCATATTTTACCCTGTTTTGCGACTGATGTATTTCTTTTTCTGCTTTTTCGAGTAAAGAAAGAATTAGGCCGAAATCAATATCTTCATCATTTTTTACTGAAAGAATATATGAGAAAGTTCCCCAAGCTGCAGCTACAATGGTTTCTTCGGTAGAATTTAGCCACTCCGAAGCCAGTTCAACACCATAATCAGACTCGGCAGCTACCCATGGAACAGTATATTCGCTGATATAATGCCAATAAGCTCCTTTAACCCAATTGTTGAGGTCATCTTTTGTCATTTTCTTCTCATCGGCTATCAAACCAGCAAGATACATGGCATCGGTGTTGCCGGTTTCATATAGTTCGAGCGAAAGCTCATAATTCTTTTTTACTTTCTTTACAATCTTTTTTAAATCTTCCACTTTTACCCCAAAAAAAGGTTCGCGGGCTCCGTGCTTCATCAATGTGTTTTTGATGCTTGGGTTGCCCATAGCTTCCAACTGGTTCATTATTTCCTGTGTTGTCATACTTTTTGATGTTAAAGAATAAGTTTTAATTTCCAAATAATTTAGCAATACTCTTTCGGTTTTAAACTTCTTACTTCTTTCTCCCGTCTTCCGTCTTCGGTCTCCAGACTTCGGTCTTCGGTCTCCTGTCTTCTACATACTTGCTTCCAGCAAAAGGGTGTAAAGTTCTTTTATGGTCATTCCCATGGCTCTTGCCTGCTGAGGTACGATACTTTCGGCCGATTGACCGGGTACGGTATTTACCTCCAGAAAATATAGCTCTTCAGTTTCTTCCTCATAAATAAAATCGAACCTTACAATGCCTTTGCAATTGAGCTTATTGTAGAGATAAGCTGCCGTTGATTTTACCTTGTTTGTAATTTCTTCGTTTACTTCGGCTGGGGTTACTTCTTTTGATTTTCCCAGATATTTGGCTTCATAATCGAAGTATTCGTTTTCAGAAATAATCTGAGTAATCGGAAATACAATTAATCCGTTTTTTGTATTTATCATGCCACAACTCAGCTCTTTGCCTTTGATAAATTCTTCAATCAAAACCTGATTGTCTTCTTTAAAGGCTTTATCTATGGCTGTTTGCAGTTCTCCGGCTTTGTTTACTTTCGACATGCCTATGCTTGAACCTCCGTTGTTGGGTTTTACGAAGCAGGGCAAACTTATTTCATTCAGAATATTTTCGATAGTAAAAGGTAAATGACTGAACAGATGTACAGAATTGGAAGTGTTGATACCGCAAGCGTCAACTATTTTGTTGCAATAGCTTTTGTTGAATGTGAGGGCAGAAGTCGTGTGGTCGCAGGTAGTGTAAGGAATTCCGAGCATTTCGAAATAGCCCTGCAACATGCCGTCTTCGCCGGGTGTACCGTGTATTGCAATAAAAACGCAATCGAAATTGATTTTTTCGCCATTTAGGCTTAATGAAAAATCGTTTTTATCAATCTGGATTTTGTTCCCTTCTTCATCCTGATAGTGCCAGTCTTTTTGAAACAGACTGATTTTATATGTATTGTAAAGTGTATCGTCAATATTCTGTTCAATAATTGAAGCACTTTTGTATGATATTTCTGCTTCACCCGAATTTCCGCCTGCCAGCAGAGCAATGTTCTTTTTTGTCATTTTGTTTTACTTAGGTATAATTCATTTCCTAAAGCAAAATTAAATAAATTTTGGCTTAATATGGCAGAAGTGATAATAAATTAATGTGTTTTAGCCCTTTTTTATATAATAGATAATTTGCAAACTTATACATAAATAATTTTGTGTTTATAAAAAGAAACATCAATGATGCTTTAAAATTAAAAATGACTAAAACAGTTTGCGAGAAGGTTCTTAAAATTTAAGAACGTCCAAAACAGCTTGCGAGAAAGTTCTTAAAATTTAAGAATGACCAAAACAGATTGCGAGAACCAATTTAAAATTTAAATAAGACCAAAACAATCTGCGGGAATGAATTTAAAATTTAAATAAGGCCAAAACAATCTGCGGGAATGAATTTAAAATTTAAATAAGGACAAAACAGCATGCGGGGACAAATTTAAAAATCAAATAAGACCAAAACATATTTCTACAAGTGTTCACCCGAATCAAAATAATTAAAACAAGATTAAGTTAATCGGAAGTTGAAATTTGTATTATTATTTTATTTACTTTTGTAACATAGAAACAAAAAGAATTCAATAAAACTATGGCAAAGAAATTAATGCTGATAAGCAATTCTACCAATGCAGGTGAAGCCTATTTGGGATGGCCTCGCGAGGCAATAAAAAACTATCTTCAAAAAAACAACATCAAAAAAGTATTATTTGTTCCCTATGCTGGTGTTGGCGTTACTTACGACGAATATACCAACAAAGTAAAAGCAGTATTCAGCGAATTGGGTTTTGATGTATATGGCATTCACAACGAAGCTGATCCTGTAAAAGCAGTTAAAGAAGCCGAAGCAATAGCAGTAGGAGGGGGGAATACTTTCCATCTGGTATATATGTTGCACAAACTTAATTTGATGCAGGCTATAAAAGAAGTAGTTGAAAACGGAACCACCTATATGGGTTGGAGTGCCGGTAGCAATGTGGCTTGTCCGAGTTTGAAAACTACCAACGATATGCCCATTATTGAGCCCGAAAGTTTCAATTGTACCGGACTCATTCCATTTCAGATAAATCCGCATTATCTGGATGCAAATCCCGAAGGACATGGTGGCGAAACCCGCGAACAACGTATTGAAGAATTTATGCAGGTAAATCAGGATATTTTTGTAGTAGGCTTACGCGAAGCTACTTATTTGCTGGTTGATGGAAACCAATTAAGCCTGCATGGCAATCGCCCGATGCGAATATTCAAATACGGAATTCCGGCATACGAAGTTAGTTCATCTGACGATATTAGCTTTTTGATGTAATAAATTAAAAAAAAAGATTAATAGGGAGATTGAAGCATTCATATTGAAAACTTCGGTCTCCCTTTTTTGTTCTAATTAAAAATACTTTTAAAAATGAATAAAAGAAATATTCTGGTTTTATTGCTTTGCATAATTGTTATTCAGTTGTTTTCGCAAACAACCAACAGCAAACAACCATACTTACTGGTAGTATCATTAGATGCTTTTCGTTGGGATTATCAGCAGATTTACCAGCTAAAAAACTTCGATTCCATAGCACAAAAAGGAGTAAAAGCAAAATCATTCCAACCATGCTTTCCCAGTGTTACATTTCCAAATCATTACAGCATGGCCACAGGCTTGTATCCCGATCATCATGGCATTGTTCAAAACAAGTTTTACGACAAGGATATGGATTTAACCTATCGCATTGGTGATCGCAAAATGGTGATGGATGGAAGGTTTTATGGTGGCGAACCTATATGGGCAACAGCAGAAAAACAGGGAATAAAAACAGCTTCTTTTTACTGGGTTGGCTCCGAAGCCAAAATAAATGGAATTCAACCCAGCTACTGGAAAATATATGAAAACAAAATACCTTTCAGTCAGCGTATCGATACCTTGATGTATTGGTTTCAGCTACCCGAAGCCGAACGACCACATCTGGTAATGTTTTATTTGCCCGAACCCGACGAAACCACACATGATTTCGGACCCATTAGCAACGAAAGTAAAATAATGGTTACATATTTAGACAGTCTGATGGGCGTTTTGTATCAGAAAATAAAAACACTCTCAATAGGCGATGAGGTTAATATAATGATAGTATCTGATCATGGAATGGCTCAACTCGATAGTAAAAAGAACATAATAATTGATGATTATATAAAACCCGAATGGATAAAGGGAATGTATGGACACAATCCAACATTCAATATTTCAGCTACCTCTGTTTTTGTTGATTCTATTTATAATGCTTTGAAAAATGTACCTCATCTAAGCGTTTGGAAAGCCGGAGAATTGCCCGAAAGATTACATTATGGCACAAACAAGAGAATAGGGGATATGGTTATACTTGCCGATATTGGTTGGAGTATTTCCCGAAAAAAAGACAAACCACCTTATGGCGGCACACATGGGTTTGATAATAAAGAAATGGATATGCACGGAATATTTTATGCAGTTGGTCCGGCGTTTAAAACAAATTATCAGATGAATACTATTGAAAATATTCAATTGTATAACATTATGACAAAAGTATTAAAGATTAAACCAGCTAAGAATGATGCAAACCCCAAAAAAATAATGAAAATATTTAAACAGTAAGGTTGATAATTTTTTTATTAAAGTTGTGTTTAAATAAAAACAAATTCCTATTTTTGTTTAAAAATTAATTACTAATCTAAAAGTTTAAAAAATGATTGATTTGTCAACAAAATATATGGGATTGAATTTAAAAAATCCTATAATTGTGGGTAGTTCCGGCTTAACTAATTCTGTTGAAAATATTATTGAAATTGAAAAAAATGGAGCGGCAGCCGTTGTGCTGAAATCTATATTTGAAGAACAAATCAAACATGAAATCAACAAAACGGTTAAGCAAAGTGATTTGAATTATGCTTATCCCGAAGCTTTCGATTATATAAGTAATTATTCAGAAGAGCATACTTTTGACAAATATCTCAACTTAATAAAAGATTGCAAGAAAGCAGTAAAAATACCAATTATAGCCAGTATTAATTGTGTGTCTTCTTCAGAATGGATTTCCTATGCAAAAAAAATTCAGGATGCCGGTGCCGATGCCATCGAACTAAACATTTTTATTTTACCTTCCGATTTAAATAATTCAAGCGAGTTTAATGAAAAGGTTTATTTTGACATAGTTAATGAAATAAAGCGACAACTTACAATTCCGATAGCTGTAAAAACAAGTTCATATTTTTCAGGCTTAGCCAAAATGATGTTAAAACTATCTTGGACAGGAATTAGTGGTCTGGTATTTTTTAACCGATTTTTTTCTCCTGATATTGATATCGATAAATTTGAAATTACAAATAGCAATGTTTTTAGCCGTCCCGATGAAATATCAACTTCATTGCGTTGGGTCGCCATTCTTTCAGATAAACTTTATTGTGATGTTTGTGCATCTACTGGCATACATGATGGCAAAGCAGTGGTAAAACAATTGCTGGCAGGAGCCAAAGCCACTCAGGTAGCTTCAGTTTTGTATAAAGAAGGTTTCAGGCATATTCCTGTAATGCTCAAAGAAATTGAAGATTGGATGACAAAGCATAATTTTAAAAACATTGAAGAATTCAGAGGCAAAATGAGTTATAAAAAAGCCGATAATTCAGCAGCTTATATGCGTGTGCAATTTATGAAATACTTTGCAGGTATCGAATAAATATAATAAAAACATAATTTCAAAAAAGTGGCTTTCGTTTTTAAACCAAAGCCACTTTTTTTATGCTAATTTTTCTCTTTTCTGAATTTCAATCTGTAATTCTTTTCCATTTTTTCGCAGGCTATTTGAAATATCAATCTTGGTGAAGTGTTTTTATATTTCATCAAAAAGATTTCGGTTTCAGCCGGATACTTCTCCCATGCTTTTTTCAGAAACCATCCTGCACCCTGATGCACTTCTCTTTCGGTATCAATCATCAATGGTTCAATTATCGCAAACAGTTTTTCAATATTATCTATTGTTTTTATATTTTTGATAATAGTTACTGCCGCACTTCTTCTTTGAAATTTGAAAGTCGAAAAAATCCAATTATTGAAATATGAATAATCCACAATATTATTCTTAACAAATTTCGGCAAAACCATCATTCCTAATGTGTCGGCATGTGCCCAGTTATAAATACCAATCTCAAATAGTTTTTCGATCTTTTCGAGAGTTTCTATGGTGTAATGCTTATCCCGGGCATTAATCAATAACAAAACAAAGCTGATTTCTTCATACTTACCGCTGTTAAATAGCAATTCTGATGCATCGAAAATAACTTCAAGACTAATTTCTTTGTTTTTCGAAAGCTCTTTTACTTTGTCATTTACCTGTGGTTGCGATAATCCCCAGGCATCATAACTACCTCTAAAATATCGACTGTACTTTTCAACATTCGCTTGATTGTAATTGGCTTCGCAATAGCTGATTATTTCCTTATATAGTTTATCGCCATTCATACTCACATCTTAAAAAACAAAACCTACCGAACAATTTACTCCCCATAAATAATGTCCCCACAAACGGGTTCCTACTCTTTTGCTAATTATATCTTCATCATTCAAATTGTAATTATTTTCGGTTGATCCAATATCAGATTCCGAAAGGATTACTCCAAACTGAAAGTTTAAGTCGAAGCTGATACAGTTGAAGAATATCTGTTTCACCCCGGTTTTTATATTTGCTCCGGAATGTATCAGACTCAAGCTTGTAGTCGTAACTCTTTCCTGCCAGCCATACATATAATCTATTCCAGCATTTGCTATCGTTGTATCAATAGAAATATCACAGAAAAAAACATCAAATCCAGCCGAAAAATAAGCCCCTAAAGGTGCTATCGACGATTGTTTGTACCATACAAAATCGGCGCCTATTGCTTTTGCAGAAAAATCATGAAGATATTTATCGTTAAAATCGTCGTTGCTTATAAGATTAAACTTAGTTTCAAATGATGTTGCATGAAGTTTAATTGAATGTTTACGACTTATAACTCTTTCAAATTCTAACGAATAATGATCATTAAAACTAAAATATCCTTTTTGAGCATTTTTGTTTGGCATAAAAAAACTGCTTTTCATAAACAAGCTACCGCTAATCACATTTTTTTTACCTAAAAACCCTGATACCTGAGCTGTTATGCTGTTATTTATTATATTGATAATAAATATTATTAAAACGATTTTTAAAGTTTTCATCATGTTGCTTTTTTAATTTTTTTCTTTGGTTTTAATCTGGTTGAAAGTATCATAAATTCGCGAATTCAACAAAGCTTTGCTATCTGACATTTCGATAGAAGATGCGTTTATAAAGATTTTTTTACCAGTTTCCATATCAACTATCATATTGTAATACATGGTTTTATATGCCGGACGGAAAAAATATGGGAAGGTTAATGGCCAGGTTACCGGACTTAAAGCTGAATAAAGCATATATGAAAATACTCTGTTATCTATTTGATTTGCTTTTGCTGATATAATGCCAGTAAGATTCAGATATTTTGTGTTGTGTTCTTTAATAATAGTATTAATGTCTTGCGACAAAAATAATATTTTTTTTCCTTTAATATCCCAATTGTTGAATTCATCAGTCCAGTCGCTCAATAGCTGATGTTTAAGATATAATTCTGTTCCATTTGTCTTTAAATCGTTGGTTGAAATAATATCCATATTTAAATCTAGTTTATGCGCGTTTTCTTTAAGCAATGCCAAATACTCCAACTGACTTTTTTCTGTATCGAAAAACCGAAGCTCTTGTTGTTTTCTGAAATCGAATTTGATATAAAAAGGATTGTATAACAATATTTTATCTATACCCAATTGGAAGCCTCTTCTTTTATAATATCCATTATTAATTAATTTATCTTCATCTTCCTCTTCATTATCAGCTAATTCATCAATATTATCGCTTTCTTCTCCCTCTTCTTCATTTTCTTTTTTAATTTTTGCTTTTAAATCTTCATTGTTTTTAATTGCTTTTTTAAAATCATTTAAAAAGGCTTCATTGTCTATTAATCCTGCAAATATATAATTGTAAAATTCAGTTGTTTTCTGATTTTTTTTCTTTTTTTCGATGTTTCTTATTTTCGACGATTGTTTTTGTAAACTATCAGGTTTTTCTTCAGTTACATCAGGATTGATATAATTTTGTTGCTTGGTTTCAAAGTCTTTAATAGCAGCTTTGTTTTTAGCAACCAAGTCATTAAATAAATCATCTTTAATATCAGAAAGATATTTGTTATCAGGATACTTTTGTAGAGATTTAAAAGTATATCTTAATGCAATTGCATTTAATTCATTTTCTTTTATATTTCTGAAAAGCGAATTAACTGCATGAATTTCGCCTTCTGTTTTTTTAACATTAGTAACCACGTCTCCAATGTTTCCTTGTTTTTTGTATTTTGATAAACCATATAAAGAGGCGGAAATTATTTGATCAAGAAATTGATTTTGAGGATATTCTTTTTTCATCAGCCATGCATTGTAAAACGATTGGGTAAAATTTTGTTCAATTACAAATAATCTCAAACATTCAAAACGGGCAATATCTCTTATGTTTTTAAAATTTTCATTTCCCATCGGATTGATTATTCTTGTTTTATTGTCAAGTTTTTCAATGCGTTCCTGCATTGCTTCCCTGCGTTTTTTTATGTTAGGATGTGTTGAGTTTTCATCATCATAATCATCGCGTGCTTTTATAGGATTTATTGCTTCCGGAAAATATTTGTCAGGGAAAAAGAACATCGAATCGCTTAAAAAGCTTTTGTCAAACGAAATTTCGTCAAAAGGTAAATAAGCATATTGCAATACGTCAAAAGTTTCAATAGCCTGATTTAGATCGTAATTGGTTTTCATATAGAAATCATCAAATCCTTTTTCGTCCGATTCGGTTTCCATTTCTCTCGAACGGAAATGGGTTTTGTATAGCCAGTCTTTTGAAGTATTCGACCTTAAAACTGAGTTATTGTTTGCCAGCTTTTCTTTTTCCAGAAAGAGATCAATATTGTGTTTTTTAATAAAATGTATCAGCTCATGCGATAGAATATAAGCAAGTTGCGATTCGCTGCCACATTGGGCTATTAATCCCAAATTTACAAATAATATGCCTTTATCAGTAGCCGAAGCATTTACTGTAGGCGTTTTTAAGATATATAATCTGATGTTTTTGCGTAATTCGGGTTCGTTTATAAGTATCTTATCCAGAATTTTTTCAATGTATTCGTTAAGTTCGGTATTATACAATACGATGCCACTCGTTAAAATCTGATTTAGATAATAATTGCTTTCCTGCAAAAATTTGTCTTTTGCCAATCTTTCTTTTCGTGTACTTTTTTCAGTATTCTGATTTTGCTTTTCTTTATTATAGGCTTCAGTAAATAAATTGCATAAATCGTCGGGGATAATGCCCCTGGGTTTAATGGATATGTAATTGTCTTTTAAACTTTTGTTTTGCGAAAAAGTTTGTGCAATCCCTTGCAATGCGAAAAGCAATAAACAGGCTGTAAGTAATTTTCTCATCTTTTAAATATTGATTTTTAAATATAGTTTTGCAAACATACAATTATTAATGATATTGGCAAATACCTGATTGTAAAAATTTTTAAATTTTATGTAAATTGCTTTGATTATTTTTTTAGGTTTTATTGATATGAGATTTATTATACATTTTTGTGAATGCATTAAACCATGGCTTAATTTTCTTATCTATAAATATACTTAGTTTAGCAATTTATTTCTATTTACGTTGTCATAACTTTTGTTTATAATTATTTATTAATTAAAAAGGAAAATGAAATCAAAACATAATATCCTGTTTGTTATTATTTTAATTATTATTTTTTCGAGTTGCGAAAAAGATAATATGTTTAATAAAAAAACTTACGATAGCCCGGTTGCTGTTTATAATTTTCCAGATAATAAACTTTGGAAACATAGGGTAAATACTGCCTCAGAAGCAATTGAAGCTTTGAGAAATTTTGAAGGTATTGAGTTAGATGTGTTTTATATCAGTGAATTAAATCAATTTCAAACCGGACATGATTATCCATCTGGAATCAATCTGGAAGATTATCTGGATAGTATTCCAAATAGTGATAAATACTATTATTGGATTGATTTTAAAAATCTTAATGAGTTAAATGCACAGACTTCGGTTACAAAAATGGAGAAAATTTTAAGCAAATACCATTTGTCTGATAAGCTTATAGTTGAGAACAGTAATCCAGATTTACTTGCTTTCTTTAAAGTCTCAGGAATATTCACAAGTTTGTGGATAAGTGATGTTTCAGATGTTTTGATTACTTCTTATGCTGAAAATGAACTTTATGAAGAGTTAGAAGTAATTTTGTCGAAACATAAGTTTAATGCAATTTCCGCACATTATAATATGGTTCCATTTATGGAGAAATATTTAAAAAATTACAATTGCCATATTTGGACCAATGGTTTAATTTCTGAAACAGATAAGCAAAAAATCAGGACTTTTGCATCAAAGAGCAATATCAAAGTAATATTGGTTGATTATAATGAAAACTTTATGAAGTAGTTCTTTTTAGCATCTCCAGAATTTCTTCCACATAATTGCGGTCGTTTGATAATCTGGGAACTTTGTTTTGTCCGCCAAGTTTTCCTTTCGATTTTAGCCAGTTGTAAAAAGTATCTTTCGGAACCGATTTTACCAAAGGCATTTTCAGCATCAAATTATGATAGCGTTTGGCTTCATAATCCGAGTTTAATGATTTTAATGCATTATCAAGGATTTCTGTAAAGTATTCTATGCTTTCAGGCTCTTTTGTAAATTCAATCAGCCATTCATGTGACGCATTTTTGCCTTCTTCCAGATAAACCGGAGCAGCTGTAAATTCTGCAATTTCAGCATTTGCTTTTTCGCAGGCGATAGCAAGTGCATTTATAGCATTATCCACTATCAGTTCTTCTCCAAATGCATTGATGTAATTTTTGGTTCTTCCCGTAATTTTTATCCTGTAAGGATTTAAAGATGTGAATTTTACAGTATCACCAATTAAGTAACGCCACAAACCTCCGTTAGTGCTAATTATCATAGCATAATTTACATTCAGGCTTACTTGATCCAACGATAGAGTTGTTGGATTTTCATCAGTTAAAAATTCAAGTGGGAGAAATTCGTAATAGATTCCATAATCGAGCATTAATAGTAATTCATCTGAATTGGGTTTGTCTTGTATTCCGAAAAAACCTTCTGTAGCATTATAAGTTTCCAGATAATTCATTTTTGCCGATGGAATTAACTGTTTAAACTGCTCACGATAAGGAGTAAAACTTACGCCGCCATGAAAATAAACTTCCAGATTTTCCCATACTTCGCTGATATTTTTTTTGCCGGTAATATCGAGTATTTTTTTAAGCAATAGCAAAGTCCATGAAGGAACACCTGATAAATTTGTTACATCATGATCGATAGTTGCCCATGCTATTTTTTCAATTTTACTTTCCCATTCATCCATGAGTGCAATTGTACGGTTTGGAACCCTGTGAAATTCAGCCCAAAAAGGAAGGTTTTGGATAATAATAGCAGATAAATCACCATAATAGGCTTCATTATTTACTTCGCTTATTTTATGACTTCCACCCAATGCCAAACCTCTACCATCAAATAAACAGGTGTCAGGATAGTTATTGCAATATATCGACAGCATATCTTTGCCGCCTTTAAAATGACATTCTTCTAAAGATTCTTCTGTAACAGGAATAAATTTACTTTTATCAGATGTTGTACCAGAAGATTTTGCAAACCATTTTACATCAGAATTCCATAGCAGATTTTGTTCTCCCAGCATTAACCTGTCTATGTATGGTTTAAGTGAATTATAATCATTTATTGGAACTCGCTCTTTAAATTGTTCTGGTTTTGTTATTGATTTAAAATCAAATTTCATCCCATATTCTGTATCTCCGGCTGCATAAATAAGTTTTCGAAACCACTCATTTTGTACATCATGTGGGTATTTTTTAAATAACTCTATCTGATGTATTCGTTTCTTTATCAACCAAGATAATACAGTGTTTATAAGCATAATCTGTAAATTTTTATTTTTAAACTACAAACCTACAACTTATTTCCTTAAAATAAAAGCATTTTTTTAAATAGCCATACTTTTTGCATTTTAAAATTAGTCAACAATCCCCATTAAATGCAACACAATTCTCGGATTTTCAGGATCATTTGTAATAATGGTAACTGTTTCATGTATAGTGCCTTTTAATTGACGTGTGTCCATTGTGATTTCAATAGGCGAGTCGCGATCGAAACGTATTTTTTCAGGATAATTTACTGAAATACAGTCGCTACTTTTGTCAACTTTGCGAATTAAAAGTTGGGTTTTCCCTTTATTTTTGATGTTGAATACTGCTTTTACAGAATTTCCGCGTTTCACAAATTTAAAATCATAATTGGTGTTAATCAGATATGCTTTGGGTGCAAGTTTAAGTTTTTCAGGTTTTACTTTCGAAAAATCTTCATAAATATCTGATGATAAATATAGTTGAAAGTTTTCTTCTTCACCTGTTTTTATGTAAATAGTATCTTTGGTCTTCCCGAATGCACCTCTGATTGTTGCATCATAGATTACAATAATTTTGCCTTTTGCTTTAGGCGCAATATCATTACTTACGATAATTACTTTTGCAAAAGGCGGATTTAATTCAGAATTTTCAATCGTTACTGTTTTACCGGAGTTATTAATAAAGAAAAGTGAATCGGTTTTTTTCTGATTACTCTTAATATCTCCGAAATTAATAGTATTTTTTTCGAACAACAAATCTCCGATTTTTATTGAGTATTTATCTGAAATTGTGAGTTGTCTGGGTATAACTTCAGCCCCAAAGTTGAGCTTAATTTCTTTTGTATTTGCTTCATTTGTAATAATCTGAATTTTCTGATTAAAAGCTCCGAGTCTTTTTCCATTATAGGTAAAAATAATATTTCCTTGTTTACCTGGCGCAATTTGCTGGTTTTTATCCCAGTTTGATGCAGTTACATCTTCATAACAAATAACAGATTTAATACAAATATTTGATTTCCCTTTATTTATATAGCTAAAAGAAACTTTTATGGGAAAAGCATTTTCTTCAATTTGTCCCAGATATTGTGATTTGCTTTTGAAAAACAATTTGCTTTCCTGTGAAAAACAATAGTTTGTAATGGATATTATTGTAAAAAGTAAAAATAGTTTTTTCATACTCGGTTTTTCAGAAAAGAAAACCACAAAACTACTCTAATTTTGTGGTTTTCAGATATAATAATTGGTTAAAAAATGTTAGAAAGTCATTTTTCTAACTTTCAGATTCTCAATTTTTAAGAGTTCGTTTTCTAGCTTATCCATTTCGTCAGTATTACCTGTAAGCTCTAATAATATAATGCCTTCGGAGTTGCATTTGTCATTACTCACTTCATGTAAGCCCAAACGGGTTTTAATTGAACAGCCAAATTTAGTTAA
Source organism: Bacteroidales bacterium (assembly GCA_023251515.1). Lineage (GTDB taxonomy): Bacteria > Bacteroidota > Bacteroidia > Bacteroidales > JACABE01 > JACABE01. The sequence goes on from JAHEYQ010000014.1 coordinate 14,545, forward strand.
TAAATTCTGCACGCTAACTGCTTCAGTTGCATTGTCAGTAACAGCGATTCCTAAAATTCTTATTTCTTTCATTTTCTGATATTTATTAATATTGAAAACTCATTTTTTGTACTTCTAATCCTCCAATTATTTTCAGATCGTTTTCGAGCAAATCGAAATCATCGGATTTTCCGCTTAATTGAAGAATTATCATTCCAACTCTGCTGCATATATCTTCAGATACTTCATGAAATCCCAAACGAGATTTTATTATATTTGAATGTTTGCTTAGTGTTTGTTGAGTTCTACCGGCTTCTTTTATTCTGTCGGTAATCATCAAACCTAAAATTCTCATTTCTTTCATAAACAATTAAATATTAGATTAAAAATAAAGATCCCTCACTCCGTTTTTTATTTTTTCCACACGATTTCTTACTTCAGATTTTGTAGTTTCATTATCAAGAGTTTCAATGTTTTTCTCAATAACCAACCAGCCTTTGTGAGCAGTATCGTTTGGTGCATAGTCACTTATATATTCTGCTAATGTTAGAATTGCATTTGGTGTACAATATCTTTTAATAAATCCGGGTACCGAAAATTCCATAAAATGTTCACCTGTACGACCTAATCTATAACAAGCGGTGCAAAACGACGGCAAATAGTCTTTGTCGAGCAAATCATCAATAATTTCATTTAATGACCTGTTGTCGTTTATTACAAATTGTTCGCGGTTTAAATCCTGATTTTCATTTTTTGAGGCTGCATAACTTCCTAATTCTAATTTAGTTCCGCCATCAATTTGTGAAACCCCAAAACTAATTACTTCATCTCTTATAGCTGCACTTTCGCGTGCAGTTAGAATCATTCCTGTATAAGGGACTGCTAATCTTAATATTGCAACTAGTTTTACAAAATCCTCATTGCTAACAATATATTTGTCATCAATATCCAAAGATGATGCACTTTGAATTCTTGGGAATGAAATGGTATGCGGACCAACGTTATAGCATGCTTCCAAATGATTTGTATGACGAACAAGTCCTAAAACTTCAAATCGCCAATCGTACAAACCGAATAAAGCACCAATACCAACATCATCAAGCCCAGCTTCCTGTGCTCTGTCTAATGAAGTCAGCCTGTATTCATAATCCATTTTTTTTCCGCCAATATGGTATGTTTTATAAGCTTCCGGATGATAAGTTTCCTGAAATACCTGATAGGTACCAACACCTGCATCTTTTACAGTTCTGAAACCATCAATATCTAAAGGTGCAGCATTTATGTTTACACGTCTTATTTCACCATTTCCTTTTTTTACTCCATATACTACTTCAACTGTATGCGCAATATATTCAGGTGAATAAGCCGGATGTTCTCCATAAACTAAGATCAGTCTTTTTTGTCCGTTATCTTCCAGTGCTTCAACTTCTTCAATTAATTCTTGGTCAGATAATGTTTTTCTGATTGCTGCCTTGTTTTCTGTTCTGAATCCACAATACTTGCAGTTGTTTGTACACTTGTTGCCAACATATAATGGAGCAAAAAGGACAATTCGATTTCCATATACATTCTTTTTTAATGTTCTGGCACCTTCTTTTATTTCGTTAATAAGTTCAGGGTCAGTAGTGTTAATCAGCACTGCTGTTTCTTGAAGCGTTAATCTTTGTTTATTTAATGATTTGGAAATTACTTCTCTTACTCTTTCTTTGGTCGATATGGTATTATTGATTAAATTCCAGATTTCATCAGAGTCGATAAAAGGTTTCATTCTCTGATCTTTAATACTGCATATTTCTGGTGTAAATTTCATTTTATCAAGCAATTTTTATTATTAATAAAAGGCAAAATTACTCAATAAAATTTATAAAAAGATATAAAAACAGAAATTATTTTGGTATTGGTTTACCAAAAAAGAAAAAGGTCAGTAACTGTTGTTACGGACCTTTGTGATCATGCTGGGATTCGAACCCAGGACCCCATCCTTAAAAGGGATGTGCTCTACCTGCTGAGCTACATAATCGTTGTTCTGAATGAGGGTGCAAAATTAGTATTTATTTTTGAAATAGCAAAATGTTTTTTGTAAAAAACTGTAATATTTTTTATCAATTTTAATAATTGATTGATTCTGATAAAAATATACATGCGATAAAATTTTTTTTTTGTTTTTTTGAGATTATTAATAAAAAATATAGTACATTTATCAAGTATTTAATCTTAATCAAAAATTATAGACTAATTAATTAATCTGTTGAAAAACAGATTGATTAATTTTCAAAATAAAATAAATGAGAGGAAAAGTTGTAATTGTAACTGGTGCTTCTTCTGGAATTGGAAAGGCTTTATCAGAAAAATTAGCTTTGTCGGGTGCTGTTGTTGTATTGGCTGCTAGGGATTTAGCAAAAATTAAGTTAATATCTGATGAGTTGAATAATAAAAGTTGTGAAACTTTCGCTATTAAAACAGATGTTTCAAATGAAGATGATTGCAAAAATTTAATAATTCAAACTATTGAAAAATATCAAAAAATTGATGTTTTAATTAACAATGCTGGTATTTCTATGCGAGCAATTTTTGAAGATGTTGATTTGAAAGTATTGAAACAGCTTATGGATGTAAATTTCTGGGGTACTGTTTATTGTACAAAATATGCTCTACCATATCTATTAAGATCAAAAGGAAGTGTTGTTGGTGTTTCTTCTATAGCTGGATTTAAAGGATTGCCGGGCAGAACTGGTTATTCAGCATCTAAATTTGCTATGCAAGGTTTTTTGGAAGTGCTTAGAATAGAAAATCTTAAGAAAGGCTTACATGTTTTAATTGCATGCCCTGGCTTCACAGCTTCTAATATTAGAAAAACTGCCTTGGCAAAAGATGGAAGTATGCAAGGTGAAACTCCACGTAATGAAGATAAAATGATGTCAGCTGATGATGTTGCTTTGAGGATTATAAATGGAATTATTAAAAGAAAAAAAACAATAATTATGTCGATAGACGGACATTTAACTGTGTTATTAAATAAGTTTTTCCCTTCTTTTGTTGATAAACTTGTTTTTAATCATATGGCTAAAGAACCTGATTCGCCTTTTAAATAGTATTTAATTTTAAAATGATATAATAATGGAAAAAAATAAAAACGAAATCCTTATTAAAATTGGTTTAGATAATATCAAATTTGGAATGTCGCCAGAAGAGGTAACATCTTTGTTGGGTGAAGCTCAGGAAGTTGAAAATTTGGAAATAGATGATGAAAATACAACTACAATTTCTCATTATCTTGATAAAGAATTTGCTCTTTTCTTTGTAAATTCCAGAAAACCATGTTTGGAATGTATTGAAACCAGCAATAGGGATACTCTCTTGTTTGGTAAGAAAATTTTCTTATTAAATGAATGCGAGATAATTAGCTTGTTAACTGAGAATGGTTTTTCTAATTATGAAACTGAAACTGAAATTTGGGGCGAGAAAAGGCTTACTTTTGAGGATGCAATGATTGATTTTTATTTCGATGATAAGCATTTGTCTGTTATCAGTTGGGGGATTTTAATTGATGAAAATGGTGAATTTTGTTAAAATATTTATTTATTGGTATTTATAAGTTCTTTGCAACTATCTGATCTGTTGGAAAAGGTAGTTGCTTTTTTATCAATTGTTTGACATCATAAAATTTGAGTTTCTTTTTTTTTTGAAATTAAATATTAAATTTCTTTATTTTTCCATTTAATACAGTTTCTTTAAATAATTCTGTTATGTAATAATTATTAAAATATTGATTTAGTGGCTTATTTTCCAGAATATTTTTTTAAGTAAACCTAAGTTGCTTTTTTACTTTGTAAATTACAAACAATCAATTAGCACATTTTCATTTAAAAATGAAATTCATCAGTAAGCAATATTTATTTGTTCGGATTGATGGTCAATCCCTAATGACGGATATTAAACTGTGATATTCATATCGATTATTATTCATGTTTATGATTGCAACAATTTGAAATTTCAATTTTCTTTGTTGCTCTGATGATATGTCGCTTACCTTTTGGTCCTGCTAAAATCTCAATTTGAAATCCAGCTTTTTTTAAACTTCTTTTTACAATGCCTTTTGCACAATAAGTTACAAATAATCCATTGTTTTTCATTGATTTATATAATTTTTCAAAAACGTCATCAGTCCATAAATCTGGTTGAGTTTCAGGTGAAAAAGCATCAAAATAAACCAAATCAAATGAGTTCTCAGTCAATTGTAAGTCATTAAAATCTGCATTTATTTTATTTAGAATAATATTTTCAGTCAGGTAATAAGGAATATTCCATTTTTCGTTATGAATGTTTTGAAAACCGATTTCCAAATCAGGTTTGTGAAGTAATTTTGGATAATTTAATTGGTTAATTATTTCCTTTTCAATTGGATATAATTCGATGCTAATATAATTTATTCTTTTACTTATATTTTCGCTGTGCATTAATGTAAGTAATACATTTAAACCTGTTCCCATTCCAATTTCGAGAATATTTAGTGTTTGTGTAGCTGGTTTTGTACATTTTAATCCTGCTTCAATAAAAATATGAGTTGATTCTTGTATGGCTCCATGTATTGAATGATAATGTTCTCCTGTTTTCTGGTCGAAAATTGTATGTGAATTGTCTTCAGTTTCAATTATTTGATTCATTTTTTATTCTTTTGATTTGTTGTAATTTAATTGAAAATCAGCTATCTGTAATTGCATTGTTGTTTCTCCGGTTTTTATTGCTGATGGGAAACTGTAAAATAATAATTTATTGCTAGATGAAATTACAATTGTTTGTGATATATCTTCAAAATCAATATGTTCTGCATTAATGTCTTGTATTAATGTGGTTAAGCTATTGTTTTGAAGTTGATACCAGAAAACTTTAGTTCCGCTTGCAATTAAATAATTATTCTGATCTATTTTAACTGCATCTTTCAGATAATCTGTTGGTATGCTATGTGGTGAGTAAAAAGTCTGATTATCAATATTAAACCAATATAAAACTGCTTGGTTTTGCAAATTATTACCAAACAATATAATTTCTTTATGGTTTTTTTCAAACATTGATTTGATTGAAAAAGAGAGATATGTGCTGTTTTTTAATGCACCAGTGGGTGTGTAATATAAACTTAACATTCTTAAATCAGATGTTTTGTTTTTTTCTTCAACTATTAAATAATTCTGAAACTTAAGCGTTTTTATAGGATAATAATTGATATTAATATTAGAAGTAAATACTTTGTTTGCAAAGCGATTATATCCATTAATATACGATAGGAATCCGGATATAAACAGTGTATTGTCGTTGAAATACAGGTTTTCAAAACTTGGTGTTGGTGGATTGTTTTCTGCTTCTATTTCCCAGGCTAAAGTGTTGTCAATTAGATTGTAACTTTTTAAAATTGCATTAACTCTACCGCATATATATAACTGTTGATAATCATGATTTATTGCTGAAAAATTATAAGCTCTATCGTATGTAAATATTTGTTTTTGTGTGCTGTCAATTGAAAATACCGTATAAGAAGTTTCATTGTTTTTATTAATTGCAATAATGCTTTTAAATTTTCTAGTAATACCTGCAATATTTATTGCTCTATATAAGTGTTTTTCATTAGTGCCATCAAATGCTCTGATTTTCAAATAATAAGTGCCGGATTTTAATTGAATGTTATCAAGGGCTATTTCTTCATAAATAAAAATTTCATTGGTATTGGGTTGGATAATTATTTTGTTACTAATAGGTAGATAATCAGTGTTAACAATTTCAATTTCAATTGATTTTATAATTTTGTCATCAAAAATATTTGCTCTTATCTGAACCGTATCTGTTACTTTAAAATTCATAAACTCATATGGCTCATTGATAATAATCTGAGGAATTATTGTATCCTCATCTTTGCTACAAGAATAGTTTAGGATGCATATAAACAGTGAAATATAAAAATAATAGTTTTTTTTCATCATTTGTCAAAATTAGCAAAAATTAATTATTCTAATTTAAAATATATGATTAATTTTATAGTCTAAAATTTAAATATATGATAGATTCAATTTCATTGTCAAAGATATTGTTTTTAGATATAGAAACAGTACCCGAACATTACTCTTATAACGATTTAAATGAGAGAGTTAAGAAGCTTTGGGATAGAAAAACCCAGAACATTTTAAAAGCAGATTCTGCTTATGAAGGCGATAAATCTCCTGAAGTAATATATGACAGAGCAGGAATTTATGCAGAGTTTGGTAAAATTATTTGTATTTCAACAGGTTTTATCCATGAAGGCAAATTCAGAATTAAATCTTTTTATGGCAAGGATGAAAAGAAATTATTGGTTGAATTTTCAGAAATGCTTAATAATCATTTTAATACACCTGCTCATTATTTGTGTGCACATAATGGAAAAGAGTTTGATTATCCTTATATAGCGCGAAGAATTTTGATTAATGGATTAAAATTACCTTTTTTGCTCAATATTGCTGGGAAAAAGCCTTGGGAAATTACACATTTGGATACTATGGAATTATGGAAGTTTGGTGATTATAAAAGCTACACTTCTTTGGAATTATTGACTGCCATTTTTGATATACCAACACCAAAAAATGATATTAATGGGAGTCAGGTTAGAAAAGTGTTTTATGAAGAAGATGATTTAGAACGAATTGTAAAGTATTGTCAACGTGATACATTGGCTGTAGCTCAAATATTTCTGAAATATCGTTGTGAAGAAATAATAAAAGAAGAAAACATTATTATTGTGTAGTTTTTATATTATTGAAATACAGTAAATCTAACAGGGAATTTTTCTTCCAATTCACCAGAATAATAGAACTCAAATGCCAGTGAACCAAATGTGTAAACTTTATCGTTAACTGTAATTTTAGAGCCACCCACACTGGGGTTTTCTTTTGGTTTTGAAACTTCATATCCCAGGTTAAATAAAGTTGCCAATACTTCAGGACGATGTGAAATATCAAAACCACTTTTTTTCCATTGCTCATTTATTTGCCTGATTGACAAGGCAGCATAAAGATATGAGTAATAATGATTTTTGCTGTTTGTTAATCTGGAATAACGTTCAGACTGAGGATCATTGCTGTAAAAATCAAGTAAATTCAAATATTTTTCTCCAATATAAAATACAGAATTTTTATCTTTTAAATAATTTTCTGTTTTTATCGCTGTAATTTCTTTAATTCCGGTAACTCCCAATGAAAATTTGGTTTCGGTAGTTAATATTTTTAAAGGTTGCATCCACTTTTTAAAAGCTTCTCTGTTAGAGTGAAATAAGCGGATTTGCTCCCCAATTAGCAATGAAACTATTATTCTTGAATTAACTCCTGTTACTTTTTCTACACTATCAATTATTTTTTCATCTTTTATAATTGAGGCCTTTAATACTTGCCATTCTTCTGTGTTCATCCATTCATACAGGTTTAAATTTACAATGCTGTCTGAAATATGATTCTTATTTAAATTAATTTCTATACTATTTAATTGATTTTGATATGGTTTATTATTTGTAAGTTTTAAATTTACAGCATCAAACATTTTTTCTGCAACAGAAATGTCATTGCTTTTTGCATATGAATTTAAAATAAGTTCTGCATTTTTTGGGTAAAAATCGTTTAGTACCATTGTTTTTGAATAAAAAATCGCTTTGCGTTTATTTAAATTGTAAATCGAATCTCCACTAATCGCATTGTATTGTTTTACAGATATTTCCTGAAAAAAACGATCGTTAAAATCAATGCCGCCGCTATGTTTGGTTAAATTAAGTTTTACTGCAAAAAAAACTGATGTCAACAAAAATCCAATTAGAGCAAACCCAATAATAATTACATAACTAATTATTATTAACCATTTTTTGTTCTTGGTAATGAAATTCATATAGATAAAATTTAGGTCGGCAAAATTATAAAAATTACTTTGATTTTATATAAAACTATTTAATTTTTAAATGAATACAATTTTGGGGATGATTTATATTGTTTATGCAAAAATTTTATAAACATTTTTATTTAAAATTTGTATTTTGTTTATTTTTTCTTCATTTGGTGTAATTATTGGTTTATTTGTCTGGTTTTCAGTAGGAATTTTCAAATTGCTAGTTTCAAGTATTACAATTAGATACTTATATATTAATGCAATATTATAATTTTTATTATTAAGGTTAAATACCCAGAAACCCAAATAAATATAATCGAATTGAAAAGATTTAATATTTATAAAGTCCAAATGATTTAAATGATAATAAATTTCAATGAAAAAAAACAAAAAAAAGATTTCAAAATAGTATGTATTATTAATAAAATTAGTATATTTGTTATGTTTAAAGCTTGATTTAAATTAAAAAAATATGTTCAGAAATGGAGAAAGTAAATATTTCATTATCAGTAATTAATGAATCGAGTGTTGAAATTTTAATAGAAGGAGATGCTAGCATAAATTCCGAAGAGGAATTTTATAAACTTGTATTTCCCCTTATTCCTGAATATAATTTTTTTAAAATCGAACTTAAAAATACTCAGGTAATTGATTTGACTTTTATACAATTACTGATTTCACTAAAAAATACATTAAAATCTAAAAATAAAAATTATACATTCAATATCGAAATTCCTGAGCAAATGAAAACCATTTTGGATAACTCAGGGATTGATATTAGTGAATATTTTCAATAATAATAAGCATAATTTTTTGAAATGAAAACAATACTATTTGTTGATGATCATGCAAGTATTAGGGAATTGGTAAATGATATCCTGTTAACTAACGGATACAATGTGCTGTTAAGTGATGATGGGAAAAATGCCTTGCAATATTTCGATGGAAGGAATATTGATCTGTTAATCACAGATTTACATATGGAACAGATGGATGGGATTGAGCTTACAAGGAACGTAAGAAATAATTCAAAATACAAACATTTACCCATTATTGTCCTTACAACTGAATCTCAAATTGAAAAAAAAACAGAAGCAAAGCAAGCCGGCGCAACAGGTTGGATTGTTAAACCATTTGATTCTGCAAATTTAATTAAAGTTGTAACTAAATTAATTAGATAAAAAATGCAAAAGACAATTTTGGTTGTTAATGATTCAAGTATCACTACAAGAATTATTTGCACTTCTTTACAAAAAGAAGGTTTTATGACAATACCTGCTCTTGATGGCAAGGATGCTTTGCCATTATTGGATTCTTATAAATTTGATTTGGTAATAACTGATTTGAATATGCCAGAAATGGATGGTATTGAGCTTACTAAGCTAATCAGAAATCATCCAAATTATAAATATATTCCTGTAATATTTCTATCGGGGAATGAAGAAATTGACAAAACAAAAGAGGCCAGAGAAGCAGGTTCATCTGCCTGGATAACAATGCCATACGATGCAAGAAAAATGTTATTAGCCATTAATAAATTTTTGAGATAAATGGAAGATTTAACAGCAAAGTTCAAAGAAGAAGCAATCGATTTAATTAATGATTTGGAAGCTGCTTTACTGGTTTTAGAGGCAAATCCAAATGATATAACTCAGATTGCTTTGATATTTAGAACAATGCATTCGTTAAAGGGTACTGGTGCAATGTTTGGTTTCGATAAAATCAGCAGATTTACTCATAACCTTGAAACAATTTATGATTTTATAAAATCTTCTAAATTAGCAATTAATCAGGAAATTATTAATATTACCCTCTCTTCGGTTGATGTTATCAAATCTTTGTTATCTGAAAATTCTGAAAATAATGCCAATATTCAGATGTTGTATGACAACATATCTGAAAAAGTTATAAATCTGATAAATCAAACAGATAAAGATTGGGAAAATAGACCTAAAATACAGCAACTTAATATTTCTTCATCACATTCTGATGAATATAAAACCTATTTTATCAGTTTTATACCAAATGAAAATATTTTTAGAAATGGAACCAATCCTTTATATTTAGTAGATGAATTGTCAAGTTTGGGCAACTCAATAGTAACTCCAAATTTAAATAAAATACCAGAGCTAGAAACATATCAATTATCAACTTGCTATGTTTGGTGGGAAATTTTACTTTCTACCAACCAAAGCATTGAAGATATAAAGAATGTTTTTATTTTTGCTGAAGATGATTGTCAACTAGAAATTAATTTGATTTCATCGCTTAATTTATTGGAAGACAAAGATTTTAAATCAAAATTTAAAAAAAATACTCCTGAAAGAATTATTAAAGGTTTCGACCAAACTAAAGCTTTTATTGATCAATTTAATATTGAAAAAGAAAAGAAAAATAGTATTCAGTCTAAAATGATTAATAAAGATACTTCAGTTTCAAGTATCAGAGTCTCAACTGATAAATTGGATGAGCTTTTGAAATTAGTTAGTGAAATGATTACAGTTCAATCCAGGTTAAATACATATTCTGAGAAAGTAAAACAACCTGAATTATTGACAATTTCTGAAAATATTGCTAAACTTACTCGCCAACTCAGAGATAATGCGTATAAAATATCTTTAGTTCCTATAAATACAATGATAACTAGGTTCCAAAGATTAGTAAGAGACTTATCAATAGAACTAGGAAAAGATGTTCTTTTCGAATCAATTGGTGGTGAAACTGAACTAGATAAGAAAATAGTAGAAACTATAACAGATCCTATTTTACATATTATCAGAAATTCATTAGATCATGGTATTGAAAGCAAGGAAGTTAGACTGATAAAAGGGAAACCCGAAAGAGGCAAAATCAGATTAAAAGCTTATTATACCGGTGCAAATGTTATTATTCAAATAAAAGATGATGGTAAAGGAATAGACCCTGATGTTATTAAAAATAAGGCTATTGAAAAAGGATTAATCTCCTCATCTGCTATTTTGGGAAAACGCGATGTCTTTAATCTGATTTTTCATCCCGGCTTTTCTACAGCCAATGCAATTACTGATGTTTCAGGTAGGGGCGTAGGCATGGACGTTGTCAGACGAAATATTAATGAAATCAGAGGAGAAGTAGAGGTAGATTCAATTGTTGATAAAGGTACAACAATAACATTAAAATTGCCATTAACTCTTTCAATCATAGATGGTTTGCTTATTAGAATTGCTGAAACAGTATTTGTAATTCCATTAAATTCAATTCATAAAATTTATGCAGTAAACGCTGAGATTTTAAAGAATAATTTTTATAATCTTTTGGTTTTTGAAGGGAAACAAATTCCGTATCTGCATCTGAAAGAGGAATTTCATATTATATCAGAAAAACAAAATAAAATGTTGCATGCAATTGTTGTTTTTTATGAAGATAAGTTGGTGGCACTAATTGCAGATAGTGTTTTAGGTGAATATCAGGCTGTTGTAAAGCCTTTAGGGCGGATTTATAATTTTCAGGAAATAATTTCGGGTGCAACTATTCTTGGCGATGGTTCTCTCGCACTGGTAATGGATACAAATAAGATTGTGAATAAATTATCAATACAAAAACAATAAAAACATGAATGAAGAAATAAAAATTACAAATAGTTATCTTTCTTTCAAAATTGGAGAAACTTCATTTTGTGTCTCAGTAAATAAAGTACTCAATATTCTTGAATTGATGAAAATTACGAATATTCCGCAATCACCTGAATATATGTTAGGTGTAATAAATTTACGAGGTGAAGTTTTGCCTGTTATTGATTCGAGAATTAAATTTGGAATAAAACAATCAGAAAATACTATAAATACATGTATTATTGTTTTGGATATAGAATTTGAAAAAGATATGTCTCATATTGGTTTTCTGGTAGATGCAGTATTAGAAGTTTTTGAAATAGAAGATGAAGCATTACTGCCAGCTCCAAGTATAGGTAATAAATTTAAATCAGATTTTATTACTGGCGTTTTTAAAATTGATAATGAATTTGTTATGCATTTGAATATTGACAAAGTATTTACATCTGATGAGTTGATAATGGTAAATATTGCTAATGATTTAATTGATAATTCTGAAAATAATTAGAAAGGAGTAATAAAGTGAAATTCAATAATTTAAAGATTTCGATTAAACTAACAATCGGTTTTGGCATCATAATGATATTGGCTGGAGTTTTAACTTTTTTTTGCTGGTTTAATATTAAACATGTTATCTCTGATACTAGTGAAAGTGATAATCTAATGGAAACTATTGTTTTAAATTCTGATTTGAAATTAAAATTATTACAAAATTCTGGCAATTTTAAAGTTAATGAAAAACTTATTCATGATGATTTTCAAGAAATTTATTCATTGATTGAAAAATCTAAAAACGTAAATTCTGAAAATAGTTTTTGGTTTCAATTAAGCGAATTAGTGAAAAATAATGAGAAAATATTCAATAATTTATTAGATAGTTATACAGAATTATCAGCTATTCAAAATAGTTTGCAAATATCCGAAAAAGAATTTATAGGATATTGTAAAAAAGATGAAATTCTTTTAGATGAATTAAAATATATCAGGGCTTCAAATAGCGAGAATAGCGATAAAGTTTATTTAAATTTAGTTAATACTTCCAAAAATCAGGCAAATAAAACTGAAGAATTAAGTAATTTTTATGAAAAACTGATTTTAAATTATGAAAATTTTAGTCGTCAACAAAAGTTAGTCAATACAATCAGTTTTGATTTAATCAACAAAATAGACGAATTAATTAATTTTAGCAGGTCGAATGAGATTTCTTTAGTTGGTGAATTTGATTTGATTTTTAGAAAAGTAAGTATTTCAATAATTATCTTTACAATTATTGCCGCCATAATGGCAATATTAGTTGCTGAATTTATTAAAATAAGTTTGACAAAAGGAATAAAAAAAGGAGTTGGTTTAGCTAAAGCAGTTTCAATTGGTGATTTAACGATAAAAATTGAAGATAAATATTTGAATAGAAAAGATGAAATCGGTGAACTGGCTAATGCATTGAATGTGATGGTGATAAAGCTGAAAGATATTGTTTCTAATGTTATAATAAGCACAGAAAATATTTCAGCTGCAAGTCAGGAAATGAGTACCAATTCGCAGCAAGTTTCGCAAGGTGCTTCAGAACAAGCATCTGCAGCTGAAGAAGTGTCATCTTCAATTCAGGAAATGTCTTCAAATATTCAGCAAAATGCTGATAATGCAATTCAAACAGAAAAAATAGCTGTAAAAGCAGCAAATGATATAGAAGAGGCAAATAAATTTGTGAAAAATACTGCTGATTCAATGAAAGAAATTTTTGATAAAGTTTCAATAATTAGCGATATAGCATTTCAAACCAATATTTTAGCATTAAATGCAGCTGTTGAAGCTGCAAGAGCTGGTGAACATGGTAAAGGATTTGCTGTTGTTGCGTCTGAAATTAGAAAATTGGCTGAAAGAAGTCAGGAAGCTGCAACAGAAATAAATGAATTGTCAAAATCTTCTGTAGATTTTGCAGTAGTTTCGGGCGAATTGCTGAATAGGCTTGTTCCTGATATTCAGCTTACTGCGAGATTGGTAAAAGAAATTGCTTCAGGAAGTATGGAGCAAAATACTGGTGCTGAACAAATAAACAGTGCTATTCAGCAATTAAATCAAGTAATTCAGCAAAATGCTGCTGCAGCTGAAGAGATGGCTACAAGTTCAGAAGAATTAGCTGCTCATTCTCAGCAAATGTTTGATAAAGTGAATTATTTTAAAACAGGACAAATTCATAATTTGAAAGTAATGACTCGTAAAAGTGAAAAAAAATTACCAAAAGAAAATATTTCTGTAAATCTTAGCCCAAAGGTAAGTAAATCATCCAATGGATTTAAGCTTAATTTAGGGATGAATGATAGTATTGATAATGAATATGAAAGGTTTTAAAATTAAATAATGAACACATCTAATCAAGATATTTTTTCTTTAAAAAAAATGACTGATACTGATTTTGACAGAATCAGTACATTTATCTATAATGAATTAGGAATGAAAATGCCTCCTCAGAAAAAAATATTGTTAGAGGGCAGACTGTATAAAAGATTGAGAGAATTAAATATAGATACTTTTAAAGAATATATTGATTTTGTTTTAACTAAAGGAGAATTTAATGGAGAATTAATTACCATGTTTGACTTGGTTACAACAAATAAAACTGACTTTTTTAGAGAATCTCAGCATTTTGATTTTTTCTCTAAAAAATATCTTAATGATTTTAGATTAATTAATCCCGGCAAAAACCTGAAAATATGGAGCGCTGGATGTTCAAGTGGAGAAGAAGTTTATACCCTTGCAATGATTTGTTATGAATTCAAAGTTAATAATATTGATTTTGATTTTCATATTTTAGGTACAGATATTTCAAATAAAATGATTACTTCTGCATCTATGGCCATTTATCCTGATTCCCGAATTGGGGATATCCCATTTGATTTAAAGAAAAAATATCTTTTAAAAAGTAAAGATCATTCATTGAAAATGATTAGGATTGTTCCTGAACTTCGTTTAAAAACATCTTTTTTAAGGCATAATCTAATGAATGAAAATTATAATGAATTTGAAGCTTTTGACGCAATTTTTTGCAGAAATGTACTTATTTATTTTGATGCAAATACTCAAAAACTTGTAATTCAAAAATTATTGTCAAGACTTAAAACTGGAGGCTATTTGTTTTTAGGTCATTCTGAAACTGTAAGTAGTTCTAAGTTTGATCTTCAACACATTCAACCTTCAGTATATATAAAAAATTAATTTTAATAAACATATTAAAATGAAAGACGAGGAATTGTTATTTGAACTGCAAAAGCGATTTAATGCAAATAAGCAATCGCTTTTAGAATTGGAACAGTTGTATGACCAATTAAAATTGGTTAACAAAAAGTTGGAAGAATCGGAAGAGTTAAAAAGTCATTTTATTTCTAATATCAGAAATGAAATAATTAATCCGTTTTCTTCTATAATGGGGCTATCTAAAGAGATTTCAAATACCGAAAATATTGATTTATTGAAAATAAAATCATTTGGGAAAATGATTTATCAGGAAGCTTTTGATCTTGATTTTCAACTAAAAAATATTTTTGCTGCAGCTGCAATTGAGGCTGGGGATTTAGTGCCAGATATTTCGTTGATAGATGTTTTAAGCTTTTTTAAAAATATCATAAGTTATTATGAACCAAAGGCTGATGATAAACAGTTGGAAATTGAATTAGATTATCAGAATTTAACAGATAATCAATCGAATACTTTTAAAACTGATCCTGAAAAGCTTAAGTTAATAGTAACTAATTTATTGATAAATGCTATTGACAATAGTTTGATAAATTCTAAAAAAATTATTATAAAGGTAAGATTAAATTATGAAAGTTTGATGTTTTCTCTAATTGATTTTGGTAAAGGAATTAAATATGAAGATCAGGAAATTATTTTTGATAGATTTAAACGATTAAATAATCATATTCATACACTTAATAAAGGTCATGGATTAGGTTTGTCAATTGCTGCAAGTTATACTGAGGTTTTAGGTGGGAATATCAAATTGCAAAGTGAAATAAACAAAGGTAGTACATTCAATGTTTTTATTTCTGAGGCTAATGATAACAAACCACGATTGGGCTTTGTTGAAGATGATGCTGAGTTTTTTACAGATAATGAAGAAATGATTTTTTAAAGAATTTAATATGAATACTTTAGAAGTAATAGAAACACATTATCTTTTTCCTTCATCGGTTTTTACCAGTGCAACCCCTTGTCAGGTAACAACAGTTTTAGGCTCGTGTGTTTCTGTTTGTTTGGTTGATGTTGTAAAAAATATTGGAGGAATAAATCATTATATGCTTCCTTTATGGAATGGGAGTGGACTTGCTTCTCCAAAATATGGCAATATAGCTATCGATAAGTTGATAGAAAAGATGTTGTTTATGGGCTCAAAGAAAGAAAATTTAAATGCCAAAGTTTTTGGTGGAGGTAATGTTTTAGACTCAAATATTAATTTTTTTAATGTAGGTGAAAGAAATCATAGCTTAGCTGTTGAAATGTTGGGGAACTATAATATTCCGATAGTTGCAAAAAGTTTGGGTGGTGAAAAAGGGCGAAAAATAATTTTTAATACCACTACAGGAGAAGTAATGATGAAATTTTTAAATAGAATTTCAACTTAAATTTTTTAAAAATGGATAAAATAAAGGTTCTGATTGTAGATGATTCACCTGTTGTGCGACAGGCAATTTCTGCAATTCTATCAAGTGATAGAGAAATCGAAATAATCGGAATGGCCAGTAATCCATTCGAAGCTGCTGATCTTATCAAAAATCAGATACCAGATGTAATTACTTTAGATATTGAAATGCCCAAAATGGATGGACTTACATTTTTAAAGAAAATTATGTCGCAACATCCTATTCCCGTTGTAATTATATCAAGAGTTGCTGAGAAGGGTTCTGATAAGGCTCTTATTGCTTTAGAGTATGGAGCTGTTGATGTAATTTCTAAAACTCAAATGATTTCGCATCATTTGATGGATGAATCAAAAATAATGCTTTGTGATATTATTAAAGCTGCCTCAAATGCAAAATTGAAAAGAATTGCTCCTGTAAAAAGTATTGTTGTTGAGCCAAAACTTTCAGCTGATGTAATTCTATCAAAAAAAACAAATACTTCCATATTAGCGTTAAGTGAAAAAGTAATTGCAATAGGTGCTTCAACAGGTGGTACTGAAGCAATTGTGGCTGTTTTAAAAGATGTAAATGTTAATTGTTCTGGTGTTTTAATTGTTCAACATATGCCCGAATTTTTTACCAAAGCATTTGCTGATAGGTTAAATGAAATGTTTGCTTTAAATGTGAAAGAGGCTGAAAATGGAGATATCGTTCAAAAAGGAAAGGTTTTAATTGCTCCCGGTAATAAGCACATGTTGTTAAAATACAATGGAATAAATTTTGTGGTTGAAATTAAAGATGGCCCTTTGGTAAATCGTCATCGTCCAAGTGTGGATGTTTTGTTCAGATCCGTTTCTCAAACAGCAGGATGTAATTCAATGGGTATTTTATTAACAGGTATGGGTGATGATGGTGCACGTGGATTATTGGAAATGAAAGAAGCCGGAGCTCAAACGATTGCTCAGGATGAAAAAACAAGTATTGTTTTCGGTATGCCAAGAGAAGCTATTGCTTTAGGTGCAGCACAGAAAATTGCACCACTTCAACTGATTGGAATTCATATAAATAATTTCGGATAATAAAAAAAGCCACTTTTGTGGCTTTTTTTGTGCCCGGAACAGGGCTCGAACCTGCACATCCTTGCGAATACTAGTCCCTGAAACTAGCGCGTCTACCAATTCCGCCATCCGGGCTTTTTGAGTAAAAATGTTGTGCCCAGGACAAGACTTGAACTTGCACGACCTTTCGGTCACTACCCCCTCAAAGTAGCGTGTCTGCCAATTTCACCACCTGGGCTAAAAGCTTTGCAAAATTAATAAATTTTTTCTTTAATTCATAGCTTTTATAAAATTAAAATTATTTTCTAATATATTAATTTCTAGTGATTTCTATTTTACTTTTGCCGTTTGTTTGTTTTATTACTTTAATTTGTGTAGGAATCCTTTCTGTCATTTCCTGTATATGAGATATTACTCCTACTTTTCTTCCCTGATTATACAATTGTTCTAATGCATCCATTGCTATTGAAAGTGTTGCAGGATCTAACGAACCAAAACCTTCGTCTATAAATAAGGATTCTACTTGCATTTTATTAGATGAAAGTGAGGCTAAGCCCAATGCAAGTGCAAGTGATACAATAAATGATTCGCCTCCTGATAAAGAATAAACAGATCTGGTTTCGTTACCCATATCTTTGTCAATAACTTGCAAAGCCAAGGTGTTTTCTATTCTACTTAAAAAATACCTGCTCGATAATAATTTCAATTGTTTATTTGCATAATTAAGCAAAATATCTAAGGTGTATTCTTGCGCAATTTGCCTGAATTTTTTTCCATCTGCTGAACCTATTAAGTCATTTATTTTTTGCCAATTTTCAAAATTTTCTGTTTTAAACTTTATTTCTTCTTGAAAATCAGTGATTAATTGTTTGTTGTTATCATTTGTTTTTAATCTGAAATCTAATTCGTTACTGATTATTCTTTGTTCTTCTATTGTTATTAGATTGTTTTGAAGAAATTCTTCAACTTCTTCTAATGTGTTTTCTGAAATTTTGTTTGCAAAATGTATTTTATATCTGTCTCCCTTTTCTTCAAAAGTGGTTTTTAATTTAATAATATTGTCATTCAAAGTTTTAATGTAGTTTTTTTCTATTTCAATCCAATCTGTATTATAATGAATGTTTTCTATAATCTTTTCATAATGAATGTTTTGACTATATGTAATGTTGTATGTATTAATCCAATTTTCGATTTCTGTATTTTGAATTACTAAAATTTCTGATAATTCTTTTAAATCATTGTTATTCTGTTCATTTATTGCGATTAATCTGATAAGTTCATTATTATAATTAGTGTTTTCTTCTTTTGCTTTGTTAAGTTCTTCGTTTGTGTCTTCTATTGCTTTATTAAGTTCATTTTCAATTATTATGGTGTCTTTGCCATCAAAAATATGTTTTCTTTTTTTAATAAGTTCTGATAAGGATTCTTTTATATTGTTAATAATCAGTTCTTTTGATTTAAGTGATGAAGTAAAATGATTCATCTTTTCCTGATCCTTTTGTGTTTCAGTTTCTAGGTCTTGAATATTCGCTTTTAATGTTTCTGATTTTTTTATATTTTTAAACCATTCTTCTGACCATGTTCTTAATTTTTCTTCGAAAATAGTATTGTTTTTCTCCCATTCTGTAAACCATTCCTGATTTATAAAATACAAATTCAGGAAGTTACAAATTTCCATAATTTGTTGTTCATTTATAATTAAATTGTTCTCTGTTTTGGAAATATTTGATGAGATATTAAGCAAATCTGTTTTGTAAATATCTGTTTGATTGATTAATGCAAATTTGTTTTTTTCTAATTCATCCGTGTTTTCTTTAAGATTATTTAATTGATTTAAAGTATTATTATAGCTCACAATTTCAAGCTGAATGTTTTGTAGCTTATCTTTTGTTGCAACCAATTCAATGTTAAGCCATATTTGTTTGTCTGAGTTTGTAACGATATGTTTTGTTTCAATAATCTTTAATTCTATCCAACTATTGTATAATTCGTTGTTTTTTAGTGTTTTATTATTGTAATTTTCAGTGTTTTTTAATAAGTCTGATTTTGTTTTATTTATTGTGCTTTCTAATCCTGCAATTTCTTTTACAATTTTATCGTATTCATTATTGAGAAAATCCATCTCTTTTTGGATGTCTTCAAGAATATTTTTTACTTTGTCAATTCCTTTAGCATAAGGATGTTGTGTGCTTCCGCAAACAGGACATTCTTCATTTTCTGTTAAATTTTGTCTGAGGCCTTCAACTGATTTTGTGGTTGTAATTTCAGCTTTTGTAAGTATTTTTTGTGTTTGTTCTTTTTTAAATTTATTCTCTTCTAGTTCTTTATTTAGCCTTTCAATTGTGTTTTTGTGATTGATTATCGTTTCTTTTCCTTTATCTAACGCATCTTTTAGTAAGGTACAATCATCAGCGTTTTGAGAATAAAGATTCCAAATACCTATTCCTTTGGCAATTTTTTCAATTTTCTGATTTAATTCTAATGAGTTGTTATTTAATAAGTTGATGTTCGTTTGTTTGATTTTTTCATTAAATTTTATGTATTCATTTTTTGACGTTTGAAGTTTGATTTCATTTTCATTAATTAAAATCGATTTTTCTGATATTAATTTTTCAAGTTCTATGGTTTTCTGTTTAAATGAAGTTATTTCGATATTTATTTCGTTGTTACTTTTAATTCCTTTCTTTAAATCTTCTAATTTTGAGATTATTAAAGTAATATTGTCAGCTATTTGTTTTCTGTTTTTATTATCGTTTTCCCATTTTATAATATTATTCTGTTCTTCTTTTAAAATATTAATTTTGCTAAAGTTATGTTTTATTTTTGTTTCTGATTTTTGCTTTTCCGATATATCTTTATTAATTTCAATGTTTTGTAATTTTAATTGTTCGTTTTTTTCTGAAATAATGATATCGAGTTCTTTTGCCTTATCTATAAGCGTTTGTGCAATTTGTTTATCTATTATTGATTTTTTATTTTTATTTTCAATAAGGATTAAATTATTTGATAATTCATTGATATTTAATTTAGTAATATTAATATCAGCGATCAATTTTTTGTTTTCTGATTCTTTTTTCGTAAATGTTTCTTCCGTACTTTTCTTTTGATTAAAAATAATTTTAAAGCTTTGAATTGCTTCAATAAAATTTAGTTTTTCAATTCTTTCCTGATCTTTAATCTTCTGATTTTCTAAATGTTTTAAATTTGTATCTGCAAAAATTAATTCTTCTTGTAATTTAGTTAACTCATTGTACCATTTTATATTATCTTTATTTTTTTGAATTTTTATTTCTAATTCATTTATAATTTGTTTTATTTCTTCTTTTTTTGATATAGTTTCATGATATTCAGCTTCAGGTAATATGTTTATTCCTTCAATTTTTATGTTAAGTTCTTTTAATTCATTCTCTGAAATTCGATAGTTTTCATATGTTTTTTTTGAAATTTCGGAATATATTTCTGTACCTGTTAGTCTTTCAAGCAATGAAGATTTTTCGTCTTTTTCGGCTTTTAAGAATGCTGTAAAATCACCTTGAGCCAATAAAACTGAGCGCGTAAATTGTTCGAAATTCAGACCTATCAAACGTTCTATTTCTTTTAGTGTTTCAGTTTTTTTTTCAGGAAATATATAATTGGTTTGCAAATTTAAAAGTTCAATTGTATCTGATTGTAAATTGCCATTTATTTTGTTACCAGCTCGTCTTACATTCCAACTTGATCTATATGTTTGTTTATCAATACCTATAAAATCTATTTCGGCATATGCACTTGAGCTTCCTTTTCTCAAAATACTTCTAATATCTCCCTGTTTAATTTTATTATTTGAATAATCAATTAATTCTATTCCGTTTTCTTTTGCTTCTATATTACGTGGCGTTTTTGCAAAAAGTGCAAGACAAATTGCATCCAGAATTGTAGACTTTCCTGATCCAGTTGCTCCTGTAATTGCAAAAATTCCGGCCGAACGTAAAGGCTCTTTTTTAAAATCGATTTCAAATTCACCTTCAATAGATGCCAGATTTTTAATTCTGATTGCTAATATTTTCATAATGAATTAAATTAATTGTTTATTTCATTTAAAATTCTTTCAAATAAAAGTTTATACTTTTCAGGCATTTCTGAATTGAATTTTGTTTGGAATGTTTTTTCAAAAATATTAATGGGATTTAAGTTTTGTAATTCCTCAAAATTATCAGAAAAACCTGTATTGCTTTTATTATCTGTATTATACCTTACATCTATTTTTGCAAGTTTTACATTTTTATTTTCAATTTGCTGTTCAATTTTATTTCTTAAATTGGGTTCAGGTTCTTTTAATAAAACTCTAACTTCAAGAAATGGAGCTAATTTCTTTTCTTCATTATTTTTAGTTTCTTCTAGTTTATTTAATTCATTTAAAACTATTTGGATTTCTTCATGTTTTTGTGGTATTTTTAAAACCTCTATAAGGCGTGGTATTTCAACCGATTCTATGTTTTTTGCCTTAT
Organism: Bacteroidales bacterium; assembly: GCA_023251515.1. Taxonomy (GTDB): domain Bacteria; phylum Bacteroidota; class Bacteroidia; order Bacteroidales; family JACABE01; genus JACABE01. The sequence continues at coordinate 36,168 of JAHEYQ010000014.1, forward strand.
TATTTTCAAATTCAATTATAATTACTTGATGATAATAATTTTTTTCTGAAAATGACATGGGTAGTGGGCTCCCTGAATATCTGAAATGTTCTTGTCCTGCTATTTTTTGAGCTTTGTGGATATGTCCCAATGCAAAATATGAAATTCTATCAATAAAGGTTTGTAAATTAATAAGTTCTAAACCGCCGAGTATAAGTCGTTCATTTTTATCGTTCTCAGAAATTTCAGCTTTAATAGTATGCAAATGTCCCATGGCGATTATAGCCTGATTTGCTATCTTTATTTTTTCAACTTCTTCTAAAACTTCAGCGTAAACCTGAATAATTCCATCAGAATAAGGTGTATTCGAATTATTTACAATTGGAATTTCGCCAGGACGTAGAAATGGAATTGCTAAACAATAAGCTGCAGTTTCTCCGTTTTTGTTTTTTATTGGGATGATAAGTTTGTCAAATAAAAGATTACCATTTTGATTTTTTTCAATATTCCCAATTATTTTGATATTGAAATACTTAAGTATTGGATTTGGTGTTTCCAATCTGGATGCTGAATCATGATTTCCTCCAATTATTATTATTTGAAAATGTGGAAATTGAGTTGTGATTTCAATAAGTAGCTTGTAAAGCATTGATATAGAATGAGAAGATGGGTTTGATACATCAAAAACATCACCGCAAACCAGCATCGCATCAATTTCGCGTTCTTTTATAATTTTTATTAAATTTTCGAAGAAATGTAAATGTTCAATGGTTCTGTCGTATTCAAAAAATGTTTGTCCTAAATGCCAATCAGCTGTATGTAAAATTTTTAGGTTCATAAATTTGGGGTAATATTATTTATATATTAAAAAGACCGTATTTTTTTTATGGAAATCAAATTTGGTTTTTTTCCAACTTGCAATACTTTTTGTTTTAATGAATTCATTATCTGAGGTTAATTCACAAGCTATGCATAACATTGTTTCGTTTCTGCATGTATTTAAAATTGCTTCAATCATTTGATTATTACGATATGGAGCTTCAATAAATATTTGAGTTTGATTGTTTTGATAAATATTTCTTTCGATATCTTTTAATTTATCCGACCTTTGTTTTTTATCAATTGGCAGATAGCCAAGAAATGCAAAATTTTGACCATTAAAACCAGAGCCCATCAATGAGAGTAGGATAGAAGAAGGTCCGATTAAAGGAATAATATCTATATTTTTTTCCTGAGCAATTTTTACAATTTCTGCACCAGGATCAGCAATACATGGAACACCAGCTTCTGAAAGTAATCCAATATTATAACCTTTTTCAATCATTTCCAGATAATTAAATATTTCTTCTGGTTTTGTATGTTCGTTTAATGTATAGAAATTTAATTCATCGATTGCTTTTATAATTCCGGCTTTTTTTAAAAAACGTCTGGCAGTTCTTAATTCTTCTACAATAAAGTATTCTATAGTGTTGATAATATCAGAATTATGCGAAGGTAGTACTTTCTGAATTGAAGTTTCCCCAATTGTGGTTGGTATTAAGTAAAGTTTTCCTTTTTTCATAGGATATAGTTTAAATGTTTAAATTTGTGTTGTTTTGATTCCAGGGCAAAGCTTCTAAATCTACATTTCCTCCGGAAATGATAATGCCGATTTTTTTATTTTTGAATTCCTGTTTATTTTCAGCAATTGCTGCCAAACAAACTGCTGAAGAAGGTTCAATTATCAATTTGGTGCTTTCCCAAAATAGTTTCATTACATTAATAATAGTTTTCTCTTTAACTGTAATTATTTGATATACATGTTTTAATATTATCGGAAAGCAAAGTGAACCTAAAGATGTTTTTAATCCATCAGCTATTGTTTGTGGATTTATTGAAGGATAATACTCTTTTGTATAAAAGGATTTGTAAGCATCATCAGCTTGAACTGGTTCTGCTGCTATTACTTTTGTGTCAGGTGAAAAGTAAGAAGTAGATAATGCTGTTCCACTTAATAACCCACCTCCACCAACTGGAGCGATAATTATTTCAAGATTTTTAATTTCGTGGTAAAATTCTTTGGCTGCTGTAGCTTGCCCACATATTATTTTGTAATTATTGTAAGGATGTATTTCTATTGCCTTTGTTTTTGCAATTACTTCATTTAGTGTTGTTTCTCTTGATTCTAAATTTGGTTTGCAAAATGTAATTTTACCACCATATCCTTTTACAGCTTCAATTTTAACTTTTGAAGAATCTTCAGGCATAACTATATATGAATCAATTCCTCTTAATTTTGCTGCTCTTGCTAATGCCTGAGCATGATTGCCAGATGAATGTGTTGCTACTCCATTAATACATTCCTCATCAGATAATGAAAAAACTGCATTTACAGCACCTCTGGTTTTAAATGCACCTGCTTTTTGAAGGTTTTCGCATTTAAAAAAAATAGATGTCTCAAATAAATTATTTATTCTTTCTGAGCTAATTACAGGTGTTTTGTGAATATATGGAGATATTCGTTCAGAAGCTTCTTCTATAGATTTTTTTGATGGTATCATAAATTAGAGTGTTTTACATAGCTTTTCGCAAGCAGAATCAAGTAATTTGTAAACCATTTCAAATCCTTCATTGCCTCCATAATAAGGATCTGGTACTGAATAGTTTTTTCCAGGATTTGTAGTGTTAAGTATGTAATCTGTTTTTGCTAAATCAAATTCATTTCTTGCAAATGATTTTATATAATTCAAATTGTTATCATCCATAAAATATATGTGATCAAAATCATCAAAATCAGATACTTTAAACAAATTTGCTCTTTTATTACTGATATCAATATGATGTTTTTTCATGGTAGCTTTTGCTCTATTATCTGGTTCATCTCCTTTATGATAGGGTTCAAAGCCAGCAGATTCAACTTGAATATGTTTTTTTCTGTTTTTTTCTAATTTAAATTTAAGAATTCCTTCTGCCATTGGTGATCGGCAAATATTTCCGTGACATACTATTAATACTTTCATTTTTAATTATTTAGATGATAATTGTTTTTTTTTGGCTATAAAAAAATAAGTGCAGGCTAGCAAAAACCTACACTTATTTTTTTGTGTTTGAAAAATGAAATTATAATTTAATTTTTTTCTCAAGTTCATCAACACTGGTTTTAAATTTTTTGTCAGTTTCGTATAGATTATTAACAGTTCTGCATGCATGAAGAACTGTTGCATGGTCTTTATTGCCACATTGCAGACCAATAGCAGCAAGCGAAGCTTTAGTAAGTTTTTTAGAAAAATACATAGCAAGTTGACGGGCTTGTACAACTTCTCTTTTTCTGGTTTTTGAAGCTATTTTGTCAACAGTGATGCAAAAATGATCACAAACAATTTTTTGAATAAAATCAATTGAAATTTCACGTGATGAATTTTTTACAAATTTATCAATCATCTGTCGAGCCAAGTCAAGAGTGATTATTTTTTTATTAAGAGAAGATTGAGCTAATAATGAAATTAATGCTCCTTCCAGTTCCCTGATATTTGTATTGATACTATATGCAAGATATTCAATAACTTCCGCATCCATTTCTATTCCGTCATTATATAAACGCTTTTGCAGAATAGCAATACGTGTTTCAATGTTAGGTATTTGTAAATCAGCAGATAAGCCCCATTTAAAGCGTGAAATTAAGCGAGGTTCCATTCCAGTCATTTCTACAGGAGCTTTATCGGAAGTTATTACAATTTGTTTGCCTTTTTGATGTAAAAAATTGAAGATGTGGAAGAAAATATCCTGTGTTTTTTCTTTTCCTGCTAAAAACTGAATATCATCAATAATTAAGACATCTATCATCTGATAGAAATGTGTAAAATCATTTTGATTGTTATTTCTAACAGAATCAATATATTGTTGAGCAAATTGTTCCGCAGTTACATACAATACTGTTTTGTCGGGGAAGTTATTTTTTACCTGAATACCAATAGCATGTGATAAATGTGTTTTACCTAATCCAACCGGACTATATAAAAGCAACGGATTAAAAGCTGTTTTTCCAGGGTTTTCAGCAACAGCATAACCGGCAGAACGTGCCAAACGATTACAATCACCTTCAATGAAATTATCAAAAGAATAATGGTCGATTAATTGAGAATGAATCTTGATTTTCTTTAATCCAGGTATGATAAATGGATTTGGAATATCTTTTGACGAATTTTTGTTAATATCTATAGGCATACTTACAGCTTGATTTTGAACTGCTTTTCTGTTTGCAGTTGGCATATTTATTGTAAAAGGCTGATTTCCGAAAGTTGAATTGTCCATTACAATACTATATTCTAATCTTCCTTCTGTCCCTAATTCTTTTTTTATGGTCTTTTTTAGTAATCCAATATAATGTTCTTCAAGCCATTCGTAAAAAAATTGACTTGGAACCTGTATTGTTAGTACACTGTTTTCGAGTTTTACGGGTTTAATTGGTTCAAACCATGTTTTATAACTTTGGCTGTTCCCCAAATTATCCTTAATTACTGATAAACAGTTTTCCCAAACTTCTTTGTAATGTTTTTCCATTGTCAACATTAATACTGTGTTTTTTATAGTTATTTTTTGTAGTGTTTAAAAATCAAATCATTATTAAATAATCATACAATTTTTAAATAGGAAGATTAATTTTTCAACAAAATTGCTCCAAAAAAAGTTAAAAAAAAAATGATATTATGCTTGTTTTTTACTTATTTTTGTTGTATATGCTTTTTTTGCTTTTTTATATACTTATAATTCTTGTTTTTCTTATTTTGCATAAAGTGAAACAGATAAATATAAGTTTTTATAAAATTCAGACTTTACAATATTATTAAAAAAAAATTAAAAAAAAATATTTTATTTGCATTTTTCGTAATTTATATTCAATATAAATAAAGTTATTAAATCGTTAATATTCAGTTATTAAAAATTATAAGATGTTGAATTACAGTGGTGTAAAATTTATGTTTATTTTAATTTTTTTCTTTTAAAGATGTTGATAACTTTGTAGAAAAAAATTTAAATGTTTATATCTGAATTTAAAATTAGGGTTAGGTATTCTGAGACTGATCAGATGAGTTATGTTTATTATGGCAATTATGCTCAGTATTATGAAGTTGGCAGAGTTGAGGCATTAAGAAGTATTGGCACAAGTTATAAAGCTTTAGAGGATTCAGCGATAATGATGCCGGTGGTTCAAATGAATACTACATTTAAAAAGCCAGCTAGATATGATGATATTTTATGCATTGTTACAAAAATAAAAAAGAAACCGGATGTAAAAATGGAATTCTTTTATGAGATTTATTGCAATGATATTTTGATAAATACAGCTGAAACCATTTTGGTTTTTGTTGATAAAAAAACAATGAAACCATGTCATTGTCCTCAGTGGTTTTCTGATTTGTTTTTAGAATTTAATTTGTTGTCTTAAATACAATCAGTTAAATATACTTTTTGATATAATGTCTTCTTTATAGTTTCAAATTCTTCTTTGCTTTCAATTACTTCACTAGCCATTATAAGCATTGGAACTGATTCTTTTGTTGAATCATAGGGAGGTTGAATATAGGTTTCTTTGCAAATAGTAAATCCGAATTTTTTATAAAATCCAATTCTTTTTAGCGAAATGTCATCTTCTGGTAAATCTACCTCAAAAATTATTTTAGTGTTTGTTTTGTTTATAAACTCTTGAAAAATATGGCTTCCGACACCATTGTTCCTGAAATTTTCGTTAATGGCAAAATGTTCAATATATGTGAAATATGTAAAATCCCAACTAGATAACAAACCTATAACCCTATCTTCAAAAGTTATTGCAAAAACTGTAAAAAGATTGTTTTCAATAAGTTCAATTACATAATTAAAGTCGCGTCTTTCATTTGACGGAAATGAGTTTTCATAAATTTCTTTTATTGAAATTAATGAAGATTTATCATTTTTATTAAGCTTTTTTAATTCAAACATTTATAGAAAATTTCGCATCATTAATCTTACGTATAAGTAATAGTTTAACCTATATTGTTCATATCCTAAAAGATTAATACTTTGATAATAAAGATTTAATCCCGGATCTATACTTATTTTATCGTTAAAATTCAGATTTACACCGCAGCCACCAAAAAATCCAAATCCAATCCCCCCTTGCCGAACCTCATAAGGTATTGCTCCTGAGCCGGGTGTGTATGGTTGATTGCCATATACGTTTATAATACTGTAGTCTAAATCGCCTATTACGATTCCATTCTTTTTTACCAATGTATTCGTGAAATTTAAGCCACCTTCTACAAAAAAGTTTGATTTTTCACCTAAATAAAACTCTTTATGAAGTCCAACATCTATATATGTTCTTTCTTCCTGACCGTAAATAGAAAAGTATCTGAGTGCTGGTTCTGATGTAAATGTAGCTGAATCAATACTTAGAGAAAAAACACCATTGGTATTTAATTTTGAAAAACTAAATGAAATGAAATATCCTGTTGTGTTATTATAATTGTATCTTGCATAAAATCCGACCATTATAGAGGCATCATAAGACATGTTGTTTGGTAAAGCATATAATCTGAAATTTCGCTCGTTTAATTGGTGTTTAATGTCATTATAATGGTATGTGTTTTTAAGGATATAGTTTATACTGTTTTCATTTCTGGCTGTATCTCCATTGTAATTCATGGCGTTGTATGAATTGCCTTTCATCATTCCCATATTTATACCAAAGACTAAACCACGTTTATCAACGCCCCTTTCTCTGTTTTTTTCGGTATTTTCGTAAATAAGGTTTTTATCTGTAATTTTAAATGATAAACTATTTTTTTCTAAATTGTATGAAAACTGGGAGAATGCATTATAACTCAATATATATAAGCATATTATTGAAAACGTTAATTTCTTTATCATGTGAATAAATACTTTAAAATTTAATTTACAAACCTACATTTTTTTTATGTAATAAAAAAGTAAACGTATAAATCTTATAAAAATTATTAGAAAATGATTTGTAATTCTAATAATTTTTGTATCTTTGCAGCCTCAAATAAAGGGCCCCATAGCTCAACTGAATAGAGTATTTGACTACGGATCAAAAGGTTTCAGGTTTGAATCCTGATGGGGTCACAATTTAAAAGCACTTGTAGAAATACAGGTGCTTTTTTATTTTCTGATATTAGTTTTTTTTCAATAAATTGCTTATATTTGCTACTTAAATTTGCTGTTATGGATTTAGAAAGTTTTTTTGCATCGCCCGAGAGAGCATCTTTATCTCAGATTGATGAAGACAACAGAATTTTAGTTTCTGATGAATATGTGAGTGTGATTATAAATGCAATGCCTGAGATTGCCGCAATAATTAATAAAGATAGGCAAATTGTTTTTTCAAATGATGCTCTTATAAATTTTTTGGGTGTTATTGATAAGAAAGGTTTATTTGGATTAAGACCTGGTGAGGCTTTGAATTGTATAAATGCAAATTTAATGGAAGCGGGTTGTGGTACTTCTGAAAATTGCAGATATTGTGGTGCTGTTAATGCTATTGTTGAAAGTCAGAATAACAATGCAAAAGTAACGAAAGAGTGCCGGATTACTACAAAAGTTAATGACAAACATGAGTTTCTGGATTTAAGGGTTACTTCTACACCTTTTGTTTTTAAAGATAAAACGTATTCAATTTTATCTGTTGATGATATTAGTGATGAAAAAAGAAGATCGATGCTGGAACGAATCTTTTTTCATGATATTATTAATATAGCTGGTGGATTGCGTGGATTTGCCGAACTTTTGAAAGAATCGCCTGATCCGAAAGAAATGGAAAAATATATTAATGTGGTAGATAGATTGAGTAATGAATTGCTTGAGGAAATCCTTTCGCAAAGAGCATTGGCTAATGCTGAAAATGGTGAACTCGAACCTAATTTTAATCTGGTTTCATCATTGGATATTTTGCGTGATAGTGTTTCTTATTTATCGGTTCATTCGGTAGCTGTAAAGAAAAATATTGTAATCAGCTCTGATGCCGATGATTTGAGTCTTAAAACAGATGATGTTCTTTTGAAAAGGGTGATTATAAATATGCTTAAAAATGCATTGGAAGCTTCTAAATTTGATGAAACGGTTACTTTGAACTGTATTGATGAAGTAAATAGTATATTTTTTTCGGTTCATAATAATGCATTTATGCCTAAGGAAGCTCAGTTACAAGTTTTTCAAAGATCGTTTTCTACCAAAGGCAAAAACAGAGGTTTAGGAACTTATTCTATTAAGTTGCTTACCGAAAGATATTTAAAAGGGAGTGTCGGTTTTGAAACCAATCAGGAAGATGGAACTACTTTTTTTGTTAAGCTCCCAAAGAAATTTTCAAATTAAAAAAAATCCGGTTTTACTTCTAAAACCGGATTTTTTTTGGCTAAATAAATTTAAAATGTTCTTTAGCTGTTGTTTTTTCACAATAATGACATTGTATTTTTACTGATTCTTTGTCGATTACAGTGAAATGTGTAGGAATACTTTCGTGATTGGTTACACAATTAGGATTGATGCACTTGATAAATTTATTAACTTTAGAAGGTACTTCAACTTGCTTTTTTTCAATTATTTCGAAATCTTTAATAACTATTAGTGTGGCTGATGGAGCAACTATAGCTATTTTGTTTATTTCTTCTTTTTCGAAATATTTGTTTTTTACTTTGATAATTCCTTTTTTCCCAAATTTTTGGCTTTCCAGATTGGTTCCAAACAGTATCTGATTTTCCGAAGAATCGAGATTGAGTATTTTAATTACCTGAAAAACATTGTTTGATGGGATATGATCGATAACTGTACCATTTTCCAAGGCTGATACAATTAATTCTTTTCTTGTATTTTTTTCCATTTGAATTCAATTATAAATAATTACTTAAGTCCTAAAATTGAAGCCATTAAAGCTTGACGAACATATACTCCATTTTGAGCTTGTTGGAAATAATATGCTTGTGGCATGTCGTCAACATTTTCGTTAATTTCGTTAACTCTTGGTAGCGGATGCAATACTTTTAAGTTTGGTTTGCTGTTTTTCAACATACTACCTTCGAGAATATATGAATTTTTTACGCGTTCGTATTCCATAGGATCAGAAAAACGTTCGCGTTGTATTCTGGTCATGTATAAAATATCAACAAATGGAATTACCTCATTTAGATCGGTATATTGGTAGTAATCAAGATTTTTTTCTTTGATATGGCGTTTTACAGCGCTTGGTAGTTTTAATTCAACGGGTGATACAAAATGGAATGTACAGTTAAAATTGGTTAGTGCAATTACATTTGAATGTACTGTTCTGCCGTATTTTAAGTCGCCAATAAATGCAATGTGAAGATTGTCTAATTTCCCTTGGGTTTTTCTGATTGAATACAAATCGAGCAGGCACTGCGTAGGATGTTGGTTGGCTCCGTCGCCGGCATTGATGATAGGCACTGGCGATACTTCGCTTGCAAATCTGGCACTTCCCTCTAATGGATGACGCATTACAATCAGGTCAGAATAGTTTGCTACTGTTTTTATAGTGTCTTTAAGCGATTCGCCTTTTTTAACACTGGAACTTGATGCATCTGAAAAGCCTATGATTTTGCCTCCTAATTGGTTTACGGCACTTTCGAAACTTAATCGGGTTCTGGTGGATGGTTCAAAAAATAGAGTTGCCACTACAAAATTCTCAAGAATTTTCTGCCTAGGATTTTTCTCGAATTCTTCGGCTATGTCGAGAATTTTCAGGTACTCATCTTTTGAATAATCATTGATTGAAACTAAACTTCTGTTCTTCATTTTTAATTATTTAAATTGATTTATTCCTTTTTCAAAATTACAAAATTTTATCTCTATTTCAAAAAAAAAGGCGACTATTAAAGTCGCCTTAAAAGTTTATTAATGACAGCCACAGCCGCAGCCACCTTTTTTAACTAAATTGTGTTTTTCAACAAAATCGCAAACTACTTGCTCTAAGTTTGGATATCCGATTTCTTGTAAATCGTAATCTACTTTGGTGTTTGGTTTGTTAATTTTGATAATTCTGTTTAAGTCGATTGGAGTTGCAATTACTACTGCATCACAATCGGTATTGTTAATAGATGTTTCTAAATCCTTAACTTGTTCAGCACCATAACCCATAGCTGGCATTAATGTACCAATGTTTGGATAAATTCTGAAAGTTTCAGCTATTTTACCTACAACAAATGGACGAGGATCAACCAATTCTTTTGCACCAAATTTTCTGGCAGCAACAGTACCGGCACCTAATTTCATTTCACCGTGAGTTAAAGTTGGACCATCTTCAACAACCAATACGCGTTTTCCTTTAATAAGTTCAGGATTGTGAACTGTTAATGGAGATGCAGCGTCAACTACAATTGCGTTAGGATTAATTTTTGCAATATTATCTCTTACGATTTGAATTGCTTCAGGAGCAGCACTATCCATTTTATTGATAACGATAACGTCAGCAACGCGGGCAGTTACTTCACCAGGATAATAACTTACTTCGTGGCCAGGACGATGTGGGTCAACAACTGTAACAGTTAAATCTGCTTTGAAGAATGGGAAATCGTTATTTCCACCATCCCATAAAACTACGTCACATCCATCAGGATCGTTTTCTGCAGCTCTTAAGATTGCTTCATAATCAACACCCGCATAAATAACGTTTCCACGTACTACGTGTGGTTCGTATTCTTCCATTTCTTCAATGGTGCATTTGTGTTTTGCTAAATCTTCAACAGTTGCAAAACGTTGTACTTTTTGTGCATTCAAATCGCCATAAGGCATTGGATGACGAGCAGCAACAACTTTTAAACCCTGAGCCATTAATAACTCAATAATTCTGCGTGAAGTCTGGCTTTTACCGCAACCTGTTCTAACAGCGCCAACTGCAATAACTGGTTTTGTACTCTTAATCTGAGTATCTTTTGGTCCTAATAAAATAAAGTTAGCACCAGCAGCATTAACTACAGAACTAACGTTCATTACTCTGTTGTAAGGAACATCGCTGTATGAAAATACACAGTCATCAGCTTTTAATTCTTTGATTAATCTTGGTAATTCTTCCTCAGCTAAAATAGGAATACCTTCTGGATATAATTCTTCTCCTGCTAATTCTTTTGGATATTTTCTTCCATCAATATCCGGAATTTGTGCAGCTGTAAAAGCTACAACATTGTAACTAGCATTGCCTCTGTAATAACAGTTAAAATTGTGAAAATCACGACCGGCAGCTCCAATAATGATAACATTCTTCTTCATTATTCAATACCTTTTTATGTTTATTAAATTGTTTTAATTATTTATGCTGCAAAGTTATATTTTTAAGTGAACCTGACAAGCGTTTTTATGCTTTTATTTTCAAAAAAATGTTAAATCAATAAAATTGAGATGTTTACATAAAGTATTTATTTGAAAAGCTTTTGTTTTAATGTCATTTTTGATAGTAAAATAATCAAAATTGCGGTTATTTTTAATTAAAAAAAATAATTTGCATTTAAAATTAAAGCTTTATTTTTGCTAACTATATCAATAAAATCTTCATTTTTTATTACAGCTTTTGTTCATTAATAATCTGGACATTTTTTTACAAATTGATAATTTAAATTATATTAAGTGGAAAATCAAATATTTGGAATTTTGACTATTACAATCTGTACGATTGGCTACTATTTTTCATTCAGATACCATAAAAAAGATAATTACTTAGTTGCAATTCTGTTGCTTTTGGTCTGCGGTTTGGTGCTTCGTGTATATGTTTCGTCTGATTTTTTTCTGCATACCTGGGACGAAAGATATCATGCTTTGGTTGCTAAAAACTTTATGCAACATCCATTAAAACCAACTCTTTATGATAATCCATTGTTGCCTTATGATTACAAAAACTGGGTGGCAAATCATATCTGGGTGCATAAACAACCTCTGCCTCTGTGGTTTATGGCAGGAAGTATGTGGTTGTTTGGTATAAATGAAATTGGTTTAAGGCTTCCTTCAATTTTGTTGACTACAATTGGAATTTTCTTAACTTTTTTTATTGGCAAGTATTTCTTTAGTAGAAAAGCAGGTTTTCTGGCTGCGTTTTTTTATTCAATTAATGGTTTAATAATCGAATTGACAGCTGGAAGGGTTGCTACCGACCATATTGACATTTTCTTTTTATTCTTTATTGAATTGGCTGTCTTTTTTAGTATAGTTCTGGTTCAGAAAAAAAAATTGATATTTACCGTTTTGCTTGGTATTAGTATGGGGTTGGCAATATTATCGAAATGGCTGCCTGCTTTAATTGTATTACCAATATGGCTATTGATTGCTTACGATTCCGGAAAATTTAAAATTAAAGAAATTATTTTTCATTCGGTAGTTTTATTATTTGTATCAGTTTTGATTTTTCTTCCATGGCAAATTTATATTTTTAAATCATTTCCAGTTGAAGCCCAATGGGAAACAAGTTTTAATTTAAAGCATTTTACTGAGGTTATTGAAGACCGAACCGGTCCATTTTATTATTTCTTTGATAAAATCAGAGTTAATTATGGCGAACTGATTTATTTGCCTTTATTTTGGTTTTTTTGGAAAGTTCCTCAAAAACAAACTGATTATAAACGTATTGCAATTTGTATTTGGTTTTTGGTACCTTTTTTTATCTTCTCTATAGCTAAAACAAAAATGCAGGCATATTTATTATTTACAGCTCCTGCTCTTTTTATGATTACTTCCGAATTTTGGTATATGCTTGCAGTTTACAAAGAAAATCGCAAATTCAAATGGTTTTATAATCTTATTCTCATATTGCTTATAGCACTTCCTGTAAGATATGCAATTGAGAGGATTAAGCCTTTTGAAAAGCTCGACCGAAAGCCGCAATGGGTAGTAAATTTAAAAAAACTAAATGATAAAAAAATTGAGAAAGGAGTTTTATTTAATTATGAAAAACCTATAGAAGCTATGTTTTATACAAATCTTACAGTTTACCCTGAAATTCCTGATAAAATACTGATTAATGAATTGATTGCTAAAGGATTTTATGTAATAATTAACGATAATGGAAAACTATCCAAAGAAATAATAGATATGAAAGGGATTGAAATCATTAAATTAAATATCAATTAGAAATTGTTTTGTCCATATTTTTTATAATTTACAAAAATATGAAGACATATGATTAATTAGTTTTGATACTTTAAAGCCTAAGTATGCATGTTTAGAAGCAATAAATAGATATTTATATGCAAAACATGATTACTAATAGTCGTGCATTGCAAAAAAACGGACAAAACATCGTTTTTAGGAGCGTGCATTTATTTAAAAGGGACAAAACATCATTTTTAGGGGCGTGCATTGGAATAAAAGGGGCAAAGATTCGAAATAAACAGGCGTGCATTGCAATTTAGGGACAAAACATCGTTTTTATGGGCGTGCATTGGAATAATATGGGTAAATATTCCGAATATATGAGAAAATTATTCTGTTTATTGATCAATTATCGGTTTTAAGCATTAATTGTTTTCTTTGAAATAACTTTGGTACCGAAAATAGCAAAAGCAACCACCGAAACAGAGCTTATAGGCATCAATATAGCAGCCACAACCGGAGTCATATTGCCCGATAATGCATAAATTAGTCCAAAAATATTATAAATAAAAGAAATTACAAAACTGATTTTTACAATTTTAATTGAGTCTTTGGCAAATTTTATTACATTGTCAATCAAATGAAACTTTTTCGATTCGATAATAATATCGCCGGCAGGGGAGAAGTGATAAATATCGTCGGCAACAGACAACGCAACATTACTTTGCATAAAAGCACCTGCATCATTCAGACCATCACCAGCCATCAGTACATTACAGCCTTGTTCTTGTAAGTTTTTGATAAAGTTCATTTTATCCTGTGGCGTTTGTTCAAATTTTATTTTATCATCATCAAAATAACTTTTTAAATATTCCCTTTCCGAATCATTATCACCTGACAAAAGATACAACTTATAATTCTTTCGTAAGCTTGCTGCAACTTTCAGAAAGCCATCTCTATACTTATTTCCAATACTAAAATAACCTCTGTAAATATCATTAATTTCTACATATACTTTTGCATAACTCTCAGTATTTTCATTTTTCTTAATTCCAATATAATCAGCCGAACCAATTTTGATTTTTTTATTATTTACCGATGCAAAACTTCCTTTTCCGGGTATTTCAACAAATCCTATTACTAAAGTTGTTTCAGTTTCATTATAAAATTTTGAAATGGCTTGGCTTAAAGGATGAGTAGATTGCTTTGTTAATGAAGTAATTGCAATAATTTCATCATTTGAAAGTGCAAGCCCGTTAAATTCAATATTATTCTGATCAGGAATTGTAATTGTACCGGTTTTATCAAAAACAATACTATCAATTTTTGTCAGATTTTCAACAATGTTTGTATTTTTCAGATAAACACCATTTAAACCAAGAATTCGCATCGAATTTCCCAATGAAAAAGGAAGTGAAAGAGCCAAAGCACAAGGGCAGGTTACTATCAAAACAGAAGTGAAAACCAATATAGCCAGATGAAAATGACCATGCAGCCACCAGAATAAAAATCCTGATAAAGCAATACTTATAATAATTAATGTAAAAAAAATACTTATTTTATCTATTATTGGTAAAAGATATTTAGGCGATTGTTTTTTTAAATCAATCTGATTCCATAACTGAGTCAAATGACTTTGACTTACTTCTTTTTTAACTCTAATTTTTATGGCACCTTGTACTTGAATTCCACCTGCATATAGTGGTTCATCTATTTCTTTTCTTATAGGTGTTGATTCTCCTGAAACAAAACTATAATCAATCAGTCCAATACCTTCAATTAATTCAGAATCAGCAGGTATAAGTTCCTTATTTCTGATTAACAGAATATCACCAACTTTAACTTCTTTAAGGAGTATGTTTACTTCAGAATTATATTCAATTTTTGTAACAGCTATCGGGAAATATGATTTATAATCCCTGTCGAATGATAAAGCTTCATAAGTTTTACTTTGATACCATTTTCCTAAAAGCAGAAAAAACAAAAATCCTGACAAACTGTCAGAATAACCAGGCCCTCTTAAACTTATTACTTCATAAGTAGTTACAATAAAAAGTGTAAGAATTCCCAAAGCAATTGGCAAGTCGATGTTTATGATTTTTTTTCGTAAAGATTTCCATGCAGAGATAATATAGTCATTTCCACAATAGAAAACAATAGGAAGAGTTAGGAGATAAGATATGTAAATAAAAAAGATACCAAGAGAGCCTTCGAGTGGTTTGCCGTTAAAATAAACGGGTAAGCTGAACAACATTACATTTCCTGCAATAAAACCTGAAATTCCTATTTTGTAAGTTAATGTTTTGTCAGATTTTTTTTCTTTTTTATTATCCAGTGATTTTAGTGAAATTTCGGGTGCATAATGTATAGATGCAAGTAATTCAACTAATTGTCTGAGGGAAATCTCATTTGTATTATAAGTAATTGTACAATTTTTTTTTACAAAATCAACCGAAGATTGTTTTATTCCCTGATTTAACTTATTTAAATGTTCAAGCAACCAGATGCAAGATATACAGTGAATTACCGGAATATAGAAACATACTTTTGCAATATTATTTTCATAAAATTCAAATAATTTTAGTTGTACTTCTTCTTTGTCCAAAAATGCATATTTACCTTTGTAATTTGAGTCTTCTGTTTTAATGCCAGGTAAATCAGCAAGTTTATAATATTGTTGTAATTTGTTTTCATTCAATATTTGATAAACCTGTTTGCAACCGTTACAACAGAAGTAATTTTCGTTCCAGCTTACAGGATTTTTGCCACAATCGGCACCACAATGAATACAAGCATTTTCAATAATCATTTATTATCTTTTTGGATGGCAGCAACTATGAGTATCGTCAGTTTCATTTTTCTCGTTTTGATTTGACTTTTTCATAATTGACATTTCAAGATTTTCTTTTGACGGGCTAAGATACGGAATTCCAAGGCATAAGCCCCTGAGTATAAATAAAAAACCAATTAAAACGACCAAATATGGAATGATTTTGTTGAAAATATTTCTAACATTAGTAGTTATAGCATTTCCTATAAGTGAAATTGTAAGCATCATTGGTAATGTTCCCAATCCGAAAAGTATAAGGTATAAACTTCCATAAAAAATATTGCCCGTAGCAATTGCACCTATAATAGCAACATAAACCAATCCGCAAGGCAGCAGACTATTAAGCATTCCAATGAAAAACAATCCTTTATAAGAACGAACTTTAAAAAGCTTTTGAATAGCAGATCTTAAAATTCCGGAAAAAAAATCGAATTGTAATAGTTTTAAACTCTTAAAAATAGCAGGAAGAATTACGGAAAGAATCATGACAGAACCCATTATAATTGAAACCCATTGCTGTATGCCCAATAAATATAGTCCTTTCCCTAATAAACCGAAAATTGCTCCCATTATTCCATACATCAGGGTTCTTCCCAAATTATATAAAATACCGCTAATCAATTTTTCAGAAAAAGTATTGCCACGTAAAGGAAGATTTATAGCTATTGGACCGCACATTCCGGCACAATGCATACTTCCGATTAAACCCAATAAAAAACCAGCTAATACAATTCCCATTATTCAATATATATTTCTTTTTCAGTATTATAAGTATTATTCATATGTATCCATGAAAACTTAATAATGTATCTTCCTTTTTTAAGTTTTGATTTAGGTATTTCGATTTTTTCCGACATTATAGCAATTTGACTGAAGTCAGAATTCTTATCTGAAGGTCTGTAAAAATGTGATGTAAGTGTATCAGTTACATTTTGCAAACTACCAGAGGGTATAATGCTAATTATTGAATTACTTATATTTACATTAATACTGTCCTTAAATATTTCAGAACGTTTATTAATTTCAATTTGTTCTGAAAAATTGGCTCCTTTGTCATAATAATCTTTGGTAACCAAATCGTTATCTTGATTTAATGAAAAAACAATGAACGTAATTGCCAAAATTACGAAAATAGTAAGGAAAATAAAAATACCGTGTCCCCAGTTAAATTTCATTTTTTATTTTTGTGGTCCTATAAAGTTAATTTTGCTTATTGTAATCAATTCTTCATTTTCATAAACACCTATTTTTAAGTCAGTTGTCCTTGATTTTAATAATTGAATTGGAAGTTTAAGCAGCAAAACACTTTGTGAAGCTTTTTCGCCTTGCAAAGTTGTAATATCATTGGTAAATTGAAGCTCACCTTTTTGAAAATCAATTAATTTATAACTTATTTTTTTTGTATGATTTGTTTTATTTATAACTTTTACATTATAAATATTTGTAATATTAGCAGAATCAACCTCCTGATACATAGTACCCGGCATTCTGATTATTGAAACGTCTAATGAACTTCTGTACGAAACAGTAAAACCAAATACAAAAATAAGAATTATTAAAACGCCTGAATATGCATAAGTTCGCATATTTGCAATTGAACTTTTACCTGTTTCGATACCATGAACAGAATCGAAACGTATAAGATTGGCAGGTTTTTTTATTTTTTTCATAACAATATTGCATTCATCTAAACATGCAGTGCAATTTATACATTCAAACTGAGAACCGTTTTTGATATCAATACCAGTTGGGCAAACAGTTATACATTGCCCACAATCAATACAATCGCCTTCATTTTTAGCCCCACGTGGTTCGCCTCGTTTGTAGTCGTAAGTAACTGATATTGATTTTGAGTCGAGTAAAACACCTTGTAATCGTCCATATGGGCAAAAAAAGATACAAACTTGTTCTCTTAAATATGCATAAATAATATAGTAAAATACAGATATTCCAATCATTATAATAAATCCCTGACGGTTTTCACTGATGGGTGATTTTATTATTTCAAGTAGTTTTTCGGGTCCGGTAAACCACATTAAAAAAACATTAGTAAAAAATATTGAAATTAGTATGAAACTAATATGTTTGCCGACTATTAAAAGATTTTTTGATATATTATCTATTTCCTGATTTGATTTTTTTCGGTGATTTCCTTCGAAAAGATATTCTACTCTTCTGAAAATCATTTCTAAAAAAATTGTTTGAGGGCAAGCCCAACCACACCACAATCTTCCGTAAACTACAGTAAACAGCACAATAAATACAACCACAATCAACATAATAAGTGCAAGAATAAATGTATCCTGAGCCCAAATTAAATTTCCAAAAATTGAAAATTTTCGATTGGCAATATCAAAAAGCATTAAGGGATTTCCATTTATTCTGATTATTGGAGCTAAAACCAAGAAAAAAATACAAAACCATGCAAACCAAGTTCTTCTTTTATACCACTTACCTTTTGGTTGTTTTGCAAATATTTTTTTGCTTTTGCCTGAATCATCAATATTTAATGGTCTGTCACGAAACGATTGATTGCTATCTTCCATTATTGTGAAGTGTAAAATTATTGATAAATAGAATATTATGAATAAGCGATATGAAAAATTATTTACATTCAGTACCTTGGGCAGCTTTTCCGTTAGCAGGGTTTGTCCCAACTAATTTTTTAGAGATAAACACTGCCAATTGTCCTATTTGTTTGTCGCTTAATGTTGATTTAAAAGGAGTCATTCCTTTTTCGGGTACACCTTCTTTGATAACTTTTTTGATTTCATCAATTTTGCATCCATGTATCCAATTATTATCGCACAAATTAGGGCCTATTGCATTTCCTTCACCTTTAGAACCATGACAAGCAATGCAGCCTTTTTCGTTGTAAATTTTCTCGCCTGCAACAATCATTTCAGCATCAGATTGATTTCCAACAGAACCCTCAGCTGAATTCATTTTCATCTTTTTTTCTTCAATAGATGCAAGATATTCACTTTTTTGATCCATTCCATTATCAGGATAACCAAAATATTTAATGGCATAAAAACCCGAAAAAGCAATTGTTGCAAAAAAAAGTAATATAACCCATAATGGTGAAGGATTATTTAATTCTTTGATTCCATCATATTCATGTGTGTCAGTATGTTCACTGATGTTATTCTTGTTTTCTGTATTTTCAGTCATAATAATCAGTATTTATTTTTTTTCGCTATCACCAGGATAGTCATTATTAAAAATAGATTCTTTAAATTCTTTTAAGTCTGATTTTGGGATTTTTAAAACTCTGTAAATCATAATTATAAACAATGAAATAAATATAAGGAGTCCAATAATATAATACCATTGAATACCATTTTCTTTGCTTAGTATATCGTTTACAAATCCCATTTTCTTTATTTTGTTTTATTGGCAGCAGGAGAAATATCTCTTCCCAGTTTATGTAAATATGCAATAACTGCAACTATTTCAGATGTTGGTTTTACTGTAACTCCAGAAATTTTTAATTCATCAACAATTAATTTTGCCTGAGTTTTGTAATCATCAACAGCTTTTTTGTCATAATCTTTTACATATGGAACTCCTAAAGTTTGCATAACTCTGATTTTTGCAGGAATTGCGGCTAAATCCACTTCTTTATCTACTAACCATGTATAGGCTGGCATAATAGATTGTGGTATCATTTCCAATGGCTTGGTGAAATGGTTATAGTGCCAGATTGCTGTTTTGTAAGTAGAACTTCCGATATAGCCTGCACGAGCCAAATCCGGTCCACTTCTACGTGAACCCCATTGGAAAGGATGATCGTAAACGAATTCACCAATTTTAGAATATTCGCCATATCTGTCTGTTTCGTATCTTAGTGGCCTAACTTGTTGCGAATGACAATTGTAGCAACCATTACTGATATATATATCACGTCCGGCAAGCTCAAGAGGTGAATAAGGTTTTACACTTGAAATTTTTGGTACATTAGATTCTACTTTCATCATTGGTATAATTTCTACAATGCCACCAATTACCAAAGCAATAAATACCAATATAGCAAAGCGAATTGATTTTCTCTCTAGCCAACGATGAATAGTTTCTGATGTAGGATTGCGTTTTTCACTATTTACAAGTGCAGCAGCCTCTTCAGCTTCATCATTTACAAGATTTCCGATTTTAATTGTTTTTACTATATTGAATAAGAAGAATATAAATCCGAGTAAAAATAATGTTCCTCCTACAATTCTGAATACATACATGGGGAATAACCTTGATGAAGTTTCAATAAAATTGGGATATACCAATAATCCATCTTCATTATACTCACGTAACATTAGCCATTGGGTAATTCCTGCCCAATACAAAGGAATTGCAAACAAAAGAATACCAAGAGTTGCAATCCAGAAATGCATATTTGCTAATTTTTCTGAATATAGTTTGGTTCTGAACAATTTTGGAACCAGCCAGTAAAGCATACCAAAAATTAGTCCTCCATTCCAGCCCATTCCAGCTATATGTGTATGAGCAATAGTCCAATCCGTAAAATGACTGATAGCATTAACACTTTTTAATGACATCATTGGCCCTTCAAATGTTGCCATTCCATAGGCAGTAATTGCAACAACCATAAATTTTAATGCAGCACTATCGCGAACTTTGTCCCAAGCACCCCTTAAAGTTAAAAAACCATTAATCATTCCACCCCAAGAAGGTGCGATGAGCATAATTGAGAATGTAACACCAAGAGCTTGAACCCAATCTGGGAGTGCTTGAAATAATAAATGATGTGGACCTGACCACATATAAATAAATATTAATGCCCAAAAATGAATTATCGATAATTGATATGAATAAATTGGTCTGTCAGATGCTTTTGGTAAATAATAATACATTAAACCAAGCCATGGTGTTGTTAAGAAGAATGCAACAGCATTGTGACCGTACCACCATTGAACTACAGCATCTTGTGCACCTGCATATAACGGATAACTTTTTAAAATTGATACAGGAATTTCAATTGAATTTACAATATGGAGAACTGCAACACCAATAAAGGTTGCCAAATACCACCAAACAGCTGCGTATATATGTTTTACTCTACGTTTTAAAATAGTTCCTATCATATTCCAACCGAAAGTAACCCAAATAATTGCAATCAGAATATCAATAGGCCATTCTAATTCAGCATATTCTTTTCCTGTTGTAAAGCCTGTCAGCAAAGTAAGTGCTGCCAGAACGATGATTAATTGCCAACCCCAGAAATTTAGTTTGCTTAAAAAATCACTGAACATTCTGGTTTTTAATACTCTTTGTAATGAATAATAAACACCAGCAAACATTGCATTTCCAATAAATGCAAAAATTACTGCATTAGTATGAACAGGTCTAACCCTTCCGAATGAAGTAAATTCAATTCCTAAATTAAAAACCGGAAAAGCCATTTGTAAGGCTGCTAAAATACCAACAACCAGAGCTACTGCACCCCAAATAACAGTTGCCCAGATGAAATTTTTAACAATGGCATTGTCGTAGTTAAATTTTTGTATCTCCATAAATTTATGAAATTTTATTATCTGTTTTTTCTGATGTTTCTTCTTTAATTACTTCATCATCGTCAAACAGAATTCTGACCGATGGAGTATAGTTATCTTCATATTGTCCGGACTTAACAGCCCAAACAAAAAGCCACAAAAAAATTAATGCAGCAAACAAACTAACTCCTATAAGTAAGTAAAGTATATTCATCACTAAATTGCGATTCAAAGTTAATAATTTTTTTTATTTTTTTAATAAAATGAAAAAAATTAACAAATAAAAAAATAATTTATTGAAATACAAATATTTGAAAATTATTTTATAGAGAAATTTCTATTGTGATAGCAAAAAACACAATATTTTTAATGAAAATAAGCTCGTTTTTTAATGAAAATAAGCATTGTTATACCTCAATGCTGTGAAAGAGTGATATGATGTTGAATTATTCAATCAAAAAAACTTCATCTTTATCCATAAAACTCAATTTGATTTCAAGTACTTTGTTTATAAGTGATTTATCAGATTTGGTTTTAACTCTGATATAATTCTCAGTAAATCCAAAGATATAACCTGAATGAATATCGGATTCAAATAATACTTTATGTCGAGTATTTTGATTCTCAATATAAAAGAGATGTTTTTTAGCTTCAGATAATTCCTGCAACTTTTTACTTCTTTCTCTGCGAACGTTTACTGCAATTTTCCCTTCAAGTTTAGCAGCCAAAGTATCAGGTCGTTCAGAATAAGTAAAAACATGAAGGTAAGATATTGGTAATGAGTTTATAAAGTTAAAAGTGTCATTGAAATCTTCATCTGTTTCGCCCGGGAATCCACATATTACATCAGCAGCAATACATGAATCGGGCATTTTTTGTTTGATTTTCAATATTCTATCTGCAAATAGTTCACGTTGATAATGTCTTTTCATCAGTTTCAAAATTTTATTACAGCCACTTTGTAATGGAATATGAAAATGTGGTAAAAATTTATTTGATTTTGAAACAAATTCAATTATCTCATCTGTAAGAAGTTCTGGTTCAATGGATGAGATCCGTATTCTTTCAATTCCTTCTACTAAATCTAATTTCTGAATCAATTGAAAGAAATTTTCATTGTTTTGTTTGCCAAAATCGCCAATATTTACACCAGTTAAAATAATTTCTTTTAAGTCTTCTTTTGCTATTTGTTCAGCGGATTTTACAATATTTTCAATGGTATCACTTCTGCTCCTGCCTCTTGCAAACGGGATTGCACAATAAGTACAAAAATAATCGCAACCATCCTGAATCTTTAAAAATGATCGGGTTCTGTCACCAGAGGAGTAGGATGGGACAAAATTATCATTTTTATCCATCTGTTTTACATTACAATACGAACAACTTTCTTCATTGTTTTTTTCAGTTTCGGTAATTAATTCATAAAGTTTATGCTTTTCATTATTCCCAACTATAATATTTACACCTTCTATTTCTTGAATTTCTTCGGCTTTAAGTTGTGAAAAACAACCTATTACAGCCACTTTAGCATCAGGATTTCTATTAATAGCAGATCTGATTGATGTTTTGCATTTTTTTTCGGCGATAGCTGTAACTGTACATGTATTAATTACATACACATCAGCTTTTTCTTTAAAATCAGTAATTTCATATCCGTTTTCCTGAAATTGTCTGGAAATCTGTGAAGTTTCAGAAAAATTTAATTTACACCCAAAAGTTTGAAATGCTATTTTTTTATTCACTATGAATTAAATTTTTGTTCTTAAAATATTTATTTTACGATTTAGATACTTTACCATACAAATCGTAATCTTCTGTATTATTTATAGTTACTTGATAGAAATTGCCAATTACTAAATTCTTTTCAGACGAGATTAAAACTTCAGTGTCAACTTCCGGTGAATCAAATTCTGTTCGACCAATCCAATAATCTCCTTCTTTTCTATCAATTATTGTTTTATAGGTTTTGCCTAATTTTTGCATGTTTAACTCTGCAGAAATTAATTGTTGCAATTCCATAATTTCCGACTGTCTTTTTTCTTTAGTTTTTGCCGATACATTGTCTTTTAGTTTATAAGCCGAAGTATTTTCTTCTGGAGAATAAGTAAAAACGCCCAATCTTTCAAATTTACTTTCAGCAACAAAGCGCTTTAATTCTTCAAATTGAGAATAGGTTTCGCCCGGATAACCTACAATTAATGTTGTTCTTATAGCAATACCCGGAACAATTTTTCTCATTTTTGAAATTAATTCTTTGGTTTTTGAGCCATCAATATTCCTTTTCATTGAAGCAAGAATATCACTATTAATGTGTTGCAGAGGTATATCTATGTATTTGCAAATATTTTCATATTTAGCCATTACGTTTAAAACATCCATAGGGAAAGATGCCGGGTAAGCATAATGTAATCTAATCCATTCAATGCCATTTATTTGTGCAAGTTTTTCAAGTAATTCGGCTAATTTGCGTTTTTTATACAAATCCATTCCGTAATATGTGAGATCCTGAGCAATTAATATTAGCTCTTTAACACCTTGATCTCTGAGCCATTCAGCCTCTTTAACTAAATCTTCAATTGGCTTTGAAATATTATTGCCTCTTATTAACGGAATTGCACAAAATGAACACCTTCTGTTGCAGCCTTCGGCTATTTTTAGATATGCATAATGTTTTGGTGTTGTGAGCATTCTTTCTCCAAGAAGTTCTTTTTTTAAGTCAATGTCAAGAGTTTGCAAAAGTTCCGAAATGTCATTAACACCAAAAAAGGCATCTACTTCGGGCATTTCTTCAGTCAATTCTTTTTTGTATCTTTTAGACAAACAACCCATTACATAAACTCTTTTATGTCTGCCTGTTTTTTTTGATTCAGAGTAATTTAATATTGCATCTATAGATTCTTGTTTTGCATCTGCAATAAATCCACATGTATTAATTATAACAATATCAGCATCATCCTTGTCTGATTCGTGCAAAATTTCGTATTTTTCGTTTAATTGACGCATAAGTTGCTCTGAATCTACCAGATTTTTTGAACAACCCATTGTTATGATATTTATTTTTTGTTTAGGTTTTGTTTTCAATATAAATGAGTTTTATAAAAAAAGGGTATAAAACGTTTATTTTATACCCTCGTAAAAAATATTTTTAAATAATTTATTTGCAATTCTTTTCTAATAATTCCTGAACATCATTGCCAAATTCTTTTGTATAACCAAGTTCAAGCGATTTATTAAAATCTTTACATGAATTAATATTATCTTTTTTCTCTAGATAAATACTTCCTCTTACTTTATAAGCAAATGAATTTTTAGGATCTAAATTAATTGATTTGTTTACATCCAGCAGAGCTCCTTCAAAGTCTTTTAAATTAAATTTTGCAAAAGCTCTATTGTTAAATATAATGGCATCTGTACTGTCAATTTTTAAACCTAAATCAAAATCATTGATTGCTTCTTGATATTTCTCTGTTTTCAGATAAATATAACCTCTTTCACTAAATGCATCCTTTGATTTGGCATTCAACTCTATTGATTTGCTTAAAAAAGTTATTGCTTTTTCATAATCTTCTTTATCTCTGTATACAGTACCTAATGATATATATATATCAGGATTTGATGGATTCATTTCAATAGATTTATTATAATCCTGAATTGCTTCATTGTATTTTTTTAATCGAACATAATGTCCAGCTCTGTTGATGTAAATATTTACATTATCGGTTGGATTGATTTTAGCAGCTGAAGTATAGTCGTTTATAGCACCTGAATCATTACCCAAATTTCCTTTACAAAGAGCAATGTCATAAAATGCTTCCCATGAGTTTGGATTGATTTCTAATGCTCTTTTGTAATAATTAATTGCTTCTTCATAGTTTTTTTTTCCGAATTCAATATTTCCTCTGGCAATCATTTTATTATCACGGTTTCTACATGATGATGAGCTGAAAATCAGTATTATTCCCAATAAAATAATAAATAATTTGTGTGAAAAATTTTTCATAATGTTCAATTTAAAATTCTTTACAAATCTATAAAAAAAAATCAAATACCAAATCAAAAAGCTTTAAAATTAACATTAATTGAATAATGAATCTACAAATGCTTGTTTATTAAATATCTGTAAATCTTCCATTTTCTCACCAATTCCAATATATCTGACAGGAATTTTAAATTGATCAGAAATTCCAATAACTACGCCTCCTTTAGCTGTTCCATCTAATTTTGTAAGTGCTAGTGCATTAACTTCAGTAGCAGCAGTAAATTGTCGTGCTTGTTCAATTGCGTTTTGACCAGTTGAGGCATCCAAAACCAGTAGTACCTCATGAGGTGCATCAGGTATTACTTTTTGCATAACTCGTTTAATCTTAGTTAGTTCATTCATCAGATTGATTTTGTTATGCAAACGACCTGCTGTATCGATAATAACAACATCTGATTTGCGTGCAACTGCTGATGCTACAGTATCAAAAGCTACAGAAGCAGGATCGGCACCCATGCCTTGACTCACAATTGGTACATCAACTCTGCCAGCCCAAATGGTTAACTGGTCAACAGCCGCAGCTCTGAATGTATCCGAAGCCCCTAATAAAACTGATTTTCCGGCTAGTTTAAATTGATGAGCTAATTTCCCGATTGTGGTTGTTTTTCCTACTCCATTTACACCCACTACCATTATTACATAAGGTTTTTCACCGTCAGGAAAAGAAAAGTCAAAACGGGTTTCTGTTTCATTCTCTTGTAGCAATCCGGCAATTTCTTCTTTTAATAATGAGTTTAATTGTTCAGTACCCAGATATTTGTCTTTTGAAACTCTATTTTGAATTCTATCAATAATTCTTAACGTAGTTTCAACTCCTACATCAGAAGAAATTAATATTTCTTCAAGGTTATCAAGTACTTCATCATCTACTTTTGATTTGCCAATGATAGCTTTTGATATCTTAGCAAAAACACTTTCTTTGGTTTTTGAAAGACCTTTATCAAGGTTTTCTTTCTTTTCTTTTGTGAAAAACGAAAATATACCCATTATATATAAAATTTTTGGATGCTAAGATATAAAAAAATTGTATTCAATTTGTATAAATAAAAAGAAGTCCCTATAAAAAAATACGGGACTTCCTTATTAAGCAACAAACAATTTTAATTTTGTTTAGCTAAAAAATCTTTTACTGTATCATTTGGAATCATATTTTCTTTCCAAACATAAGCACCGGTTTTTGGTGATTTCACCATACGATATACTTTCGCAAAATCCTTACCTGAGGATGTTCTTAACGTTGCAACTACTTTCTTTGCCATAACTCAACCTTATTTAATTTCTTTATGAACTGTCATTCTTTTTAAGATAGAATTGTATTTTTTCAATTCTAATCTTTCTGGTGTATTCTTTTTATTCTTAGTAGATATATACCTTGAAGTGCCTGGCATTCCGCTGGCTTTATGTTCGGTGCATTCTAATATCACCTGTACTCTTGCTTCTTTACTCTTTTTGGCCATCTCTTTTGACTATTGATTTTTAAGGGGTGCAAAATTACATACATTAATTTAAAAAACCTAATATTTTTTTAAATTTATTTACTAATTTTGAAACCCTAATGTATTTCTATGTTTTGGCAAAATTACATAAAAAATTTTAATTCTTATCTGAGATTTGAAAAATCGTTTTCAATAAATTCAGTTGATGCATATATTCATGATATTGAAAAGCTTACACAGTATTTGCAATTGATAAAATCAGATGCAACTCCTTTAAATATTAATTTAATGCAGCTACATGATTTTATAAAATGGATTAATGAATTGGGTTTAAATGCCAGATCAGAAGCTAGAATTATTTCTGGAATCAAAGCTTTTTTTAAATATTTACTTCTGGAAGAATTTATTCAGGAAAATCCGGCAGAACTTTTAGAAGCACCCCAAATAGGTAGGAAATTACCTGATACCCTTAATGTTATTGAGATAGATAAATTAATTGCAGCTATTGATTTAAGTACTCTTGAAGGAGAAAGAAATAAAGTTATAATTGAGACTCTATATAGTTGTGGTTTAAGAGTTTCTGAATTGATTAATCTGAAGATTTCAAATTTGCATTTCAAAGAGGAGTTTATCTTAGTTGAAGGCAAAGGCAATAAGGAAAGATTGGTGCCAATTGGAAAGCCTACTATGAAGTTGATAAATAATTATATAAGAAAAGTAAGAATAGGTATAAAGATTAAAAAATCGCATGAAGATTATGTATTTCTTAATAGAAGAGGTTCTAAACTGAGTAGAGTTATGATTTTCACAATTATTAAGCAATTAGCAGAAAAAATTGGTTTAGAAAGAAATATCAGTCCTCATACTTTCAGACATTCTTTTGCAAGTGATTTGATAGATGGAGGAGCTGATTTGCGAGCTGTACAGGAAATGCTTGGACATGTATCTATAACAACTACAGAGATATATACACATTTAGACAGGGAGTTTTTGAGAGAAAATATTTTATCTTATCATCCAAGAGCAAAAAGCAGAAAAAAACAACAATAAATACTGATTCTTCGTCGTTATTTTAGTAGTTTTTAAAAAATAATAGTTATGAATGCAAATAAAAGTAAATTTATTCTTTTTTCACTACTTATTACCATTGGGTTTCTCTTTTCATTAGATAGAACACAAGCTCAGATTCATCAAAAATCTTTTGAAGATAAAAACATTCATTGTATTTATAATCTGAGTAATGGCATGTTTAATGGGCAATATAAGTCATTTTATAAAAACGGAAAAATTAAAGCCAGTGGCAAATTTGCTGATAACAGCAGAAATGGAATATGGACTTTATGGAGCAAAGATGGTAAAATTCTTGTAAAAAGGGATTATTCTAATAATTATGAATACAAACAGATCTTCCCTGTTAATATTAAGAATTCTAATTATTTGGGTGAAAGAGATTCAAATGGAACAATAAAGGATTTTGATGTTAAGGAGCAGATGATAGCTCAATCTCAAAGAATTTGGAGGTTTATTACAATAAACAATAATGACTTTTTATTTAAAAATAATTATTTAGGTAATTTATTGATGAATATGGTTTTAAAATCTAAAACAATTGCTTATGATGCTATAAATGATGAATTTACAAAACCATATTCTATTGAAGAGCTTACTAACAAATATGATTTTAATAAAATTGAAATTATTGCTTATAAGATTAAAGAAATCTGGTTTTTCGACAATGTCAGAAAAATATCAGAATCAAGAATTATTGGTATTTGTCCTGTAGCTGTTTATAGATTAGATACAAGCAAACAATTTGATTTATTCTGGCTTTATTATCCTGACATCAGGGCAAATTTGGCAAAGGAAAAACTTAACTTTGCTTTGCCAAATATTAAAAACTTAGATGATGTATTCTTTTTTAGATATTTCTCAAGTAAAATTTACAAAGAAGATAATGTTTATAACAAAGAAATAAAAGATTATAAAAATGGAAATGAAATTGATGTTGAAGCAGAAAGAATTATGTTGAATTTATTTGAATCTGAGCATGATTTTTGGTTAGAATTCTCAAAAAAATAAAGCAGATTTAAACTGTTCAAAAAAGAGGCTGCCCAAAAAGGAAGCCTCTTAATGCATTGATATAAATTTTTTTATAAAAATCTTACGAATTTATTTTAGCATTTACTATATCCATGATTTCTGATTCTAATTGTTTGGCTTTAGCTTCAATTTCGGCACCTTTGGTAAGAATATTTTCAACATAAGCTTTGTCTTTTAAACCACTTGCATTGATTTTAACATTCAGAAATGCTCCCATCACTGCTGAGCGGGCACAAAGAGCACCAACTCCGGCGTCAGTTACAGAGTTTGGATTTCCGGTTTCAGCCATCGCTTTGATAAGCTCAAATGAATCAAAAACTCTTTCCATGGTTCTGAAAGGAACTTCAGTAGCATATTTTGTAGCTTCCTGAATGGCAGCAGTTCTGGCTGCTTTTTCATCATCGGTCTTTTTAGGTAAGCCAAAAGCATCCATAATTTTATTGAAGGCATTGGTATCTTCATCAACCAAAAACAATAATTCATCTTTGATTTTCTGACCTTTTTCTGCCCAGATTGAAAATTCTTCCCATCTTTCGTCCCAGCCAGCTTTGTGAGATGACAAATTGGCAACCATAGTAGCCAATGAAGCACCTAAAGCACCCATATAAGCAGAGATAGAACCACCACCCGGAGCAGGAGATTCAGATGCAGTTTCGTTAGCAAAACCAGTGCAACTCATATCGATTAGTTTTTTACTTTTATTTTCAGCTTCCAGCACATATTCAATAATTTTTTCTTCAGCTATAAATGGTTTCAAATCATCCAAACCCATTGATTTAATGGCAATTTTAATGATTTCAGATTCCGAAATACCAACTGAACGTTGTTGTTTTAACAAATAATGTTTGCCTGCATCAATAATGGTTCTTTTAGGAACTAAACCAACGATTTCCAAACCGGTAACTCTTACACCACGAGCTGCTGCTTTTGCACTTACTTCATCAAAAGCTATATGTAAAGGAGTATCTGAAATATTGGTAATATTCATGGAAACCTGTGCTATGCCATATTCTTCTATAAACCAGCCAATAGCCTTGGTTCCTTTTAAAGTTCCGGGTATCATCACCTGATTGCCTTTATCATCAAGAACAACCTTTCCGGTAACAGAATTGCCTTCACGCATAGGGCGACCTTTTTCGCGTACATCAAAAGCGATGGCATTGGCTCTGCGGGTTGATGTTGTATTCAGATTATAATTTACTGCAATTAAAAAATCGCGTGCTCCAACAGCTGTTGCTCCCGAACGGGCTATACTTTCGTTAAATTGGCATGGACCAAAATCAGGTTTCCATTCTTCGGTTGAAATACGATCTTTAACCGCTTCGTATTCACCCTGACGGCATTTTGCCAGATTGCGGCGTACCGGCTGAGTGGCTGCACTTTCGTAACAATAAACCGGAATACCGAGTTCTTCACCAATTCGTTTTCCAAGTTTATGAGCATATTCGACAACTTCTTCCATCGTAATTCCGGCAACAGGAACTAATGGACAAACATCTGTTGCTCCAAAACGGGGATGATCACCTTTGTGGTTTCTCATATCAATAAGTTCCTGAGCTTTTTTAACGGCTTTAAAAGCAGCTTCAATAACTTCATCAGGAGTGCCGACAAAAGTAACTACGGTACGGTTGGTCGTTGCTCCCGGATCAACATCAAGTAGTTTTACACCTTCTGATTTTTCTATTTCATCAGTTATCTGTTTGATGATTGCCATATCGCGTCCTTCGCTGAAATTAGGAACGCATTCTATTAGTTTTTTCATACTATCTATTTTATAATTTGAAAATTAAAATTCATTTGAAAATCTGCCAGATTTTTTATTATTTATTTCTTCCAAATCTGCCAGATTTTTTCTGTTTGATATCTCGTAATTTGAAAGTTTACGACAATCAATTTGCTTTAAATCTGGCAGATTTTATATTAATTTACCATTTAAAATTACTGTCTCAACTTTATTGCTTCCATAAGCATAAGGCATAAATTCGTAAGTGGAAATGGGTTTTGTTATAAATAAATTGGCAATTTTACCAACGGCAATACTCCCTAATTCTTCGCTAACTCCCATGGCATAAGCACTATTGATAGTTACTGCATTAATAGCTTCCTCGGGTGTCATGCGGTATTTTATACAACCCATTGAAAGGATAAGCTGCATATTGCCCGATGGCGATGAGCCCGGATTGAAATCGCTTGCCATAGCAACGGGTAAACCTGCATTAATCATATTGCGAACCGGAGCATAAGGCATTCCTAAAAAGAAAGCTGCACCGGGCAAAAGGGTAGGCATGGTTTCCGATTTCAGCAGACATTCAATTTCTGCATCACCAGTATATTCCAAATGATCAACAGACAGGGCATTGTATTTTACCCCAACCTGAATTCCACCCGAATAATCAAGTTCGTTGGCATGAATCTTGGGTCGTAAACCATGTTTCATACCTGCCATCAGCATTTTGTCGGTTTCTTCAACCGTGAAAAAGCCTTTATCGCAAAAAACATCAATGTAATCGGCCAAATCTTCGGCTGCTACCATGGGTATCATTTCATTGATTATCATATCAACATATTCTGATTGACGACCTTTGTATTCCAAAGGAACTGCATGAGCTCCCAGAAAAGTAGATTTAATAGTTAATGGACTGATTTCTTTTAATTTTTTGATAACCCTCAGCATTTTAAGTTCATCATCGGTATTTAAACCATAACCGCTTTTAATTTCTACAGATCCGGTTCCTAATGAAATAATTTCATTGAGTCTTTCCATTGCACTTTCAATCAGTTGCTCTTCTGAAGCCGCATGTAAGCGGGCAGATGAATTTAAAATTCCACCACCTCGTTTGGCAATTTCTTCGTAAGATAAGCCTTTTATTTTATCAATATATTCAATTTCGCGGCTCCCGGCATAAACCAGATGAGTGTGTGAATCGCAGAAAGATGGAAAAACCATTTTACTGCTGGCGTCTATTTCAGTAAAGTTTTTATTTTCAGTAACTTTATTTAATAAAGCTTGATTATCCATTTC
The DNA here is from genome assembly GCA_023251515.1 of Bacteroidales bacterium. Classification (GTDB taxonomy): domain Bacteria; phylum Bacteroidota; class Bacteroidia; order Bacteroidales; family JACABE01; genus JACABE01. The sequence goes on from JAHEYQ010000014.1 coordinate 68,143, forward strand.
ACCGAATGCCGCAATTTTATCATCTTCAATAAAAAGCCATGCATTCTTTATGGTTTTCAGCTCCGACATTTCTTTGCCTTTGCGAAGCAATACAGGTTTGTCTTCAACCTGAACCAGTTCTTTGATATTTATTATTAATATAGCCATATTCTCAATGTTTTATGAAAGATGAATTTCGACTACGAAAGTAGAAAAAAATATTTAAACCCAATGATGATTTATAGAAAAATTAACTGATTAGTTGAGTAAGTGAATAATTGAGTTAATGATTTAATAAATAATTGCAGGAGGATTGCATGTGTTGATGCGTGCCAAAGGTTTTTGGAAGATAGACTAAGACTTTTGGATGCTAGACCAATACTTTTGGATGCTAGACTAAGACTTTTGGAAGCTAGACTAAGACTTTTGGATACTAGACCAAGACTTTTGGATGCTAGACTAAGACTTTTGGATGCTAGACCAATACTTTTGGATACTAGACCAATACTTTTGGATACTAGACCTAGGTTTTTGGATGCTTGCCTAAGGTTTTTGGAAGAGTCTGGAAGACTTTTGGAAGCGTAAGGAAGATTTTTAGATGCGTAAGGTAGGTAATTGGTAAAAAAATGAAAAAGCCCGACAACGTAAACTACACTGTCGGGCTTGGGGGTATTGGGAGTGTAAATTATTTTGGTATAAAATCTTTTTTCAAAAACAATTATCATATTTTATCAAAATAACTAACTTTGCAATCAATAATCGATTTAACAACATTAAAATAAAACACTATGTACGATAACGTTAAAGAATATCTGCAAAAAGAAATCAGCGAAATTAAAAACGCCGGTTTATACAAAAATGAACGCATCATTGTTTCAGCACAAGGTGCAAATATTAAAGTAAGTACCGGACAGGAAGTTTTGAATTTCTGTGCCAACAATTACTTAGGATTATCAAATAACCCGAAACTTATTCAGGCAGCTAAAGATGCATTGGATACCCGCGGTTATGGAATGTCGTCAGTTCGTTTTATTTGCGGAACTCAGGATTTGCACAAAGAACTGGAAGCTAAAATTGCCGATTTCTTTGGCACCGAAGATACCATTTTATATGCTGCCTGTTTTGATGCCAATGGCGGAGTTTTTGAACCATTGTTGGGCGAAGAAGATGCCATTATTTCTGATGCATTAAACCATGCTTCAATTATTGATGGTGTTCGTTTGTGCAAAGCACAGCGTTTCCGTTACAATAATGCCGATATGGCTGATCTGGAAGCTCAACTGATTGCTGCTCAGAACTGCCGTTTCAAATTAATTGTTACCGATGGCGTTTTCTCAATGGACGGCAATGTGGCTCCTTTAGATAAAATCTATGAATTGGCAAATAAATACAATGCCATGATAATGGTTGACGAATCGCACTCAGCAGGTGTAGTTGGAAAAACCGGAAGAGGTGTTACCGAATTATACAACTTAAAAGGCAAAATGGAAATCATTACCGGAACTTTAGGCAAAGCTTTTGGTGGTGCAATCGGCGGATTTACAACCGGGAAAAAAGAAATTATCGAAATGCTGCGTCAACGCTCACGTCCTTATTTATTCTCAAATTCAATTCCTCCGATGGTAGCTGCTGCAGGTATCAAAATGGTGGATATGATGAGCGAAACCAACGAATTACAGGATCAGTTACACGAAAATACAGCTTATTACAGTCAGAAAATGATGGAAGCCGGATTCGATTGCAAACCAACTCAATCTGCTATTGTAGCTGTGATGTTGTACGATGCAAAATTATCGCAGGAAATGGCTGCCCGTTTATTGAATGAAGGTATTTATGTAATTGGTTTCTACTATCCTGTTGTACCAAAAGACAAAGCACGTATCCGTGTTCAGATTTCGGCAGCTCACACCAGAGAACATCTTGATAAATGTATTGCTGCATTTACCAAAGTAGGTAAAGAATTGGGAGTGATTAAGTAAGTTTAAAGACGGAAGACGGAAGACGGAAGTTGAGCGAAGCGAAATTCCGATAACGTAGTGATTCGGGAACGAAAGTTTAGTGTAGCGAAATCCCGAAAGTGAAGCGTTTCGGGAACGAAAGACAGCAAACTGCTTAAATTAAATAAGTTTTTATGGAGTTCAAATTTGAGAAATTGATCATCTGGCAAAAAGCCATGGATTATGGAGAAAGTATTCATAAATTAACCTATTCATTTCCTAAAGATGAATTATTTAATCTCACTTCTCAAATAAGAAGAGCCGTTGATTCTATTGCATTAAATATTTCTGAAGGGTCAATTGGTCAAACAAATCCTGAAAACAAAAAGTTTATCGGTTATTCAATACGTTCTTTAGCAGAAGTTGTAACATGCTTACATAAAGCAAAAAGAAGGAATTACATAACTGAAAAGGAATTTATAACGCATTATGAATATGCTTATAATTTGATGAATATGATGGTAGCATTTAAAGAAAAAATTAATTAATTAAATTACAATCTATAAAATGCAAGAAAGCAACTTCTGTCATCAGGACTTCAAACTTCTTCCGTCTTCCATCTTCCGTCTTCTGTCTTTATTACTCTCTCTCATTTTATTTATAAATATAAACGTTAATTCTCAAGAAACAGACAGTTTAAAAAGCCCACCCATCTGGCTTGGAAAATCTTTTCTTCAGGATCAGGCACATATCTGGACTTCACCGCTAAGGATTAAAAAAAAAGATTTAAATTATCTGATTCCATTAACTTTAGCAACAGCTACCGTTATGATTTTTGATGAAGATATAAATCAAAATACTCAGAAATTTAAGAATAACAATCAATGGGTTAAGAACCTCAGTCCGATACTAACTGACGGCGGCGAAATTCCTGTAGTTGGCGGCATTAGTGCTGCTATGTATCTTACAGGTTTGGCTGTAAAAGACGATAAATTGATGCAAACTGGAGCTATTGCCGGATATGCATTGGTAAACTCAGCCGTTGTGGTTACAGTACTGAAAATGATAGCCGGAAGGCAACGACCACGGGTGGATGGCACTTCACACTGGAAACCTTTTCCGCAAACTTTAGAGCAATTCAACGGAACTTCTTCCGATTATTATGCATCCTTCCCCTCAGGGCATAGCATTGCTGCATGGACACTGGCAACTGTAATTGCCGAACAATATAAAGATACTAAAATTATCCCAATCATAATGTACACTTTTGCTACTGGAGTTGCCTTATCGCGAACTACCGAAAATGCTCACTGGCTCTCTGACTCAATTGTTGGATCCGCTTTGGGTTATGGCATTGGAAAATATATGGCTAAGAAACACAAATCCACCAAATGGCTATTATTTCCATCGCAAAGCGGAGGAGTATTGATGGTTACAGGTATTTATCGTTTGTAAAGAATGATGATTTATTAATGCTGAAAAATGAATAATTTGATGTTTTATATTATTAAGTTCAGTTTGAAAAAGGCATTTATTGCAGATTTCATAATTTTAGTTTGTTGAAAATAAGGTTGAAATATATCAAAACCTCTTATTTAGGGTTTTTTGACAATTCTTTTTTATTGATAATTTAATATTACAAAAGTAATAAGAATAATGTAAAGTAATTATTTCCATTTTCTTTTTATTCCGTAATTGTCAAATATTTTATCAGAACTAGCGATTATCATATTTTCAGTTAATCCCTGAGCAATAATAATTCTGTCGAAAGGATCTCTGTGAAAATAATCCAATGTACTGAGTTTTATAATATGTTCAGGTAGAATTGGAATTATTTCAAATCCATTTGAATAAATCTTTTCAATCATTTCTCTGAGATCACAACTAAGACTAAGTTTACCTAAAGTCATTTTAATTGACATTTCCCATAAAGAAGCAATACTAACAATTATTGTATTTTCTGTATTCTCAAGATCTTTCTTAATTTTGTTTGGAAGCTGGTTATCGTTTTCAACAAACCATATAAAAGCTTGGGTGTCTATTATAATTCTCATTTCATATATTCTTTAAAATCCTCTAAAGGTTCGTTAAAATCAGCTGATATATGAAAAATACCTTTCATGCAACCAGCTTTCGGGTGAGTTTTGTCTTTTTTAATCTGTTGTTTCTGAATAAGTAACTCAATAAAATCATTTACCTCATTTTGGATTGTAAGAGGCAAAGTAGATATTTTTGTATATAAGGCTATGTTTGTCATATTTAAAAATATTTATTACAAAAATAATAAAAATCCTTTAACCAAGTAAATAGTGGTTGGTTTTTAACAAAATAAATAAACCAGATTGCCTTTTTTCAGGTGGTGGTGTATTTTTAGCATCAAAACAAAACTTTCTGATCTTATGTGGTTCGTTGTAATATAATGCTTTCAACCTATCGGGTATTTATTTTACAAAATTATCAACTGAATTTAAAATCAAATTTCTTTTCTCTTAAAATATAAATAAACGAAAACTACTTGCAAGTTTATTATTTTTATTTATTTTTGCTTAAAATCAAATATCTAATTAAATATATTATAAAATCTTATTGTGTAACTTTTAAATCAATATAATATGACTTTTCAGTTTAAAATACAGCTTACAGATATCAGCAAACCACCCGTTTGGAGAAGAGTAAGCGTGCCTTCAACCTTTAATTTTGAACAATTTCATCAGGTAATACAAGCTGCTTTCGGCTGGTTAGATTATCATTTGTATTCATTCTCTCCCAATGGTTGGGGCTCATCACCAGTTATAACAAACGATGACGAATCTGAAGATGATTGCATTTTGGCTAAAAAAGCAAAACTCTCAAAATTTTTCACAAAAGAAGGTGATAAATTTGTTTATATCTATGATTTTGGTGATAATTGGATGCATAAAATAGTTCTTGAGAAAATTTTGCCTGAAAAGACAAAAAATGCAGATTGTCTGGCAGGAAAAGGTACTTGTCCTCCCGAAGATTGTGGTGGGCCTTGGGGTTATGAAGAACTGAAAATTACTTTGGCTGATAAAACCCATAGTGAATATTCAGAAATGAAAGAATGGCTTGGATTATCTGATTTAGAAGAATTTGATCCAAATGAGTTTGATCTGGAATTTGCCAAAGAAATGGTAAGTGAAATATAGTTAAAATTTATACCAAACTCAGTTATTCCTTTATAATAATTTTGATTCAATTTGATAATTATCTGCAACTGGCGTTTCTACTATGGTAAGCAATAAAAAATTATTATATGTTCTCTTCCCTGAAAAATACTTGGGTTTAGTTCCTAAATCTGTGATAGTATTTATTGATAAAAATGGTGAAATGCAATTGGATTACACTGTAATTACGATAAACAACAAAAAGAATTATGAAAAATTATTTGACGAAAATGATAAAGTTCTAACAAATTGCTGTTTACAATTAGAACCAGATATTATTATAAAAAAAATAAAAGACAACACTAATAATGATTGGGATGCATTTGCACGTAAATTTATTACACATTCAAAAATAGACAAAACCCCTGATGCATATTCAAAATACATACAAGACTATGTGAATGGTTTTCAAAATAAATTTTATGAAAACATTGGAGATAAAGCCTTGTATTTGAAGAAAGGGGAAATTCCTTCTGCATGGGATAAGCTATTTTTCGAGGAAAGTACACCTGAAGTTTTTTATCATTTCAATTATAAGGATTCTATTCTCTATTCATTGGATGTATTGCTCGACAATAAAAATATTAATTTAAACGGATCTAAACTCATAAGTACACATACTGCCCGAATTCTCAAACGACGCAAAATAATTTCATTTGCTAATGAGATTTACGGCAATAATTTAAAACCGTTTTTGTTAAATGAAAGTATTGAAATACCCTATCATAAAACTGAAGAATATTTTAATTCATTTATTAAAACACTGGTAAACAACCGGAAACGAATTGTTTCGAATGGATTTACCATAGAAGATGTAGATAATGAATTAAATGCAGTACTGGAAATAAATTTAGAAAATAAAAATCAGCAAACCAATATATTTGGCAATGAAGAAGCAACAGAAGAAAATCAGGTTTTTTGGTTTTCTTTCTTTTTTGAATATGGTGATTTTCGCTTTCAAAGCGGGCATAATGCAAGTACAGTTAAACTTCAAAGTATCGTTAACAAATTTATTTTTAAAAGAGTAGAAAGAAAAACAGAAGAAGAAAATGCGATACTTGAAGAAATAAATAAATTAGGTTTAAATCTGAGAAACCGTTCTCAATCTCTTCCATTTGAGCAGGGTATTACATGGATAAACAACAACCATCAGCACTTACAGAATTTAGGGATCGAAATCAGACAAAAAGCTAAAGCCATTGCTGACAGGAAATATTTTATTGGAAGTATCAATATTAATGCAGAAGCTATTGAAGGCATTGATTGGTTTGAAATTAAAGGAATTGTAAAATTCGGAGATTATAAATTCAGACTTATTGATATTATTAAACTTATCAGAAAAAACAAACGGGAAATATTGTTGCCAAATGGCGAGTATGCCAGATTCCCTTATGCATGGATTGAAGAGTATTATTATTTAAGCTCATATAGTATATTTGAAGATGAACGAATTTTAACAGCAAAACATCATATTGTTTTATTAAACGATTTGAAAAACAAAGGTTCACTAAAACTAAATATCAAATCAAAACTTAAAGTAATATTAAACGCTAAACCAATTGAAAAATACGGATTACCTATTGGTTTCAGAGGCGAATTGCGTCATTATCAGCATGAAGGCTATAATTGGTTAAGATTTTTACACGAAATAAAACTTGGAGGCTGTCTGGCTGATGATATGGGCTTGGGGAAAACCATACAAACCCTATGTTTGCTTCAGTGGATTAAAGAAAATATAGGTGGATGCAGTTTGTTGGTTGTGCCTAAATCCTTAATTTATAATTGGAATAATGAAGCGGAACGTTTTTGTCCTGAATTAAAAATTCTAACACATACTGGTCAGCAACGCAGCAAAACAATCAAAGATTTTTTGGAATACGATATTGTTTTAACTTCTTATGCCATAATGAGAACAGATATTGAGATGCTTCAAAAGCATTGTTTTAATTATTGCATACTTGATGAATCTCAATACATTAAAAACTATCGTTCCGAAACCGCAAAAGCATGTCTGGAACTGAATGCAAAGAATTTTCTGAGCTTAACCGGAACTCCCATTGAAAACTCTATTTCAGACCTTTGGACACAAATGAATTTCCTGAACAGAAATATTTTGGGTAGTATTAATTTCTTTCAGAAAGAATTTAATACAGATGAAAAAATCCAGA
>JAHEYQ010000075.1 GCA_023251515.1 Bacteroidales bacterium
AAAAGTTTTCCCTATCCCACTTTGACCTCTTGCAACAAATATGCTACTTGATTTCTCATCTTTATCTAGTAGTTTTAAAAGTTCAGTATATACCTTGCTATTCATAATAAATAGTTATCCATTATTAATTATAATTGCAAATGTACAAAAATATTTATTGAAATCTATTTGAAAAATTGAATTTAAATGCTATTATAGCTTAATGGACTTCACAAATAAATCTATAAATCTACTTAATTTACATTCAGCAATACAACGTTTTAGTTCTAATATTTTTGATACTTTTGGAGCAATATATTTACTAAGTCTTGGTATTTCATTCCCTATTGTTGCATTAATATGGACAAGTATATGTATCTTAGGAATTATACTCAGACCACTTTCTTTGATGCTTTCGGAAAAAATTGGTTTAAAACGTTCATTAATTTTGGGTGTTTTTATTAGTAGTGGTCTTTTCCTTGTTCTTTCTAAGGTAAATGGGGTTAATAGTTGGCTTTATTTTTATATTCTTTATCTAACTTTATGTGATATTGCTTATTGGCTACCCTACAATTCTTTCTATGCAGTTGCAGGTGATATAAATAGTCGTGGAAAACAAATAGGAACAAAATTGGGGTTTGTTACTCTTCTTAGAATGGTAGCTCCTCTTAGTGGAGGAATTATTATTACTCATTTTGGGTTTTTTTATTTATATGTGATTGCAATGGTTGTAATGCTTTTGTCTGTTATTCCTCTTTTTTTTGTTCAAGACGTAAGTCCTGGGAAATTAATTTCTTTTAAAGAAGCAATAAGAAGTATTGACAGTCGAGGTATGATATTACAAATTGGAGATGGTATTTTCAATATACATAGTTTTGTGTGGACTATTGTACTTTTTTCACTTGCTGGAAATTATGTCACTTTTGGTGGTCTGATTGCTTTTGAAATATTTTGCACCACGGTGCTTTTTATTTTACTTGGATATTTCATTGACAAAGGTAATGGGAAGATGATTACTAATATAGGATTATTAATATTAGGTTTAGCGATATTATTTCGTGTATTTTTTGTAAACACAATTCCCGAAGTTATTTTTTCTGACATTTTAATAGCGATTGGAATGACTTTTTATTTAAGTTCTTTTGAAGTTGGTTTTTATAACATTGCAAAAAAGACACCAAACACATTATGGTTTATGTTTTTTGGGGATTTAGGATGGGATTTAGGTGCAATAATATCTCTTGCTTTAAGTGCATACCTTTTCGTTTTGGGTGTCCCACTTAGATTTATAATAGGATTATCATTATTTGGATTATTTATTATCTACTACATATTGAAGAATTTTTACACTCTTAAAAAAATATAATTTTTTTAAATTATTTCAATACCTATCTTTTTGTTTTTTGTATCATTTTGTTGGCGAATATTTTGTAGTTCATTAATTCTACCATTTTCATTGTTCTCATATACTCCCACTTCCCTTTCAACACTCTGAATATTTAAAATATAATCCGTAGCTTTCTGAGCCTGAGAGCTGGCATAAACAATAAATTTCTTATCATTTTTTAAATGTTCAAGCCAACTTTGAATATAGGAAGCATTGTTTTCCAACTGCTCAATCGGAATCCCAGCATGAGATTTCAGATAAGAAGCACCCATTTCGGCTGTTAATTCTTCGATGGCATATTTTTCAGAACGCATTCCTTGACTTTCCAGTAAATCTTTACGGTTCAATCTTTCACCATGTCCGGTACTATGAACCAGTTCATGAAATAAAGCTCCGTAATAATCTTCACTTTTATCAAAAGTTTCTATTTTGGGCATATTAATATAATCTCCTACGCGATTATAATAAGCCTGTTGTTCTTTGTGTTGAATCTTCGGAATACTGGGCATTTCATTAATTACCTTCTCACAAGTTTCAATAGGATTATTTAATCGCAATTCTTGCTGAGGTATTTTTTCTTCAGGAATTCCTTCACATTGAGAAATATTAAAAACCCTATAATATTTTAGCATAGGGATTCTTTCTTTTTCCTTAGTTTCTTCATTTTCCTTTTCTATCCATTTCCAGAAGATAACTTCTTGAGATTTCTCACCCTTTTTGACACTACCTCCTAATTCCTTGACCTGATTAAAAGTCAGAAAATAGTTTTGTGAATAATCAAAAGCTGACAAAAGCCAGACATTAACTCCACGATATTGTTTTCTGGTGACTAAGTTTCTGGGCAAACCTGCTTCTGTCCAGGTCTGATGCCATGGAACCACACCTTTTTCGAGGTGTTCGATGATACGATTGGTAACGATGGTATAAACATCGGTTGTTTTGTTTGTTGTTAGGTCTTTCATAATATTTATTATTTATTACGATTAATAATTTTTGTTTGGGTTTTTCTCAAAGTCCCAATTTCATTGCTCCGGTTAAAATATTTATCCAGTTCAGTAAGCCTTTCTTCCGTAAAACCCAAACGGTTTATCCTGAATTTCTTATCATTAAAAATAATTCCGGAAATCTTTCCGCCTCTGATATAGGTAGTTAATCCACATAATTTCAAATTCTCATAAAAATCTTCTTTTGATGCTGCTTTTTTGTAACAGGTTTTCAGCATCCCGATTAATTGTTCTTTATCACTTGCCCTCCCTGTTCGTTGTTTGCAATTATATTCTTTGTCAGAGAGGGCATATCCTTTTTTTGCGTTTCCGTGATTTACCAGTGATTTGTTAAGTTCAGGATATTTTTTTATTTGATATTCCTGTATCTGCTTTTTTACTTTTTGTAATTCCATTTTGGATAATCGCATGGCTTTACCTGTGTGGTATTCGATGCCGGAAGTGCAGATATGTATGTGATAATGATCTTTATCAAAATGTGGCACAGCAACATACATCCCTTTTTCGTTTCGCATTTTCACATATTGACGGGCAATATCTTCAAGCTTGTCTAAAGTGATATTTGTTGCATCCTCTTTATGAAAACTAATGATTTCATGGGTGAGAATGACCGAGTTAACCCTTTTTAGTTTTCTGTATTTTTCATTTTCTCTGTATTGCATAACCCATTCATTAATACTGTTGCCTTTCAAGTTATGAGCCAAGGTAAAACTATATCCTTTCTCATTAAATAATCGGTCTTTTTTATTCAGCATATAGTTGAGTACCTTTTCAAATGCATTGCTGTTTTTATGTGATTTGATTTTGATGATCATGATTGAATTGGGTTAAGAGATTTATTAATTGCACCTTCAGCTCCGGTTTCTTTTTTATCTCCTTTATTATCAAATCTTCAAGGGTTTGGGGGCTTCTTAAAATGAAAAAAATATCTGTTTCCAGTTTCTTTATTCTGTTTTCAATTCTTTCGTACTTAAATTCCCTTTGAAAGCTGAACCTTTCCTTTTGCTTTACCATACTTTGTATTTCATTTAAGCATTGAGATAAAGCCAGTTCTATTTCTGCTATCCTGTATCTGTCAGGCACTACATACGTTTTATCAATATAAGCCATTACTGCCGATTTGATAAACTCGGTTACTTTCATCTGATGTTGTCCGGCAGTATAGGCAAGCTTTAATAACTCACCGTTTTCATTTGTAAAACCTATGGTATATTCCTTTCTTTTAGCCCGTTGTTTTCGCTTATGCAAGGTAAAGTATTTCTTGCGATAAGCTTTTTTAGCCAGTTTAATCTCTTCATCAATACCTCTTTCCAATACGCCCAATGAATCAAGGTATTCCCACATTCCTCCTTTTTTCTTGGCATTATTGCGCATCTTCTTTTTTCTTAACTTCTAATGGCAATATGGAAATTTGTGAGAGGATAGAATCATTGACCAAATCCTTCATAGGCATTCTGCTGTAATCATTGAAATGAAAGTTTTTGTAATACGGATTAAGTTTTACCTTGAAAGGTGGATGATGTCCGCAAATCAGCAGGGCTTTATTGATATCAAGCATACGGATTTCATCATTGGACATTAAGCTACGCACGATTTTATGACCTTCCTTATCCTTGTATTCATATTTACCCAGTATCCTTTCAAGTTCTGTTGCTGTTTCCAACGATTGTCCGGTAAAATACATTTTGGCAAAGCAATTGGCTTTGATGCCGTCGGCATCGAATTTTCCGTAATGATGAATCAGCTGGTTGAAATCCTGTACCAGAAGCATTATGCCCGAACGGTGTTTGCGAACATTGGCAACTGCAAGTGGGAGTGTTGGAAGATTTAAGGAGCTGGCTTCGTCAATCAGCAGAAAAATATCCTGCTCATGATTTTCAGGAAAACGACCTAACAAAAAGGAGAAGAATTGTTCAAAGAAAATGGAAGTTAAAACACTGTAATATTTTTGGTCAGCGACTGAATTTTGTATGAATAAAGCAGTAGGAGTGTCCCTGAATGATTGAAAATCAATATTATCAACGCTGGTTACTTTTGCTACAGCCTCATCGCTGAATATCTGCAAGGCTGCTTTACATGTGGCAGTAACTCCACTGATAACTTTGTCATCATAGCTTAAAAAGCTTTTGTATTCTGCAAAAAGTACTTCATCGGCATATTCACTGAAAAGGGCATCTACAGATTCGGGATTGCCTCCCAATCGGTTTAATAATTGCCTGATGTTGTAGAGATTCTGATATTCACTTTCCTGCTTTTTGATAATACTTATAAGCATTCCAATTAAACTAATACCCTGAATATTCCAAAACGGGTCTTTGGAATTATCCCCCATGGCTGTTTTTACCAGCATGGAGGATATTTTCTGAACATCTGAAGTAGTTTTGATTCTTTGCAGTGGATTGTATCCTGATGATTTATCCGGACTGGTAAAATTAAGTACTCGTATCTGATAGCCTTTTTGTTTTAAATATCCGGCTGTTTTGCTAAAAAGTTCACCACTCGGATCATGTATAATAAAGCTCCCTTTCATTTTAAACAGGCTGGGAATCAACACTACAGAACTTTTTCCAACACCCGTTCCACCTACTACGATGGCATTCTGGTAGGAAGACTTTCTTGTCAGGCTTTTACTGCCTGTAAGGCAGTAACCGTAATTGTATCTGGATAATAATGAAGATGATAAGCCAAAAGTCGCTTTGTATTCTTTGTTATCATTGCTAAATACAACTTCAAATATTTCATATATTGCCTTAAATATACCTTTGATAATCTCGGCTAAAGTGTATAAAATTTGTTTTAAGATATGCATAATAGTAGATTTTAATGTGTATGTAATTTTTTTAAATAAGTATTAATGTGATGGATAATAATTTCGATGATATTCATTACGACCCAAAGTAAAAAGAAGAAGATTTTCATTAGAAGTTTTAATAAAAACTGAATTACTTTCAGTAAGAATTTCAGGATATTTTTCATAACTCAATGATTTAATTCAGGTTAGCGGTAATTTCAACGGTAGCTCCTTTACTTTCAAACAACTGTTTATAAAAGCCAGATACTATACTGAAAGCATTATCTTCTTCGGTATTGCGGGGCTGGTAGATAATATAAATTTTAATTCCATTCAGCGGATTTAATTTTATCTGGGATTCAAAATATTGCTTGATTTTGTCCGGTTCTTTTTTTATGCTGTTTAATACACTTTTATTGTAAAAGGATATTTTATCGGTATTTTCCATTAAATCACTGTAAATAAGCATAATTTTTGTAGTAGAAGAATTCTTACTCATTCTGTTTAATTCATTGGCAACAGGCGTATAAATTGCTGAGTTGTTTTTCCCATAAGTTAAGTTTTCAGCTTCAGTTATTATTGTGTCAACTTTTGCATTAAAAGCTTTTATTTCATCTTTACGTTTAAAATCATTTCTTAGGAATAAGCTTTTGGTAGAAATACTTGCCAGATAGATGTTGTTGATATTTAAGTCGGTTACTTCAATAAACCTGAAATCACCTTCACTCCATTTGTCAGTTGTAAAATTATAAAGATGCAGTATAGTTTCAGAATTCGGTCTGGAAGTAAAAGTATCTGTCAGGTCACGGATAACTGATATTTCAGTTTTATTGGTATGGCTGTTTTGATTCAGCCATACCAGTGATAGTGATGTAATCACTAATGATATAATAATATAGATAGTTGTTTTCATGATTTTTTAGGAATTAGGAAGGGTTAAATAATTATCAAAACGTTGACTAATAATTAATTCTGGACAGATATTGTTAAAACAATCCGGGATTTTTCTATCACCCCTGTATATCATGTTTGTTTTAATAAATGTTGAGATGGCTTTATTGTAAAGTTTGATTACTTCATCAACCTTCATCTCTCTGTAAAACAGGATAAGATTTACTTGAGTAGCTTTTTGATTTAGCTCATGATTTAATTTTGAAATGTGTTCATTATTAGCTCTTATCTGCTTTTCATTTTTTGTTAGTTCTGCTTTAAGTCTGATATACTCGGTATATCTTTTTCGTTGATCACTGGTTGGCCAATATTTATTAGCAACAATAGCAGTGGCAACAAAAAAGAAATAATTAAAAATTACAAAAGCTGTTATTCCAATACTTGTTGCACCTTCTTTTTCAAGTACTACCGATCTCATTTGTCCTAAGATGTAAAATACAGGCAACATCAATAACAATACAGATATTATTACTATCCTTTTAGTTCTGATATTATTTATTTTCCTGACCTGAGTACCAAAAATATGAGCCAGTACGATAATGGTTAATGTAATGGGAATCGCTAACATCAGAGCAAACAAAAGGTTGTCACCGAAAGCCTGAAAGGCAATCGTATTAAAAGTAGATTCTGACAGAAAAAGGAAAAAAGAAATTAGCAGTACAATAGTTACAGCTGTATCGAGATCCTGAATGTTTAAATTATTGATATCCGTTTTTAAGTTATTATTTCGTTGTAGTAGACTTGTGTTTTCCTCATTGATACGGATTTCCTCAACCATAAGCTTTTGTCTCTCTGAATTGTATTCAGGAATATGAGATTGAGCCTGTACTTTGTCATCTAAGTATGGAATCATACTTTCACATTGGGTTTTAACTTCCCCAATATAGGGCGTAATTTCATCACCTTTGGGTTCCGGTTGGTCACGTTCTCCAAAAGTCTTCCCAAGCTTTTGAGCAAGGTCCATGATTTCTTTTTCTTTGGCTTTAAAAAAATGTTCGACATCATTATTGATGTACTTCTTTACTTGAAAAATTTTTGTTATTTTTTTCATGATTTAAAAATTTAAATGATTAATTAAAATGATTTGAATAATTGTAATTTTCTATATTTAAGATTGCGTAAACTTTGCAATGCATTTTTTCGATTATTTTGCACTTCAGCTTTCTGAATCATAGTTTCTGTAAATGTTTTTTCAGATTGTTCTTTTGCATATTGTATAAATCTGTTTTCAATTTCTGTAAAATCTTTAGTAGGAGGGGAGATTACTTCTTCCTGTAAATTAGTAGATGTATAATAAATAGTATCGTCTTCTGTATTAAATTTTGGGTATATTTTCCCAATGATTTCTTTTGTATAATCAGTGTGAACCTTGGATACAAATACAACATTGTTCATAGGTTCCGGTGAACTAAAAATGATAATTTCCTTATCTATTTGACTTGTTTTCATAGAAATTTTATTTAATATTATTATCTGTCCATTTCTAAATCCTGTTCCTTATCATTGTTCTGCTCTCTGATTTCATTCAGTTCATCCATTCGACTACTGGCAGTGTCTGATTCCTGATTTTCCTGATTTTGCTCTTCGGATAACTTTTCTGAATTATCTTGCTTGTTATCTTTATTTTTCTGAGTGTTTTTAGTATCCATTTCATTTTCAATTTTGGTATATTTTGCTTTCTGTTCCTGTTTTAATACTTCTTGTTTCTTGAGTTTTTCATCTTTAGTTTCCCTGAGCTTTTTGATATCTGAATTTCTCAGTGGAGTGGCTTTCTGTTCAGTTTTTTTTAACTGGGTAATTTTTGCTAAACGTGCCATCTGAGCAAGCTCTGCTAATTGTTTCCCATTATTTCTGAACTCCTTTTTTAATAAGTGCAGGTCATTGATATCAGCATATATCTGAGCTCCTAGGAAATCTGTTGCTGAATAGATATATTTGTTATCTTCCTTGTTAAAGCTTTTGCTAATATATCCAATGGCTAGCCATTTCTTTACAAGCTGCTCTTCGCTTTTGTCTTCTACTTTTTGTTCAATTTTAATGGAATACTGTCCTGCTGAAGCCTGAGGGTATTCGATGAATCTGGTGTCGTTTCTGAATTTAAACATGATTTTAAGTATTTAAATGAATATTATTTTTATTTATTTTTGCATTAGTGTTGCATCATAGCTCCACGTTTTACTTTTGCAATATTGACTTTAAACTTTTTTAATTTTCTGTTTGCAATGTATTTGTAATATTTTATGCAAATATCTGCTACATTTACCCCTTTAAAAAAGAATGCGTGCATGCAGGGCTTCTTAAAATAAATTTTTAAATACTGATTTGAGGGAATGTTTTTTAAATTGGAAGTTAATTTGATAATTCCAATTTAATATAATAATTCCAAGAATTTTAGGACAAATTAAGTGTTAAAATGAGTGCTGAAAAATGTAAGAATATGTCAACTTTTGCAATTAAATGCAATAGTAATTAGCTGATATACAGCCATAAATATTTTTGTTTTAAGGACTTAAAATCCTGTGACCATTGCGGTCGTGCGGGTTCAAGTCCCGCCCGGGGTACTAGCCGAAGAGTTTGTTTTACAAGCACTTCGGCTTTTTTTATTTTCATTGATATTTTTATAAGGTAACATAAAACGACATCTGTGTGCTGAATTAAGTGCTGTTTTTTGTTTTCAGACAATGGCTAAACCCATCTTGATAAATAGGCAAAATCAAAAATAACAAAGGAATTTAGGCAAATTCCGTTTGCAGACCAAAGGAATTTAGGTAAATTATTTTGGTCTGAAAAAAATATTTTGTATTTTTGTATTTTATAAAAAATATAAACGAGTGTGGAAAAGTATATAAACAGAGCAATTAAGGATGCTTTTTTAAAAAAGATGACACCAAATAAAGTTTTATTGTTATTAGGTGCAAGAAGAGTTGGCAAAACCTCTTTTATAGAACATTTTATAAATGATAATATAAAAGAACCAGTACTTGAACTTTATGGGGAAGAAATGTCAACAGCAGAAATCCTTAAGCAACGTACAGTTGAAAATTACAAAAGGTTAATTGGAAAACATAAAATTCTCATTATTGATGAAGCTCAAAAAATTCAGGATATTGGACAGATTTTAAAATTGATGGTTGATAAAATTGAAGGAATTAAGATTATTGCAACCGGCTCATCGGTATTTGATCTGGCTAATCAATTGGGAGAACCCTTAACAGGAAGAAAAGTGACATTTAATCTTTATCCTCTGGCACAGATGGAATATTCAGAAGAGGAAAACTTAGTACAAACAAAATCATTGTTAGAAGAACGATTAATTTATGGAAGCTATCCAGAGTTGTTAAAATATGATAGTTATGAAGAAAAAGCAGCTTATTTAAATGAATTGGTTAATTCATATTTATTAAAAGACATACTGGAACATGATGGAATTAAAAACTCGGCAAAATTGATAAACCTGCTTCGGTTAATAGCGTTTCAGATTGGGAAAGAAGTTTCATTGGAAGAATTAGGGCGACAACTGGGAATAAGCAGAAGCTCCGTTGAAAGATATCTGGATTTATTATCAAAGGTTTTTGTTATTTATAAGGTATCAGGATTCAGCCGAAACTTAAGGAAAGAAATTACCAAAACAAGCCGATGGTATTTTTATGACAATGGAATAAGAAATACCTTGATTGCAAATTTTAATCCAATAGCACTAAGAAATGATATAGGTGAGTTATGGGAAAATTATTTATTGTCGGAGAGAATAAAATATCAGCAGTATTCCGGAATGATTGTTAACAATTACTTTTGGCGTACCTATTATCAGCAAGAGATTGATTGGATAGAAGAACGTGAAGGAAATTTATTTGCTTATGAGATTAAATGGAAAGATAAGAAAGTAAAAGTTCCAAGTGCATGGAATGATGCTTATCCTGATAGTGTATATTCAGTAATCTCGCAGGAAAATTATTTGAATTTTATTACGAGACCTATTGGGTAAAACTTGAGGTAATAATTGATAATATAAGAAGTAATTTCTTTTATTAATTGAATTATAGTAAGAATTATCGGACAAAATTAAACAACATAATTTGAATAATCAATGTAATTTAATCACTATTGTCCGATAAACTTTTATTACAGTAATATTATTGGGATTTCTCACTTCGTACGAAATGACAATCAATTGTTTATATTTGGGGTGGGTGTCAGAAAGCGGCGAAGCCGCTTTCTGACACCCACCCCAACAAAAATACACTTAATAACATGTCATTCAGAGCGAAGCGATGAATCTACATATTTTTGTCGGACACTAGTGTAATTTAATAATAATTGATGGAAATTTAGGTAAAATTGAAGGAATATTTCTGCAAAAGATAAGATGCACAAATAGAGTGCTGAACAATGTAAAGATATGTCAACTTTTGCAATTAAATGCAATAGTAATTAGCTGATATACGGCTATAAAAAATTTTGTTTTAAAGACTTAAAATCCTGTGACCATTGCGGTCGTGCGGATTCAAGTCCCGCCCGGGGTACAGAGAGCTCAATAAGAAATTGTTGGGCTTTTTTATTATGCATTGAGCATGGCGAGAATATTTGGATTAATCTGTAAAGCTGAGGATTGTTTATTTTAAAAATGTGGTGATACAAAGTTTATGATTAAATGAGTAAAATTGATTAATTGAATAACTGATTAATTGAATTACTGTGTATATGAAGTTAGTTTAAACCGTGATGCAAAGTTGCTAATTACATCCACAGATAAACAAAAAAACCTTAGCATTCTTTGCTCCTTTGCGTTAAAAAACTAACCACAAAGAACACAAAGTTATACGCAGAGAAACGCAAAGTGGGAGAAAATCAAGACGAAGTTGTGAGCAGTTACCAATATGCAATTTGTAAATTCCGAAAATCCTGAAATTCTGTAAAAATATACTTCAAAGGCACTAATTATCGGTGAACTTTGAACTTTTGAAGTTTCAACCTTCTCAAGAATCAGATAAACATTAAATTATGTTTGTTTTTTGAATTTAATGGTTATTAATCGACAAAATTTAACAAAATAAATTTGGTAAACCCTATATTAGTGAGTATTTTTGCTACTCGAATTTATCTAAATTTAACGAATGATTGAAGCATTAATTACATCTAAAACGCGTATAAAGCTCTTACTCAAGTTCTTTCTGAACTCTGAGTCTGAATCTTATTTGCGTGGATTAGAATCTGATTTCTGCGAGTCAACCAATGCCATTCGTCTCGAACTCAATAAATTTGAAGAGGCCGGTTTGCTTAATGCAATCACCAGAGGCAACAAAAAGATCTTCAAAGCCAACACTTTTCATCCACTGTTTGCTGATATTAGCAGCATCATCCACAAATATGTTGGCATCGATCAAATCATTAAACGCATTATTAACAAATTGGGAAATCTTGAAAAAGTTTTCCTTACTGGTAATCTGGCAGCCGGCAACGACAGCCAGCATATCGATTTGTTATTTGTAGGTTTTAATATCGATACTGAATATCTTTCGCAACTGGTGCATAAAGCCGAAGCCTTCATAAGCAGGAAAATCGTTTTTCAAATTTGCAATCCTAACGAATTGGATGTGAAGTTATTTGCAAAAGATGAAAAATTTTTGTTGATCTGGCAACGTTAGAAACACACAATCCTGCCATCGCTTTCACTTTCAGGTCGTTACACGCTATGTAACTGACGTGGCGAAGCTGTAGGCAGCCGACAGTGTTTCAGTTCAACGTTCAAAAGTTCAAACACTTCATTTGCCGTCTTGAAACTTGAACCTTTTGCCGTTCCACGTTCAAAAGTTCAAAAGTTCAACCACTATATATGCAAACGTGAACCTTTTGAACTTTGAACCTTTTTGAACCACTTGAACCTTTTGCCGTTCAAATAGATCAAATAGTTCAAACACTTCATTTGCCGTCTTGAACCTTGAACCTTTTGCCGTTCCAAGTTCAACGTTCAAAAGTTCAAAGAGAAAATAACAAACTGTATGCACTTGAACCTTTTAAACCTTGAACCTTTTGCCGTTCAAATAGATCAAATAGTTCAAACACTTCATTTGCCGTCTTGAACCTTGAACCTTTTGCCGTTCCAAGTTCAACGTTCAAAAGTTCAAAGAGAAAATAACAAACTGTATGCACTTGAACCTTTTAAACCTTGAACCTTTAATTATATGATAGCTAATCGATTTGAAGATCTTGAAATTTGGAAGGATGCTCGCGAAATAAGCAAAAGTATCTTTATCATTACAAATTTTGATGATTTTAATATTGATTACAGATTCAAATCCCAGATCAGAGCTTCATCAGGTTCAGTTATGGACAACATAGCAGAAGGTTTTGAAAGAGGGGGTAATAAAGAATTCATTCAGTTTCTCTTTATTGCAAAAGCCTCATTAGGTGAATGTCGTTCTCAATTATACAGAGCGATAGAATACAATTATATTAATAAAGAAGAATTTGATTTGCAGTTTGAAAAAGTAATTCAGTTATCCCGGAAAATTTATAAGTTTATAGAATATTTACAGAAATCAGATTTAAAAGGAACAAAATACCACTGAAACAGAGTTGTAAATTCAAATAGTTCATGCACTTCATTTGCCGTATTGAACCTTGAACCACTTGAACCACTTGAACCTTTTGAACTTCTTTAAACTTTGAACTTATAATTATGGAACTTCAAATCATCCAAAACAAAATTTATGAGCTCAGAGGCTGCAAAGTTATGCTCGATTTTGATCTGGCTGAACTTTACGAAGTGCCAACTAAAGCTTTGAATCAGGCTGTTAAAAGAAATATTCAAAGATTTCCTACCGATTTTATGTTTCGCTTATCTGTTGATGAATGGGATTTTATCCGGTCACATAATGTTACCGCATCCATAAGTGATAAAAGTTTGAGGTCACAAAATGTTACCGCATCTCAAAAGAAAAGAAATATTTTCGCAACTCCTTATGCCTTTACAGAACAAGGTTTGGCAATGCTTAGTGGGGTTTTAAATTCCGATAAAGCTATTGAGGTTAATATTTCCATCATGAGAGCATTTGTAGCACTACGCCAATTTGCTCTGGGATATGCTGAACTGAATCAGAAACTGGAAAATTTTATGCTGGATACCAATATGCAGTTTAACGATATCTATATAGCCCTCACTGAACTGGCAGCGAAAAACAAAACAGGACAGGAACAAAGAAATCAAATCGGATATAAAATAAAACAATAGAGATTTTATCTACAGAAAATCAGAAATAAACTTTAGCGTTCTATGCGCCTTTGCGTGAAAAAACAACCGCAGAGCACGCAAAGATTTACGCAGAGGTTTGCAAAGCTAAAATAAACTGAATACTGAAATTTCTTCAGATAATTTTTTATGGAACTTATCAAATTCAATGATGTAGTGAGTAGAATAATTACTTTACGAAGAATTAAAGTAATTATTGATAGTGATGTAGCAGAGCTTTATGGGGTTCAAACAAAAGAAATTAATCAGGCTATTAAAATTAATCCTGAAAAATTTCCTGAAGATTATACTATTGAGCTTACGAAAGAAGAAAAAAATGAACTGGTCAAATTTTTTGACCACCTCAATAAGCTAAAATTCTCGTCTGCACTTCCCAAAGCTTTTACCGAAAAAGGCCTCTATATGCTGGCCACCACATTAAAAAGCCCGCAAGCTACTCAAACTACCATTGCTATCATTAATACTTTTTCAAAGATAAAAAGCCTGTCTTAAATGATTAAAGAAGTATCCAATACCGAAGATGACAAACAAAAACAGACGCTTTTAGAAAACAGTGGTAAAATCATTGCAGAACTTTTAGATGATGATTTTCAAACAACAGAAGCAGAAACTACGATTGAACTCAATTTTGCAGTGCTTAAATATAAACATACCATAAAAAGCAAAAAACAGTAAAAAAATCTTATCCACTAATTACACGGATTAACACGAATAAAAAAAACATACAATGTTTAATCAGTCTTTGAACCTTAAACCTTCTTCAGTTCCAAGTTCAAATAGTTCAACCACATCATTAGCTGTATTGAACCACTTGAACCTTTTGAATTTATTAAAATGAAGAGTACGCAAAGATTTTCGCAGAGAGCCGCAAACTTTAAATGATAATAAAATAAAAAACCGGAGGAAATTTTCCTTCACCTTATTAATCTTTTGTTCTTGACCATTTATTGAGAAATCAATCACTTTATATATGCTTACTGAAAAAGAAATACAGAATATAACAGCTAATCTGAAAAAACCAGATATTGCTAAGGTTATCTTGTTCGGTTCATATTCAAAAGGGATTCAAAATCAGGATAGTGATTTGGATTTGATGGTAATTACAAAAGACAGCTTAATACCTGATACATTTACGCAAAGTTCTTTGATTTACAAACATATAAACAGCTATATTGCAGCGTACAGAAAAGTATATCCAATAGATTTAATTGTATATACACAGGGTATGTTTGATAAATTTATTGCAATGAAAAGTATATTTTCGTTGGAAATTCTCGAAAGCGGTAAAATAATTTATGAAGCAGATTAGTCAGGAATAGATTAAATCAGCAGATGTTGACATTAAAGTTGTATTAGCAATAATAGATGATCAGGAACTGTCTCATTTGGTCGCTTTTCATTGCCAACAGGCCATTGAAAAGTTTTTTAAAGTTGTTATAGAAGATTATAAACTTAGCTTTTTAAAAACTCATAGTTTACAGAATTTATGGGGAATTGTTGAAAATCATATTCATACTACTGTAGATACTGATGTCTTTGTTGTTCTCGATCAACTATATATAGATGCCCGTTATCCGGGAGCTTTCGGTTTATTGCCATCGGGTTTGCCATCAAAGGATGAAGCTCAGTTGTTTTACAACGCTACGATGGAAATCAGGGAAATAGTAATAAAAATCTTATTCTCATAATCCACAGACAATCAGAAATAAACATTAGCGAAAACACGTCCCCAGAGGAACGATTCGGGGTTAGTGTAATTCGTGGGCAAAGAAAAAAACATTTGCAGAATAAAAGAAAAAAAACAATACCCGCTAATTCCGCGGATTAACGCGAATAAAAAGAAAAGAATTAGTTTAATTCGATGAAAAGAAAATAAAAATCTGTTTTAATCCGTGTCAGCCGTGTGCTTAAACGCAGTAATTTCCTTACTTTTCACTTAAAAATACTTTATAAACAAGATTTCTTCAGTTTTTTATGAAAACAAAAAAAACAGTAAATCAGTTATTGGATTTGATTGATTCATTACCTGTTGGAAAAAGCGAAAATATTGAGATTCAAAAAGTGAAGCAATCTTTATTAAAGATTAAATTTGATGAAATTCATAATGGATTTGGAGGAAATGTATTACTTGAAAATTATGACGAACTAATTAAGAAAGTTTTATGAAAGAAGAACCCAAAATAATTAACCTACCAAAATTTGAAGATCCACGCGGAAATCTTTCTTTTATTGAAGAATTAAATCATATCCCTTTTAAAATTGAAAGAACTTATTGGATTTATGATGTCCCTGGAGGGCAGGTAAGAGGCGGGCATGCATTTAAAGAACAAAAAGAGTTTATAGTTGCACTGTCAGGAAGTTTTGATGTTGTGGTTGATGATGGTAAGTTAAAACAAACATTTTCGCTGAACAGATCCTATTATGGGTTATTTATTCCTTCAGGCTTATGGCGGCAAATGGAAAATTTTTCGACTAACTCACTTGCATTGGTGCTTAGCTCAACACATTACAAAGATGAAGATTACATTATTGAATATGATGAATTCTTAGATTTCAGGAGGAATAATGAAAAGTAGTATTTACGATTGTGTAATTTTGCCTTTAAATAAAGTTCATAATAGGGCGGGTAATATTACTGTTGTCGAAGGTGGAAAAAATGTTCCTTTTGATGTTAAGCGTATCTATTATTTATATGATATACCTGGTGGAGAAGACCGTGGTGCACATGGACACAAAGAATTAAGGCAATTAATATTAGCTGCTGGAGGTTCATTTAATGTGATGCTTGATGATGGTTTAAATAAGAAAATTGTAACGCTTAACCGTCCTGATTATGGTTTGCTAATTGTACCAGGTATCTGGCGTGAATTAATGGAGTTTTCTTCAGGTGCTATTTGTTTGGTTTTAGCTTCAGAAATATATATTGAAGATGATTATATAAGAAGTTATGATGAGTTTATTAATTATAAAAAAAAATAAGGATGAGATTACCATTAAAATTTACATATGAAAAATACGGTTTATTTTTAAGACTTGTTGAAGAAGAAGATGCTGAATTTATTATTAAACTTAGAACTAATCCACAATTAGGTCGTTATATTCATACAACCTCACCTGATGTAAACAATCAAATTGAGTGGATTCGTGAGTATAAAAAAAGAGAATTGGTTGGAGATGAATATTATTTTATCTTTTTTAAAGATGGACAACCTGTTGGTTTAAATAGGTTATACCATATAGAAAAAGATAGATTTACAAGTGGTAGTTGGGTTTTTGATCCGGGTGCAACATTCGAAAGTGCTATTGCCTCTGCATTAATTACAAGAACAATTGCATTTGATTTTCTTGGAAAATCATTAGAATTTGGTGTTGAAGGATGTCATGTTGACAATAAAAAAGTTATACGATTTAATTTGATGATTGGTTTAAAAATAAAAGGTAAAAGAGTTGAAGAAAAGGGTGAATATTATACTTTTAATATGACGAAAGAGGATTTTGAGAAAAACCAACCTAGAATTGAACGACTAATCGGGTATTAAAAAATATCAATACTAGGTCATACGAAAAAAAACAAATTGTGAAATTGAAAACAAGTTTATCAAAA
>JAHEYQ010000015.1:0-19118 GCA_023251515.1 Bacteroidales bacterium
TGCAAACCAGTTTTGCCTTTTAACAAGGGGGTGGCTTTTTGAAAACAAAAACGAATAACTGAGTATCTAATAATTACATGGTTTTATCCCCTGTTCTGCAAATTAGTCGGATAATAGTGTAATTTTATATATCTTTAGTTTTTGATTATCAACATAAATAATTTTCCATTGATAATCAGCCAATCCACCCCAAAAACTTACTGAAATATTGATAATACTATCTTTACAATCCCAGATTCCATTATAATCAGAATATGAAACAGGCGGAGTACCGCACCAACTTGAGTTTTTCCTTTCAATAAATTGATTATTGAGTTTAAAAATAAATCCATATTCGTTTTCAATCAGATTTTCAGTACGAGAAAAAGTGTAAATGCTATCTATAATGGATAAATCTTTCCAATTTCCAATGATTGAACTTTTTGAATCTGAATTAGGTCCTGATGTTTTTTCGCAAGAAAAAAATGATACAGAAATAATAAAAACTATAATTAAAAGTTTTATTTTCATTTAATTGCGCTTTATAATAATAATTTATAATCAGTTAAATTTATTCTTTTGTTTTTTCCAATAGTTTAATTTCTTCAATTACCATAGATTTGTCAACTGCTTTACACATATCATAAATAGTTAACAATGCAATACTTACAGCGGTAAGAGCTTCCATTTCTATACCAGTTTGTCCTGTGCATTTTGCATGAGCAGTTATTGATACTCCATTTTGTGATATCGAAGTTTTTACATCTATTTTACTAATCATCAATGGATGGCACAAAGGAATTAACTCACTTGTTTTCTTTCCGCCCATAATTCCTGCAATTTCTGCTACAGTCAATACATCACCTTTTTTTAGTTGATTTTCTTTAATTAGCTTTAAAGTACTGGTTTGTAATCTAATATGTCCAGTTGCAATTGCATTTCTAGTTTGAATAGGTTTGTTACCAACATCTACCATATTGGCTTTTCCTTCTGTATTAATATGACTAAATTCTGACATTTTTTATTTTTTATTTAATTGTAAATAGAAAAGGTAGTTTTTTAAAAGTTATCCGCCAATATTATTAAAATGGTTAATACCATTAAAAGAACCGCATTCAGGTTTCTGATTTACTGCAATTTGAAGAGCTTCTTTAATACCCATTTTTCGAATATCAAATTCCATATTATTAAATAAGCAAGGTTTAATTTTTCCATCAGCTGTAAGTCTCAATCGATTACAACGCTCGCAGTCGCCACCATCACCACCCTCAACAATGGCAAAATGACCGGTTTTTAAATTCATTTGATGAATAAATCTGACATCTAGATTATTATCTATGCAAAATTGTTTAACCTGTTTTGCATCATCATCTTCTTTTGAATTATTTATAACACAATTGATTTTGATAGGTGATAGACCGGCTTTTTTGGCAGCAATTATACCTGCTTTTACTTTATTTATATCTCCTCCGCGAGTTATAGCTTTAAACTTTTCAGGATCCAAAGTGTCAAGACTGATATTAATACGATGTAATCCGCTGTTTTTAAGATCTTCTGCAAATTCTTCAAGGAAAATACCATTTGTAGTCATACTTAAGTCTTTAATTCCCTTGATGTTTGCAAGCATTTTAATTAATGCAAGTATTCCTTTTCTAACCAAAGGTTCGCCACCTGTAATTCTAACTTTGTCAATACCCATATTTACAGCTTCTTGGGTAACTGCAAATATTTCTTCAAAACTTAAGATATCGCTGTGTGAAAGCATTGGAACTCCACCTTCAGGCATACAATAAGTGCATCTAAGATTGCATCTGTCAGTTACAGAAATGCGAAGATAATTTAAAGTACGATTATATTTGTCTAACATCAATAAATTCTCCCTTTTTAAGTTCAGTGCATCCAATTTCCATTGAAATCATTCCATCAGCTGCTACATAGGAATGTATATGTGCAGAGCCATTATAATCAATAAGGTAAATTTCATTTTTTTTGATGCAAACAGGTATAAATGATTTTCTGTCAGCCTTTTTTCGGCTTATATTTTCGCCCAGTGGTAATGACTTTGTTTGGATATCACTGTGATAGGCTTGCATTTTTTGAATAAATGGTTTAACAAGCATTTCGAATTGAACAAATGCAGATACCGGATTTCCTGGAAGACCGAAGAAGTATTTTTGGTTTTCCATTGTTGCAAAAACAGTAGGTCGCCCTGGTTGAACTGCAATACTTTTGAATTTCAGATCAATTTTTAATTCTTCAATTATTTTTGTAACATAATCAAAATCACCCATTGACACACCACCACTAGCAACAACGATATCACTTTTTGCAAATGCAATAAAAAGATTTTCATATGTCAATAAATCTGTATCAGGTGAAATTCCAATGTACAAAGGAATACCTCCGGCTTGCTTAACCTGTGTTATAATTTGACTGGCATTTGAATTCCTGATTTGAGGTCCTACAGGCATCTGGTCAGGTTCAACAAGTTCAGACCCTGTTGATAAAACAGCCACAACAGGTTGTTTATAAACAGGAACTTTTACAGCTCCAACTGATGCTAAAACTGCAATATGTTGTGGTTTTATATAGGTTCCTTTTGATAACACCAAATCTCCGTGTCGAATATCTTCAGCAACTACGCAAATATTTTTGTTTGATTTTTTTGAAGTAAACTTCAATTTATTATCCTTGGTAATTTCAGTATCTTCAATCATAACAACAATATCTGTACCTTCCGGAATCATGGCTCCAGTCATTATTTTTGAACAAGTTCCCGGTTCAATATCATTCATTGGTGTTGCTCCGGCTGGTATTAATTCAATTATTTCTAATTTATTACCTTTGTTAAAGTCGTTTAGTTTACAAGCGAAGCCATCAACGGCAGATTTATTAAAAGGAGGCATGTCAATATCAGAAAAAATGTCTTCAGCCAGAACTCTGTTTGTTGCTTCAAGTAATTCAATATCTTCAATTCCTAATATTCTTGCATTATCACATACAATTTTGTATGCTTCTTCAAATTTAATCATGTTACTAGTTTCTTTAAAAAATTCTTTTCATTATGATATTAAATCTTTTAGTTTCATCTTCAATGGTTGCAATAATTATATTTTTATCAGAGATATTATATGTAATCCTTTTAGGAAAATCATGCTTATTATTTTCGAAAACAAAGATTTTATTTTTTTGCTCAATAAGTTTAAAGACAATTTCTGTTGAATTGTTTTGTTTCAAAACTTTTGCTGAATAAAAACATCCTTTTTTTGTTATATTTAGCGATAAAAATTCATTTACAATTGTATCGTTTTTATTGATTGAGAAACCACTCCCAAGCATCATTGTATCAGAAATATATTTCCATTCTTCAAAAGAATTTTCAAAAGAACTTTCAATTCTCCATAAACCTTCGAGTGTCTTAAAATCAGAAAAATTTGTTTGTGCTTTTAATATAGATATTCCACAAATAATTGAAATACAAATAAATAATAAAGTTCTTAGCATATTTTTTATTAAAAAAATTAAGTATTCAAAATTAAAATAATATGCATGTAAAGTAAAAATTAGAAAGTAAGATTAATTCCAATACTTGGCATAAATGGCAATTGATTCACACGTTCTCTTCTTATCGCATTGAAATAAAATAAATTATCTCTGTTATAAGCATTTGTAACGCTTAATGAAGTTTCCAACGCAGAATTTTTTGCTATTTCGAATTTCTTTTTCAATGTTAAATCCAATCGGTGATAATCAGGCAATCTGCCTGTATTAATATCTGCATATTGTATTCCCAATTGCCCGTTTGATGTTGTATAATCCTGATTAATACCACCACTGAAATCTAATTTTTCATAAATACCTTGTAATTTAGTAAATGGGAAACCAGAACCATAATTCCATCTTACATTAAATTCCCAATCAAGTTTACCACCAAACAAGTATGAAAGCATTAAATTTACGTTATGACGACGATCATAATGTGGCACATAGTCTTGATATTCATCAGTTCTGTTTACATAACCCAATGAATATACCGCCCAAATATAAATTTTTTTATAATCGTATTTAAGACTTAAATCAGCACCATATGCATTACCGGTTTCAATAATAAAATCTTTGCGTAAAGATTCTGGTTTATTATAGTAATCAGGAATATCATCAAAAATTTTATTTCTATTTAAATTGGTAAGTTGAGAAAAGTTTTTATAATATCCTTCAAGATTGATAGTTATATGTTTGAAAATATCATATTCAACACCAGCAATCAGATGTTGAGCTTTTTGTAATTTACTTGTAACTTCTTCACCTTTATATTTTTCTGGTAAGTTTTCTGGTCCTGATAAAAATCCATACAAAAGATTTACAATATCTCTGTCAGATTTTGCATCTATCAGGTTTTGAGTATAGATACCTGCTGCCAATTTAAATCTTAATTTTTCAGAAGCTAAATATTTCATAGCAAATCTGGGTTCTAATGAAAATTCTGAAAGTGAAGCATAATATTGTAGTCGTAAACTCGGTTCAATCAGAAACTTACCTATACTAGACTTGTATTTCACGTAACCGGCAATTTCTGTTGTGTTATCAGATTGTCCTAATTTTCTTTTTACAGCATTATAAAAAGTGAAGTCAGTTTTAAATCCTTGCATTTCAATTCCATACTTCATTTGGTCTTTACCAATAAAATAAGTAAAATTTAAACCTGCATTAAAGCCGTTTATTTCGCTTTGTTTGGGTAATGCATCATTATCTGACATGGTAATCATGTAGTTGGAATATGCAAAAATCCCTTCCATCAAAACAGAGGAACTACCCGGAACAACGATAAAGTTTGCACCAAAACCGGTCGTTTTCCAATTGAAATCGGCCAAAGCTTGATAATTATCAACATTGTCATTAAAATGAAATCCAAATAAGTTCAACTTACTTCCGTTTGATCCATTAAAAGAAATTTTACTGTAAATATCTGTAAAATTGAATGGTAGCCCTGCAGTATCAATGTAATTATAGAAAACTTTAGAGCTTTGTGCCAGATATGAATTTTTTGCAGAAATAATGAAAGAAGTACTATTTCCATTTTCGGTTTCTTTTTTAAGAGGACCCTCGAGTAACAAACCAGCACCAAATGTGCTACTGCTGAGCTTTCCAGAAAGTCTCTTTTTGTTACCATCCCTTGTGTTTATATCCATTACCGATGAAATCCTTCCGCCATATTCGGCACCAAAACCACCTGTATAAACATCTGCAGTTCTTATGATATCGGTTTCAAAAACAGAAAATAAACCAATAGAATGAAATGGATTGTAAATTACCATTCCGTCTAGTAAAACTTTATTCTGAATTGGAGCACCTCCTCTGATGTATAACTGTCCACCCTGATCTCCAGTGAAAACAACACCTGGAATTACCTGAAGATATTGAGCCAAATCTGCTTGTCCTCCAATTGAAGGAATTTGTTTTAACTGTTTTGGAGTTACTTTTATTACAGATGTTTTTGTTTCTTGTTTAGCTTCTTCTCTTTCTGCTGATATATTTACAACATCAAGATTAAAAGCGCTTTTTAATAAATATAATTTTTTGTTTTGAACTTCGCCTGCTTTTATGGAAATTGGAATTGAAATAGAATCATAACCTAAATAGGTTACCATAAGTGTGTAATTACCAGGGGGAATCTGACTGATTACAAAATAACCATTTACATCCGTTGTTGCACCAATTGATGTTTTCTTTAAAAACACATTCGTAAATATGATTGGTTCACCACTTTCTTTTTCATATACAAAACCTTTTATTGTCGAATTTTGTGCTTGAGAGATAGGTGTTTGTGTAAAAGATAAAAACAAGAAAATAATAATTATTCTTGATATATTTTTTAAAAGCATAACTTATTATGGTTAATTCGATTTTTATACAAATAGCAAAAGTAGTTTTTTTTATCGACTTATAATGTGATATTTAATATAAATAAATGTTAATATCAAATAGAGTTTTTGTAGTTTTTTCGGACGTAAACAAACATTTTGAATATTTTTTTGTTTTTATTTTATTATAAAAATTAATTTAGTAATAACTTAAAAATGAAAACAATGAAAAAAATTCCTTTTATCTTATCTTGTATTTTATTAGTAACTGTTTTAATTTCATCTTGCAAAAAGGATGATACAACAACTCCAACTCCAACTCCAACACCTTCACCGTCTAATCCAATACCATCAATTCCTAGTAATGTTGCAGGGGTTTTAGTTGCCATTCAGACTCAGACCAAACCACCTATAGTGATACCCGGAATGCCGATTCAAATGATTAATGTTGGATTAGCTGTTGCTATGTTTCCATCATCTACATCTGGTGTAAATTATAATGCTGGTAATATAAGTGTTAATACTTTTCCGTTAACTAAGGATACATCAAATATGTATATGTATCAACCGGGTGCTGCTAATCCTTTAGGACTTGAATTTACTTCTCCTCCTTCATGGACAGTAAGTGGAAGTGCTAATGTACCAGCTTTTAATGCTACAGCTAATTCTTTTCCAACAGATGTAAATGTTACAAGTTCTGCAACATTTAGTATAGCATCTTCATATACATTAACTTGTGATTTAGTTACAGGTGCTGATAGTTTGATTTTTTCAGTTTATGGTCCAAAGGCTTTTGTAACAAAGTCAAAAGCAGGTAATTCAACATCACATACTTTTACTGCAGCTGAATTAGCTACAGTTGGATCTGGATTTGGTTATATTCAGGTTACGGCATATAAGTTAAAACCCGTTGTTAATAGCAACAAAACCTATTGGTTAATAAATGAAAATGTTGCAACAATTGGAGCAACTTTGCAATAAAAATCTTTTTAAATAAATAAAAAATGGCTGTCAGAAATTTTTGACAGCCTTTTTTATTAATGTAATATTTTGTAAACGAGTTCTTTCATTAAATCTCCATCTGATGTTGAAACATTGTCAACCCCTTTTGATTTTAAATCATATTCCCTTAAAATGGAAATAATCTGAAATAATTTTTGAGTACTATATTTTTTTGATGCCTCTTCAAAGTCTTTTACAAAAAAAGGAGAAATCCCCAAAACAGAAGCCGCATTTTTCTGGCTTTTATCTGCTAATTGCTGAAAAGTAAGTATTTTATTAAAAAATGGATATAAAATAATAATAACTTTAACTAATGGATTTTCTTTTGGATTTGATGCAAAATAATTTATAATCTGATTAGATTTTACAATGTCTTTAGCTCCTAATGCTTTTTGTAGTTCAAAAACATTAAAATCTTTACTGATACCAATATTTTCTTCGATAAGTTCAGGAGTTATAGCTGTTTGACTTGGTATATTAATAATAAGTTTATTTATTTCATTTACAATTTTTTGTAAATCATTACCAAGGAAATCGGCTAATAATTTAGCTGCATTTGGAGTAATTTGATAATTCTTTTGTTTTAAATAAGTAGATATCCAATCTGGTAATTGGTTGTCGTACAATTTTTTTGATTCAAAAAAAACGCCTTTTTTTTCCAGATTTTTTTTAAAAGAAGTTCTGCCATCTACTTTTTTGTATTTATAGCATAATACCAAAAGGGTAGATGGTTGCATATTATCAAGATAGGGTGCAAGTTCTTCAATTTTGTCTAATTCCTGAGCCTCCTTTACTATAATTACCTGATAATTAGACATCATTGGGAAGCGTTTCGCATAATTTACCAATGTAGGGATATCAATGTCTTTGCCATAAATAACTGTTTGATTAAATTCTTTTTCAGTTTCGTCTAATGTATTTTTTTCAATATAATCAGCAATTTCATCAATATAAAAAGGTTCTTCACCAGATAAGAGATAAATTGGTCTGTAAATCTTGTTTTTTAAATCTGTAAGAATTTGTTCAAATGTCATTTGTGCGATATTAATTAAAAAACTTCTTTAAATGATTGTAGATTCTAATATTGGTTATTATAGTCAAAATATAGGTGTTTTACAGTTTGACCTTTATTAATTAATTGTTTTAAAGATTCTATACCAATCTCAAGGTGAGCATCTAAAAATTTTGCAGTTACTTTTTTGTCAAGTTCTTCTGTTTTAACTCCTTCTGAAATCATTGGCTGATCGGAAACAAGAAGTAAAGCTCCTGATGGAATGTGATTTGCAAACCCTACAATAAAAATTGTAGCTGTTTCCATATCAATAGCCATACATCTTGTTTTTCTTAAATAGGCTTTAAATTCATCGTCATGTTCCCAAACTCTTCTATTAGTGGTATATACTGTTCCTGTCCAGTAATCTTTGTTGTAATCTCTAATGGTTGTTGAAATTGCTTTTTGAAGATTAAAAGCTGGTAGTGCAGGAACTTCCTTTGGAAAATAATCTCTTGATGTTCCTTCTCCTCTAATTGCAGCAATCGGTAAAATTAAATCTCCTATATTGTTTTTCTTTTTTAATCCACCACATTTACCCAGAAATAATACAGCTTTGGGTCTTATAGCACTTAATAAGTCCATTATCGTTGCTGCATTTGCACTTCCCATCCCAAAATTGATTATCGTAATATTGTTAGCTGTAGCACTTTGCATAGCTTTTTCATTTCCTTTTACTTCAACATTAAACATTTCTGCAAACATTTCAACGTATTGGGAGAAATTAACCAATAAAATATATTGTCCAAAATCTTTTAAATCTGTTCCGGTATATCTGGGTAGCCAATTTTCAACTATTTCTTCTTTTGTTTTCATTATTATTTTTTTAGTTATTTATTGTCAATTAATTGAGTGCTGAAAAATAAGGTTTTATGCACTTTTCTGTTTTTTAAAAAATTATACAAAATTACTGATTTTATTTAAATTTTCAGGTGTTTTCCTTTCCTTAAAAAAGATAATTTAAATTAATATAAAATGCAGAATTTCCATCTTGCTTACTATTAGCATGACCATAAGTAAAATTCAAAACAAAATTTGAATTTAAAACAAAATGTAAACTTCCTCCATATCCGATGTGAAGTGATTCATTATCCGATATTATTGAAAAGTTTGATGGAATCTTGCTTTTATTGAAATTATAAAATTGAACAACCTGCCCGATATCTGTAAATCCACTTAATGCAATATAAAAATTTTGTTTTAAGAATTTTGTTCGTAGAAATTTCCAACGAAGTTCAATATTTCCATAAAAAATTCCTTCACCCACAATTCGGTTTCTAAGAATTCCTCTTACCGTTTTAGCACCCCCTAAGCCATCTCGTGTAGGTTTGTTTGAAGAAAATACAAAAGGGAGCATATAAAATGGCATTTCACCGGCAATTTTACCCTGATATGCTAATCGGCAGGCCAGATTTAAAACCTCTTTTTTTATAGTAAAATATTGACGATGATTAATTGCAATTTGAGCATAATTGTATTTATTTCCTATAAATGTTGGTGAAAGTATTAAAATAGCTTCAGACCAGATTCCTTTCATCGGATTAGCTTCATTATCTCGACTATCATAAACCAAACCAAGTTTTATTAATTGTGTAGTACCTCCATTTTCCTGTTCATATGGAATTATACTCCAATTTTTGTATTTTTCATAAAGACTTGTGTTTGTGTCAACTGCAGGGAATAGTTTGTCAGCATCTCTGCCTTCATTTAATTTGTTTATATCAACTTTATTTATATTATTGTCATATAATCCATATCCAATCAGCCATTTAAAATTTTGATTTTCTTTGTTGCTAACAAAATCAAAACTTAATCTGAAAAGCTGTCTGTCAATTCTATAATACATTCTTGATATGTAATTTTTATCGTTATCATCTTCAAGCTGATGATTATATTCAGATTGATACCCATTAAATCCATAGAAATCAAGAGCTTGTTCCTGAAAATAACTGATATCTCCTGTAAATCTTAGTCCTTTTATAAGATATTTTGAATCGTATGTTATTTGATTAATTCCACTTCCTTTTGTGGTTCTCGACCATTCTAAATAAATGGAATGTTTGTAATTAGGATAAAGATTGCTATTGCCATAATCATATAAATTTAAAGCAGCACCGTATTTAAACCCAATATCTGAATCAAAAGCTATTGCAGGTACGGCTCCTAAGCTCCAACCTTTAATTTGTTTTTCTTTATTGCTGTTATTCAGAGTGGTGTCTGATTTATTTTGACCATTTAATATAAGTGAAAAAAAAGTGAATATCAGAAATAAATATTTATTCATATTGATAAATTGTTGATTACTATATGCTTTAATAAAATAAGCTGTAAAAATACAAAATCTTTTTCTTTAATAGGGAGTTATTGCATATTTTTTTGTAGGTTTGTAAAAAATATTTGTTACAACTTATGATTTTACTTAACTTTCCTGAAGTTTCATTCAGAATCAGAGATGGTTTAAAAGGAACTGAAATTTTTGATATAATCAGGAAGAAATTTGTTGCTTTAACAGATGAAGAATGGGTAAGGCAAAATTGTATTGCCCACTTAATCAATCAGAAATTGTATCCAGCATCATTAATTTCTGTTGAAAAAGCATTAAAAGTTAATGGCTTAAATAAAAGAACTGATGTTGTTGTTTTTGCTAATGATATGAAACCTAGGATGATAATTGAGTGTAAAGCTCCACATATTCCGATTACAAATGAAGTTTTTAGTCAGATTGCAAGGTATAATATGACATTAAAAGTAAATTATTTATTGGTAACTAATGGCATAGAACATTATTGTTGTTGGATTGATTTTGAAAATGAAAAATTTTCATTTTTAGAATCAATTCCGGATTATATTGAATTTTTATTAGAAAATGGGAAGTAAAAAAGCGTGTGAAGATAAAGAGTATATTGCCGATATTGAAGCAAAATACAAATGCAAAAAATGTGAAAGGGTTTCGCAAAAAGAAAAGAAATTGTGTAAACCTAAGAAAATTGAGAAATCTTATTAAAATTATAAATAAAAAATTGAAATGAGTCATGAAAAAAAATAACATACTGTGGTATATTGTTATGACGAGTTTTTTACCTGCCAATAGGCTGGTATCTATACTAATAAATATTTAAAAAAACAGATGAAACATTCATGACAAATTAATTTTGATACACAAACGGATGATTATAAATTGATAAGCGCATAGCAGTTTTGTAAAACAATAATATTCAACAATATAACAAAATATAAACATATGAAACGAGCCATGAGAAAATATTCAAACACAGGAGAATGTTTATATGGCGAGTTCCATATGTACAATTAAATAAATAAAAATAAACATATGAAAGCAATGATTTTTGCAGCGGGTTTAGGATCCCGATTAAAACCTTTAACTAACGACAGACCCAAAGCATTGGTTGAAGTTTGTGGCGAACCTTTGATTTCTAATGTAATCCGGAAACTAAAAAGTGCCGGAGTTACTGATATTATAGTAAATATTCATCATTTTGCTGATCAGTTAACATCATATTTGCAAGAAAATGATTTTGGTGTAAATATAAGTTTATCAGATGAGAGCAGATTTTTACTCGATACCGGAGGTGGCCTAAAAAAAGCAGCTTCTTTTTTTGATGATGGAAAACCATTCTTTGCATATAATGTAGATATTCAATCAGATATTGATCTGGTGAAAATGTATGATCAACATATTTCATCCAATGCTTTGGCTACACTTGCAGTAAAAAGCCGTAAAAGTATGCGTTTTTTGCTGTTTGATGATAATTTACAATTGTCTGGATGGGAAAATCTGGCTTCTAAAGAATTGAGATTAATTAATCGAAAAAGAGAAGAATTAAATGCTTATGCTTTTAGTGGAATTCAAATTGTTGATCCTAAAGTTTTTGATATGTTTGCTGAAGTCGGTAAGTTTTCTATAATTGACGTATATTTGAGAGTTGCTGATACTGAATGTGTACAGGAAGCGCAGGATTTTTTAAAGAATTTATAAGCTTTATTTTTTATGATTCATACATATTTGCAAAAATTTACTGATTATTTGTTTGAAAATCACAGAGATAATTTAGAAGAGGTTTGTGTTGTTTTTCCAAACAGAAGAGCAGGATTGTATTTAAAGAAATTTTTAAGTGAAAAAATAAATAATGCTGTTTGGCTTCCTCAAGTATTTGCTATTGAAGATTTTATATCAGAATTAGCTGAAGCTTCTCTGGCTGATAACATAACATTGATTTTTGAATTATATGCAATACATACAGAAATTGAAAAAGAGGTGAGCAAAAAAATTGAAGATTTTCTGAGTATTGCAGATATTTTATTACACGATTTTAATGAAATTGATTTGTATTTGGTTGATTCCGAATCTGTTTTTTCATATTTAAGTGAAACCAAAGCCATTTCTTTATGGAATTTGGATGGAAATGACCTAACTCCTTTTCAAAAAAAATATTTAAAATTCTATAATTCTCTTTATGAGTATTATACAAAGTTTAATGATAGATTGTTTACTAATAAAATAGCATATCAGGGTGCACAGTATCGTCATGTTGCAGAAAATATTAAAAATTATTCTTCAGAAAATAGATGGAAAAAAATTCTTTTTGCTGGCTTTAATGCATTAACCACTGCTGAAGAACAAATTATAAAAACATTACAAAAACAAGGTGTTGCTGAAATATTTTGGGATGTAGATTCGTATTATGTTGATAATGAATTGCAGGAAGCAGGGAAATTTATTCGGTATTATCAGCAAAAGTGGAATAATTATGATTTGGTATGGAAATCAGATTTCTTAAAAACTTCTGCCAAATCTATTGATATTATTGGAATCCCAATGAAACTGGGTCAAGCAAAATATGCTGGCAATATTATTAATGATTGGATAAACGTTGACATTAAATTGGAAAATACTGCAATTGTTTTAAGTGATGAAAATTTATTATTTCCTCTTTTAAATGCTTTGCCATCAGATATTAGTAGTTTTAATCTAACAATGGGACTGCCTTTTAAAAATACTTTACTCTACAATTTAATTGATTCTGTTTTATTGATGCATGAAAATAAATTCAAATTGGCAGTTGATTCAAAACGGAGTAATGGATTTTATTTCAAAGATTTATTAAATGTTCTTGATAATCCATTTCTTAAAGCTATATTTAATTTCGATCGCTTGATTAAGAAAATCAGAATTTCTAATAAGATATTTTATTCTTATTCAGATATATTGAAAAGTGTTGAAATTGAGGATGGTATAGAAATAGAAATTTTAAAATTTATTTTATCTGATTGGATATTTGAAGAAAATTGTATTTACAATCTCACAAAAATCACAAATTTAATTAGGAAAAAACTTGAAAATGATGAAAGTAAAAAATTTGAAAACGAAATTATTTACTATTTTGCAAAATTGTTGCATGAATTATCAGTTTTAATTGAAAATAAGACTGAGAAGCTTAGTGTATCAGGATTTCGAAAATTATTTAAAAGATTTATTTCCAGTCAGTCGGTGCCTTTTTATGGGGAACCATTAGAAGGATTGCAAATAATGGGAGTATTGGAAACCAGAGTATTAGATTTTAATAAAGTTATTTTACTTTCTGTTAATGAGGGTGTTTTACCAGCATCAAGAGGTTATAATTCTTTTGTTCCAATAGATATTAAGAAAATTTTTGGAATGCCTGATTATTCTGATAAAGATGCCATATTTGCATATCATTTTTATAGATTGTTGCAAAGAGCTGAACACATTACAATTATGTATAATACTGAGCCTGATGAATTTTCAGATGGTGATAAAAGCAGATTTTTATATCAAATTATAAGTGAATTACCTAAATATAATCAAAATATAAAAATCAGAGAATATATAGTAAATGTAGCTTCCGATAAAAAAGAAAATACTTTGCCCATTCGTATAAAGAAAGATGAACTGATATTGGAAAAGCTTAATAAAATGGCAAAAATCGGCTTTTCTGCAAGTAATCTTAATGATTTTATTAATTGTCCATTGCAATTTTATTTTAAAAATATTGTTGGTATTTCCGAATTGGAAGAAACGGAGGAAGTTATTGAAGCTAATACTTTGGGAAAAGTAATTCATGAAGTTTTAGCTGAATTGTATAGGCCTTATATTGATAAAATAATCAGTGTATTAGATATCGAAAAAATGATACCTCAAA
Organism: Bacteroidales bacterium; assembly: GCA_023251515.1. GTDB lineage: Bacteria > Bacteroidota > Bacteroidia > Bacteroidales > JACABE01 > JACABE01. Next base: position 14,076 of record JAHEYQ010000015.1, read on the forward strand.
TAGATAAATTAACTGATTTTTATTTTCAGGAGTTGTACAAAGAAGGTGAAATTTCTTATGGTATCAATCTGTTAACTGTAAAAATGTCAAAGATTTATATCAGAAATTTATTAAATAGTGATATCGCTTATCTCAAAAAGCTGAATGAAGAAAATAAATTTCAGACTATCAGGATGTTGGAAAAGAGAATGGAAACAATAATTGATTGTAATGATAATGAAATACCATTAATTAAATTAAAAGGTTTTGTTGATAGAGTTGATTCTGAAAATGGTAAAATCAGAATTGTTGATTATAAAACAGGGAAAGTTGAAGAACGCTACCTAAAGATTTCTGAATTTCAACAATTAATAACTGAAAGTAAATTTTCAAAATGCTTTCAATTAGCTGTTTATGCACTATTATATGCAAAAGAAAATTCTGATTATTCTGATGAATTTAGAACTGGAATTTTGTCATTGCGTAATATTTCAAAGGGATTTATGAGTTTTAATTTTAATGATTCAGATTTTTTAATGAAAGATGATATAATTGCTTTTGAGGGAGTTGTGAAAATAATTTTACAAGAGATTTTTGATAAAAATTCTGTTTTTGCACAAACTGAAATAGATGAAAATTGCAGGTATTGTTTGTATAAGGATATTTGTGGAAAATAATCAAATAAGCTATATATGATTGATAATTCAAACTTGCAAAATCTTATTGATAGTATAATAAGTGAAGAATCTTACTATTTTACCAGCAAAACAAATCATGTTAAACAAATTGCCAAAAGGAATAAGTATATTTTGCTAATAATTATTATACTAATGATTGTAATTGCAACGCTTGATGGATTCAGACGCAGTAACAGTTTGAAATTGATACTGATAGCGGGTGTGTTTAAAGTATTTATTATCTTATTTGTGTATTTAACCACCAATAAATATTCATTACTACCAAATGGCATATTAAAAAATCTAAAAAATCAATATAAAAAGAATGTAATTTCCAAAGCTATTTATCATATTGATAGCGAATTGCACTTTGAACAGAAATGCAATACAAATGAATTTTTTTTTCAGAAATCAGGATTTTTCAATTCGTATATTTCAGATAAATATGAAGATGATTATATTTCTGGTAAGCGTGAAAGTATTAGTTTTCATATTATTGATGTTCATATTCAGGAATTTTTGAGATTTATATTTAATGGACTATTTATTATTGTTAAATTTGAAAATGATTGGGAAAATGAGTGTATGATAATTGAGAAAAAAGATAAAAGGAAAAAGAATCAAGCTGAATTAAGAGGATATAAATTGGTAAATGAAAATGAATTGCGTTTATGCTATTCTAAAACAGATAAATATGATCAAACTTTGTTTTTGCAATTTTCAGTTTTAATGTCGGATTTTAATAAAAACCATAATGCTTGTATTGGCATTTCAACGGTTAATCAATATCTTTTTATAGGTATTGATTTTGCTAATGATGATTTATTTGAACTAAAATTTAATGATAAAACTGAAATTTCAGAAAAAATAAAGTATGATATAACATTAATACATAATGTTTTGAAGTTTGTAAATGCAAGTATTGATTTCGGATTAGTCAACAATAAAAGAATGGCATAAATTTTGTAATGTTAAGAAAAAAATAAAATCAAATAAACATGAAAAAATTATCAATTCTATTATTAGCCTTGATGTTAATCAATGCAAAATTGTATTCACAATCAGACGAAAAACTTGTTTTTAAAATTAATCCTTTGAGTGCTTTGGTAAGCACAGGTTCTGTTTTTTTGGAAATGAAATTGGATAATGCCAAATCATTTCAAATGGGTGTAGCATATACCGGTTTAGGTCTAGGCGATCTGAGCTATAGCGGTATTATCATAACTCCGGAAATGCGTTTTTACACCAAACAACGTGCCTTATCGGGAGCATATTTAGCACCGTATTTTCGCTTTCAACGTTTTGAAATTACTGATGAGGGTACAATTCCAAACAATGAATTAACTTTAACTACAATAGGTGGTGGTTTGATGTTTGGAAGGCAATGGGTTTACAGCAGTGGCTTTGTATTTGATATGTTTGCCGGTCCAAGTTATAATGATGGTGATATTAAATACAAATCTGGTTCTCAAACTTCTGAAGATTTCGCTTATGGCTTAAAAGGTTTTGGAATCAGAATCGGCATTGCAATTGGTTTTGGGTTTTGAAATTAAAATTAAAAAAATCAAATAAAAAGCTGATTCATTACGAATCAGCTTTTTTTTCATCAACTTAATCACTAAAATTAATACAAACAGTATGGTAACTGATTATTTCTTTATAAATTTATGAGTTTTAATTACTTCTGAATTAGATATTTTAATCATGTAAACACCTTTTTGCAATTGCGAAATATCAATTTTCTGAGTAACATCATTATTTAAATTGCCCGATTTAATTACCTGTCCAATTAAATTATAAATTTCAAATTTGCAGTTTCTTAAATTTAATATATCAATATTTAATTCATTGTCAGCAGGATTCGGATAAATTCTGAATTGTATTTCATTCGGTTTTCTATCATTTATTCCAACATAGCCTTGAAAAATTTCCGGAGCTGATAACATTAAATTTTGAATATTGATAATGTTTTGATTTAAAGAATTAATTGAAGGTGCTGTTGAATAACAAATATCAATTTCCTGAACTTCATTAGGATGAAAAACAAAAGGTCCCATTGAAGAAATGCCTCTTCTATCACCTGAAGGATCGTTTGAAAGTGCTTCAGTCCAGTTGTTTGGAAATGGTCTTGTTCCACAACCTGTACCCCAATTTGTTGAATCGGTTAATCCAGGAAATGCAAATCTTGCATTAACAAGATTGCTTGAAGTGTCATAAAGATAAACACCCCATTTTAATTGATCGTTGGATAATAAATTAAAAAAATCTATCGGAAATTCAGGTTGACCATATTGCCCATATTGATTGTTTAAATATACAAAATTACACATTCCATATCTTTCATTATCAATCCATGAATCTCCAAAGTTTTTTCCATTTACAGAATGGTCACAAATCTGATTACCATTTAAATCTGATTTTAGGTTATCTAATCCGTCCGGATCCATTTTTGCTCCATTTAATATTGTCATACCTTGTACAGGAGGATTTGCTCCATAACTATTATTTTGTCCATTCCCATCTAAAAGTGTACCATTATAAGCATAACAAGTTGAAAGCTCAACATTACAACCAATATAATCATCAAATGAATTGCCAATATCAAAATCATTGTAAAACCCTGCATAACAATTAGTATATGTATAGGTTGATTTATTGAAAATTTTATATTTGTAAAAAATTGTATTATTTAAAGCAGAATCTGATGGGTTACTGAATGCATAAGCAGTTACATGAATTTCGAGTCCAAAAGTTTGCCCTTGAGATTCCTGATGAACCTTCTGGTCATTTATAATAAAAAAATAGCATTGATCTCCATAGATTTTAGGATAATCACCCAAATAAGGTTCATAGCTGCCATTTAAGTTTAAATCAATGAAAGGAGCTAAATGATAGCTTTGTTGCTGATTTGTATCTCCATGTGCGGGCCAGTTTAATACAAAAGGTGGTGGATTGGAAGGGTAGTAAAGGCTATTTAAATAATTAATTAAGGCTTGTTTTTTTATTCCCCAGACTTTATTCCAATTGTTAACTGTTGCTTGATTTGTGGATGCGATACCATCATTAGTAAGTGGTCCTGTCCAAAAATCTGTACCATTAGTATTGTATGTTTCGGCAGCAACTTTCAAATTGTTGTTTATATCTTTTCCTGCAAACCAGAAAGAGCTTGTAAAAATTGTGTTTTTACCACTTCCGTTAGGATATTCATACACAGATCGATTGTTTGTAGAATTTGGGGTAGGTTCCCAAAACTGAACTCCACCTGCTCTCACTAATGCTTTTATATTGTTTATCGAAAGGGTATCACTGTGAAAAGATTGCGATACCAATTGAGTTGCTATTCCGATAGTGAACACAATAAAAAATGTAATTTTCTTCATGTTTTTATTCTTTAGGTTAAAACTGATGTAAAAGTAATACATCGCAAAGAAAAGAAAAAACAGAAATAAGGGAAAGGTTGTTATAAATCAGTAAACGGCAAAAAAAAAGCTGTCTGAACACGACAGCTTTTTAAAATTCTTTCTATTTAATTATCCTACAATAATTAAACCGTTTTCTTCAGCTTTTTTTAAGCATGCAGAAATGCCGTTTTTAGTGATATTTCTGATTCCACTTGCTGAAACTTTTAAAGTAATCCAACAATCATCTTCTGGAATATAGAATTTTTTTGTCTGAAGATTTGGATAAAATCTTCTTTTACTTTTTATATTTGAGTGAGATACTTTATTTCCAGTAATCACTTTTTTTCCGGTAATATCACAAACTTTTGACATCGTATTTATTGTTTTTTATGGTTACATTTTAAAAAATGGAGTGCAAAATTACAAAATATTTCGATAAATGCAAATGTTTTTATTAAAAACACTTATGTTTTTATCAACAATCAGATTGTATAAGTTTTCGCAACATGTTTAATGCACTTAAAGCAGCTTTTCTTATATTACGACCTCTATCTTCTCCATGTAAAAATTTTTCTGTAACAATTTTATTTTCAGATGCTACAGCAATCCAAATCAAACCTATCGGTTTTTCTTTTGTGCCGCCATCAGGCCCAGCTATACCTGATACTGCAATGGAATAATTGGTATTAAGAGCCTTTAAAGCTCCTTTGGCCATTTCTTCAACAGTTTCTTTGCTTACAGCTCCATATTTTATTAAAGTTTCCTGATTTACTTTTAATAAATCTGACTTAACTTCATTTGAATAAGAAATAATACTGCCTTTATAATAATTTGAACTTCCAGGTATTGATGTGATTAGGTGAGAAATATAGCCACCTGTGCAGCTCTCTGCAGTTGAAATGGTTTTATTGTTTTTTAGCAATAATTCACCAACTACTTTTTCTAAAGTATCATCATCATACCCAAAAATTAAATCGGGGATTAGT